>CAZCBW010000090.1:0-2083 GCA_964497065.1 uncultured Candidatus Brevefilum sp. | reverse complement strand
GCATCAAAATAGCTGAGGGCTGCGCTCAAGGCATAGACTGGGATTCCCATCCCGATTGCCGAAGTAATCACATAGCGCAGTGCACCCTGGCGGCGGGTCACAACCTCACCAAAATAATCATCAAAGAGCAGATTGTTTAGCTTTTCATTTTTTTGATAAGCCTTGCGGATATCTTCCAGCAATTCGGCCCTGATAATACAGCCTGCACGCCAAATTTTGGCGACCTTCTCCAAGTCCAGATTGTAGTCATACGCCTGTGATGCTTGCTGCATCAGGCCAAAACCCTGCACATAACTCAGGACAACACCGGCAAACAAAGCGGCTTCAGCAGCATCTACCATCTGATTCACATCATCATTAAACACAGCCTTGGGTCCAAGCATCACCTTACTTGCTTCAATCCGTTCATCCTTCATACCTGAAACGATCCGACTGGAAACAGCAGCGTTGATCACATGGGTCGGCACTCCCAAATCCAGACCATTCTGACTGGTCCACTTGCCGGTACCCTTTTGTTTTGCCTCGTCTAAAATCACATCTAATATCGGATTGCCCGTTTCAGGATCATGGGTCTTAAAAATATCCCGAGTGATCTCAATTAAGTATGAAGCCAATGGCCCTTCATTCCAGCGGGTGAAAATTTCACCCAGTTCCGAATTAGTCAGCCCCAATCCGCGATGTAACAGGTCATAGACCTCGGCGATCATCTGCATGATAGCATATTCGATTCCATTATGAACCATTTTGACATAATGGCCTGCACCCCGCTCGCCCATGTAATCCACACAGGGTTCACCATCCTCAGCTTTTGCAGCAATAGCGCTAAATATTTCCTCGATTGCATCCCATGCTGGTTGACTGCCGCCGGGCATAATACTGGGGCCGAACCGGGCACCTTCTTCTCCGCCAGAAACGCCGGAACCCATAAAATGAATCCCCTCTTGAGCCAATGATTTAAACCGGCGCTCAGTATCCTCGAAGAATGAATTGCCGCCGTCGATGATGATATCCCCGGCATCCAAAGAGGGCAGCAAATCCTGGATAACCGCATCAACCACAGAGCCGGCTTTGACCATTAAAAGGATTTTTCGGGGCAATGCCAATGTTGATGCCATTTCTTCGTAGGTGTAAACACCGATCAAATTGGTTTGTGTTTCATGCTGCTGAATAAATTCTTCAGTGGTTGAACTTGTCCGGTTGTAAACAGCAACTGTATATCCCTTATCGGCTATGTTCAATGCGAGGTTTTGGCCCATCACACCCATACCCACCACAGCAATTTGCGCTTTTTTCATCGACTTCACTCCTGATTCATTCTGATTTCGTAACTGCTCAGGCTGCCCTGCAACTGAAAGGGCGGTGGTGTTGTGTTGCAGCGTAGCCGCCATACAACACCACCACCTATTTCCTCAATAGCTGAGTAGTTACCTGATTTCTGATCATTCATTTTACTCGATATAAAATTTCACCTGCGTTTTCCACCACCAAGATGCCTTCATCTTCCCTGCCAACCCAATCATCAATTTTGATTGAGGCAGGGTCCCGGTAGCTGAGGTTGAGGTCCTCACAAACAGACTTTTCGATCCCTGTTGCCAGGCTGACTGAAATACGTGGGACTTCCGTGCCAGTAACGGCATCAAAATGCCCCATCCCTTTGATATGCGTTGAATGGGCTAATACCCCGCCTGGATAATGTTTGAATTGGTTCCATTGTTTGAGGAAATATTCGCTGACATGATAACCAATTTCTCGGATCACCTTGCCATGAGTCCGGCTGACTTCTGTGATGTGGGGTGCATAGATGATCACCTCACCGCCATCAGCAACAACCGGTTCTGTTTTATACATCCCTTTTCCGCCAACCCACATATCATTGTATTTTTTGGGTAAAACAGCCAATACTTTTTGAAAAGTTTGACCAACCTGGCGGATATGGTGCCGCGCACTCAATTTTCTGGCATGTTCCCAGGTTTCTTCAGGCGAACCGTAATAAATGCCAAGAATACCACTATGGTCCAGCACAAATGAAAAACAGGATTTTGGTATATCCACCATGGCGGATGCATGGTCAATCACTGCCCTG
>CAZCBW010000089.1:0-2246 GCA_964497065.1 uncultured Candidatus Brevefilum sp. | reverse complement strand
TCGCGAGGGTATAATTTGGACTAATATTGTCCTGTCGTTTTTTCAGTGGAGTCATATATTAGTTTTTCTAGTTAGGTTATAGAGGTATAATTTCTTTAGATTCAGAAAAACCTCAAATCTTAGTTTATTGCTAACATAGATTAATACGATTACCGATACAGCGTGCTGATACTTTCAACATGTGCTGTCTGTGGAAACATGTCAAAGGGTGTCACCGATTCGAGATGATAACCCTTATCAACCAGTTTGCGCAGGTCCCGGGCCAGTGTGGCCGGGTCGCAGGAGATATAGGCAATTCGGTCCGGGAGCAGACCACCAATCGCGTCCACCACAGCATTTGCTAGGCCGGCTCGCGGCGGATCTAATACCAAAACATCTGGTTGAATTTCCAGAGATGCCATCACATTTTCAGCTTCAGCTTCGTAAAGTGAAACGTTGTCAAATTCATCCAGGTTGACGGCAAAATCAAAACAGGCTGAGCCGGAAGATTCAACCGCTGTCAGCGTGTTGACATGCGGGGCGATGAAGGCACTGAAAAGCCCCACCCCGGCATACAGCTCCAGAACGTTCATCTCGCTGGAAAGGGATAACTTCTCCAACAGGTGCTGGATCATTTCTTCAGCTACCGCTGTATTGACCTGGAAGAACGAGCGGGCTGAAACTTGAAATAGTCGGTCTAATACAGAAAAAATGAGGTGGTCATCGCCAGCCAAAACTGTCAGTCTGGCATCTGGCGGGGTGTACACAGCGGAGACCGGGATGTCTTCACTGAATTCAGGCGGGCTGGGGTCATCCCCCTCCATGATCAGCATCAGGTCGTCAAAGGAATCCTGCCGGATCCCCAACCGGTACACGCCAGTTTCAGCACCAAGAATTAATTGGGGCCAGAGCTGGTTGATGGCATCCTGGGGCAGGTGACATTCCTCAATAATCAGCAGATGTTCGCCGTCTGCATGGACGAAACCCACTTCACCCTGTTGGCTGAGATGAAACTGGATATGATTGCGATATGCCCAGGGATCAGGTGCGGGGATGATCGGCTGGATCGGCGGATTTTCTATCCTGGCAATGCGCTCAAGCTGGTCTCTCAGCACGTCTTCTTTGACTTCCAGCTGCTTCGTATAGCTTAAGTGCTGATACTGGCATCCGCCGCATTCGGTAAAATGGCGGCAGCGAGGTGCGATGCGGTCAGGTGAGGGTTCTAACAGTTCAATTGGGATGCCCCGTGCAAATCGCTTTTTGTCTTCAGTGATTGATATATTGACCACTTCACCCGGCACCACAAAGGGGACGAAAACTGCCCGACCATCTGGGAGCCTGCCCAGGCAGTCGCCGCCGTAAACCATTTTTTCCAGTTTTACTTTAACAAGATCAGCCATACCGACCTGCCTTACTTTAATCTAATGAAAAGAATGCCCGGGCTATAAGTGAGCAATGACCGGGCTGTTGATTTTCCTTGAATGATTTGCTTACATTTCTTTCATGAAGGTGTCAAACGCACCTAGCAGTTCATCGATGTGATGCATTTGGGTTTCGCCCATTATGGCGATGCGGAAGGTCTTATTCTTCAGATCGCCGCAGCCGTTGGATATTGCGACTTTATACCATCGCTCACTGAACGCGCCGTTCACACAGGATAAGATTGATTTTTGAACAAAATTGCGAATGCCCGCTTCCTGCATACCCGAACGGGAGGATGGGGGTTGAAAAACGCGGGTTTCGGTCATGAAGGCTTTCTTCAGGTGGTCTTCATTCTTGCGAAATAATGCATCAAATTCTGGTGACCGGTGGGGGATCATGGGTTTGGCCATTGATTCCAGTACTTCCGGTGCAAGATCTACAGGCCCGGGGATAAACAGTTGGGACATAAGGCTATCCTTATTAAGTGGGGTATGAATAATTAATCTAGACTATTTATAATATTAGCATGGTGATACAATGCTGACAAGGAATTTAATTTACCCGGCCAGTTGAGATAATGGTGGGAATTTCAGCAAATGAGGATGTCACAATACTGCCCTTGATTGTTACTACTCAGCTTATGGAGAAATAGGGGGTGTTGTGTGGCGGCGGAGCCGCCACACAACACCCCCGACCTTTCAGTTGTAGTGCAACCTGAGTAATTACCCTTGATTTTAATATCTGCTAAATGTATAATGCTTAAATCTGCGGGTGGTTAGCTCAGTTGGTTAGAGCGTCGCGTTGACATCGCGGAGGTCGTAGGTTCGAGCCCTATACCACCCACT
>CAZCBW010000088.1:0-2333 GCA_964497065.1 uncultured Candidatus Brevefilum sp. | reverse complement strand
TTTCAAAAACATCATCCCGCCCTAATTCATGCCATCGATGTTTTTCAATCATAAATTTTTCCTCCATATAAACTGTTTATTTCTTCTATCTTCTAATTGAATTTGATCGAATAAGATTTTATCCGAATTTTTTTTAATAATAAAGCGGTGTGGATTTCATTCCCAAAATCAAATAAATAATTACAAGACAAAAATTTGACTTTATAAACATACCCCAAGCCTGGGTTTAACCAAATATTGAAAATTCTATTTTCTCGTGTAAAGTTTAAGGAAATATCTTTAATTTCTACCGTTTAAAATTTCTTCAATCACCCAGGATGGTACCCACCTGCCTTGCGCCAACGATCCAAGGATGGTCCATTTGCACGAGTTTGTCACCCGCAATTACTTCACCTAATGCCACACAGACTGTTTCTCCATTTTGGAATGCCACCATCACGCCAAATTCACCTACATCAACCAGGCTGGCTGCTCGTGTGCCTAACTGGGTTGCCAGTATTCGGTCACTCGCCGAAGGTGATCCGCCCCGAAGTAAGTGCCCTAAGATCGTAATCCTACATTCAATCCCTGTTGTCTCTTCCAGCCTGTTTGCCAGCAATAATGTCTCCCCGCTGTAACGCTTTTTGAGCTGGGTCATCTTTTCTTTACCTGATTCTGCTGATTCCTGATGATGCACATTACGATTGATTTTTATCGATCGGTTGAAAAATGCCTCCAACTCTGCTGAATAAGCGCCTTCTGCAACTGCGACGATACTAAAATTCTTACCAGAGGATTGCCTCTCCTTTATGGCAGCAGTGACAATTTCAATTTGATAAGGGATTTCTGGAATCAAGATCACATCAGCCCCTGCAGCAATGCCAGCACCCAGAGTTAACCAACCCACCTCACGGCCCATGATCTCAATAATGATGATGCGGTGATTGCTGCTGGCTGTACTGTGCAGGCGGTCAATGGCTTCAGTCGCAATATCGGTCGCTGTATCAAACCCAATTGTGACATCCGTTAATGGGACGTCATTATCTGCGGATTTAGGCAGTGTGATGACGTTCAAACCCGCCTGCTGCAGGTGAAATCCAGCTTCCTGAGTTTCAGTCCCGCCGATACAGACCAACCCATCAAGATTATGCTCCTTGTAAACTGCCACAGCATCCTGCGTTTTGTCAACAATGTCACTCCCCGCCTTAACCATATGAGGAACTTCTCTGCTGGTCCCCAGGATTGTACCGCCGGCTGTTAACACATTTGATAAGGAATCGCCGCTCAAGTCTACAAGCTGATTTGAAATTAATCCCCGAAAGCCATCTTTAAACCCAACCAGTTCCATGTCAAAGTTAAGTTTGGCGGCTTTCCCAAACCCCCGGATGGTCGCATTAATCCCAGGGCAGTCACTGCCAGCAGTCAAGATGCCTATTTTTTTCGTCATGTAGTTAATCCTTTTAATAATTGTCGATTTCATTTCAATTATACTCAAAGGATTCTGACAAACGAGTACAATATAGCTGGTATGCCATGCCAAAAGAAACTTTTTTCAACCTGCCAACGGATAAATACAACAAAATATTATCAATCGCAATTGATGAGTTTGCTGCGAACCCCTATCAAATTGCATCGATTTCCAAAATTGTCCGTCAAGCAGAAATAGCCAAAGGTAGTTTTTACCAATATTTTGACGATAAGTATGACCTCTATCTTTATTTAATTAAGGTCAGCCTAGCAGAGAAAAATAACCTGGCTGAGGATCTTCCTCGCCCAGATACATCCAGTGATCTATTTGGCTATCTACGGTGGCAGTTCTTTTTAGCAATTCAATTTGAATATCTGTATCCAAAAAATGCACAGATCCTGTATCGTGCATTCATCGAAGAAAAAATCGATGCTGACAAGAACGAACAGAATGAACACCCAGGTATTTCAGACTTGTTTCAGCTCTTGCTTCGCCAAGGCATCTTATTCGGAAATATTACCCCCTGGCTAGATACAGATTTGGGTACATTCCTTCTTGAAATTACATATTTCCATCTCGGAAGGTACTTCTTAAAAAATAACGAATCAAAATCTAATCAAAATAAAGACCATAACTTATTGGATAATGACGAAATTCAACAGCGCCTTGACAACTTAATGGATATCATCGAGGCCGGTATGAAACGCGATCCTGTCCAACGTAAAAATTTTTATAATAAAGACTGATCTGTTGAAATATTAAAAATTCACCCTAAGCTTTATTATTATTAAATTCCATTAAATAGCCTGTATCAATTAGGTAATCAATGACCTTCCGAGCATTCTCCGCAGGTGTCACGCTTACCGTTTCCAGATGCACTTCTGGT
>CAZCBW010000087.1:0-2480 GCA_964497065.1 uncultured Candidatus Brevefilum sp. | reverse complement strand
AGCCGCCACACCACACCCCCTATTTCTTCATAAGCTGAGTAGTAACCAAATTTTTAAAAATATTATTTGAATGATAATAAATTATGATACTTGAATTTTTCTGTGGGTCAAGGGCTGAGAACACACTTTATTTTAGTGAAAATATCACGCTATGCTATAATCGAAACTTAACATTCTTAGTTAAATTTAAACCAGGAGTTCTGGATGGCCAGACGGACATCTAAAAATACGAACGTCAAAAAAAATAAAAGAAAATCACAATCTCGCCGAAATCAGAATAAAGTTGCGGCAATTGTACCTCAAAGACGTGTCGATATTCTTGCAATTCTCTTCTTATCCATCGGACTGATCACCTTACTCAGCCTCTTTACCCAAACAAATGGCAGTTTTACAGGATGGTGGGTCGAAAACCTGAAGATTGGTTTAGGATGGGGTATTTTCCTGGTGCCAGTGTTTTTGATTCCTTTAAGCAGCTGGATGCTCTTCAGGCATCAAGAAAAACTGCCATCGCTAACGCCAGTAAAGGTCATTGGATTGTTCCTTTTATTTATAAATATCACAGCATGGTTTCACCTATTCATTAACGGCACTGAAACAGATACCATGCTTGGCAGAGGTGGTGGCTATCTGGGAGCAGCCATCAAGCTTGGCCTCGAGCATGCCTTGGGGAAACCTGGCACCTATATCATCCTGATCGCCTGGCTGCTGATCGGGCTGGTATTGACAATCGATTTAGCAATGGCTACCTTGGTTAAATGGTTTGGAATAGTGTTCAACCTGTTGATCAACGAAATCAAGGAATTGTTTTTCACGCTCAAAGAATATTTACAAAAAAATGAAATAACCCAACCGGAAACAGAAATTCACCAGCAAAGAGATTCTGAACCAGATAAACCTATCTCTAAAGTTTCCACAAATGTAGCAACAACAGAAGGCCAATCGGAAACCGATCAACTCTATTACAATCATGCACCACATCAACCTGTTTGGGTTCTACCAGACCCCGATGAAATTCTAGACCCGGCAAAAGAAGCGCCAGACAATGGTGATAATGACCGCCAACGTGCCCGGGTTATCGAAGAGACTTTGCGATCATTTGGTGCACCAGCTCATATTGTTGACATCCAACGAGGACCTTCAGTAACATTGTTTGGCGTAGAACCAGATTTTATCGAGTCCCGTAATGGAAAGACACGGGTCCGGGTTTCAAAAATTTCTTCATTAGCAGATGACCTCGCCCTTGCATTAGCTGCCTCCCGCATCCGCATCCAGGCACCGGTGCCGGGAAAAGGGTATATTGGCATCGAAGTGCCCAATCATCAGATTTCACTGGTGTCTTTAAATGAAATCATGCGCAGTCCAATTTTTATAAACCTGGATTCACCATTAAAAATGGCTTTGGGTAAAGATGTTGCCGGCAAAGCCGTCGCAGCAGATCTCACCTCAATGCCCCACTTGTTAATTGCCGGAACAACAGGCGCAGGGAAATCAGTCTGCATCAACGATATTTTGACTTGCTTCCTGTTGAACCTGACCCCTGATGAACTTCGGTTGGTGTTGGTAGACCCCAAAAGAGTTGAATTAACAGGATACAACGGTATTCCTCATTTGCTGTCGCCAGTGATTGTGGATGCTGAGCATGTGGTTGGTGCTTTGCAATGGATCACCCGTGAAATGGATATACGTTATCGGAAGTTTTCAGAAACCCAAACCCGCAATATTAAAGACTACAATACATATTGCGATCAAATGATGGCTAAAAAATTACCTTATCTGCTGGTGGTCATCGATGAACTGGCCGATTTAATGATGCTTGCGCCAGACGAAACTGAACGTGCCATTACACGTTTGGCACAATTAGCCCGAGCAACTGGAATCCACCTGATCATTGCGACCCAGCGTCCATCAACCGATATTCTCACAGGTTTGATCAAGGCGAATTTTCCAGCCAGAATTGCTTTTGCCGTTGCCTCATCAGTGGATAGTCGTGTGATCCTTGATCAGCCTGGCGCTGAACGCTTGCTAGGCCGCGGCGATATGCTCTTTCAAGCACCAGATGCAGCAGCCCCGGTACGAATCCAGACAGCCTATGTGTCAGACGCTGAAATAAATCGTCTGACGACCTATTGGCGCAGCTTCACTGTTTCACCAGGCGCACCAGAACGCCCTGATCAATCTGCGGCATTTCACACCAATCGAGGTGTCCCATTAAAACAAGCGCCTTTATGGGAAGAAATCGAAGATGAAAAGGACCTCGATCCGAAATTCAAAGAAGCCGTTGAAATTGTCCATCATGAATCACAAGCTTCAATTTCAATGCTGCAGCGAAAAATGCGCATTGGTTATACCCGTGCTGCCCGTATGATCGATATGATGGAAGAAAAAGGCATCATCAGCAAGCCCGATCCAAAAACACAAATCAGAGAAGTGATCGACACACTAAACAATGATGAATAATGCCAGCCGTTCTTTGGGAAAAT
>CAZCBW010000086.1:0-2753 GCA_964497065.1 uncultured Candidatus Brevefilum sp. | reverse complement strand
ATGGTCACCAAAAGAAATATCTGAACGGCTCAAAATAGAGTATTCTTGGGATATGTGTTAATTAATATTTAAAATGATACCAGTAGGGTGAGAAATTAATTTAGAAAATGCACCCACCTTAAACTAGAATCTTCAGCAAAAATCATGCTGGAGGTAAGGAGAATGAATAAGGTGGAAGATTACGAACGCATCAGGAAAGCCTACTATATTGAGGGACTCAGCATCCGAGAAATCAGCAGGCGGTATGGGCATGGGCGTAGATTTGTACGCAAAGCAATCGATCAATCCAGACCAGAGGAATATCAGTTAACCAAACCAAGGCCAGCCCGAGTGTTAGGTCCGTTCAAAAAACGAATAGGGGAACTGATTGAAGAAAGCAAAACATTACCCAAAAAGCAGCGCTATACGGCTGCCAAGATTTATGAACTCATCTATGAAGAGGGTTACCGTGGTAGTAAAGGCACCGTTCTAAATTATGTGTCCAGCGAGCGGCGAAAAAAGAAGATTGGAAAAGCCTATATACCGCTGGCATTCGATCCGGGCCGGGATGCACAAGTGGATTGGGGAGAAGCAACGATCCTGATGAAAGGGGAAAGGGTAAAGGTGCAGTTTTTTGCAATGCGCCTGAATTACTCCCGTGTTCGATTTGTGATGGCATTCCCTTTTCAAAAGCAAGAGGCTTTCTTCGAAGCACACATACGGGGGTTTGAATTTTTCGGAGGCGTGCCTTATCGAATTACCTATGATAATTTAAAAACCGCTGTGTTCCGCATCCTGGAGGGCCATAATCGAGAAGAACAACAGACATTCCAAGCGTTTCGCAGCCATTATCTATTTGACAGTCACTTTTGTACCCCCGCACAAGGGCATGAAAAAGGAGGCGTGGAAAATGATGTTGGATATATTCAGCGAAATTTCTTTTCGCCCCTTCCTGAGGTGGAAAGTTTCGAGGAACTGAATCAATTCTTGCTGGAGAAGTGTCAGAAAAATGTGCACCGTCATATTCGTGGTCAGGAACAAAGCGTGGCAGAATTATGGAAATCAGAAAAACTCTGCCTGTTGCCGTTACCTGCAAAGGATTGCCAATACTATAAGTCCAAACCCGTCAAACCCAACCCTTATAGCCAGGTTCCCTATGATAATAATCATTATTCTGTTCCGGTTGAGTATGCTGATCACCAATTGGTTTTGCGTGCCTATGCATTCCGCATTGAGGTTCTCTTTTTTGATGATGTGATTGCAACCCATCCAAGATGCTTTGAAAAAGGGCAAGATATCATTGATCCTTTACATTACCTGGATTTATTGGAACAAAGACCAGGTGCATTTGAGCATGCTCAACCCATCCGACAGTGGAGACCCGAATGGCCAGCGGTTTATGAGCAGTTACTGGCTTGTTTACGTAAAGATCGCGGTGACAGTCAAGGCGTTCGGGAATTTATTGCCATCCTCCAGTTGCACAAAAAATACCCTCAGGATTTGGTAAAGCGTGCTGTTCAGGCCGCTCTTGATCATCATATGCCCAGTCTGGATGGTGTACAGTACCAATTGTACAGACTGCTTGAATGCGATCTTCCAAACCACCCTCTGGATTTGCAGGCGTTCCCCGAATTACTTCACATTGGAAAGCAATCTGTCGACTTGACTACTTATGATCTTTTACTTGGAGCAAACCATGAATCCCAGCCCCTTGCTTGAAACATATCTGCGTCAATTAAGGCTGCCAACATTTATCAAACATTATCAGGCCTTTGCAGCCGATGCCGCCCGCAACAATCTCGACCATATTCGTTATTTACAAGCATTGGTTGAACAAGAGATTAACAGCCGAGATCAGAACCGGATTGAGCGACGCATCAAAGCAGCTCGTTTTCCAGTCCTCAAAGAACTGGCTGATTTTGATTTTTCGGTGTTACCCAGTCTCAACAAAAGCTCTCATTCTTGACCTGGCCCGTGGCGAATACATTTTCAACCGCAATACACTGATTTTTATCGGCAATCCAGGATTGGGTAAAACCCACCTTGCGATTTCACTGGCCCTGGCTGCCTGTCGTCAAGGGCACAAAGTGCGATTTTGGACCGCAGCTAATTTGGTCAATGAGGTGATTTCTGCCCAGGATGAGCATCGCTTGCATAAATTGATTTCCACTGCTCAGAAATTGAACCTGGTCGTGATTGATGAGCTGGGGTTCATCCCTTTCACTGCCAATGGTGCTCATGCCTTATTTACTTTCTGTTCTGAAATTTATGAGCGTGTTGCTTTGATCCTGACGACCAATCTCCACTTTTCAGACTGGAATCAACTCTTTGGGGATGAACGTCTCACAGCAGCTTTGCTGGATAGGCTTACTCATCATGCTGCCATTGTTGAACTGGTGGGTGAATCCTTCCGCTTTCGACAACGCATGCAGGAGAAGTGAATTGAGTTTATCGCTTTTTGGGACTTGCGGCAGGGCAAATGAAAGAGGGCAGATCTATTCCTATCTGCCCTGCCGTCTAGTCACTCATGTCAGCGCTCAGGTCGCTCTCCAGCGTTGCCCTATCCTCTGCATGAGTTCTTGGATTATATCACTTGTGCAGGTGGGTTCATTTTCAAAATTAAAATGGGCTCATTTTCAATATTATTTTTCTGTTATACTTGGCCCAAGTGGGTGCATTTTCGAAGTTAAAGTGGGCTCATTTTCGATGTTAAAAAACAGGATATGACCATGCAAATATCGCACGAAGCAATTTATCAATATATCTATGTTCTT
>CAZCBW010000085.1:0-2777 GCA_964497065.1 uncultured Candidatus Brevefilum sp. | reverse complement strand
CCGTGAAGGCGGCTTGACGGTTGGTGCAGGCGTGATCTCAAAGATTATTGAGTAGAAATATTAATTAGGAAGGATACATGGTTGCTCTGATACACAGGGCAACCATGGTAAAATACAAATGGCGAAGAAGAAAGGCGTCCGTCCGGTCATAACCCTGGAATGTACAGACTGCCAGGAGCGAAATTATACGACTGAAAAAAATCGTCGTAATACCCCTGCCCGGATAGAACTGAAAAAGTATTGTCAACGGTGCAAAGGTCATACAATGCACCGGGAGATAAAATAGTGGTGTTGAGGTAAGGTTATCGGAAGAACTTTTCTGATCGATCTCACACCACACACAGGCCAGTAGCTCAATTTGGCAGAGCACCGCTCTCCAAAAGCGGGGGTTGTGGGTTCGATTCCTACCTGGCCTGCCTGGGATTTTCAACGCCGTCTATCATGGGCGGCGTTTTGGACGTAGACGAGGAGTGACCATGTCACCAAAGAATAAGAAGAAGTTATCTATCGGACAAAAAATTAATCGTTTTTGGCGTGAAACCATTGGTGAACTTCGAAAAGTCACCTGGCCGACACCTGAAGAAGCCTGGAAAATGACCAAGCTTGTATTGGCCGTAATGGCCTTCATGTCAATCGTTTTGGGATTTTTAGATTTCGTATTTTCACGACTGATCACACTCCTGGTTGCTATTTAATGAATCACCCAACCAAAGGAGCATAAGATGATGATGGCAGCAGAAGAATTTTCAGAAGAACAAGTTCCCGAAGGTGAACAAGAACAATCTGTTAATACAACAGAGGATCTGAATGCGCCTGTGGATGAGGCTGCCGAATCACTTGAGGATGCGATTGAAAACAGTGAGCCTGAAGAACCAGAAGTTGATGATGAACGTGCATGGTTCGTGATCCATTGTTATTCGGGTTATGAAAACAAAGTACGACATAATCTTGAACAGCGTATTGAATCCATGGGCATGAAAGACCGTATTTTCGATGTGATCATCCCTACGCAAGAGGAGATTGAAGTTCGTGATGGCAAGCGCCGTTCAATTGAACGGCATGTGTTCCCTGGCTATGTGTTGGTCAATATGATCATGAGCGAAGAAAGCTGGTATGTGGTCAGGAATACCCCGGGCGTAACCGGTTTTGTCGGTATGGGTAATGACCCCATCCCACTGCGTCCAGAAGAGGTCTCTGAAATTCTACGGCAGATGGAAGCCGATGCACCTACGATCAAAGTCACCTATCGTGCTGGAGAGCGCGTTAGAATTGTGGATGGGCCGTTCAATGACTTCCATGGTGTTGTCGATGAAATTGATATGGACCGCTCAAAAGTCCGTGTGATGGTAAATTTCTTTGGCCGGTCAACACCGGTCGAGCTGGACTTTTTACAAGTCGAAAAAATATAACATTCTATAATTAGAAAGATGTGGGAGGGTAGACGCCCGTTAGAACCACAAAGGAGTAAATTAAGTGGCAAAAAAAGTAAAAGCAATTATCACTCTTCAGATTGAGGCTGGAAAAGCTAACCCAGCACCCCCGATTGGGCCTGCATTGGCCCAGCATGGCGTTAATATTATGGCATTTTGCAAGGATTATAACGGCCGCACAGCATCACGTGCTGGCGATATCATCCCTGCAGAGATCACCATATTTCAGGACGGATCGTTTCGGTTCAAGCTGAAATCTCCGCCAGCAGCAATTTTGTTATGCAAAGCTGCCGGCATTGAAAGGGGTTCTAGTGAACCAAACCGAGAAAAAGTTGGCAATGTTACCCGTTCGCAGGTGCGGGAAATAGCAGAACAAAAATTTAATGATATGAATGCTATTGATATTGAAGGTGCTATGCGGCAAATTGAAGGCACCGCCAATAATATGGGCATTGTTGTCGTCGAGGACTAATAATTGATAATGTGGGAGGGCAGATGCCCGCTGGAACCACAAAGGAGTATACATGGCAAGTCATGGTAAGAAATATCAAGAAGCACGCGCAAAGGTAGATCGAGAGAAATTATACGAGCCGCTCAAAGCACTTGAACTGCTGAAAGAGATCAGCTATGCAAGCTTTGATGAGACCGTAGAGGTCCATATGAGGACCGGGCTGGACCCACGGCAGGCTGACCAACAAATCCGTGATGTGGTGTCGATGCCCAACGGACTTGGTAAATCGGTGACCGTTGTGGTATTTGCCCAGGGTGAAGCTGCTGATATTGCTCGTGAAGCTGGTGCAGATTTTGTGGCAGATAATGATGAGTTAGTAGATAAAATCCAAAAGGGTTGGACAGAATTTGATGTTGCAATTGCTACCCCTGATCAGATGGGAATAGTCGGCAAATTAGGGCGCGTTTTAGGCCCCCGGGGGTTGATGCCCAACCCAAAGGCTGGCACAGTAGTTCAGGCTGATGGGATGGCAGATGCCATTAACCAGGCCAAAGCTGGCCGTGTGGAGTTTCGTCTTGATAAAACTGCAAACATCCATGTGCCAATTGGTAAGCTTTCATTTACGGCCGAACAGCTGAATGAAAACCTGGTTGCACTTGTAATTGCAATCCGTCAGGCTCGTCCTGCTGGCGCCAGCGGCAGCTTTATTCGGCGTGTAACGATTACTTCATCCATGGGGCCTGGAATTAAAGTTGATCCCTTCGCCTCATCCTTAACTTTATAAAAGTTTTGATTTGTGATATAATGCTGGGTGTTAAATAAAAATTAAATGTTACTACTTAGCTTATGAAGAAATAGGGGGTGTGGTGTGGCGGCTTTGCCGCCACACCACACCC
>CAZCBW010000084.1:0-2793 GCA_964497065.1 uncultured Candidatus Brevefilum sp. | reverse complement strand
ACCCATCAACCAGCAACAGCTATTGAAATGGATCGGAATGAGCACCAGCAAATTTTATAATTGGGAACAGCGTTATGGTCAGAGAAATCAACACAATGCCAGCATGCCAAGGGGCCAGTGGTTGGAACAATGGGAGAAAGAAGCCATTCTTGACTACTATGACCAGCATCCCCAGGAAGGCTATCGGAGACTGAGTTATATGATGCTGGATGCCGACGTGGTCGCTGTTAGCCCCAGCAGTGTTTATAGAGTGCTAAAAAGAGCTGGAAAGATGAGAAAATGGGCTAAAACACACTCAAATAGGTGTAAATGATTAATGTGACCCCTTTGCGTTTCTTCTCCTGGTGTACTTCTTGCCAATTGGGCATTGGCCGTTTTCTTTCAGGAGAGTAGTTCATCTTATCGGGAAACAGCTTTGCATACAATTCCTCCTCTTCAATTTCGACTAAAGGCCAGCTTATCCCAGCTGCACTTGCTCTACGCAAGTACTCACCTACAGTGCTATTTGATACTTTACAGGCACCTGCAATAGCTCTATTTGATAATTGGGCCTCGTATTTGAGTCTGAGTATTTCTTTGATTTTTCTCACGGTTAATCGCTCCTGAGCCATGCTCACCTCCTCGTTTTTTTGAGGATATCATGGCTTGTTCTAGATTAACCAGTGTTTTTCACATCCCTTTTTTTTTCGAAAATGTGTGCGCCTTACGCTGGATTCACTGTGCGGCATGCTCCGGAATCTCTGTGCGCCTTGCACTGGATTCTCTGTGCGGCATCAACCGGATTTTGCATCAAGAAATTGCTAAACAAAAAATATGCTGCTTATCGAGAAAATAACATCCAATTGCATAAAAAAAACGACCACCCAGTTGAATGAGATGGAAGAGAAATTCAGCCAAGACTTCCCATTGGATGGCTTTAAAACTGATCAGCTGCTTAAGAAATTATCCAGCCGTATCAAGTTGATTGCTGAATTAGAAATGAGTGCTGCCCACCGACTGCAGGAAGTTATCCGTTATCAATAGTGACTGTATAATTAGATAATAAAAATGTAACTATTCAGATTATGAGGAAATAGGGGGTGTGGTGTGGCGGCTACACCGCCACACCACACCCCCAACCTTTCACTTATAGGGCAGCCTGAACAGTTACATAAAAATTATAATAAGAGGTAGCATGAAAGTATTGATATTAGGCGGCAAAAGATTTCTTGGCATAGCATTGGTTGAAGCGCTGCTAAAACGAGAGCACACACCAACCCTTTTTAATCGGGGCAAAACTAATCCAGACCTGTTCCCTGAAATTAAGAACCTGATTGGTGAAAGAGATGGTGGTTTAGATGCATTAAAAAGAAGGAAATGGGATGCGGTTATTGACACCAGCGGATATATCCCACGAGTTGTCAAGCAATCAGCCGAATTACTATCGAGCAAAGCAGGATCCTATACTTTTATTTCCTCTGTTTCTGTCTATCGAGATTTCAATTCACCAGATATCGCCGAAGACTATCCTTTAGCCCAATTAGAAAACCCGGATGATGAGGATTACAAGGGTGATTCCTATGGGCCATTAAAAGCGCTTTGTGAATACGAAATTCAGCAAAGTTTTAAAGGCAATGTTATGGTCATCCGGCCTGGCTTGATCGTTGGCCCCAACGATCCCACCGACCGTTTTTCCTATTGGCCTTGGCGGGTTGACTTAGGTGGCGAAGTACTCGCCCCGTCACCACCCAGCGCCAATCTTCAATTTATTGATGTGCGAGATCTGGCATCCTTTATTGTGCACATGGTTGAGAAAATAAGTACAGGCGTATACAATGTCACTGGGCCGAGAAAACCAGCCACTTTTGGTTCTCTGCTAGTTGCCTGCCGAGAATCATCATTATCCGAGGCACGATTTACCTGGGCAGACGAAGACTTCCTGATCAATGAAGGTGTCATGCCCTGGACTGACCTGCCTTTGTGGGTGCCAACCGTGAATCCTGCTTATACAGGTTTTTATAGTATCAATATCAACCAGGCTTTAAAGGCCGGGCTTAACTTTAAACCACTTTCTGAAACAGTAGCTGACACACAGGCTTTTATAAAATCAAGGCCAGCAAGTTATAAACTCAAAGTAGGGATGAATATCAGTACTGAAACGGAGTTGTTAGTTAAATATAAAAAATATAAAAAAGCAGCTAATTAACCCCCATTATTCAGATTGATTTAAACAAATGATTCCCAGTGCACGCGATCAGGGTTAAATTGGGTTCGTGGTGGCTTTTGTACTGCTGGATAACCTACATAAATCACGTTTAAAGGCAGAATATTTTTTGGCAGATCGAATAACTTTGTTATTCGCTTTGTGAAAACATGGATTGGGTGAACACCTAACCACACCGTGCCCAACCCCAATTCAACGGATGCCAGCAATATATTTTCCGTTGCAGCACAGCAATCTTGAACCCAATAATTTGATGCCATTGGATGCTTAAAGAATGAAGTATTCCCGCATACAACGATTGCAGCAGGAGCATTAAATTTTCCAAACATCAATGAAGACCTGATTTCATCCATCTTTTCTTTCTTTGTGACAACAATGAACTCCCACGGTTGAATATTCATCGCCGATGGTGCAGCCATAGCTGCTTTCAATAAAGTGATGAGTTTTTCTTGCTCAACCGGTTTCTCCTCATACTTACGGATGCTTCTGCGTGCATAAATCGTATCGATGATCGTCATTTTAAATTCCTTTTACAATTAATGACTCCACTGAAAAAACGACAGGACAATATTAGTCCAAATTATACCCTC
>CAZCBW010000083.1:0-3011 GCA_964497065.1 uncultured Candidatus Brevefilum sp. | reverse complement strand
TCCTTTCTTTTTAGTCTTTTAGGATAACCCATTTACACAATTTTTCCGACACCCTTAAATTGTGCGACAAAGACATTATCTCACTTCACTCCAAACAACTCCAACTTCTCTTTTATCTCTTTCCAATCTGGTAAAATCTTTCCGATCATTCGATAGAATTCTTTATCATGATTTGGATGAACCAAGTGGCAAAGTTCATGAACAATCACATAATCAATACATTGAATAGGCGTTTTTACTAATTCGATATTGAAAGTTATTCTATTTTTCAAATTACATCTGCCCCACTGCCTTTTCATATAAATATATCGATTTTTTATTTGACCATAACCCTCCCCAAGTATTTTCTCAGCAAATTTTCTTGTTCGTCTGTCAATCAACATTTGGGCATGGGCAGCATACCAATTCTTCATTAGATACTTAATATGCTCTGTGTTATCTATTACCATCGTTTTGGCAATAAAGAATTTCCCTTTTAGTTTTACCTCTTCCTCTTTGCCTTTCAGAATTCTTAATCTATATTGTCTTCCGAGATAATAGTGGGTCTCCCCACTTACATATTCCCTTTCTGGTTGTAAGGGGTGGAATTTATCAAAATAGTTTAATTGTTTAAGTATCCATTGTCCACGTTTTTGAAGCTTTTCTTGGATTTGCTCAAGGGTACTTTTTTGGGGTGCTTTTACTAAAATGGATTTGTCTGGTTTGACAGTAATTGCTAAGTTCTTTCTTTCCTCATAAATTAAACGATATTCAATGGTTGACCGCCCATAATTAAATTCAATATTTTGCGTTATGATTTTGTCTTTAGGTGACATCAGCTCTCCGAACCATGGCAACGTTTAAACAACGATCAAGGATATCATCTATGGTATCAAATTCGAGATCAACTTGATTATTATCAGCGAATTCAAACAACCAATCTTCTATTTCCAGACTCATTTTATTTTTTACATTTTCATTGTCTATCCATTGAACAATCAGATTGCGCTCTATGATCTCATCAATCCCCAAGGCAATTTGTGCTAATGAATCTTTATCTGGCAATTTATCTTCAATACTTTGACTGACTATCCCAAAATAGGCTTTGGCAATTTCCTTTCCTTCTAACCTAACTGGGATTTCATCTCCTGTTCGGTTCACAACAGAATTCATAATTTCAGTGACTTGGTTGAGGTAAATGTTTTCGTTAATTCTCCGCTGCCGATAATCATCGATCACTCTTTGCAGCATATCAGAGAAACGTTGATAGAAGACAGGGTCTTCCCCCATCCGCTCGTAGATTGTTCGGCTTGTGCGGTGGGCAATTGTATCTGCCTTTGCCGAAACCGATTCAAGCTTAGACACCTCTTCTGCAAAAGCTTCTTTGTCAAAAATATTTACTAAAGGTGTAATCTGTTCGGTTGTGTCTGTACCAACATAAATATCCAAGAGCTTTTGGATTTTGGGTTCGTACCCCGAGAAATCAAGTGTTTCAGCATATCGGCGCTTAACAGATGTTCTTAGCTTCGTAAAGAACTTAAGGTCAGATTTGTATTTTTTAATATCGTCAGGTGGTGTTTCCTCCCAGAACTTAACACTCGCAAGAGCAACCGACAATGTTTTAGAATAAGCAGTCAGACGCTCATAGAATTTGTCACGCATCTCCTGATCCGCCAGGAATTGTTCATATTCTTCAACATCATTCTTGTTTTTAATTTCCTTAAATGTATCCCAAAGAACAGTGTGGGTTTGTGAAAGTTTTTGTACTTCAGTAGCAATATCAGTGAGAATATCTTTGAGATCTTCAGGATTAAATTCAGGTAATTTGCTATATAAATCTAATGCATCATTGAGATTTCCTAGAACCCCTGCATAATCAATGATGTATCCAAAATCTTTTCCTTCGTAAAGCCGATTAACCCTTGCAATCGCCTGAAGAAGCGAATGTTCTTTTAAAGATCGTGTTAAATATAGAACAGTATTTCTTGGCGCATCAAAGCCAGTCAATAATTTATTTACAACGATAATGATTTCAAGGTCATCGCCATATTTGAATGCGTTGATCAGCTGCTTATTATATTCCTTCTCGCTGCCATATTTCTCTATCATCACTTTCCAAAAGCGCTGTACAGCTTCTTTATTCTCTGAATAAATATCTGTTTCTCCTTCTCGCTCATCTGGACCCGAAATCAATACTTCAGCATTGACAACCCCAATTTCTTCTAAGTAATCACGAAACATCAGGGCATGTTCTTTATCTTGAGCAACCAATTGACCTTTAAATCCAGTCCCTTGCCAATTGTCTCGATAATGGATGCTGATATCCCAGGCTATTTCCCGTACCTTTTGAGCAGCTTTATTCAACGGATCTGTTGCAGCAAACCTTTGTTTGAGATAGACAGCTTGCTTTTCACTTATCTGCCTGGTTTCACGCTCAAACCATTTGTCCATCTCTGTTTTATTGACCACCTGATGGACATGTCGACCTTCGTAAAGTAGTTCAACAACGGCTTTATCTGCAACAGCCTCATCTATAGTATAGGTGTCTATCATTCCACCAAATTGATCTACTGTATCTTTATTTTTCTTCATTACTGGTGTGCCTGTGAACCCGATATAGCAAGCATTAGGCAATGCCTGTCGCATTCGAGCGTGGAATGTGCCGTATTGCGTTCGGTGGCCTTCATCCACCAACACAAAGATATTGGAATCTTTGATTTTTGTCTTTCCAGTACCGACCGCTGCCTCAAACTTATTAATAACAGTTGAAATGATCCGTGATTTTGCCGAACTAAGTAATTGGGACAGGTCTTTGCCTGTGGTAGCTTGATTAACTTCATATCCAGTTTGGAGGAAGTTTTTCTTTAGTTGCTCATCAAGGTCAATCCTATCAGTGACAAGGATGACCTTATAATCTTCAATATCTTCTTGTTCTGGTTCACCGTGAAATGGAAAAAAGGCAACCGTGTTATAGTTGACAAACAGGAGGCCTAAACCATGAGGAAGAAACGTAAAAACTACACACCAGAGGA
>CAZCBW010000082.1:0-3379 GCA_964497065.1 uncultured Candidatus Brevefilum sp. | reverse complement strand
CTCTTTTTATCTACCCTTCGATAGAATTTACAGAAACAATGTTACACTAACTAAATAAATGTATATATTTCTGGATAGTGGATATTTTATATAAATATCTAATATATTGACAAACGTACTTCCAGCGTGCTAAAATCACTGTCGTGAATTAGAGAATTTATATCTAGATTGCAAGGGTTATGGATTGATGAAAAGTACACGAGAAAAAATCATGCGAACATTACTGGCCTTCCCAAGGTCAACCATTAATGGCCTCGCAGAAGCTGTCGGTATTAATGGGATTTCAATTCGCCATCATCTAACTGCTATGGAAGCAGATGATTTGGTGACATCGGCTGAAGAAAGGCATGGTGTTGGCCGCCCAAGGCTTGTTTATTCTCTAACGGATAAAGGGGTTGAGAAATTCCCCACCAGCTATCTACGATTAACACAACGTATCATCGGTTCTCTAAAGGAAAGATTTTCATCAGAAGAATTAACCGGCATTTTTGAGGATATTGGTGCAGAGATTGCCCAGGCGTACGAACCGGAAACAAATGGACAGCCTCTTGAGAAAAAAATCGACTTGCTGATGAACATCCTGAGCGAAGAAGGCTTTGTCGTTGAATTAGAACAGGATCAAGATGCGTATACTTTGAAATCTCTTTCCTGCCCTTATTTTCGTGTTGGTAAAGATCACCCAGAAATTTGCGCATTGGACGTGAATTTAATTGCATCTTTCTTGTCTACACCAGTGAATATAGAATCATGCATCTTTAACGATGCCAACTGCTGCACCTATAAAATCCCACTTCAGAGGGAATCCCATGTCTGAGGAAAGACCACAAAATATTCCTATTTGGGAAATTGAAGATACTCACCCAGACTTAACACCTGCATTAGAAGACGGCTTGAGTGAAATAATTGATCCCGAGTTAGGGCTTAACATCCTACAATTAGGCCTTGTGCGAAATATCGAAAGAAAGCCAGACCATGCCGCTGTAACCATGATCCTGACCACTCCCTACTGTCCCTATGGCCCATCCCTGATGGAAAGTACCCGAAAAAAAGTTGAAGAAGTGCTGAATTTAACCACCCGAATTAATTACGGGCGTGAAACTTGGGATCCCTCGATGATGGAAGAAGGTCTGGCAGATGATTGGGGATTATTTTAAAGACTTGGAAACATACGATATCTTGTAAAATAATCACAAATTGAACGATCAACCATCAATCTACTTTAAACAAATTTGCTAACTTCATCCCCAGGGAAAGATCACCGGTAACTTTTACTTTTCCCAACATAAAAGCTCGCATAGGATCCATTTTCCCCGTCAACAACTTAATCCCATTTTGTGCATCAGCTTTTATGGTTAGATCAGCCTCTTCAACATTCCCTTCTTCAACCGTACACGTTTGAGGATTAATTTTTATAACCCAGTTTGATGCCTGGGAACCTGTAAAAATGCATTGGACGGTCGCAGAAATATTTTCTGCGCCACCAGGATTATAATAATTTGGGATCGCCAACATCATATCTCGAACATTTAAATCAGCCATAAACCTTTCCTTTTATTTGTGTTAATATGATTTTTTATCAACAACGATCCAGGCTACTCCCTTGCTATGGTGGATTTTCGTTTCAACACCACTTAAATCCTCGATCGTTGCAACAATCTCTTCAGGTGACAAAAATTTACTGCGCATTAATAATAACTTCTCCATAATGGCTATAAATTTGACTATCCAGTGATTAATATCTGGTTCTTCAATGATAATTTTACCGTTCTCTTTGGTCAGGCGATATATTTCTTTGATGGATCTTTCCTGGTCTGAGACGTGGTGCAATGCGTCAACTATGATCACCCTGTCTGCGATTCCTTCAACAAAGGGCAGATATTCCGAGGAAGCATTCACACAACTCAAACCTTTTCTGGCTGCCGCCCTGAGCATATTAATAGCAGGATCAATGACCAATACTTTTCTGTCCAGGCCGCCAAATAACGCTGCTGCCCTGCCTGTACCTCCGCCAACATCCAAAATCAAATCATGCTTGTTTGCATCAACCCATTTAACGATACTTTGATCTTGTTTAATGCCAAATACCCGGTCATAAATTGGTCCAGCCCAGTTGAATTGGTCAAATTTCATCGTTCAAGTTTCCTTTATTGATAAAAAAGTGGTTATTAAGTTTTGTTATCAAATTGACTTTCTTTAATTTCAGATTATTAGTCCAGGTAAATACCTTATAATAATAAGCGCAATAATCATAAACCATTAATGACCTTTACAACTAAAATTAAATCATGAAGGCAATTCGTTTAAACAACATCCAAAATCTCCAATTGGTGGACATACCCAAACCTCTAAAAAAGGAAGGTCAAGTTTTATTACGTTTAGCTAGTGTTGGGATTTGCGGCTCAGATATCCATTATTTAGTAAACGGCGGCACCGATAGTTCAACGATTGAAAGTCCACTGATTTTAGGGCATGAATTTTCAGCATATATATCAGAAGGTGTAAATAACGGAAAGCTTGCTGCAATTGACCCGGCCATTTCGTGTGGTCACTGTGAGTTTTGTCGAGAAGGCAGCCCAAATTTTTGCACAGAGCTGCTGTTTGCAGGTTCACCAGGAATGGATGGTGCCATGCAAGAATTTCTCTATTGGCCTGAAAATAATGTGTATCCATTAACAGAAGGTTTTACACCAGAACAAGGAGCCATGCTTGAACCGCTTGGTGTGGCCATTCATGCACTCAAACTTGCGAAAATTAAACCAGGTATGGACATTGGCATCATTGGTGCTGGCCCCATTGGATTATTGACCCTTCAACTGGCCAAATCTATCGGTGTTGGCAGGATCTTTGTTACAGACAAACTAAATAACCGGCTTGAGGCTGCAATTAAATGCGGCGCAACCGATGTTTACCTTGCTGACGGCACTGAAATATCCAGGGTACATTCAGAAACAAATACCCGTGGGTTGGATGTGGTTTTCGAAGCAGCGGGTGATGATGGAACGGCAGTAGAAACTGCTGTTCAATTTGCAAAGTTTGGCGCAAAAATCGTATTAATTGGAATCCCAGAGAAGGATGAGACAGCATTTTCTGCTTCAACAGCCCGGCGAAAAGGTCTAACAATAAAAGTATCACGGCGGATGCAGCATACTTATCCAACGGCTAACCGGCTGGTTAGCGAAGGTTTGATCGATTTCGAGCCGCTGATCACACACCGATATCCTTTAGTTTCTTTTCAAGAAGCATTTGACACAGCAGCTGCCCGTGTAGGCATAAAAGTTATGATCAATATGAGCGACAATGCCTGATTTTATTTTTTTCTATACTTGACTCCACTGAAAAAACGACCAGACAATATTAGTCCAAATTATACCCTCGCGAA
>CAZCBW010000081.1:0-3440 GCA_964497065.1 uncultured Candidatus Brevefilum sp. | reverse complement strand
GGGTGTGGTGTGGCGGCAAAGCCGCCACACCACACCCCCGACCTTTCATTTGCATTGCAGCCTGAGCAGTTACAGTAAATCTTAAAAAAAGGATTAACCTACCCAAATTAATCAATATTTATGACCAATCCCTTTAAATAACTGCCTTCCGGGAAGGCCAGGGATGTGGGATGGTCAGGTGCCTGACTCAATCGGTAGAGGATTTTTGCATCAACTTCTGCATCCAGGGCAGCATCTGCAATAATTTTATTGAAGAAGGCAGCATCTATACCACCTGAGCATGAAAAGGTGATCAATGTACCGCCTGGTTTGAGGAGTTTGAACCCGTAAAGATTGATGTCTTTATACCCGCGAGCGGCTTTTTTTGCCTGGGCAGCCGTTGGGGCAAACTTTGGCGGGTCAAGGATGATCAGATCAAATTGCTGACCCTGGTCACGCAGTAGCCGTAATTCTTCAAACACATCACCAATGATCCAGGTGGATTTATCTGGTGACAGCTTGTTCAATGCAAGGTTTGCTTTAGCCTGTTCGATCGCTTCAGGTGATGAATCGATGGATAAGACTGAATCAGCCCCCCCAGCTAATGCATGTACTGTGAAACCGCCAGTATAAGCAAAACAATTCAAGACAGAGCGGCCATTGGCAATTTGTTGGCAGTGGAACCGGTTCTCTCGCTGGTCAAGATAAAACCCGGTTTTTTGGCCTGAGACCAGGTCAACCTTGAATTCCAATCCCCATTCCTGGATGGTGACCATTTCCTCAGGTAAATTTCCGTAAAGCAACCCTTTACGCTCAGGTAGGCTCTCCAACTGGCGGATCGTCACATCAGACCGTTCATAAATGCAATCCGGATCAAGGAACTCAACCAGGATGTCGACGATCACATCGCGCCAGTATTCTGCACCTGCAGAGAGCACCTGAATAACCAGCGATTTATTGTAGCGATCAATAATAAGCCCGGGCAGCCCATCTGATTCCGCATGGATCAGGCGGTAAGCATTTGTTGTTTGTGCATCAATCCACTGCTGCCTGAGCTGCAGCGCTTTTTTTATTTTCTCGGAGAAAAATGCTCGATCAATGACATCGTCTTGTTTAAAAGACCAGGTTCTGGCTCTAATCTGTGAAATTGGGCTGTAAGCACCCCATGCCAAGAACTGGCCCTGATGATCATAAATCGGAACCGTTTCACCTGATTTGGGGTCTCCTTCAACCTGTTGGACAGCCCCAGAAAAAATCCACGGGTGCCGTCGAAGCATAACCGACTCGCGACCTTTCTTCAATATTAATTTTGTCATGCTGATCGTTTATTAATCAATTGTATGAGGTCGTTTTCAGACAGTATAGGAATCGCCAAACTTTGTGCTTTGTCAAGTTTTGACCCTGGGCTTTTACCTGCAACCAGGTAATTTGTGCTCTTGCTGACACTGCCAGTCACTTTTCCTCCCAATGACTCAATTAAATCCTTTGCTTCAGTACGTGAATAAGTCGGCAGCGAGCCTGTAATCACAAAAGTCAACCCTGCAAGCGTTTGCGGTTGATCGGTTTTTTCTTCAGCCACTGGCCAAACCCCTGCAGATTTGAGTTTTCGCAAGACTTCCTGGTTTTCAGGGTTTTGGAACCAGGACACCAAAGATTCAGCCATATTGGGGCCAAACCCTTCGATCGCCTCCACATATTCTACAGAAACATGCATTAATGAATCCAGGTCTTTAAACAGATTAGCCAGATCCTGTGCTGCGACCTCACCGATACCATGGACCCCCAGGCCAATTAAAAGGCGGTAAAGGGGCCGTGTTTTCGAATCCTCGATGGCAGATAGCAGGTTGTCAACTTTCTTGTCACCAAACCCTTCTAAATTCATCAAGTCAGACTTTTTAAGTGAGTAGATATCAGCGATGTCTTGCAAAAAATCCACATCAACCAGCTGTTGGACGGTGTTGATCCCCATGCCGACGATGTCCATTGCGCTTCGAGAAACAAAGTGTTCCAGATTGCGAACGAGCTGTGCAGGGCAGGCGCTGTTGGTACAGAAATAAGCGACCTCACCCGCTGGCTGGACAACAACCTCGCCGCATGAGGGACAGGTGAGCGGCGGCGTGTATGGTGTTTCAATACCTGTGCGGGCATCCACAATGGGCCCGATCACATAAGGGATTACTTCACCTGCCCGTTTGACCATCACGCGATCGCCGATGCGGATATCCTTCTCTTCAATAAAATCAAAATTGTGCAGCGTTGCCTGCCGGACAACCACGCCACCGATTTCAACAGGTTCGAGGATGGCATAAGGTGTGATCACACCCGTTCTGCCAACATTGATCCCGATATCATTCAATTGGGTGGTGACGCTTTGAGCCGGGAATTTATAAGCAATCGCGCCTCGTGGGTCTTTGCCAACAACGCCCAGATCCTCTGCCACATTCAGGTCATCAAGTTTGATCACCATACCGTCAATTTCAAAGGCAAAACTGTCAGGATTGGTGTTTATACACAGGTCGATTGCTTCTTCCAGTGTTTGACAATGGTGTGAGGCTTCTGCCACGGGAAAACCGAGGGTCTTCAAGTACTGCAAAATTTCCCATTGGGATTCTGGCAGCTCACTATTTTCAGCATAAACGACTGCATAAGTCATCAGGGTGAGCGGTCTTTGAGCTGTGATCTTAGAATCCAGCTGGCGCAATGAGCCTGCTGCTGTATTGCGGGGGTTCAAATAGGTTTTTTTGCCTTCGGATTCTAAACTTTGGTTAAGCCGAAAAAAATCTTTTTTAGCGATCAATACCTCGCCGCGCACGACCAAAACCTCAGGTATTGAAACGATTGATTCGGTGACCGGTATCTGCAGCGGCAGTGCCTGGATGGTGCGCAAATTCTCGGTGATATCTTCACCGATATCCCCATTCCCGCGGGTAGCCCCTTGGACAAAGATCCCGTGATGATAATGCAAAACAACGGTCAACCCATCCAGTTTTGGCTCAACAGTTAAACTGCTGTGTTTTACGCGGTCATCAATTTTGGTGATGCGGTTGTGCCAATCACGAATCTCATCGGCTGAAAAAGCATTCCCGAGGCTGAGGATAGGTGCAGGATGGTTTACTTTGTTGAAACGATCAAGCGGTTCAGCCCCTGCTCGTTGGGAAGGTGAGTCAGGTGTGATCCATTCAGGATGTGCCTGTTCAATTTCTCTTAATTGGGTGAGCTTTTGGTCAAATTCATAGTCGCTGATGACCGGATCATTTAATACATGATAGCGGTAGTTATGGTAATGAAGATCCTTGACCAGTACCTTATAGGTTTCTTTTGAGTGAATTGCAGTCATAATCGCGCCTTAAAGACTTCGGTAGGTTTTATTGAATTTTACTCGAGCAGCCTGATTTAAATGAAAATATTCCCGGTGAGATTCGAACTCACATTTACGGCTCCGGAGGCCGCCGCCTTATCCA
>CAZCBW010000080.1:0-3441 GCA_964497065.1 uncultured Candidatus Brevefilum sp. | reverse complement strand
GCTTATGAGGATTTAGGGGGTGTGGCGAAGCCGCTTCGCCACACCCCCTACCTTATTTTATTATTAGTCTGGTTA
The DNA here is from genome assembly GCA_964497065.1 of uncultured Candidatus Brevefilum sp. Classification (GTDB taxonomy): domain Bacteria; phylum Chloroflexota; class Anaerolineae; order Anaerolineales; family Anaerolineaceae; genus Brevifilum. The sequence goes on along the minus strand of CAZCBW010000080.1, from coordinate 3,366 downwards.
AAAAATCTCTGAGCTTAACAAAAAACGATAAAAACTGTGGATAATCATTATTCCGTAACGCGAACAAAATTAATCATTCCTCGTCGGCGGGAAGAACTGCTTACCCGCCAGCGCTTACTGGATATGGTCAATGACCTTCTGGACCTTAAATTGGTCATTCTTGCAGCCCCGGCCGGTTATGGAAAAACTTCTCTGCTGATCGACTTTGCAGATCATACGCATTGGCCAATTGGATGGCTGGCATTGGACCCCCTCGATCAGGACCCATTCCGATTTTTAGCGCACTTCATCAGCGCGATCCAGGCACGATTCCCGGATTTTGGAAAAAATGCTTTTTCTGTATTGAATAATACGCCGCAGGAACAGATGAATCTGCCTGCGATGGTGACAACACTGGTCAACGATATTTATGAAAACATTCCCGAACACTTCATCTTGATTCTTGATGATTATCACCTGGTTGAAGATAGTGAACCGGTCAACCAGTTTGTCAACCAGTTTTTGCAGGATGTTGATGAAAATTGTCATTTGATTGTTTCATCGAGGCGATTATTAACTTTGCCAGATATGCCGCTGTTGGTAGCCCGTAACCAGGCCGGTGGGATCTCCTTTGAAGAAATCTCATTTTCACCAGCAGAGATTCAGGCGTTCTTACTGCAAAATTATCACAAAACAGTTTCTGACCAGCAGGCTGATGCGCTTTCACGAGAAACTGAAGGTTGGATAACCGGGTTAATGCTTTCTGCACAATTGCTGGATGAAGGAGTTGATGAAAGACTTCGTCTTAACCGTGTTTCGGGTGTTGATCTTTACGATTATATGGCCCAGCAGGTGTTTGATCAGCAGCCGCCAGAGATTAAAGATTTTCTGCTGCGAACTTCCATTATGGAAGAGTTCAATCTTAAGCGATGTCAAAATGTAATTGGACAGGCTTTAGGGCTTGATCTTCCCTGGAAGACAATGATGGATAAGGTTTTGATGCGGAACCTCTTTGTCCTACCTGTAGGTGAGGGGCGCGAAGCCTGGCTCCGATATCATCATCTCTTCCGTGATTTCCTGCAGTACCGAATGCAAACTGAGCGCCCAGAAGAAACTAAAGCACTTACGGTTGCATTGGCAGACGATTACGCCCAAGAAAAGGACTGGGAACGAGCATTTGTTCTGTATAAAGAAGTTGGTGCAGCAGACAAAATGGTCAGCCTGGTGGAAGCGGCAGGTCCGCCAATGATCATTGGCGGGAAGATTCTCACGCTAAAGGAATGGATGGCAGCTTTACCACCGGAGCAAGCCACATCTCAGCCATCCTTGCTTTCATTGCAAGGGGCTATTTTGATGAGTACTGGCGATGTCAACCAGAGTATCACTCTGCTCGATACGGTGATCGATCAATTAATCGGTACAGATGATATTGAAGTTCTGGCGACCAGCTTGCTTAGGCGGACCCATGCCCATCGCATGTTGGGTGATTATAAAGCTGCATTGAGTGATAACCGCAGGGCTTTACTCATCCTTGAAAATAAACCTGAGCTCGGTTGGATTCGGGCAGAAGCTTTAAGGCATTTGGGTGTAACTTTGTATTATCAGGGCGATTTCAAACAAGCTCTGAATGTGCTCAAGCAATCATTACGGCTTTATGAAAGCTATAATGACGAGCATAATATTCCAAAATTACTATTCAATATCGGATTGATGCATGTGGTGCTGGGTGACTATGTTCGTGGTGAAATGATGTATCAAAAAGCGCTTGCCCATTGGCAGACGGGCGGCAACCTGGCCTGGGCATCTGAGTTGATCAATAACCTGGGTATCTTACAGCAGCTGCGCGGTGATTTTGAATCTGCAGCAAAAAGTTTTGAAAAAGCTGTTGAATACGCACGGATCAGCAATTCTCCCCGAGCAGAAGCATTAAGTCTGACCAGCCTGGGCGATCTATATCGTGATTTGGATGCAAGCCGTGAAGCCCTGGATGTTTATAAGAAGGCTCTAAACCTGGCAAAACAAGTCGAGGATAGCTTTTTACTTTTTTACCTTGACCTGGCTGAAGGGGTCTTGAACAGGATCAATCGAGAGCAGAAAAAGGCAGAGCTTGCCTTTCAGGCAGCTGAAGAAAAGACTGCTGAATCCTCATCTTCTTATAATGCCAATTTGCTAAATACGGAAAGATCTATGTATTATCTTTTCCAGACCCAGTACCGTAAAGCGTTGGATTTAGCACAACATGCATATACGTTTTTTCAATCTGAGGGGAACGAGAATGAGGCTCATCGGGCAGCTTTTTGCTGTGTCTTGGCATTGGCAGGCGAAGGCGAAAAAGACCGGGCACTGGTTTATTTGGATAAGATATTGCCGACCTTGCTTGAAAACGATTACGCAACACCCCTGATGGTGCAAGCGAGGGAGTTCAAGAAAATCCTCAACGGTGTTAAAGATAAGCATGCATTAAAACTTCATTTTTCTCGAATTCTAGAACGAGTGGGAATATTTGAAGATAAATTGCCCCGACTTCGGCGAAAGATTCGCCACCAGGCATCGGTTGTCCCCTTTGCACCTCCCAGGATGGTGATCCAGTCCTTTGGTAAAGCCCAGGTACAGGTCAATACTCGGCTGGTATCCAGCAGCCAATGGCAGACCCAAACAGCCCGAGACTTATTTTTCTTGTTCCTTGCCCATCCGGAAGGATTGACCAAGGAGCAGGTTGGGTTGAATTTTTGGCCGGATGCCACCCAGGATGAATTGCGTTTGCGATTTAAGAATACCTTGTACCGACTTAGGCGTGCTATCGGCCGACAGTCAGTATTGCTGCAGGATGATTACTATCAGTTCAACTGGTCATTGGACTATGAATATGATGTTGAGACCTTTACGACTGCCTTTAAACAAGCACAAAAGCATAATAACGCCCAAGAGAAGATTAAATTTCTCAAACAGGCAGTTGAGCAATATAAAGGTGAATACCTGAACGAAATCGAAGAGGTTTGGGCGATCACAGATCGCCAGAAATATCACCAGATGTATATGGATTCATTGATGCATTTGGCCTTCCTTTATATGGAAAAAAAGTCTCACAAAACTGCATTGCGTTATTGTTACCAGGCATTGACAGAAGATGCCTGCCTCGAGGATGCACATCGTTTGGCGATGCGCATCCATGCAGCAACCGGGAACAGGGCAGCCATTGTCAGGCAGTATGAACACTGCCAGGCAGCACTGACCAAAGAGATCAACGCACCGCCATCTCAACAAACCCGGGATCTTTACGAAACCCTGATCCAAAACTAATAGAAAACAGATTGTAACTGCTCAGGCTGCCTTGCAAATGAAAGGTCGGGGGTGTGGTGTGGCGGCTTTGCCGCCACACCACACCCC
>CAZCBW010000079.1:0-4201 GCA_964497065.1 uncultured Candidatus Brevefilum sp. | reverse complement strand
GAAGACCGGTGGCCCCAGTGAAATTCCATTTACACAAGATTCTAGACACTACCCATTTTAAACCAGGCTCCCTTATTAGTTTGCACTTCTACCTCTTTGGGAATTAACGTATTCAGCACTGCTTGAATATCTTCTACCAGGTGTTCATAATTCACCATGTTCGAAACAATATGGCTTACAGGACGCCCAATATCAGTTTGAATCAAGTTGATGATTTCAGTAGCGGTTGGTGTAAAACGGAGGATGTGAAGATTTAGATCCACAAACAATGTTGCAATGCCGGTACCAGCCAGCAAGTTATTCATGTCATTATTAATTATTGAGAGATCAGTTAAATTTGCCTCTAATTCAGCATTGATTGTAGAAAGTTCTTCATTAATCGATTGCAATTCCTCTCTGGAGGTCTCTAACTCTTCATTGGAAGACTGCAGCTCTTCGTTAACCGATTGCATCTCTTCGTTAGAAGACATTAGTTCTTCATTAGCGGTCTCCAGTTCTTCCTTAAAGGCTTGAAGATATTCCTCTTTAGCCCTCAATTCCTCCCTGAGAGAAGAAACCAACACGTCAGCTTCTGAGCCAGGTTTAATTGCCGCCGATTTATCTTGTTCTTCATCAGGTAAAGGTGCAGAGGGCATGTCAAACGATAAAGCCTGCTGCAAAATAACCAGAAACAATGAATCTGGGGCGTGCTGATTTTGGCTGGGGCTGTTGTTTATTGTCACTGGCCTGACAGTTAAGTGAACAGATGTGTAATCACCATTCGTTTTTACGCGTAAGTTTGGACTGAATACAACTTCATTGGTCAATACAGCCTTATGCAAATCGGTTGCCAACTCCCGCTGAAGTCCATCCCTCGCCATTTTAAGGATGTTATTGACCCCAGCTTCTCCGGAAGCTGGCTCAAGGAATTTCCCTGTGCGGCCATGCAGGTAAAGGATATCACCCTGATGATTGATCAGTGCAGCAGCGGGTACAGAGTATTTTAACAATACTTGCTCTGTGAGCTCACTTAGAGATGAATCCTCCAGAGATGCCACATATATGGTGTTTTGCGCATTTATCTCTGTTGGGTTTATTGTGTTCGATTCCATTAATGGCGGTAAAAAGCTGGCCATCTCAACACGCCTGTAACCAATAATTTCCTCTTTTCGTTGATACAATTTAGATTTACTGTCCACCACACCAAATAAATTTGTATGCTCCCCTATCGATTCAGAAGTTCCAAAAAAGAGGAAGCCACCCGGTTTCAATATATAGTGGAATAAGGGTAATATCTTTTTCTGCAGCTTACCATTAAAATAGATCAACAGGTTACGACAGCTGATCAGATCCAGTTTTGAGAAAGGCGGGTCTTTAATCACATTATGCTCTGAAAAAACCAGCGTATCTCGGATGTTCTTGTGAATACGATACGCGCTTCCACCGTCTTCAGAAGTAAAAAACCTACCTAATCGCTCGGGTGTGACATCTGCAGCAATACTTGCGGGATAATACCCTAATCGCGCAGTCGCAATCGCCTGACTGTCAATATCAGTGGCAAATATCTGTACTTTATGATCACGCCGCAATGTATCCATGTGTTCTTTTAAAAGGATTGCGATGGAATAAGCTTCTTCACCGGTAGAACATCCGGGTGACCAGACACGGATGGTTTCACCCTGGTTTTTGTTCTCGAAGATTTTAGGGATAATTATTTTCTCAAAAGCAGCAAATGCCTCAGGGTCGCGAAAAAAGTTTGTCACACCAATCAATAGATTGCGAAATAAATCGTCAACCTCTTTAGGTGAATGTCGTAAAAATTTGATGTAATCATCGATAAGTTTAATTTGGTTAACAGCCATCCGACGTTCGATACGACGGAGAATGGTACTCGGCTTATACAATGAAAAATCGTGCCCAGTTTGGACCCGTAACAAAATAAAGATTTTTTTAAGATCTGCTTCTTCTTTGGGCATTGGGTCTGGTATCGGTTTGGGCGGCCTGTTATTAATATAGTTAGTATAAGAAATGAGGTGTGCTGGCATTTCTGCAGGCGGTAATACATAGTCCACCAAGCCAGTTGCAATAGCGCTTCTCGGCATTCCGTCGTACTCTGCAGATTCTGGCTTCTGAGCCATAGCCATGCCGCCTGCTCCTTTAATCGCACGCACACCCTGACTGCCGTCACTTCCAGTACCTGAAAGCACCACGCAAATAGCGTGCTCTTCCTGATCTTGGGCTAAAGAGCGGAAAAAGAAATCAATAGGTAATCGATGCCCTCGCGGCGATGCAGGATCTAACAAATGAAGTTCACCGTTAAGTAAAGCCATATCAAAATTTGGCGGGATAACATAAATGCAATTAGGCTTTACCTGCATACCATCCTCAACTTCAAACACTTGCATCTGAGTATAGCGGCGGATGAGGTCGCTAAGTATGCTCTTATAATCCGGTGCCAGATGCTGTACCAACACAAAAGCCATTCCTGGGTCAATTTCTGCAGGCATATTAGAGAAGAAGGCTTCACAGGCTGCCAAACCACCGGCTGAAGCGCCAATACCGACAACAGGAAATTGGCCCCTGTTTAATAACTGATCTTTATTTTGATTTTCTTCGACGATGACTGGCTTTTTATTGTTCAGAGCTTTTTTACTGCGTAACATAGCAATCCTAAATAATGTCGATAAATCCATTCGACGTCAAAATCCCCCAAAATAGCATAATTTAGTATAGCACAATTATTTATCTATTGTTTAAATTCAATAAAAATTTTGAGTCTGCTGAAAAATTCGGATAAGTGAGAGTTCATTATTGGTCAAATTTTGGTTTTATTTTCTGTTCCAGCCACCAAGCGGTGAATATTCTCTCGATGGGTCCAGCCAATCAATAAAAACAACCCCAACCCAAAAGCGGCAATAATTGGCATTTGATATTTGAACCAAAAAGCAAGCGGCAGAAATAAGCCCACCACCAGGTTGACCAGGCTCATCAATTTAACAACTCTAACCGCCAGATACCATATGAGCAAAAATATCAAAAAATAGATCAGCCCAAAATAACCAGCCAGCAACCCGAAAGTGGTCGCCACACCTTTGCCACCCTTGAATCTTAACCACACCGGGAATATATGCCCGATCACCGGTAAAACAGAAACCAAAATGATCTGCCAATCCTGTGTAAACAATAACTGTGCAATCACCACCGGCAGCAATCCTTTACTGAAATCCAGCACTGCCACAAAGGCACCTGTTTTTCGTCCCAGGTTGCGGGCAATATTGGTGGCACCGATATTGCCGCTGCCAAGCTTTCGGATATCCACCCCCTGTGCGTGAGCAAATAGATAACCAATGGGAATTGAGCCAAGCAAGTAAACTGCTATACAAACAATGATAAAAATTAGTGTTTCACTCATACCTAAGCTTAACCAAAATCGATCAAAAAAGTTACCAAATTACAAATAATGCATCTGATAAGTATAAAAGCAAATAACCACAAGGAGAGGTCTGACCAAAAAAGTTGAACTATCTCATCTGAGCTGGTAAAATTTTAATAGACAAAATATTCAATATTATAAAACTCAATCAATAAACAATATGGAGGTAAACCAATGAACAAAAATCTTTTTACAAAGCTAAACAAATACTTAGCCGACACGGCAGTTATGTACATCAAGCTGCATAACTTTCACTGGAATATTTATGGCATGCAATTCAAAGGTATGCACGAATACCTAGAAGCTATGTATGACGGCTTCACAGAGAACTTAGATGCAATTGCTGAACTCATTCGAATGTACGGTGAATACCCTGCTGCATCTTTGGCAGAATACCTTAAGATCAGCAGCATTAAAGAGCTGCCTTCTGAGAAAGTAGATATTAAGACAGCCCTTTCAGTTGTTTTAGCAGATCTAAAAACATTCGATCAAGATGCAAAAGATATTCGAGCAGCCGCCGATGATGAAGGTCTTTTCGATCTTGTGGCAATGATGGAAGATCACTGTGCAATCTACCAGAAAACAATCTGGTTCATCAGCTCAATGCTTGAATAATAATATCCTAAAGAATAAAATTAATAAGGAGCTGTCAAATCCAGCTCCTTATTAATTTTAAAGCATGTTTTTATCCTGAACTACTAAACGGATTCAATTTCATCTACTTATCTTATTAGGTAACTGCTCAGGCTGCCATGCAAATGAAAGGTCGGGGGTGTGGTGTGGCGGCTT
>CAZCBW010000078.1:0-4818 GCA_964497065.1 uncultured Candidatus Brevefilum sp. | reverse complement strand
TGAATCACAATTTGCGATTTTGGTCAATTAATGACTTGTTTTTCAACACTCTCATTATATTAATGATGACTTTAGATTCATTAAGTGTTAAAATAATAGTCAATGGAACCTATTTGAGTGAAATTACGTCAATAATACAGATAATTATTCAAGGATTAGAGAAGAGGTTGGTGATAAATGAAAAAATATTCGATCTTATTCATTCTTGTTGTTGCACTAATTTTATCAGGATGCAATTTTCCAGGTTTCGAAGCTGACCCCCCCGAGGATTCAGATGATGCCATGGCAACTGAGATTGCTAAGATCCTCACGGGGACTCCGGATGAAATCCAAGAACCAATAGAAGCCTACCCAGTTGTTACTGAAGAACCGGAACCAACACCTACACAAACTGAAGAACCCGAGCAGCCAACCGCCACTGCTGAACCCACTGCTACCCAAACAACAGCGCCAACAGCGACACTTTCAGATACTGATCCTGTACAAACATTAGGTGCGGCCACATGGACAGACAACATGTCAAGCCCGAATAATTGGCCAACGGGTTTTAACGATTTTACATCTATTTCTTTCTCAGATGGCTTTTTAAAACTTACTGCAGATAAAAATCTAGATGGGTGGCGGCTTTCATGGCCGGTCATTGAAGATTTCTATTTAGAAGGAACCTTTCAATCGCCAGATTGCGAAGGCAGCAACCACTATGGATTCATCTTCAAGGTACCCAAAGAATCCGATGCGGATCGTGGCTATCTGTTTGGTGTAACATGTGACGGTCGTTACAGCCTGCGCCGATGGGATAGTACCAATATGGTCTTTTTAGTCAACAGAACTTCACATGCCTCTATCAAAGAAGGCGACAATGCAATCAATAAACTGGGGATTATGGCTAGAGGTGACAGCATTGCACTCTATATCAACGGACAAAAGGTAAATGAAGTAAAGGACAGCACTTTCTCGACCGGACAATTTGGCATTTTTGTTGGTGGCTCTGAAGACTTCACAGTATGGGTTGATCAGGTACGCTACTGGTTAGAACCATAATCACTAACCTGACTTGCCAATCAGATTTCATTACAGTATCTTTGATCTATGCCTGACTTTAACGAGATCATCAAATTATTACCTGAAAATACCCAGAAGATATTGTCACCTCTCTGGGATAAACTCCCTGAGGAAGAAAAAAACAATCTTAAGGAGATGTTTGAAGGGCTCCCTTTAGATTTCAACTTGATCAACATGCTCCTGGACCTCTCCATGGTGCAGATGAAAATAGCATTAGGCCGGAAAAACCACGTGGCGATTGTTGGCCCGGCTAATGTTGGCAAGTCAACTTTATATAACCAGTTTATCCGTCAAAAATCTGACCAGGCACAGGTCAGCCCAGTGCCTGGCACCACTCGAATCAATCAGGTAGCTGACGCAGGGATTTTTGCAGTCATTGATACACCTGGCGCTGATGCTGTCGGTCAGGTTGGCGAAGAAGAGCGGGAAGAAGCACTCACTGCCGCTCAGGGCGCAAATTTCCTTATAATCATGTTTGATGCTATCCAGGGCATTAAAGAAACAGAATTTAAGTTGTATCACCAGCTTGTTGCATTAAAAAAGCCATATCTTGTCGTACTTAACAAAATTGACCTGGTTCCTGGCAAACACCAAACGGCAGTGATAGAAAAAGCTGCCAATAATTTAGAGATCAGTACATCTAAGGTTATCCCCGTTTCAGCAAAACGCGCGATAAATATTGCCAAAGTTTTAATGGGGGTTGTGATCGCCGATCCCGAATTATTAATCCCGATGGCACAAGCACTTCCGCAATACCGCTGGAATCTCGCCTGGCGAGTGATTGTCACCTCTTCAACCATTTCAGGTGCCATAGCCTTGGTGCCCCTTCCACTGATAGACTTTATTCCGTTGATTGCCAATCAATCAACAATGGTAATGACATTAGCCCGAATCCACAATTACAAAATAACAATCCACCGTGCCCGTGAACTTATCGCAACATTCGGGATTGGATTGTTTGCACGGTCATTATTTCAACAATTAAGCAAATTAGGTGGTGTGCCTGGGTGGCTGCTCTCCTCTGCGATTGCTGCTTCTACAACTGTTGCGTTGGGCTATGCAGCCTCGGTTTGGTTTGAAAAGGGAGAAAAAATCAGCCAGGAGACCTTTAACAATTTGACCAAAAATTTAACCAAAGAGTTGGTTGAAAGATTGAAAAATATTTTTAAACGGAAACCGTCAAAAACCAAATTTAAACAGGCATTGCAAGATTCTTTAGAACAAACTGGTATGTCGGATCGGGAAAAGATCGATAATTCTTTCGAAAACGAGTTAAATTAAACAAAAACAGCCGTAATTCCATGGCTGTCTGTGTAGTTTTTTCTAACTTAGATTAAACCGAGCTCTGTGCCAACTTTATTAAATATCTCCAAAACTTTCGCCAACTGATCATCTGTATGCGTTGCCATATAACTTGTTCGCAGTAACTGCCGACCAGGTGCAACTGCAGGTGAGATCACAGGGTTAACAAATACGCCATTTTCAAAAAGCAGTTTCCATGTCATAAAGGTCAATTCATCCTCACCGATCACAATCGGTATGACTGGTGTGACGGATTCACCAGTGTTAAATCCCATACTCTGATATTCTTTACGCATAAAATCAGCAATTTGATTCACCCGATCAATTCTCTCTGGTTCATCGCGCATAACTTCCAATGCTGCCAAAGCTGCTGCCGAGTTTGAGGGCGGTATGCTGGCGCTGAAAATCAAGCTGCGGGCTTGGTGCTTGATATAGTCAACCACATCTGCTTCACCAGCGATGAATCCACCCAAAGAAGCAAAAGATTTGCTAAACGTCGACATGATCAAATCAACCTCATCGGTCATGTTAAAATGAGCTGCTGTACCTCGCCCTCCACCGAGGACACCCATTGCATGTGCATCATCAACCATTAAACGTACCCCAAATTTTTTGCATAATGGGACCATTTCAGGTAAAGGAGCAATATCACCCTCCATACTGAATAAGCCATCAACAACCAGCAGCTTGCCAATATTGGCAGGCAAACTTTCCAAGACTCTTTCGAGATGCGCCATATCGTTATGTCGATATCGCTCAATTTTTCCACCGCTTAGAAATGCCCCATCCACTATGCTGGCGTGGTCATCTTTATCAAGGATTACAATATCATCACGGCCCACCAAAGCACTGATCGTTCCGAGGTTGACCTGCATGCCGGTTGAAAATACTAGCGATGCTTCTTTGCCTACCCAATCTGCCAGCTCTTCTTCCAGTGTTTCATGTAGGGTCATATTGCCATTTAAAAACCGAGATCCTGTGCAGCTGGTGCCAAATCGATCAATGGCATCGGTGGCAGCCTTACGAACTTTTGGATGAGTCGTTAATCCTAAATAATTATTTGAACCGCACATGATCACCGTTTGGCCTTGATAGGTGACTTCTGTACCCTCATTTTCGTCAAGCGGGATAAAATACGGATAAATCCCTGTCGCTTTTGCATCCTTCACGGTTGAATAATCAAAACATTTCGAAAATATATCCATTATTGCTTCCTTTAAATTTGCGTAATTAACCTTAAGGCATATTATACTAGAGATTACATGTAAAATTGTCTAAACATTTATTCTTGTGATAAAAATTCAATTTTTGGATGAATAAATCATCAAATCAAATTTGAACTATCATCTAGTTAATAAGGTAAACATCTCAATCAATTTTAAGTTGCCAAAATGTGATATAAACCTGGTAGTAAAGTAAAAACTAATAACTTTTTCGGGGTATGACACCATGATGTGTTAATTAATAAAACGAGAGTTACTCAAATATTTAATTTATTAGTCTTAATATTCTCAACTGAAATTTAAATTATTGCAAATCAATCTTTCATTCCATATAATTAGAGAAAAGGAACTTTCATCAACCTCAAGGAGGTAATAATGTTTTTAATAAAAAAACTGGCTGTTTTATTGCTTTTTGCAGTAATATTTTCCAGCTGTAATATTCCAACAACAGATGAACCAGCTGAAGATGCTATCGCAACCCAGGTTGCACAAATGTTAACCGAAGCTGCCGTGGAGACTGCCCTGGCACCTACAGAAACCATAATGCCATCACCAACTGAAGAAAAAATTGAGGAGACTCCAACCGAGACACCGACACCCACTGAGACGGCTACAACCACACCAGATATGGATGACCCGGTCAGCCGTTTGGGTAACCCGATATTTAAGCAAGACTTCAGTGGTGACACAAGCCCATGGGATTTTGAATCAGATCAGGCACTGTTTAATACAGAAAATGGCACCTTGAATTTAACTGCCAGGGCAAATGCAAACTGGCATTCCTGGCGGGTCTTTAACCCAAGTATGCGAAATGGCTATGTTGAAGCTACAATTCAATTAACCAACTGCTCAGGTTTTGACCGCTTTGGACTTGCTGTCCGTTCGACGTCCGACGGTCAGCAGTTCTATTTTCCAGCCGTTACCTGCGATGGAAGATGGGGCTTCTTCAGGATGGCAACGGATGTGAACATTCAACAAATCATTGCTTACCGAGAGGAAGACCGGCTTTCTGATCTATTGAATGAACCTGTCAGATTAGGTATCTGGATGGATGGCTCTAATTTCACGATTTATATCAATGGCGAAGAGGTTGGTACAGCATCGGATAACACACTGACAGAGCAAGGTTATACCGGGTTTTTGATTGCCTATGCCAATACACCGGGATTTACTGTCAAAATAGACCAGTTGCAGGCTTGGAACCTTCCCTAATCTCATCAGACCATCTTTT
>CAZCBW010000077.1:0-6062 GCA_964497065.1 uncultured Candidatus Brevefilum sp. | reverse complement strand
AATGCACCCAGCCAGTGTGTTAAATTGATCACATCAGGTCCGCTCACTCCGGGGAACAGATACTTATTTCCCCCAGAAAAGCCAACAACCTCATGTGGAAATACCGGCCCGCAAATCAAAAGATGATCATATTCAAAGATTCGTCGAGATATCTGAATCTTCAGCTCAGTTGATATACGTCCGCCGGTCAGTCTCGTCATTTCAGGGGCAGTAATGTCACCAATATTCTTCAGCATGCCAGGTGAATCCCAGGCGTGATTATAAACCTTACAGTTACCAATTTGCCCATGCAGCACAGGTATTCCAAATAATAATGACAGTTCAGTGTCGTCTAAAGGGGGATGAGTGCCCAAAGCCACCATAAAATCTAACCTTGCCCCGATTTTTTCTATCGTTTCAATGAGGCACTCAGAAATCATGCCCATGGGCATCGTCCGAGTTCGATCTGGGACGAGTGCAAGCACCCGCCTGCCGGCCAAATTTTCGGCAACAAGCATTTGCTTAATGAAAGCCCTGGTCTCCTGCTGATTGAGAAATCGACCTGCCTTTTCAATGGATTTCATAGGCGGAGCAACCCTGATTTGTGCCCTCAATCAACCATTCCATAAAATAATGGCAAAGGGTCAGTTTTTTCAGCGCTGATTTTGACAGCTTTTAGTAATTGAGCTTGCGCTGTTTCAAAAGAATCTTCATCTCGGGCGTGAATCTCAAACAAAGTCTGGCCCTGATCAACAGCCTCCCCAACTTTAACCATGACTGAAATACCGACTGCCGGGTCTATCGCATCCCCTTTTTTCTCACGCCCTGCCCCAAGAATGACTGCTGTCTCACCCACCGTACGAGCATGGACTTCTGTTATGAAACCTGCCTGGTCTGATTTGACCAACTTTCGTACTGGCGCTTGCGGGAATTTGTCCAGATCGTCAACATAACTGGGGTCACCGCCCTGGGCGGCCACCAATTTGCGCAAATTTTCCAGCCCATTGCCTGAGTTAATCCCATCTTCAGCCATCATCCGGGCTGCGTTGATATTTTTTGCCCGCCTCCCGAGGACCAGCATTTGACCGGCAATTTCCAAACAATGTTCAAGGAAATCAGGCGGACCTTCGCCGCGCAATGTCAGAATGGCTTCTTTCATCTCCAATGCATTGCCAACTTCAACACCTAGCGGCTGGTTCATATCTGATAGCACAGCTACAACATCACGCCCGCTTAATGAACCGATTGAAACCATCAATGAAGCCAATTCTCGGGCTTCTTCTAAAGTTTCCATAAAGGCACCATTGCCGGTTTTGACATCCAGAACAATCGCCTGTGCCCCGGCTGCGATTTTTTTACTCATGATCGAAGAAGCAATCAGAGCCAAGGATTTAACTGTGCCGGTGACATCCCTTAAAGAATATAGTTTCCCATCGGCTGGAGCCAGGTCAAGACTCTGACCAGATAGTACAGCCCCCAGCGTCCCCAGCTGATGCAGAAATTCTTCTTTTGTGAGATCCGTCCGAAAACCCGGGATCGACTCCAGCTTATCCAATGTGCCGCCGCTGAAGCCCAATCCCCGGCCTGACATTTTGCCCACCGGCAGTCCGCAAGCTCGAACTAAAGGAACAACCACCAACGAAGTCTTATCTCCGACACCACCTGATGAATGTTTGTCAATGGCAATATCCACAACACCGCTCAAGTCCAGAGTATCTCCGCTGTCTGCCATCACCAATGTCAGATCTGTTGTCTCTTGGGGAGTCATGCCGTTCAATAAAACAGCCATCGCCCAGGCTGAAGCCTGGTAATCAGGAATATCACCCTTGGTGTATCCTTTGATGAAAAATTCAATCTCACGCTGTGATAAAGCTTTGCCGTCCCGTTTTTTCTCAATCACATCAATTGCACGCATTGGAACCTCCAAACTTAATTCGTAACTACTCAGTGAATGGAGAAATAAGGGGTGTTGTGAAACGGCGGAGCCGCCACACAACACATGCGACCATCCAGTTGCAGTGCAGCCTGAGCAGTTACTTTAATTCTACCAAAACAAAAAACCATAAGGAAAGTGTTCTTGTAATTTATAACAACACAACCTTATGGCTTCTAATTAATCAAAGAGGCTGAATTATTCCTTTAAACTGACGGTCACCTTTCGTCTTGGGTCTTCACCAATGCTCGCTGTTTCAACATTAGGATTCTCCCGAAGTTCGATATGAACAATTCGGCGTTCGTTTGGCGGCATTGGTTCGAGCACCTGTCTGCGGCCTGTAGTTTCGACTTGTTCAGCAATCCGGCGAGCTAATTTTCGCAGTTCATCTTCCCTGCGCTTTCGATAATTTTGAACATCCATCTGAAGTGGAACCCAGCGTCCTAATTCACGGCTAACAATCAGGCTGGTGATATATTGAAGCGCATTAATCGTTTCTGATTTCCTGCCGATCAAAAAACTGAGATCGTCGCCTTCAATGTCGATCAAGACCGGTTGAATGCGATTGGCATCAATATCGCCAAGTTTTACAGATATATCTGCACTGACATTCATTTTTTCGAGGATGATTGTGATGATCCCCCTAGCAATGCTGACCTCTTCAGGTTCATCATCCGAGGAGGCCTGTTCTAGATCATCAGCGGGTTCAGAGCTTGTAGCCGTGACATCTTCTTGGATACTTTCTTCCCGATCATCCTCTTTGGATGATGATTTAACTTTTAAGGCAATTCTGGCCTGGCGAATGCCCAAACCCAATAACCCTTTCTTTCCCTCGTCAAGAATCTCAACATCGATATCTTTTTCCGTCAACCCTAACTCCTGAAGCCCTTTTTCAATAGCTTCTTCAATCGACGGTGCAATAACTTCCAGTTTCGTTCTTTCTTCTGACATAATTCCCTCACATTAATTTTAAACTGGGACAGAATAAAATAAAACAGCCTATCATTTTTTCTTGTTGGGTCTTTTTTTCTTTGGTGTCATCCGTTTGCTAGTATTTGAATTCGTTACCTGTTCCGGCGAGGGATCAGGCAATTCCTCTGCGACCACATCCACAACTTCTTTTTGAGGTTTTGTCGGTAGGGATTTTTCTTTTTCTTTAATGAATGGAAAAATATTTGACCAGTTCGCACGACCCAGTACCGCATATTGTATGATGCCAAAGGTGTTGCTGACCAGGAAGTATAAGGCCAACCCTGAAGCCAAAGAATAAGCCATAAATCCCATCAGGATCGGCATGTAAATATTCATCGATTTACTGATCATGGCACCCTGACCATTCCCCGATGAAGGTGGCTGGATCAATTTCGATTGCAAGTAGGTTGTTGCTACAACCAGTACAGCTAAAAAGGGAATGGCAATGCCAAACACATTTAATCTTTCAGGTTGACCAAGGTCCATCCATAAAAACTGATTGTGCAGCGGAAGTAAATCAGCAGCATTGATCAACCCTGGATAGATGCTGCGTTCTAAACGGAACAGCTCAAATGGTGTCGCTGCCATCGAACGAATCACACTTTGGTACAGACCAATGATCAATGGGAACTGGATCAATGTGGGTAGACAGGAACCCATTGGATTGATCCCCAGTTCTTTATAAAGCTTCATCTGCTCTTGAGCCAGTCGTTCCTTATCCCCTTTATATTTTTCCTGCATCTTTTTATAACGTGGATCTTCGTTTAGTTTTTGCATCCCTTGAGTCGCTTTGAACTGCTGAACCGTCAAAGGATGGGTGATCAAGCGAATGACAATTGTAAAAAGAATGATCGAAATACCGAAATTACCGACCAAAGAGTTGATCAGCAATAATCCGTTTACAAAGGGTTGAATAACAATGGTATCCCACATAATTTAATCCTCTAATTCTCAGGTGTCGTTGACCATAGCTGCACACCAGATAGGTTGAAACCATACAAAAGGTTCTCACCATCTATTGTGCCCGCTATAAGGTAGTCATTATTGACGACGGGGGCTTGATAAATCTCTCCGGCCAATGTGGACTCCCATTTTGGGCTGCCGTCTAAATTGAAGGCTCTGACCACACCATTATCGGTTGCCAGTGCAAAACCATCATCGATCTTTACAAGACCACCAACCACACCACCGGTAAAGGTGACCCGCCAATTCTGATTCCCGTTGGATGCATCCAACGCGTAAAGATTGCCATCTGAGTCTGCAAAATACAGCACTTCCTCAAACAAGATTGGATCGCCCCAAATACTTTCATCTGCTTCGAAAGTCCACAGAATTGAGCCATCTGATGTATTCAAAGATACTAAATCTTTGCCAATCGAACCAACAAACACCTGTGTTCCATCCTCATCTATGACAGGCTTGCCGGTGATAGCGCCTGCCATTTCTGCCGACCAAATTTCCTCTCCATCAGTAGAGATCGCATACACAAATTTATCCATAGAACCAAGATAAATTATGTCGTTAACAATCTGAGGTTGGTTCCATATATAATGGCCTGTTTCAAACGACCAGAGCAATCCGCCGTTGGCATCAATCGCATACAGGCGGCCGTCATTATTGGGGGCAAAAACTACACCGTCAAGTTCTGCTGCCTGGCCCAGATAAAAGCTGCGAGCTTCTGTAAAAGTCCATTGGGGTATCCCGGTGGTTTTATCCAGCTTGTGAAAATTATTCGCCAGATCACCGACATACACAAATTCATCTGTGACCAGGGGTTTCGCATAAAAAGCGATATTATTATCACCTTCTTCTGGATAGTGCCAAATCACCGAACCATTTGAGACATCCAAACCATAAACATGCTGCCCATAAGATACAAAAACCATCTCCTCAGTGAGTGAAATACCGGGGGTGCCAACCACCCTGATACCAGGCATACACGCACTTAGAACGAGAGTCAATCCAATGAACACTGCAATCATCATATAATGGGATTTCTTCATTCGTTTTCTCTTCTCAAAAATTATCAAGGTACCGGGTCAATGCCGCCCGGGTTAAATGGATTACAACGGAACAACCGCTTGATGGCCAACCATCCGCCTTTAGCGGCACCGTATTGATAAATAGCCTGAAAACCGTAATGTGAACAGGTCGGATAAAATCGACAGGTATCAGCAGGTAAAATCGGTGATAACAAGAATTGATACAACCTGATGATGATCAGCAGTATCCACCGAGGGAGATTCCGAAATTTTAACGGCAAATCTTTTATCTTAGGTTGCGGGTGTGTATGTCCATGCCTTAATGTCGTTTCAGTCACCTAAAGTTTCTTTCAAAATTAATCTTGCACGATTAAGAAGTGACTTTATAGCTGCCAAATTTGATTGATATGGGTGAGCTAAAAACGGCTTACGGGCGATGATCACCAGGTCAAAACCCTGATGCAAATCTGCAGCCAGGCTTTGAACTGCTGATCGAATTCGCCTCTTGGCCAGGTTTCGCTGAACAGCCCCACCAACTGATCGTCCAGCTATGACTGCTGTCCGATTTGTGTCATGCTGATTAGGCAAAACACCCAAAATTAGTTGATGATGTACGTAGGTTTTACCTTCCTGCCGTACCCGGTTGATATCTTCACTCCTCGTTAATCTTAAACTTCGTTTCAACCAGATTCCTGTTCAAACACAACCAACCACTTCATCCTTCGTTTGATCAAACCTCTATTATTACTGGTTACCAGCGCACTCGCTTCACGTGGTTATTAGCACGTTTTGCCAGTTCTTGTCTGCCTTTTGCACGGCGTCGTTTTAATACATTTTGGCCGCCTTTGCTTTTCATGCGCGCTCTAAAACCATGCACGCGTACACGACGTCGTCGTTTGGGTTGATATGTTCGCTTTGGCATTAAAAATGAGTCCTTTCTCTCAATATATTTTCTAATATAATTCTCGCAATTTAAGAACAGCCACCAATTATACCGTATGCATAAATCGCGGTCAAACAGCGGCAGGCGGCATTTATTTAACAGCTTGATTTTATCAGCCTATCTTCAGACGTCAAGTGTGATCATAGGTAAAAATAATAAAAAACCATTTATTTCTTCATCAAGTATTATTAATTCAAATGCTAGATTCAAGTATCAAGTGCAACAGTGATTTTTTAAGAATACCACAGGTAGA
>CAZCBW010000076.1:0-6210 GCA_964497065.1 uncultured Candidatus Brevefilum sp. | reverse complement strand
ATCACAATTTGCGATTTTGGTCAATTAATGACTTGTTTTTCAACACTCTCAAGTATGAACTTGACCATTCTTCATTATTGTATTATATTTATCAAAAATATTACTCAGAAAAGGGTCTAAAATGAAAATTTCATATAAAGAAACAATCAACGATTTATTTACCAGGATTAATATCCATGATGCCTATGGTGCTCGAGATATCGATAAATGGATGCTTGAGGTACTTCCGCTATCCGAGGGCATGAGCATTCTGGATGTCGGATGTGGCGCAGGCAAACAGTGTTTTTCCTATCTGGCGCACTTGAATGGAAAAGCCGATATAACCGGGGCAGATATCTCAGAAGAATTGCTTGGTAAGGCAAGGGCAGAAAATCAAAAATTAGGCAATAAAGTGACCTTCACGCATGTAAATTTCAATGAAGAGTTCCCATTTCAGTCTGATACATTTGATTTAGCATCGTGCTCTTTTGCCATCTACTATGCCGAAGATATCCCATTCACCATTAAAGAAATGCACCGCGTGTTGAAACCTGGCGGCCATCTATTCACCACTGGTCCGATGCCAGAAAATAAACTGATGTTTTATGAGATCATATCCGAAGCAACTGGTAAAAAGATACCACCAATGCCTGGCAGTTCACGATATGCATCCGAAATCCTCACAAGTATTGAAAAACAATTTTCAAGCGTAAAAGTCCATGTTTTCGAAAACCCGCTCACCTTCCCGTCTGTGGAACCGTTCATGGACTACACACGAGCATCATTATCTGAAGACCGTTTATTATGGAACAGCTTTTTTCAGACCAAAGAAGATTTTCAAAAGATTATCGAGGATATCAATAATGTTGCTGAAAAATGGCTTGAAAGAGATGGGAATTTGGTGATGACTAAGGTCGTCGGTGGGATTCTTGCAACAAAGTAGATGTGAATGAACCAAAATATGACTTTTTTTGGTGAGACCGTATTATGTATCGGTGCTCACCCGGATGATATTGAATTGGGATGTGGTGCATTGATTGCTGATATTGTTGATCAAACAAATGTCATTTGTGTCACCCTTTCCGATAACCAGGAAAACCCTCATCTAAATAATTTAGTTGCTGAGCATGATGCCAGTATGGCAATTCTTGGTGTCAAACCTGAAAATGCCATGCTTCACGATTTCACTACCAGAAGGTTCCAGGCAGCACGCCAGGAGATTTTGGAGGTGATTATTGGTTTAAAGAACACCTATCATCCTGAAGTCGTTCTCGTCCACACCTCCCAGGACATACACCAGGATCATCAAACCGTCACTGAAGAAGCTTTGCGAGCATTTCGGGGAACAACCCTCCTTGGTTTTGATGTTTTACGATCGAGCCATGGCTTTTTTCCTCATTTTCTAATTGAAGTTTCAGAAAAAGCTGTTATGACAAAAATTAAAGCACTTCAAGCCTACCATACCTATGCGAATAAATACTATTTTGACGAAAATATCATTCACGCCACTGCGATTCGCCATGGCGCATTGGCTGAAAGGCCATTTGCTGAAGGGTTTGATATCTTGAGAATAGTCGGCCAGTTTGGCGATAAAGAGTATTAATGCATAAAGGCTGCTCACGCAGCCTTTTACTTTTATCCTAGTTTTAAACGACTTTATTCTTCCACGCCTATTTCGATCATACCATCGACGACCCTAACTGGGTATGATTTGACACCCTTAACAGCTGGCAATGTTAATACTTCCCCTGAAGTAATATCAAACCTTGCGCCGTGCCGAGGACAAATCACCTGATGATCTTCTAATTCACCCTCTCCCAATGTACCATTATCGTGAGTACACACATCTGCAATTGCATAATATTCACCATCTTGGTGAAAAATTACCACATGCTCATCATCTAATTCAATAAAAAGACGGTCACCCTCTGGGATATCCTCTTCTGAGCATACTTGATAAAAAGTTATATCTGTCATTTGTATACCTCATGAAAAAGGTGGTTGAAAAACCAACCACCTAATTTTTATTGTCATAAAAAACAATTTCAATTCGTCTGGTATCCAGTCGGACGGGCTGAATCTTTCTTCGTCTCACGCATTAAGCTTGAATCGAAAGGAAACCACAGAATATGGTCTGGTACCATCCAACCATCAGTAAGATAAACATTGGTCCTGAACTGAACCGCAACCATTTTTTCATCCACCTGAACAACGATTCCCTTTACCCAATCACGAATTCGTTCACCGTTTTTCTCATGATCACAATAAACTTCAACAGAATTACCAACCTGGTAGCTCATATCTTCTTCAGGTGGCCGCATAAATGGTGATCTTGGCATTAATCCTCCGGAAATTTTATAAATTATTGCTTAAAATTGATTATCAACTACCTATTGTAGCAGAATTGGACTGATATTTCTATAAGTGTAGTATATGATTTTTGTGAATTACCTGGCTGACATTTTTTCTTCAATAGCTGAGGTAAATCGCTTCTGAATCCCTTCAAAGGGAATCCTATCCATAATCTGGGCAAAAAAACCGATCACGATCAATTTTTGCGCTTCCTTTTTTGGTATTCCCCTGCTGAGCAGATAAAATAACTCATCATCATTAATCTTTCCTACTGTAGCCCCATGTGTACAGCGGACATCATCAGCAAGGATCTCCAATCCTGGAATTGAATCCGCCCTGGCATTTTTACTTAAGATCAGGTTTCGGTTAGCTTGATAGCCATCCGTACCGTCAGCACCTGGTGCAACATAGATCATGCCCTGCCAAACTGACCTTGAGCCATCTGATAAAGCGCCTTTGTACAACAGGTCACTGGCTGTGTCAGGTGCAAGATGATTTTGCTGGGTATCATGGTCTAGGTGCTGGTCTCCACTGGTAAAATAAAAACCAGACATTCTGCCAAGAGCGCCTCGTTCAACTAACTCAATATCAGAAAAATTCTTGGTTAAGTGTGTTCCCATCGCGCCAAAAATCCACTCTAGCCTGCCATCACCCATTACCTGGGCGCGTTCCCTGGTAAAAGACCAAACATTCTCGCCCCAGGATTGTAACTCCACGAAATTTAATTGAGCATTTTTACCAACATGAATTTCAACAATCCCATCATGAAATAATTGCTCTGCAGATTGACTATAGGGAGATGCTGATTCATGGACAAACGTGACACTGGCACCTTCCTCCAGCCAAATTAAAATATGATTAATAAAAGCTTTATTCTCTCCTGAACCCCAATAAAGGCTGTGCAAAGGATGTTCAATTTGAATACCTTTGGGGACATATAGAAAAACACCGTCGGCTGAAAGTGCAGCAGCCAATGCAGTAAATTTATCTTCTTCTGGTCTGACAATTTGGCCCAGCAAACTGTCCAATAATTCTCCATGATCCTGTTCTGCCAAACAAAAATCTGTGAACACAACACCCTGCTGTATTAGAGATGGTTCAAGAAATTGTAAGTTTTCACATGCCCCAGAAATAACCTGGCCAACATGATCTTCACCTGTTGTAATTGGATTAAGAAACCTCTTAGGAGGTTTTTCAACACCCTGAAGGTTTTTGTTAATTGAAAATTTTTCTGTCTTCAATCCACGAATATCGGTTCGGCGCCAGGGTTCATCGGTCAGGATTGGAAATGGCAGCGATAGATATGCCTCCCAGGCTGATTGACGATAACGCATTAACCCAGGATGCTGTACTTCCGGTATCATGTCGTGTGTGAAGTTGAAATCAGCTAAGCCCTTTTGAGCCTGTGATATTTTTCGTTTTGTGACAATTTTAGGTGCATTCGGCATATGGACAGTACTTACCTTTCTGTTTACCCTACTGAGCCTATCATTTGCAGTTGGATCAACCGGTTCATTTCTACAGCATACTCCATAGGTAGTTCTTTAACCAGCGGTTCAATGAAACCTGAAACTACCATTGTTGTTGCTTCTTCTTCGCTTAATCCCCGGCTCATCAAATAAAACATCTGATCCTCACCAACTTTTGATACTGTAGCCTCATGACCCAGTGATACATCTTCTGCATCGACTTCGATATAAGGGTAAGTATCAGATCGAGATTCTTTATTTAACAGCAGCGCATCACATACAACATTCGACTTTGAGCCTTCAGCCTCAGGATGGATCTTCAATAATCCCCGATATGAGCATCTTCCATCACCTTTACTGATGGACTTCGAGGTAATCTTGCTGCTGGTGTTTGGTGCAAAATGAATGGCCTTGCCGCCCGCATCCTGATGCTGGCCAGGGCCAGCAAAGGCTACGGATAATATTTCACCATGGGCACCTGGTTCTAAAAGGTAGCAGGATGGGTACTTCATGGTCAATTTAGAACCCAGGTTTGCATCTACCCATTCCATCGTGCCATTTTCGTAAACTTTAGCACGCTGTGTGACCAAATTATAAACATTACTTGACCAGTTTTGGATCGTTGTATAACGAACCCTTGCATTCTTCTTAACAACAATCTCAATCACCCCGCTATGAAATGAATTGGTCAAATATAATGGCGCAGTACAGCCCTCAACATAATGCACTTGTGCGCCTTCATCAGCGATGATGAGAGAGCGCTCAAACTGACCAATATTGGCAATATTTAATCGAAAATATGCCTGAAGTGGCAGGTCAACTTTTACGCCTTGTGGAATGTAGACAAATGAACCACCTGACCACACAGCACTGTTCAAGGCAGCAAATTTATTATCCTCAATCGGGATAATTGTAGAAAAATATTCTCTAAATAGATCCGGATGTTGCCTTAAACCTTCCTCAATTGACAGGAAGATCACACCCTGCTTTTCCAATTCCTCCTGGACACTGTGGTAGATCATCTCAGAGTCATATTGGGCACCAACACCTGAGAGATATTTCTGTTCTGCTTCAGGTATTCCCAGTTTATTAAAAGTATTTTTGATTGTTTCTGGTACGTCGTCCCATGATTTTCCTTCAAGATCCGTTGGTTTTACATAAAAAAATATTTCATCTAGATCAAGACCGCTAAGATCCGCTCCCCAGGTAGGCATTGACCGCAGTTGAAAATGTTTCAGCGCTTTCAAACGGAATTCCAACATCCAATCAGGTTCCCCTTTTTTTGCTGAAATTTGCCTGACCACAACTTCATCAAGCCCTTTTTGGCTTTTAAAAACAAACGTCTCAGGATCACTGAAGCCAAATTGATAATCATTAATTTCATTTAAAAATTCAGTCTCCGGGTTTTTACCCATAGAAGACCTCCGTTTATACTATTCAGGCAGATTGAAGCTGACCGTATTTTTCTCGAACCCAGTCATATCCCATTTCCTCAAGCCGCATTGCCAATTCATCACTACCCGATTCTACAATTCTTCCGTCAAACATAATGTGGACATAGTCAGGATGGATGTAATTCAATATGCGTTGATAATGTGTTATGACGACCACTCCCATGTTTGGTCCTTTTAAGGTATTAACACCCTCAGAGACGATCCGAATGGCATCTATATCAAGTCCAGAATCAGTTTCATCCAAAACAGCAAACGCTGGTTCGAGCACAGCCATTTGCAAAACCTCAGTTCTCTTTTTTTCGCCTCCCGAAAAACCGTCATTCAAATAACGGCCGCCAAATGAATATTCCATATCTAACAAGTCCATTTTGGATTTCAGTAATTTCCGAAACTCTAGAATCGATATATCCTCACGAGGTGGATCCGCATACTTTCGGTGAGCATTCAACGCCGTTCGCAAGAAATTTGCTACTGTAACGCCAGATATCGAAACAGGATACTGAAATGCGAGGAAAATTCCCGCTCGCGAACGTTCATCTGCGGCCATTTGCAAGACACTTTCGCCATTAACCAGGATGTCACCCTTAGTAACTTCATACTTAGGATGACCCATCAAAGCATAAGCTAAGGTAGATTTACCTGTGCCATTTGGCCCCATGATAGCATGGACTTCGCCCTGTTTTACATTTAGGTTCACACCTGTCAATATCGGCTTATCTTCAATAGACACATGTAGATTGTTAACTGTCAATTCTGACATTTATTCTCCTCGATCATTTTATTTACAGCTTAATATTATCCGAATTATCTGATTAACTAAAACCCATCGAATTATAGCATGCTCAATTTTAAGTGTCAATATTTACGATGAGAGTGTTGAAAAACAAGTCATTAATTGACCAAAATCGCAAATTGTGATTCAATTAATAAAAACCACAAACAGCGAGGACAAAATG
>CAZCBW010000075.1:0-6315 GCA_964497065.1 uncultured Candidatus Brevefilum sp. | reverse complement strand
CGGGAAGCTGTACAACCCGTCTTCTCGCTGGACCATCTCAGGATATACCGGGTCTGCCAGTGCCTCGAACTCGTGTAAAAATTCCAGGCGCAGGCCGGCTTTGCGAATTGTTTCTCTGGCTACACCCAGTTCACGATGTATCCCACGGATACTTTTCCCCTCGACAAAATATGCTTTTCTAATTACTGTATAGTCTTCCACTGTTTTCATACTCCTTACCTCCAGTACAAGATCGTACTGGATTTGGGCTCAGGTGGTAGACTTTTCGTTATTAATTTTATTCCCCCCTGGTAGATTATTAAATGTTAAAACACACCATTCAGCTCTGTTTATTCTTGGCTTGGCTTTGTTTTGTCGTTTCAAGGCTTTTTGATGGGCTTGTTTTGGGCGGTATCCACGCTGGCCTTGATTACGGCGAACTTCACGACTTATGGTCGATTTATGAACTTCGATCGTTTCTGCTATTTTTGTTTGTGAACAACCAGTTTTCAAAAGTGCATAAATCTGGTATCGTTGTTCTTGGGTAAGCTGTGTGTAACTCATGAGTGCTCCCTCAACTTTGGTCAGTGGAAAGAGCCTTATTTTACTTCAGCTTACCTTTCTAGTACCAGCTTTGTTGCACTTACGAGTTGAATCTAAGCTTTACAAAACCGGTCAATTTGGATAAAATAGACCATAACACGAAATTCTATCCAATAGGCAGAAAATAAAATACTAATTTCGCCTTTATGCCAGGCATCAATTTACTTAATTGGATAAGGATATATCGCAAGACAAAGAGAGAAGCCATATATGCAAATCACCCGACAGGCAGATTACGCACTTAGAGCCATGTTGTACCTAGCTCGCAATGAAAAGTTTGAAAAGGACAATAAGAAAGCTACCACCAGCCAGATCGCAAAGGATCAGGAGATCCCTGCTTCTTTTTTGGCCAAAATTATCTCGCAACTATCTATTGCCGGTTTGATCGACACCACCCGGGGTGCTTCAGGCGGCGTAAGCCTAAAGAAAGATAAAAAGGAAATCACTCTGCTGGATGTTGTGGAAGCCATCGACGGGCCAATCACTTTAAATGAATGCACCCAAAACCCAAAAATCTGCACTTTTGGTGAAACCTGCCCCCTGCATTCTGTTTGGTGTGAAGCCCAGCTTGAACTGGTCAATAAACTGCGCAGCACAACATTTGAGAAATTGATCGCAATGGAGAAATCCAAAGCTTGAGTTCTCACCAATGCTGGGCATCTAATGAACCCGTACAGCATTTACTAGTATTTGACCAAAAGTCCTGAAATTCTCAAAAATTCTTGACCAAAAACAACCAAATACTTGATTAATTTAAGTTAAATGATTAAAATATCATTAATAAAATAATGATATTTGTGTTTTGTTATTAATACACAGGATTAAATGGATATATTCTTATTATTCCTCCTCTTTCTAATTGTCATTGCTGTAGGTTATGTTCTCAGCAAGCCCTTCATGCAGCAGGAAGCCATATCCAGTGGGTTCAGGCATACGCCTGATTATGATAATCAATATCGGCAACTACTGCTTGAAATAAAAAACCTCGAACGCGAATGTGACCCAGAGGTTTTATCTGACGATAGCTGCGAACAGATAGACCAATTAAAACAACAGGCTGTTGAGTTATTAAAACAAATCCATTCTGCACCAGATAAGCATTACCCTCATCAAGATGACACTGTTTACACATCGAATGAGTCACCAGATAACCTGAATGAACAGGAACAGTTCTGCCCCAGGTGCGGCAGCCTGGTTATCCCCAGTGATAAATTTTGCACTCACTGCGGGCAAAGTCTGAAACTGTAACTATTTCTCCATCCTTGTTTTATAATTAAATAATCATGTCTACAATGGCCGCCAAAATCCGCATCCAGGGATTGGTCAAAAGTTATCATCATCAGCCTGTCCTGGACCACCTGTCTTTTGATCTCGCAAAATCCGAGTTTTGTGTATTGGTGGGTGCAAACGGGGCAGGAAAAACGACTCTGCTGAGAATTCTTGCTTCGCTCAATCGTCCTGATGACGGTAAAATTTGGGTTGATGATTTTCTCATGCCTGCAAACCCTCAAATCCGTCGGATGTTTGGTTATGTAGGTCACCAAACGATGTTTTACCAGGACCTCAATGCTGTTGAGAATCTAGGCCACTATGCCAGGCTTTATCACCTGGATAATTCTGAGCAGTTGATTCATGAAGGCTTAAGGACAGCCGGGTTGCAAAAACATTTATCAAAACCAGTTCGAACATTTTCACGCGGCATGCAGCAGCGATTATCCATTGCCAGGGCTTTGCTCCACAAACCATCGGTCTTATTGCTTGATGAACCTCATACAGGACTTGACCATGAGTCCGCATCAATGTTTGATCAGCTGCTAAGCGACTTGAATCAAAGGGGCTGTACCATCTTGCTGGCTGCACATCAACCACAGCGCTTGTTGCCCATCGCCACGCATCTAGCCTGGCTGAATGAGGGAAAAATTGCACAGCACATGCCGGTTTCAGCCATTGACAATCATCCCCACCTGCACCAATTCTTGCGAGAGAGCTTTTGAAACCAACCCGTCAATACCTTAATGTGATCCTCCAAATACTACGTAAAGACCTGCAGGTCGAATGGCGCGGCAGGCAGGGATTCCCGGTCATGCTGGTATTTGCCTTAATGATCATCTTCTTATTTAATTTTGCTTTACAGCTTACGCCAGACCTGCAAACTGGCCTGGCTGCCGGTCTATTATGGGTCGCGTTGGCTTTTGCCGCAACACTTGGCTTTAATCGCAGT
The DNA here is from genome assembly GCA_964497065.1 of uncultured Candidatus Brevefilum sp. Lineage (GTDB taxonomy): Bacteria > Chloroflexota > Anaerolineae > Anaerolineales > Anaerolineaceae > Brevifilum. The sequence continues at coordinate 3,512 of CAZCBW010000075.1, read as the reverse complement.
TCGAACTCAGAACGTGAAACCCTCGCACTGGATGGCCTGCTGCTGGCACCGGTCGATAGATCAGCCATCTTCTTTGGGAAAACGCTGAGCAATTTCGCATCAACCGTTCTTGTTGCTTTGATCCTGCTGCCCGTTATCAGCCTGTTTTATGGTCTGAACATGCTCCAACTGCCGTTGATCCTGATCGTTCTGCTGGGATTAGGGGCTTATACCAGCCTCGGAACACTGCTGGCTGCATTAAGCGTCCAGGCACGTACCCGGGATGTACTGCTGCCTGTCTTGTTATTTCCGCTGGCTTTGCCTATTTTGATTGCTGCGGTGGAGGCAAGCCGGGGAGTCCTCGCTGGTCAAACACTGGCAGAAAATCAGAGCTGGCTACTGCTCATCCTGGCTGCTAACGTCCTCTTTGCTGCAGCCGGATTGACTTTATTCGAAATAATATTAGAGGAATAATGATGATAAAAAAACCGATCCTGTTAATTATCCTTGATATCCTGGTACTGATGATGATGCCTGCTGTCCTGATCTTGATCTTTTTCTTTACGCCGGTTGAAGCCGTGATGGGGCCAGTACAAAAAGTCTTTTATTTTCATGTATCCTCAGCATGGGCAGGGATGCTCAGTTTCATATTTGCTGCTGTAGCTGGGGCTGGCTATTTATTATCCAGGCGGCAGCAATGGGACTGGATTTCCTATGCTGCCGTTGAAATTGGAGTCGTTTTTGGCATCATAGCCATTTTAAGCGGGATGATCTGGGCCAGGCCAATCTGGAACACATGGTGGGTATGGGACCCCCGCCTGACAACAACAGCAATCATGATCTTGATCTACCTGGCTTACTTCCTCCTGAGAGGCGGATTGAACCACCCTGAAGCACAGGCCAGGCTTGGCGCAGTTTATGCCATATTAGGTGCCGTCACAGTTCCGCTGACTTTTTTTTCCATCCGGCTGTTTCGCACCATTCATCCCGTTGTCATCGCACCCAGTGGTAGTGCCGGGCCAGCTTTTAATATGTCACCCCGGATGTTATTTGCATTTATTTCCAGCCTGATACTTTTTACTATCCTGCTGACTGATCTTACCTGGCACCGCTATAGGTTAGCAGAACTTGAAAACAAAACTAATCAAATAGAGGAGCAGTAAAATGCCAGCAAATACAATGAATAGTATGATCCTTGGCTATGCGGTCATTCTTGGTCTTTTGGTACTCTATGGTATCTCACTTGCAGTTCGGATAACCCGGGTAAAAAAGCGGCTAAACAACCACGAAGAATAACTTACTAAATCCTCATCCTGCGCGCTAATATTTATCCAATATTTTGTTAACGATCTTCTAGCATTCGCTTAGTATCCTCATACTATGTTATCAAGCGAAATTTATGCAAGGAGATCGAATTATGTCAAAAATTATTGGAATTGATTTAGGAACAACAAACAGCGTTGTCTCAGTCGTTGAAGGCGGTACGGCGACGGTTATCCCCACTGCTGAGGGTTCACGGCTGCTGCCGTCTGTCGTTGCGTTTAATAAAAATGGCGAACGCATGGTCGGTATTCCTGCCAAGCGTCAGGCTGTGGTTAACTCAGAAAACACCATTTCATCCATCAAACGCTTTATGGGAAGACGCTATGATGAAGTCAGCGCAGAACGAGAGATGGTGCCATTTAAAGTAGTAGACGGACCTGCTGGCGATGCTCGTGTCCACATCCCCATCAACGATAAAACCTATACCCCCCAAGAAATCTCGGCCATGATCCTTGAGAAACTCAAAGCCGATGCAGAGGCGTACCTGGGCCAGCCAGTCACTAAAGCCGTGATCACAGTCCCGGCTTATTTCAATGACAGCCAACGCCAGGCTACCAAGGATGCTGGCAAAATTGCCGGGCTAGAAGTCATGCGTATCATCAATGAACCAACCGCTTCAGCTCTGGCTTATGGACTTGATAAACAAAAGAGCGAGATCATCCTGGTCTTTGACCTCGGCGGCGGCACCTTTGATGTCAGCCTGCTGGAGGTTGGGGAAGGCGTCATCGAAGTCAAAGCGACCAATGGCGACACCCATCTCGGTGGTGACGATTGGGATGAAGTGATCGTCAACTGGGCTGCAGATGAATTCAAGAAGGAACAAGGCATTGATCTTCGCAAAGATCGTCAGGCATTGCAGCGTCTGCGGGAAGCGGCAGAGAAAGCAAAGATTGAATTGAGCTCGGTGATGGAAACTGAGATCAACCTGCCCTATGTGACCGCAGATGCAGGCGGGCCGAAACACATGCTGCTCAAACTAAACCGGGCAAAATTCGAACAGATGACTGCCCACCTGGCCGAGCGGGCAAAAGGACCCTTCCAAGATGCAATTAAAGACGCCAACCTGAAAGTCGACCAGATCAATGAAGTGGTGCTGGTCGGCGGTGCCACCCGAATGCCCATGATTCAAGACCTGGTACGCGACTTGACTGGCGGAAAAGAACCCAATAAAGGGGTTAATCCTGATGAAGTTGTTTCGTTAGGCGCAGCCATCCAGGGCGGCGTATTGGCAGGCGATGTCAAAGATGTGCTCCTGCTGGACGTCACTCCCCTTTCCCTCGGTGTGGAAACACTCGGCGGTGTGATGACCCCCCTGATCGAGCGAAATACGACCATCCCGGTTAAAAAGTCTGAGGTCTTTTCAACAGCTGAAGACAGCCAGACCTCTGTGGATGTGCATGTGCTGCAAGGTGAACGTTCAATGGCCAAAGATAATATGAGCCTGGGCCGGTTCCGACTGGAAGGTATTCCACCAGCCCCTCGAGGCGTCCCCCAAATTGAAGTTACCTTTGATATTGACGCAAATGGAATCATCAACGTTAATGCCAAGGATAAGGCCACTGGCAAAGAACAAAGCGTTACCATCACTGCCTCTACTAACCTGGACAAATCTGATATTGAGAAAATGGTGGAAGAAGCCGCCAAGAACCGCTCGGCCGATGAACAGCTGAAAGCACTGGTCGAGGCCCGCAACACAGGCGACTCCGTTGCTTACCAGGCTGAGAAACTGCTCAAGGATATGGAGGATAAAATCCCGGCAGAACAGCGTGCCAGTGTAGAAAGCAAGATCAAAGACCTGCGGGAAGCCATCCAGGGTGATGATGTCAACCGGATTCAGAATCTGGTCGAAGCAATGCAAACAGAATTGCAGGCTATCGGACAGGCAGCCTACCAGCAGACAGGCGAATCACCAGGTGACGGCAGCAGCCCCCAGGCTGACCAGCCTGACAATGCTGAAGCTGATGATGAAGATGTTGTCGAAGGTGAATTTCGAGAGGCATAAAAAACCCTAAGCAGGATAAAAATATCAAAAGAAGAGGCTGTCTAAAAAGGCAGCCATCTTTTTTTAAAAGTGAAGACAGCGCCTAGGATGAGGGGGGCATCCTGAAAACGCTGCCTTCGATAAAATTATATCACATATTATTTTAAAATATATAGTTACTACTCAGCTTATGAAGAAATAGGGGGTGTGGTGTGGCGGCAAAGCCGCC
>CAZCBW010000074.1:0-6550 GCA_964497065.1 uncultured Candidatus Brevefilum sp. | reverse complement strand
AGCGGCTCCTCGCCATGACAAACTATTTGGTCATTGCGACCGGCTGCCAAAGGCAGCCTGGGAAGCAACCCCTGAAATAGATACATTGTGTCTATGGTTTCAGGAATATTAAAAGTGACACATTCGAAGATGGCTTCGTCCCGCTTTCAGCGGCTCCTCGCCATGACAAACTATTTGGTCATTGCGACCGGCTGCCAAAGGCAACCAGGGAAGCAACCCCTGAAATAGATACATTGTGTCTGTGGTTTCAGGAATATTAAAAGTGACACATTCGAAGATGGCTTCGTCCCGCTTTCAGCGGCTCCTCGCCATGACAAACTATTTGGTCATTGCGACCGGCTGCCAAAGGCAGCCAGGGAAGCAACCTCCTTTTTCGATGAATAGGCCTTGAGATGCAGGAATGTGACATGAGGCACATTTGAAGATCGCATCTCAATAACCCCCAACCCCGCAAGGTCAGTAAAACAAAGCACCATTTAGGTGGCCTTAAACTAAGCAAATCAGGCCAATTCAGCCATTTAGCCTGCAGCCTCCTTTATGGAGAAAAGCCATTCAACAAATCACCCCTATGGTATAATTTTAGCGCTCGAAGGGGCCAGTAGCTCAGCGGCAGAGCAGGCGGCTCATAACCGCTCGGTCGTAGGTTCGAATCCTACCTGGCCCACCTTTTAAGCAAATTCGCCGGTGCAGTTAACATTTTCATAATACCAATTTGACTTGGGGTGACGTATTGGACTCTGAAGAATATACCAAAAATAAAGTTCTTAATTGGATTTTCAATATTGGTTTAATTGTCTTATCCGCAATATCCTGGTTTCTTGATTTATCTTCCTTTTTTCCTAATTATGATTGGCGCCATTTTGCGATAATTTTTTCTATCATTTTTATCGTTTCTAGCATTATTAGAATTAGTAAGTTAGAAAGTGTTTTGTCAAGTAAAACACCAAATATTGTTATTCATGAAGGGCCATATATCGTCGAATGGATGATTATGCCAAAATCTTGGTATGTCTCAGGTAGTGAGAATCAAGTTCACCGCGAAGTCCCTAAATTTGCTTTAGTTTCATTTTCAAATGAACCAAAGATTCCTACAGAATTAAATCATGCAAAAAAGCTTACAGTTAAGTTAATTTATAATAATAACAAAGGTGATATTATCGTCGGTCCTATCTATGCAAATTGGGGAGGGTTTGTAGATGATAGTGGAAATAGAAAACAAACCGATTACATTTTCCATGATCTAGAATCTAATGGTTTTCCAAAAGCCATCATTTTTGCGATTAAATATGATTCTTCTGAATCATGTTTTGCATTTAATTATGATAACTTTCATAATTATTACCGAACAAATCATGATTATGCTATGACTGCAAGAGAAATAAATGTTGAGATACATATTACTGGTGAGAGGGTAAATAAAAAGTTTAATTGCACATTAATCAATAACGGTATAGGGTTTCCGTTACTTGTTGAGTAATAAAACTTATTTGATGATTTTTCATAAAAGACAGGAGAGGTCTATTACCCAGACGAAAGTCCATCCAGGAGCAATATTGAGTTCATCGCTTTAGAGCCATTGTCAGGGTTAAATGTAGAGAGCAGAGGGCGGTAATTTTTGTCACATAGCCCTCTGCCCTGACAATGGCGTTGGGCAGCGCTCGAGTCGGTCTCTACCGGAGCTCTATCCTCTGCGCCAACGCTTTAATTGTACCAGTCCGGCAGAATTCTGTTATTTGGAGTTGTTTTGAATTTTTACTGGATCAAGAATGTTAAAAACTATAGAAAGGAAAACTCCACCTTAATTTGACCTGTTTTACTGTCTAAAGAGTCTTGACCACCTAAAATCTCCTTTGACAAACAGTTGATATTATTAAATTTGACCACACTTAAATATTATTATTATTATAAAGTTAAAGTAAAATTGATTTACTTTAAAGAACTATGGAGTCAAAAATGATGAATTCCACAAAAGATGTTAGTTCAACCAAATGGAATGTAAGTTTATTGCGATTTACCTTGTTTCCACATCAAAATTATGAACATGATAATGAATGGTGGATGAAAATTTTTGGATATTCTCCAGACAACTATAATTTCGATAGAAAAATTAATCGCCATCATTATGAAAGTGATTTTCAAGAGGGATTAATGAATTTAGACCTTAATCCATTGAGGATTGATTTTAATTACTTTGCTAACAAATTAACTACTTTTACCCAGGTTTGTGACCTTAATTTAGGACTAATTGAGGACGTAATTCCTAAATTCATCTCATCGATTAATAATTTCCTAAATTTAGAAAATTGTCCAAATGCACAAAGAATAGCTTTTGGTTCAACATTTTTCATTGGAACTAAATCACGAAAAACAGGCTACAAAGTATTATCACAATATTTGCCTAAAATTGAAATTGACCCAGAAAACAGCAGAGATTTCTTGTATCAGATTAATAGAAGAAGACCATCTTCGGTAATTGATGGTTTATTAATAAATCGATTAACCAAATGGCTTGTGGTTCAGTATCAAACGGGTTTGATACCTGATCCCAATACCGGTCAACGTCCCCTCAGTTTTGATGAAAAGGAGTATTCTGTAAATGTTGACCTTGATATAAATTCACAGCCGGATTACAACTCTGTAATTACACCAAAAACCCAATCTACACTTTTAGATGAATTTGTTATGTTAAGTAAAGAAATTGCTGAAAAGGGAGATGTACCATGAATTTCACTAATCATCGATCTGCCACAACGATAGATAGAAATCCTGAATTATCCTCATCTACTGTATACGAGGAATATCAAGAGCTGATTTTAGATGAGAATATTGGGGAACAAATTTCTCGAATTGTTGATGAAAAAACTCATGCAGATGATTATCAGTTGTTTTGTGAATCACAATTATATATATCGGAAAATCAATCTACTATTCCCAATCCAGGACAAATGTCAAAAACTATCGATGCAATTGACAATATTGTCCTTTTGCCCATCGATGAAATTACTAATGATCCAATAAATTTTGAATTTTTGATGTTTAAGGCAATCATGTATTTTGATTCACTAACAATTATGATTCTTGATAATTTAATTGAAAATGGAAAAATCGATCATCTTCTTGCAATAAAGATATTAAGTTATTTAGGAAGGATAAATCACCCAAATACTTTTCATCATAGAACTTTACTACTTGCTAAATCCTTAAAACATAAATCTCGTTATATACGTGAAGGCGCAAGACTTGGGCTTTTATATCTAAAGAATCCTTCTGTTATTCCTTCAATTAAGCAAGCTATTGAAAGAGAATATTCTGAGCTGCTGAAGGAAAAATTAATTTACACTTTAGAAAAACTGGAAAACTGATACAAATGTCTCTTGTATTACGTTTCATTGGCACATATATGTCTTGGGAGAAGTCTCCCGAAGATAAATTATGGCTTCAAGTTGATGAGATTCCCGCAGATCCTTTATCTGATTTAAATACAAAGAATAACGAATTGTCAATTTATATTTTAAAAAATGGAAAATCAGATTTGGATAGATTTATAGCTGCCTTTGCAACCAGCAAAAGCAGAGGATATGTTCGAGAAATTGATTATCTGGTTTTTGAAGAAGAGTTAATTGATGAAGCAGGACTCAAATATCGTCAGGAAGATTCCAAAGATCTCATTGACGAGAAAATTAAAAAACTTCATTGGAATCTATATCAAATATCTTCACAAAAACTATTAGAGTTGGCTCAAAAAATTTTTAATTACCATGAAGTGAACACTTTAAGTATTGATCAAGTATGCCAAATAATAAATAATAGTATCAAAAATGGTTGGATTAATGAGAATAAAATTAACAATGGCATTAATCGGGACATGGAAAAATACTGTTAATTATCCTTCTTGGAAGGAATTCTTTATCCGCTCGGCCGCAGGTTCGAACTGCTCGCAGAGCGTACCTGGCCTATCGCGAAAAACCATTCCTAAGAATTTTAACCAAACAATTGATTCACTCACTGGACGGCACTGACTTGGCAATACCCAAAAACCAGGCTTTTCAAGCCTACCAAAAGTTTTACATTGACCGCGATTACGAGCAGGTTGATCTATTTCGCCTGTTGAAAACCGATACGGCATCTCCAATGCCATCTATCCCGGCAGCTTCATCCACATCTCACCGTCCTTTATCTACCCCACTGTGGTCTATCTTGATTCCGATAAGAATGCGATCCGGTATTTTTAAAGATTAGAGAAAAACGATCAAGAAAATGCAGCATAAATCAGTTGACATGAGTGAAAGTGGTTCGTTATTTTATTCAAAGGTCAGGCCATGAAACCTGTCAATAAAGTCAACCGGCTGGCGCTGATCAGTTTTATCAGCGGGTTGACAGCGCTGGTTACCATTGGCATTATTTTCGCGATCTACAACTTTGGAGAACCTGCTGAGGGCATCCTGTTCATCACGGATGGCATCTTGATGCCGGTCAGAAACCTGGCGGTGTTGACAGCATTGATCACCGGTATCCTGGCGCTGATCAATATTAAGAAAACAGGTGGCGACCAAAGAGGTAAGTTATTAGCCTGGATTGGAATCGTGCTGGGTGGGGGCTGGATCCTGTTTGGATTGCTGGTGGGTCTGATCTTTCTTTTGTCCAATGCCTTGCAATGATTTCTGACTTTTGTATGCTTATATTTTGGTATGGTTTTTACTTTTGATTATTGCGGTTTGGTATGCTATAATAAAATGGAAAATCGGAAAATCGGAAAAGGAGAAAGGCGGCAATGGCAGATAATATCATCCATGTGCGAAAGAAAGGCAGTCTCACCCTCCCGATCTATCTACGCAAAAAGTATAACGTTGGTGAGGGGGATGTCTTCACATTGATTGATCTGGGCGAAGGCGCTTTTTTGCTGACGCCGAAGGTTTCAAAGGTAAACCAGCTTGGCGGCCGGATTGCAGATATCCTTGAGAATGATGGTGTGTCCCTCGATGATCTTTTGACCTCGCTTGACCAGGAGCGCCAGCAGTATTACCAAGATCATTATGCCGAAGGTTAACCTGTTCTTTGACAGCAGTGCCTTGATCGCAGGTATCGTTTCTGATAAAGGTGCCGCAAGGGCGCTGCTGTTATTAGCAGAGGATACAAGGATCACGATCACTGTTTCTGAACAGGTTATCACTGAAGTTGAGCGTAATATCGCCCGCAAGGTGCCCACTGCGCTCGTCTTTACACGCGAATTACTGCGCCAAACCAACTTTGTTATCGTTCATGATTCTGACCGAAAAGCTCTAAAAAAACATGCGGATTGGGTCAGCCATCCTGCTGACCTGCCAATTTTAATCGCTGCAGTGCAGGCCAAAACAGATTATTTTGTCACTTTGAAACCCAAGCATTTTATAGACGACCCGCTGGTATCTCAGCGCAGTGGGCTGCGTATTGGGACTCCTGGCGATGCGTTGCGCTGGGTTCGAGACCATCTTTAGTTTGGTTAACTGGATGATTGTTTAGTCCTCATTGACTGATATCAGGAAACAACATTCCATGACAATCCCCAACCACATTCTCGACTGGCTGCTGGAGGGAGACCCCGCCATCCAGTACCAGGTTCACCGCGACCTGCTGGGTCAAGACCGGCCTGACCTGCAGGCGCGCATCGCCGCTGAAGGCTGGGGTGCCCGCTTTTTAGCTTCCCGCAACGCCGACGGCCACTGGGGACGCGGCTTCTACCAGCCCAAGTGGATCAGTTCACATTATACGCTGCTGGACCTGCGACACCTGTGCCTGCCGCCCGGTCACGCTGATGTGATGGAGACGATCCACCTGATCCTGAGCGAATCGAAGGATGACCAGGGGGGGATCAACCCCCACAAGACGCCTGTTGCACCCAGCGATGTGTGCATCAACGGCATGTTTCTGACCTACGCCTGTTATTTTGGCATCGAGGCAGAACACCTTAACTCGATCATTGACTACCTCATCCCTCAGCAGATGACCGACGGCGGCTTCAACTGCGAACGGGAATACAGTGCGCCGGTGCACAGCTCGCTGCATTCCACGATCTCCGTGCTGGAGGGCATCCATGAATATCGCTCAGGAGGGTATTTGTACCGAAAGAACGAATTGAAAGATATCTCAGCCCAGGGGTGTGAGTTCATCCTTCGGCACCAGCTCTTCCGCTCTGAGCACAGCGGGGAGGTCATCGACCCGAAGATGCTGATGCTCTCGTACCCGTCCCGCTGGCGGTATGACATCCTGCGTGCTATGGACTATTTTCAGGCGGCTGGAGTTCCCTACGATCCACGTATGGGGCCAGCGCTGGACGTGCTGATCAAGAAACAGCGCAAGGGCGGCCGCTGGCCGGTGCAGGCCAGGCACCCCGGCCAGACCCATTTTGAGATGGAACAAACTGGCAAACCCAGCCGCTGGAACACACTGCGGGCTTTGCGGGTGCTGCGATCTTATACCTGACCCATCCCTATGAGCAATAAAATTAGATTATTTTCAAATTAATGACTCTACTGTAAAAACCAGCACTTTAAAAACTAAACACACGGTTATC
>CAZCBW010000073.1:0-6937 GCA_964497065.1 uncultured Candidatus Brevefilum sp. | reverse complement strand
CCTCATAAGCTGAGTAGTTTCATTTCTCGTTAATATTATCAGACAATTAAAATTTTGGGAATACTGCTAAGGTTCTGACCTGAACACGACCTTAAATGCAGAAATTAATTGAATTAATCCATGACAAAATATAAATTTCTTCACCAAGTGCAAGGGTATAATTAAGAAAATCATATCAGGATGCCGTCATGAACTTATTCACAAAAACCATATCCATCCAGACTCGCGGACGTGGCCTGCATGACATCACCAATCAGCTTCAGACCCTGGTCAAGCAATGGAATGTTGTCAATGGCATCGCCTTCCTCTTTGTACAACACACGAGTGCTTCCCTGGTTATCAATGAAAATTATGATCCTTCAGCCCGCCGGGATATTGAAGGGTTTTTAGACCACATCGCCCCAGATGGTGAAAACTGGCATGAACATACCCTGGAGGGCAGCGATGATTCCCCCGCCCACATGCGCACCATCATCACCAACACCAGCATGCATATCCCGGTTGAAAATGGCAAACTGCAGCTGGGTACATGGCAGGGTGTTTACCTGGCCGAACACCGCCGACAGCCTCACCACAGACAGTTCATTTTGCAAGTATTGGCAGAGGAATAATTAGTTATGGAAATGGATCTTAAAAAAATCTACTCAATGAGTTAATGATCAAACCAACTGCATTCAAGGACCAGGTGATCATTGTCACCGGGTCTGGGCAGGGAATTGGCTTTCATACTGCCCGTGCATTTGCCCTGTTGGGTGGTAAAGTGATTCTGGCAGAACTTTCAGAAACAGGCCAGGAAGCAGAAATATTCATTCGAGAAGAAGACGGCTTAGCAAAATTCATCCAAACCGATGTCAGTTCGCCTGATTCGATCAGCTTATTAAAAATTGCTGTTCAAAAAGAATTTGGCAGCCCATCCATCCTGATAAATAATGCCATCTTCATCAGCCAGGAAAGCGTGGTTAACACGTCAACAGACGATTGGAACCGAACTTTAGCCGTGAATCTGAGTGGAACATTTTATACCTGCCATGCCTTTCTGCCTGAAATGATCAAGAACAAACATGGCAAGATCATTAACATGGTCTCCACCGATGCAATGCCAGGGCTTTCAGCTTACATCGCCAGCAAACAGGGCATCACCGGATTCACGCAATCATTGGCGCTGGAACTGGACCAAACAGGGGTTTACGCAGTCCCATTTGCACCCGGGCTGGTTCGGACGGCGGGAATTGAAAGTGTTGCGGAAGGTCTTGCGCCAAAATTAGGCCTGACGCCAAATGAATTCCTAAATCTCTCACTGCACCCTGCCTACGATGGATTAATGCCCTTGGAGCACGCAGCTGCAGCGACGATTTACCTGACGCTTAATCTTGCAAAGGATTTTCATGGAGAAGTGGTCAACGGCTATGAAGTTCTGGAAAAGGCAGGGGTGATTAAACAAGCGCTGCAGGCAACTGTCAGCTATCAGTTAGATAATAATAATCTAACCGATTCCACTCAAGATTTGCTTGAACAGCTGTTGAAGATTTTGCAAGAAACAGCCGAAGAAATAGACCATCTGCCGATCTTTGTTCGACCGATGGCAAAACGAGGCTTCAAAGCCAAAGCCGGAGCCAGTCTTTCTGATTGGCAGGCATTTATTCAGAGTTTAAACTCGGCATCTTCTGTAATAACTGAAGATTTGGCTGCCCGATTACCTGCACTGGCAAAATACTATCGGGAAGTACCAGAAGAAACAGCCCGTTTCACCAAAGACCAAGCTTTTTTACAGGAAATTGTAGACACCACACAATACCGTTTATCAGTCATTGAAAAACTAAAATCGCATTGAACCCGGCAGCCTGGCTGGCCTTTGAAATTATTAATAAATAAACGGAATTAACGCCCAGGTACGTTCTTTATAATCTGCGTAATCAGGCAGGTACTCTTGCATAAAGCTCTCTTCGATCGAAATTCGCAGGATCACCCCAAACACACCAATCAATGCTGGTATCCATGACGGGCCTGCAGCAAGGAATAATGGGCAGGCAACAAGGAACAGGATGTTTCCCAGTGAAATCGGGTGGCGCAGTTGATGATAAAGCCCGGTGACAACCAGGCTGGCACCTTCAACATCCAGGGCATCAGTGAAACCTCGCTGCAAATCGAGATAGCCTTTGATGGATAAGAAACCTGACCCCACAAATAACGTCGCACCAGCAGCCATTTCCCACAGGCTGGGACGGTGGCCGAGGAAAATAAACTCAAATACCGGACCGATCAAGACCATCCATAACGGCACCATTATCAACCACACGGTCCAATCGTCCCAGCCTTTGCGGATATTTTTCTGCGGTTTTGTGAGTACCAGGTGTTCACTGTATTTCATGGCCCCAAACAAAGCCGCGTAGATCAACAGGGGATAATAAGCAAGAATGATTGTCAAAATTTCTGCTCCTAAAATTTATAAATTTCGATTTTCGATACCAATATTCACAAAAACCAACATCAACCACTGCATTTGGAATAAAACTACTATAACATAAATTGCATCCTTCAATTAATAAGCTTAAGTTAACTGCTCAGCTTATGAGGAAATACAACCTTAGTTAAAAATATCTATCAGGCACATGATTTTACGAATACTTGAATCAACCTTTATTTTAAATCCGTAGTAACTGCTCAGGCTGCCATGCAATTGAAAGGTCGGGGGTGTGGTGTGGCGGCTTTGCCGCCACACCACACCCCCCATTTCTTCATCAGCTGAGTGGTTACAATCCGTATTATAATTAAAATCAAACATAATAAGCTCGAGTGAATTGGACATATTAATTAAAATCAATTGTTTTCATTGTTCATCACCTCAGAACAAAAGAGCTTCTAATCCTTCAAGTGTTGAGAGGAGCCCCAATGTTATATGATAACGCAATGATTATTACTGTTGACGAGGAAAGGCGAATTTTTAAAAAAGGGGCCTTGGTTGTTAATGATGGTCGAATTATTGCCATTGGGGATTCAGATACAATCCGGAAGCAATATAAAGATGAAATCGATATAACTGACCTGCAAGGAAACTTGCTGATGCCGGGTTTAGTTAATACACATGTGCATCTTTCTCAGGCATTAATTCGTGGTTGTTGTGATGATCAAGCTCTTGTGCGATGGCTGGTTGACCATGTGTGGGTGCTTCAAGGGAATTATTCAACTGAAGATGCTCGTTTGAGTGCGGAACTTTGTGTTTTAGAAATGCTGAAATCAGGTGTTACTTCTTTTGTAGAAAGTATGACCGCTGGTCATTATGGGTTTGATGGTATTGCTAAAGTAATTGAAAAATCTGGTATCCGTGCAGGTTTAGGAAAAATCATCATGGATGTTCCAGCATACACAGAATCAGATAACAAGATGCATCCCGGTATGATTGAAGATCCACAAACCTCTTTTGAGGGGACAATTTCAATGCATGAAAAGTGGCATGGAAAAGCAAATGGTCGTATTGAAGTTTGGTTTGGTCCAAGGCCACCTGGAGGCTGTTCTCCTGATCTCTATCGAAAAATGATGGCTGCAGCTAACGAAAAGGGTATGCGGGTCACAGTACATTTAGCTGAATCTCGAGATGATATAGCCTTCATTCATGATGAATATGGTCTTTCTGCAGTTAAATACGCACAAAGTGTGGATATGTTGGGTTCAAACGTTTTACTGATACACGCTGTCTGGTTGGAAAAAGATGAGATTGCGATCCTTGCTGATACAGGAACGCATGTAACACACAATCCTCTCTCCAATTCCAAACTGGCATCTGGTATAGCGTTAATTCCAGAGCTTTTAGATGCTGGAGTTAATGTTGGATTGGGAACAGATGGGGGACCCAGCAGCAATGATTATGACATGATCCGGGCGATGCGATGGGCTTCCTATTTACACAAAGTTCGATTGCTTGACCCAGAAGTCATGCCTAATGAAACAGTTGTTGAAATGGCAACAATTAATGGTGCCCGAGCGATGGGTTGGGAAGATGAAGTTGGTTCACTCGAAGTTGGTAAAAAAGCTGATTTTATTGTCATCGATATGAAAAAACCACATCTGACACCATCCCCAAATCCCTTATCTTCAATCGTATGTAATATGACGGGCAAAGATGTTAAGATGGTTGTAATTGACGGAAGACTCATTGTACAGGATGGTCGGGTTTTGACCATGGATGAATCAAGTATTTTAACTGAGGCGAATGAGCGTGCAGAGCATCTTTACAAAAAGGCAGAGATTGATCCCAAGCCAGTTTGGCCTATCATATAATCTAAACTTGTTGTTTCCTGCTTCTTCTCACTGCACGTAACGGCCGACTAAACTCGCTCTACCTGATACAATCATCCTATCACATTGGCAGAATTGTACGCTTAGATGGATTCCCGTTGGAGGATTGATGCCGAAAGTCGTGGCCGCATTAAGCGGCGGTGTGGACAGCTCCGTAGCAGCTGCTCTGCTCGTCAAGCAGGGGTATGACGTGCACGGCGTAACACTGCGGCTGTGGAGCGAACCAGGCTGTGAGCAGGAAAACCGCTGCTGCACACCTGAATCCAGGCGTATCTCCTATGAATTATGCCAGCAGCTGGAAATCCCCTTTGAAATTTTAGATGCCGTTGAAACCTTCCGCCAGCAGGTCGTCGGGTCCTTTCTGGATGGGTACCTGCTCGGCGATACCCCAAACCCCTGCGTGTTCTGCAACCGCCATATCAAATGGGGATTTTTACTGGATTATGCAAATGCAATTGGCGCAGATTATGTTGCCACCGGCCATTATGCCCGTATCAAGCAAGACTCGGCTGGGTTATATGAGTTATGGCAGGGTTTGGACCCGGCCAAAGACCAGACTTATATGCTCAGTATGCTTGATCAGCACCAACTATCAAAAACATTATTTCCCTTGGGAGAATATCGTAAAGAAGATGTGCGCCAGCTCGCCCATCAATTATCGCTGCCCTCTGCAGACCTGCCTGAAAGCCAGGACCTGTGCTTTTTAGGCCAGAGCGATTACCGCGACTTTTTACGTAAATACACCCCGCAGGCTGTAAACCCGGGTCAAATCTTGACCAGAAACGGTGAGACCCTGGGGGAACACCAGGGACTGCCATTTTATACCATCGGTCAGCGCAAAGGCCTGCCAGCCTCGTCACAGGCGCTGTATGTTCTGGAAAAACGGGTTGCTGATAACACCCTCATTGTTGGGTTTGAAGATTCCTTGGGCAGACAGGTCTTCTCTGTTGGGGATATCAATTGGATTTCAGGTAAGCCGCCCGCGATGCCGTTGGCAGCAGACGTAAAAATCCGCTTTAAAGCACCCCCGGCTGAAGCCCATTTATCAGCATTGGAAGATGGAAAAGTACAGGTGCACCTGACTCAGCCATTACGGGATGTCACCCCGGGTCAGCGGGCCGTCTTTTACCAGGACGCCAAAGTGATGGGCGGCGGCAGGATAGACAGCTTTGAATGACAAGAATTAAAGGGTTGAGCAGATGTAAATAAAAACTGCAATAATAATTTTAAATTCGTAACTACTCAGCTTACGAGGAAATAGGGGGTATTGTGTGGCGGCTGCGCCGCCACACAATACCCCCGACCTTTCAGTTGAAGTGCAGCCTGAGCAGTTACTTAAATTCTTGCTGCACCTGAGTACTTTTAATCTCTTGTATAATTATTTGCAGTAGATTTTAACCCGGTTGATTAGCAGCCGGTCATGACATCAGCAAGCACACTGACTCATTATTCAAATTTATCAGGAGGTAAGCAATCTATGGAATCCATTCATGCCATCGAAATTCTTGTCAACCAATTTTTACAAAGCCTGGGTATGTGGCTGGCAGTGCCGTTCCAGGCGATCACCTTTTTAGGGGACGAGGAATTTTTTATCCTTTTATTGTCAGCCCTGTACTGGTCAGTCAACCAGGCTGTCGGGTTGAAAGTGGCTGTGACGCTTCTGCTGGCAAACAGCACCAACGCATTCTTCAAATTCCTCTTTCGTACACCCCGTCCCTTCTGGTTCAGTGACAGTGTCGTCGGCTTCCATTCTGAATCCTCCTTTGGGCTGCCCTCCGGGCATTCACAGCTGCCCGCTTCTGTGTGGGGCTGGCTGGCAGTCGAGGTGAAGAAGAAATGGTTCACCATCATAGCCCTGGTGATCATCTTCCTGATCGGCATTTCGAGGATCTACCTCGGCCTGCACTTCCTCACCGATGTCTTGCTCGGTTGGACGCTGGGTGGGCTGCTGGTCTGGGCTTTATCGGCGTTCATTAAGAAAAAAGGCAACTGGCTGGCGGGTCAATCAGCAGGCCAAAAGATTCTCCTGATCACGTTGGCGATGGTCGTACTGGTCGTGATGAACCTGACTGCTCGCTGGGGCGCAGCCGCTTGGGTCATGCCGACAGATTGGGCTGCCCGCGCCGGGGAGATTGACCCCTTCAGCCTCGACGGCACCTTTACCATGGCAGGCACCTGGTTCGGCATGCTGACCGGTTATGTCTGGCTGACGGAAAAACGAGGCCAATTCAAGGCATCCGAAGGCGGCTGGAAGCGCATCGTGCGCTTTGCTTTGGGATTGGTCGGCATCCTGATCCTGTGGTTTGGGCTGGGGTTGATCTTCCCACGGGGAGCGAACCTACTCAGCTATGCCCTGCGCTTTATCCGCTACAGCCTGACAGGCTGGTGGGCTACCTGGATCGCCCCACTGGTTTTTGAAAAACTTGGTGTATTAGAATTTTTAGACCAAAAAGCGCTGTAATTAATTATTCAATCTAAAATCGCACCTTTTATTAATCTAAAGACATCCCCATTGATATTCAAGGGATGTCTTTTGTGATATTCTCTTCCTTCAAACAGTATTTTTATAGATGAATGACGATTCTCCCTGGGCAATTGCAAAGTCATTCGCTTTGATCATGTCAAATATGTGTACATGAAAACC
>CAZCBW010000072.1:0-7022 GCA_964497065.1 uncultured Candidatus Brevefilum sp. | reverse complement strand
TCAGCTTACCTTTCTACTACCAGCTTTGTTGCACTTACGAGTTGAATCTAGCAAATATAAATGAGAAAAATCTCTGCAATAATATGAATTCTATCTTTACCGGAAATTTGATCCTAACCCAATCCATCCACTTAATTAAGAGCATTGAACCGCATTGTATTGTAACAACTCCCAGGATGCTTAATATATAAGGAGGAAGCCCCTAAGGCATCCTCCTCTCATATGGCCTTATTTTGTAACTACTCAACCTATGGGTAAATTGGGGGTGTTGTGTGGCGGCAGAGCCGCCACACAACACCCCTGCCTTTCAGTTGTAGTGCAACCTGAGCAGTTACCTTATTTTTTAAAAAGGTAAATCAATATAGATAGAAGAAAAAACCTTATTTTCCGTAATTTTCCTCAAAATCCTTTAAGAAGGCAACCAGGGTTTCCACACCTTCTTTGGGCATGGCATTATAAATTGAAGCACGTAGGCCCCCCACACTTCTATGCCCCTTAAGGTTATCTAAACCAGCTGCTTTAGTAGCTGCCACCACTTCTGCATCAAGTTCTTGGCTTTCTGTGATAAATGGCACGTTCATCACAGACCGGTCTTCTTTGGCAACTGTCCCTGTAAACATCTTGCTGTTGTCAAGGAAGTCATAAAGGAGGGCGGCTTTTTCTTCATTTAACTTTTGCATCTCTGCCAGCCCACCAATGTTGTGCAGGTATTTAAAGACTTTTCCACAGACATAAATCGCCCAACAGTTTGGCGTATTATACATGGATTGCTTAGCCGAATGGGTATCAAAACGTAAATAAACTGGCGTCCGAGAATCTACATCAGCGTAAATCAGGTCTTCACGGATAATGACAATCGCCAAACCCGCAGGCCCCACATTTTTCTGCACACCACCGTAGATCAACCCATAATCAGAAACGTTGCAGGGCTTTGATAAGAACATTGAAGATTGGTCAGAAACCAATACTTTCCCCTTCGTGTTCGGTAGACTCTGGTAAGTGGTACCATGAATTGTCTCATTTTCGCAGATGTAAATATAATCTGCGTTATCTGAAATGATTAAATCAGAAACATCTGGAATATAGGTGAAATCCTTGTCCTTGCTGCTGGCAAGTAGTTTAATCTCGCCAAATTTCATGGCTTCTTTGTATGCTTTTTCAGACCAAGCGCCAGTAACGATATAATCAGCTACCCCATTTTTCATCAGGTTAATGGGAATCATCGCAAATTGCAGTGTGGCACCACCCTGGACAAAAAGAACTTTGTAATTCTCTGGAATTCCCATCAAACTTCTGAGGTCTGCTTCAGCTTCATCAATGACCGTTTGGAAAACCTTGCTGCGGTGGCTCATTTCCATCACACTCATGCCAGAGCCCCGGTAATTAAGCAACTCCTCTTGAATTTCCTCTAGAACTGGTAAAGGTAGCATACTGGGTCCTGCTGAAAAATTAAAAATTCTTCCGTACTCCATATTTCTCCTTTTCTGTCGGTTGATGAGATATAAGAATGTTCAGCGCTCCATGTTGGATGTCACTTTTTAATTATTGGTTTCTATGTCAATAGTATTATAAATCAATTTTTAAAAAGAATATATCCCACACCAGCTTGCACAATGTCCCCTAAAAAAAACTGTTCAGCAACATAAAACCAGATCGAAACAGTCTCCTAGTTCTTGCTCGGTCTCAATTACCCCTGGAGAGAAGCGGAACCCGCACCCTCTTTTGGTGGGGGCTGAAGCGAAGCGGAACCTTCGGAGCAGAGCTGAGGGGGCTGGAGAGAAGCGGACCCATCACCCGTTCTTGGTTGGATCTGAAGCGGAGCGTAGAACGGCCAGACTCAGCAAGGGGATCGACCTTGAAGTCTCATTGAGAACGTTAAGTAAATCTACATCAAATGCACCTGGGTGATCGCTTCCGACCCCGCTAATTCTGCGATTGTCTGGCTGAGCTTGAACACCCGGTGATAAGCACGTGCCATGAGCTGCAGTTGGTGCATGGCTGAATTATTGAAAAAAAATTACATTTACGTTTATAGACCCAGAACAATCTGAAGGGCATCAAGAATACCTGTTAAGGTGTCTAAGTCTACTTTCCCAGTACAACGAATAAAGCGTTCAACAGACAAAGAACGAACCTGAAAAGCATCGGCAGCAGATGCTTTATCAAGGCCATTTTGTTTATTCGGGTTAATCTGTACCAACCATGGTGCCTTTGAATAGTGGTCCTTCCATTTTGTAATTGGAACGATGACCCGTAGTGGAAGAATTCCTATCTCATCAACATTGATGATCACAACCGGCCGAGAATTCTTGATTTCAGCACCGACGGTTGGGTCTAAATTGATCAACCAAATTTCTCCCCTATGCATGGAAGTCTTCACCATCTAAGTTTGTAAAGACGGTCAGTTCTTCATCGGTCGTGTAATCATCCAATAATGCTCGGGCAGCATTAGCTAATTCAGATTTTTTATAGTGGTCAATTTGATTATCTAACATTGAGCGCACAAGGTCTGAAAAATTACGTTTTTCTTTTTTTGCGATTATTTTAAGCATTTGCTTCTGCTCCGGTTCAAGCAGGATTTGAACTCTTTCCATCATACACCTCTATTATACACATATTACTTACACCTTAATTATACACGTAATAATGTCATATATCAAGTATAAAATTTGAGGTTATGGTCTACATCAAATCCAGTTTGGGACGGTACTGCAGCGCCTCTGCCAGATGCACCTGCGTGATCGATTCCGACCCCGCTAAATCGGCGATCGTGCGGCTCAACTTCAGCACCCGGTGGTAGGCCCGCGCCGTCAGCTGCAGCTGGCGCATGGCCGTTTTCATCAGCGCCTGGCAGTCTTCATTAAGCAGGCAAAACTGCCTGATGTGTGCAGGCCGCATATCCGCATTGGAGGCCAGCGAGGTGCCGGAGAACCGCTCCCGCTGGATCTGACGTGCAGCCTCCACCCTTACTCGCACCTCAGATGAAGTCTCTCCCAATCGCATCCCTTGAAGTTTCTGGTACTCCACCCGCGGCACCTGCATGAAGATATCAATCCGGTCCAACAGCGGACCAGAGATGCGTTTCTGGTAGCGGGTCACCATCGTTGATGAGCATGTGCAGGGCCGGGTTTGATCCCCAAAGTAACCGCACGGGCATGGATTCATGGCGGCTGCCAGCTGAAAGTTCGCCGGGAAGGTCAATGACCCCTGTGCGCGGCTGATTGTGACGACCTTATCCTCTAATGGCTGACGCAGCACCTCCAGCACCTTAGAACTGAATTCTGGCAGTTCATCCAGAAATAATACCCCCCGGTGCGCAAGGCTGATCTCACCCGGATGCGGCCAGTTGCCGCCGCCGACCAACCCGGCATGGCTGATGGTATGATGCGGTGCCCGAAAAGGCCGCGATCGCACTAAGGGCACATCCGAAGGCAGCATATCAGCCACGCTGTAGATGCGGGTCACATCCAGCGATTCATCCACGTCCATCCCGGGTAATATTGAAGGCAGTGCGCGGGCCATCAGCGTTTTGCCTGCCCCGGGTGGTCCGACCATCAGTAAATTATGTCCTCCAGCCGCTGCCACCTCCAGTGCCCGCTTGACATGCTCCTGTCCTTTGATCTCACTGAAATCCGTCTCAACGGCCGCAGACTGCGGATCATGCGGAGGCGGTTCTGCCGGTTCAATTGGCGCAAGCCCTGAAAGGTGGTCATATAGGGCATTCAAAGTTGATGCTGGGATGACCGTGATCCCCGGAATCAGCGCGGCTTCAGGTGCATCTACAGCCGGCACGACCACAGATTGATAACCTTCTTGCCGCGCCAGGGCAGCCATCGGCAGCACGCCTTTGACATGGCGCACACTGCCATCCAGAGATAGCTCACCGATGATTAATGTATCTTCAACACTATCGGGGTCTAATTGTTCAGTAGCGATCAAAACCCCCACAGCGATAGGCAAATCATAGGCAGGCCCTTCTTTGCGTACCGTCGCCGGCGCCAGGTTGACCGTCAACCGCTTGCGGGGATAATAAAAACCGGCATTCTTGACGGCTGACTGCACCCGCTCCCGGCTCTCCTGGACGGCTGTATCCGGCAGGCCAACAATCACCATATTCGGCAGGCCGCCGCCGGTATCGACTTCCACCTCCACAACGACCCCATCCAGACCGATCACCGCACATGAAAACACCCGAGCCAGCATAAAACCACCCCTTGCTACGATTTAATCAATGTGAAAATTTTAACATGGAATTAGTGATGCATAGGATAAAGATTGTAACCTGTAATTTCGATCCAAGAATTTTGGGTGGCTATTTTAATATCCATATTAGCTGATAGATAACTATGGTTTCCTTTTCTGTTAGTTAATATAATAATACTATCAACAAGTGATCAAGCACTCTACCTAATAAAGTTTTCCTCTCGCAGCTCCTTAAATGCCTGGTTCAGTTCTTCATGCGTATTCATCACAATTGGGCCGCCCCAAGCAATTGGCTCACCTAGCGGCCGGCCGCACAGAAGCAGTAACCGCAAGCCGTCATTCCCGACTTTCATCCAAAGCTTCGTACCCTGATCGAAAAGTACAACATTTTTCTCACTAAGTGACTCTTCAGAGCTCGGGTCAAAAACAGCGCTGCCAGCCAAAATATAAACAAAAAGCGTCGTGTCTGGATCGGTCTCCAATGACCATTCGGCACCTGGTTTTGCTTCCACATCAAGATACAGTGGGCTGACATACCTGCCCTCGAATGCACCCCGTTGGCCTTGATAAGAACCGGCAATGATATGAACTTTGGTTTCTCCTTCATCAATCACAGGCACATCATCATCAAGAATGTCATTATATTCTGGTGGTGAAAATTTATCCTTCGCCGGTAAATTCAGCCAGATCTGGCAGCCGAACAGTAGATCAGCAGGCTGCGGCATCTCCTGGTGGATGATTCCTGAGCCAGCTGTCATCCACTGGCAGTCACCATCGAGGATCGTGCCTGAATTGCCCAGGCTGTCCCCATGGTCGAGCACACCGTGGATCAGGTAAGTCACCGTTTCAATGCCCCGATGTGGATGCCATGGAAACCCTTTGATATAATCTTCAGGGTTTGTTGAATCAAATGCGTCCATCAACAGAAATGGGTCAAAGTCCCTCGTGTCAGCATGCCCGAACAAACGCACCAGGTGCACACCTGCGCCATCAATCGCGGCTCTGCCTCGGACGATTCTTTTTATCCTGCGAATGTTCTTTGTCATCTCTAATCCTTTTTTCACTTACAAAACGAGTTTGATAGGTAAAATTATCCAATCCTAATACCAAGATAATAAGACTAATTTTACACTGTTATATTATAAAGTGACGTTACTACTCAGCTTATGGAGAAATAGGGGGTGTTGTGTGGCAGCTCCGCTGCCACACAACACCCCCGACCTTTCATTTGCAGTGCAACCTGAACAGTTACAAAGTTACTTAGAAATCGTGAATCATCAACACAAAGCATCAATAACAAAATTAACCATTTTCCTTTCCAGTTTCACTGCAGCGAAAGACCAATCCCCTTAAGGCGGGTTAATCAACACCTCAAATCAATAATATGAAGAAAATATCACACCTTTTAATTTCAATGATAATCGCGATATCCGTCCTGATTGTCCATATAGGAAGTGCGACCGCCATGGTCCAGGCTCAGTCCAATGACCATGTGGTTTATGTACCCCTGGTTATGAATGGTACATCGGGATCAGATAACCATTGCATTCAAAATTCACAAGAACAGTCATTGTATGAACTTTTTAGAAATGACCCCGGCCAACAACGCCTGACAATCAACTGTGACCCTATACTGACTCAAGTTGCCCAGGAAAGAGCCCTGGATATGGCAACCCGCCGCTATTTTTCCCATACCAACCCGGATGGTCATGGGCCGAACTATCTGGTTCAGCAAGCCGGCTATCAACTGCCGCTATTTTATGACCAAACCTTGACTGGCAACAACATCGAATCCATCGGCGGCGGTTATTCTTCCGCAAACGCAGTATGGAGCGGATGGATGGGCTCGTCAGGACATCAAACCCATTTACTGGGAACAATACCTTTCTATGCGGAGCAGGTGGATGTCGGTATTGGTTATGCCTACAATCCCAACAGTCCCTACAGCCATTATTGGGTTGTAATCACTGCCAGGCATTGAGCGAACGACAAAGCTGATTTGATTTAGTCTCTGAACAACAGATCATTATTTATTCAGTTATAGTGAGCCCTTGGATAGCAGGGATTTGATGATCTCATCCAGCTCATTTTCGGACAAGACTTTATCAAATCCACTGCCAGGTGCAAGTCTCGCAACCTGGTAAACCATTTCCTGGTATTGTTCAGGATAAGGTGATTTCATATGGAGTGCCTGCTCCAGTGCATCAGCAACCTGCTGCCCAATTAAATCAAACCCTGCTTTTGCAGCCAGCATCTCCATCTGAATGATTTCATCCGGTGACAATTCATTCACTTTTTTGGGTAAACCCTTTGAAATTTTCTTACTGAAAACGGACATTGAATCCACATGCACCACCACATTTCTGGGCCAGTTCTTTGCCATCAGGTTATAGGGATCATCAAATGCAGGGCTGTCCAACCCCCGGGAATCACTCCGCAAAATTACACTTGGTTTACCAAGAAATTTTGCAAAAATATATTCAACTACTGCCCCCGCATCTGATTCCTCGCCGTCAAATACAACAATCAAGAGGTCTGATTTAAGCACATGCAAAAGGTCAAAATTACGGATTCTCAAAGCAGGGTCAGGTTTGTCCAGGTCAGGCGGCTGGTTGGATTGCGGCAGTATCAGTTCAAATTTTTTATTCGATAATCGCCAGACAGTTTCTTTTAAGAAGGCATTAAAAGCCAATTCGTGATGGGCAAACATCCGCCCTGCTGTATACACCTGGAAAGTTTGAATTGTGCTATGTAAATCTTCAGACAAACTAAATTTTTCTTCATCCACGCTATGATATCTCCTCGTTTTAATAAAATTT
>CAZCBW010000071.1:0-7152 GCA_964497065.1 uncultured Candidatus Brevefilum sp. | reverse complement strand
GGGGTGTGGTGTGGCGGCTTTGCCGCCACACCACACCCCCCATTTCTTCATAAGCTGAGTAGTTACAATACAATTAGCTTTTTATGGATGGTAGACCCTGTTTCTTGATCAACAAACTAGCCAGCCCTGTCAAACCAGTAATAACTGCACTGAGGATATAGGCAGACCCAAAACCGAAATTTTGAACAATCGGTG
This sequence comes from uncultured Candidatus Brevefilum sp., assembly GCA_964497065.1. Taxonomy (GTDB): domain Bacteria; phylum Chloroflexota; class Anaerolineae; order Anaerolineales; family Anaerolineaceae; genus Brevifilum. The sequence goes on along the minus strand of CAZCBW010000071.1, from coordinate 6,957 downwards.
AATATATAAACGAAGCAATAAATTGGCCAAGGAACATCATCGTGAAGTAAATACCATTAGCACGCCCACGAACACTTTGGCTGATTTCATTTGCCAGCCAGTTAGTCAAGTTAGAGCCGGTTAAACCCAAACAAAACCCGAGGATTATTTGACCAAGAACGATCGTCAACCATGATGTACCCAGGCCAAAAATAAGAAAACCCACACTAAACAGGATGAATCCCAAAAAAGCAATATTTCGATTAGTCACGCGCCTGCTGACGCGCTCATAAATTAAACCTGCGATGAATGAAAATATCCCTGATGAGGCTCCAGCCAAACCAATCTCTAGCCCACCTGCTCCCAATAAGGATGTCATAAAATAAGCCATAAATATAGGAATTGTCATAAAAGTAAAATTTGTTGAAAATATTGCTGTAAAAATATAGCCAATCGTAAAATTAACTTTTAATCTTTCTTTTTGTATTTTTTCCTTACCAATATTAGTTTTGGCAGGTTCATCGATAAATAAAACAACCAGTGGAAATATAAGCAACAGCGGCAAATAAGCTAAAAATGTGAACCGCCAATAAATATCTGCTAGAATACCCCCCAATGGCAGAAAGAAGACCACGCCTAATCCGCCGACAGCAGCTTGAATGCCCATAATCTTTGCCCGCGCCTGGCCTTCATAATAATCCGCAATTAATGCGTTAGTTGCCGTCATAGCACCTGCCATGCTGATGCCAACCAATGCCCGTGTGATCAGGATTGGGCCAATCGAGGTCAAAAAATAACCCGCACTGCCGCTGATGCCGCATAACAACACAGTCGCTGCCAGGATGGGTTTTCTTCCAAACCGATCGGTCAGGAAACCCGTAATAGGGCCGCCAATGACCACAAACAAAGCGGGCAATGTAATGATCATGGAGATCCAAAATACTGCCCCAGGGATTTCACCAAACTCACGCAGCATTGCTGGCATAGCAGGGGACAAACTGGCACCGGAGATCAGTGTCAGGTTGCCGCCCAGTAATAAAATGACCCTGGTCACTAACGATCTTGGTGTGTTGGTTTCTGAAATCAATTTATTCATTAATCCGTTTCAAAATCCTACTTTTTAATTAACGCTTAGTGAAACCCCAGCTGATTACTCAGCCAAGTGCAGCGGCAGTTCATGAGGCTTGTTCACATGGTCTGGGCTGCGCTGGAGGAGCACCACAGCGATAATAACCAGCACACCGCCAATCCACTGCTGAACTGAAAGGATCTCGTGTAAAAATAAAGTCGAAAACAACACGGTTAACACCGGTATTAAAGATGTGATCACTGAGCCGCGTGCAGATCCTATTAACTGAATCCCGACATTCATTGTATAGATTGGTACTGCTCCACCAATAATGCCTAATGTCAAGATCAATATCCAACCGCTTGCTGATTCAGGCAAGCTGATGCCTAAAAAAGGAATAGTTACCAATCCAGTCAGCATTGCACCAGTCATAATCCAGCTAGTTCCGTTGATCCTGTTTTTCTTTTGTGTAAAAACCTTTTCACTCAAGATCATGAAACTCGAAAAAGCCACAGCATTGATCAAAGCAATGACCAAACCCTCGGGATTGATGGTCAGATTTGATCCAAATTCAAATGAAGTCAGGATCAAGCCGATTATCGTCAATGGTAAACCCAGCCAGTATAGTTTAGGAACAGACCGCCCGGTGAACAAAGCATACAATACCACGAATGCCGGGCTCAAATTTAGAATGATCACATAAATTGAAGAAGACAGGCGGGCCAGTGCAAATACTGCACAAAAATTTGCAACTGAAAAGACCATCCCGGTGGCGATATAACGCCACGGCGGGTTTTTTTCAACTTCTTTTTGAGGTGTATGCAATTTTGATAAAATCCAAAAAGCAGGTGCGCCAATTATAAAGCGCCAGATTGCCACATGTTCTGGGGGTAATTGTGTTAATTCTGGGATCACTTTCATCAAAATAATGGCGACAGAAAATGTGATCGCTGAAATTATCATGATGAAAATTCCTAAATGCTCTTTTTTCATAAATTTGGTCTCCTTAAACAGCGTTTATTATACTGGTAAACCCAAAAGGAAATAAATGCTGGATTTTTAACCTAATAAGACAATTGTCTAATAGTTTTTGGTGAGGCACCTGAACAATTTGACATAACATGACTAATGCAGTATGATTTATACAAATATTATCCCTCCCCCCCATAGGGGGGGGGGGGTAGAGGAGCAAAATTATGGCTCATGATCATCAAGACAATATCATCCGGTTAAAGACTGTGGAAGGTCATATCCGCGGGATCCAACGCATGCTAGAGGAAGATCAGTATTGCATCGATGTGATCCGTCAGATTCAGGCGGTTCAATCTGCTTTGAATAAGATCAGCACTCGTATACTTGACAGCCATTTAAATACCTGCCTGCTTAGTGCGGCACAAGGAGAGAACCCGGAAGAAAGGTCGCGTGTATTAAAAGAAATTACTGAAGTATTTGAAACTGCCACAAAAGTTTAAACCAAAATTCTATTATTAGAGGAGCAAAATTATGAAAACTATTACCTATTCTGTCCCAAATATTTCTTGCGGTCACTGCACCCATACCATTAAAATGGAACTGTCAGATATGGAAGGTGTCTCCAAAGTAGATGCAGACATTGAAACTCGGTCAGTGACAATTGCATTTGATGAACCAGCAACTGAGGAGAAAATTAAAGAAACCCTCACTGAAATAAACTACCCGGCCGTCGAATAATTATGGCTGAACAAAAACACCTATCTTTGCCGATCCTCGGCATGACCTGCGCCAATTGTGTGGCAACCGTTGAGCGCAGTTTAAAAAAAGTCGATGGCGTTGACTCTGCCAATGTTAATCTTTCTTCAGAGCGGGCCGCTGTCAGTTTTGACCCCGAGAAAGCCTCTCTGGGGCAATTCATTGAGCGCATCCATCGTGCTGGATATGAAATTGCGATGGGAGAAGCCGTCATCGGATTACGTAACCCAAATAATGATTCTTCAATGAATCAGCTGGAAAAAGCTCTCAACCAGACAGAAGGCATCATAGAAGCCAGTGTTTCCACTGATCCTTTTCAGACTTTGGTGAAATATGTTCCGACAATCATCAGCCAAAATGAAATTCGGCGAAAAATCCGATCTATTGGTATTGAAACATCCCAGGCTGATGAAGTTGATTTTGAAGATGCAGAAGCAAAAGCTCGCCAGAAAGAAATCAGGCAGCAAAAACGGATGCTTATCGTTGGTCTGATTTTTACTATCCCATTATTCTTTTTATCAATGGGAAGGGACTTGATGCTGCTGCCGGCAGAATTCGCTCATACACCCTGGGTAAATTACCTTTTTTGGGCATTGGCGACCCCAGTTCAGTTTTATGTAGGCTGGCAGTATTATGTCAATGGGTTTAAATCAGTCCGCAATGGATCAGCCAATATGGATGTGCTGGTTGCCTTGGGCACATCAGCAGCCTATTTTTATTCCATCCCAATCACGTTGGGGTTCATTAACGACCATGTCTATTTTGAAATTGGCGCGGTGATCATCACCCTGGTGCGATTTGGTAAATATTTAGAAGCGAAAGCCAAAGGCGGCGCCAGTGATGCCATCCGTAAATTGATGGACCTGCGACCCCGCAAAGCATATATCATCCGAGATGGCATTGAAGTTGAAGTGACCATTGACGAGGTCGATGTGGGTGATATTGTCCTGGTCCACCCAGGTGAAAAAATCCCGGTGGATGGTGTCGTTGTTGATGGACGATCATCTATAGATGAATCCATGCTAACCGGAGAATCACTGCCGGTTGAAAAGGCACCAGGCGATGATGTCATCGGCGGCACGATTAATAAACTTGGGTTGCTAAAATTTGAAGCTACTAAAGTTGGTAAAGATACTGCCCTGGCTCAAATCATCAAACTGGTTGAACAGGCACAGGCTAGTAAAGCTCCCATTCAAAACTTGGCAGATAAGATTTCGGCGATTTTTGTACCAGTGGTGATTTTGATTGCCATTATCACGTTTGTTGTTTGGTATTTCTTTGTCCCCTTTGACAGCCACACGGCAATGTCTAGTGGGTTGTTCACTCGCGCATTGATTAATTCAGTCGCAGTACTGGTGATTGCCTGCCCCTGTGCATTAGGTATGGCAACACCCACCGCTGTTATGGTCGGTACAGGCAAAGGGGCTGAACTAGGCATCCTGATCAAGAAAAGCGAAAGCCTGGAACGGGCTGGCGATATTACCACCGTCGTCTTGGATAAGACTGGGACGGTCACGCGAGGGCAGCCCTCTGTTACAAGTATTCATTTATATGAGTTTGACCAGGGAGAAGATGAGATCATTCGCCTGGTTGCGTCAGTCGAAAAAGGCAGTGAGCATCCCCTTGGTGAAGCAATCACAGCTGAAGCCAACGCCAGATCTCTAAAGCTAAGTGACCCCTTAGGCTTCTCAGCAATTGAGGGGCATGGAGTAAAAGCAGAGGTGGATGGATACCAGATTCTGGTTGGTAACCGCCGATTAATGAAATCCAAAAAGGTTAAGATCCAGGAGATCGAAAACAATTTACAGCAGATGGAAGATTCAGGCAACACCGCCATCCTTGTGGCAGTTAACAATAAATTAGCTGGTGCAATCGGTGTAGCTGACACGATCAAAGAAGGCTCTCAACAAGCCATTGAAACACTCCACAAAATGGGTTTAAAGGTCATGATGGTCACAGGTGACAACCATCGGACGGCACAAGCAATCGCCAAACAAGCTGGAATCGACTCAGTTATGGCTGAAGTACTGCCAGGTGATAAAGCTGCTCAGGTAAAAAAACTCCAGGCTGAAGGACATATTGTTGCCATGGTCGGGGACGGCATCAATGATGCACCTGCATTAGCCCAGGCTGATATTGGTATCGCCATTGGCACCGGTACAGATGTTGCCATGGCCTCTGCCCCTGTCGTATTGATTAGCGGCGACCTGCGCGGCGTCCCCAAAGCCATTGCCCTCTCCAGAAAGACTTTACGTACCATCAAACAAAATATGTTTTGGGCGTTCTTTTATAATGTAGTTCTGATACCCGCAGCAGCTCTAGGATTACTCAATCCGATGCTGGCTGCTGGTGCAATGTCATTCAGCAGTATCTTTGTCGTCACCAACAGCATCCGTTTACGAAAGTTCAAATAAAAATAACTGGTTTTGAAAATTAATCATAAATAGAAAGGAAATAAATGCGAAAAAAGAAAAACCAGGTGCTGCTCCCCATCATCCTGTTTTCAGCAGTTTTAGTATTGAGTATCGGTGGGCTTATTCTAGCACAATCGCTGCGCAGTGCCCGGATTCAAAATCCCAGTCAATATACCCATCCAGACCAGGTCCCCAGAGTGACTGTTGATGAAGCTTATGAAGCAGTGATGAATGGTGAGGCCGTTCTCCATGACACCCGCAGTGAGGCTGAATTTGAGGCCAGCCATGCCGTTGGCGCAGTGAATATCCCAATCACTGAGCTGTCTGAAAGGCTGGGTGAACTAGACCCGGATACTTGGTATATCACCTACTGCACCTGACCGGCTGAAGCCACGAGCGCCGGTGCGGCGTTCTTAATGCTGGATAATGGGTTCTCAAGGGCCAATCCTATGCTGGGCGGGTTTGAAGCCTGGATTGCAAGAGGGTATCCACTAGAACCCTAACCACCTAAGATTAACTAAAAACGGGGTTGTCAAATCAGGACAACCCCGAGTTATTTATTCTTATCACTAAGGCTGAGTCACAGCAAACCAATCCACTTCAACCTTGACAGGGGTTGCCTGCAGGGAGGAAATTGAGAAACCAACTTCGCCTCTGCGTAAAGCGTATTTTCGATCGACGTGGGGACTGCCTGTTGGTTCAACCCCATTAATGAAGAAGGACAATTTATTACCTTCACAAATTAATGTATATTCATTAACCTCCTTGCCAATTTTAATATAATTTGAACCACCTTTCGCAATTGGTTCTTGATATGGACCGGGACGATCAGTTACCGCATATAGATACCATAAACCATCACTTTGAACGGCCCATTCATACCATCCCTCATCTCCCATCTGACAGATCAGGCTGACTTGCATTGAATTCACGCCGCGGTTTTCAAAATTGATGTCGAGACGGACATTATCATAGGAGGCACCTTCATAAAGATAGAAGGCAAACAATTGACGTTGGGGTATATCAAAGTTCATCCGCCCAAAATCAAAGGTGTATGAAACACTTTCCGGGTCATAACCACTTGGCGAAACAACTTCATAATACCAACCCGGGTCGCTGTCAAATTCTTCGATGAAGTATTCAAGTCCGGCAGTTTGCGGTGGTTCTTCAAATTCTTCTTCTTCATAATCTGGTTCCTCAACGTCTTCTTCCACAGGCGGCAGAACCGGCTCCATCGTATCGGTTGGTTCCGGTTCAGGAACAACCACTTCGGCAACGGGTTCAGGTTCTACAATAATTTCAGGTGTGGCAGTTGGGTCTGCCTGGGCAGAAGACCGGCAGGCAAGGCCAACAAAGAGCAATAGCCCTAAGATGATAAAAATGTTTTTTTTTGGTTGATGTTTCATGATTGCTCCTTATTTTATAATGCTTGGGTGAACTGATTCAAAATATTAAATGCCAACGATATAATTCTTTTTATATTAATTCGTGTTTAAGTTATAAGTTTATTATAGCAAAATTAATAAGGATTATTACAACCATTTTAAATAATAATCACCTTGCTTTGCTATCAAAATGCAAAGGTGTAAAATAAAAAACTTAGGTTTTTTTGTACAGCTAAGAAAAATAAAGACCAATCTTCCAAAAAAACCCTCCCAAACAACTTGGAAGGGTTTTAAAGAGAATTTAGTATTTAGTTAGCTAAAGTTAGCTTGTAACTGCTCAGGCTGCCATGCAAATGAAAGGTCGGGGGTGTGGTGTGGCGGC
>CAZCBW010000070.1:0-7167 GCA_964497065.1 uncultured Candidatus Brevefilum sp. | reverse complement strand
ATAAACCTGATGAGGTCTTTAATGATATTGTTGCACTAAAAGTTTGAAACCACCTCCTAAAAAAGAGAATAATCTTTATTATCTAGAAATTATTCGTTGTCTTGTATAATCTATTTTAATACACTTTATGAACTTTGCAATTTTCACAAATCCAGGAAGGAATAGTCATGGATCAGTTTAAAGTATTGTTATTAATTGCCCGCCCAGCTGCAGGAAAGAGTGAAATAATTGATTATTTGAAGAATACGCCTTTACCTGAACGAATTAACCGATTTCACATTGGGAATTTCATTGAAATCGATGATTTTCCTATGCTCTGGACCTGGTTTGAAGAAGATGTGCTGCTAGAGAAAATGGGACACCCACGGTTGCACACCGATAATGAAGGCTATTTTCTATATGATTACCTTTGGGATCTGCTTATTGAGAGAATCTGCCTGGAGTATAACAAAAAAAGGCGTGATAATCCTGAAGGTACAATCATTCTTGAATTTTCTAGGGGATCCCAGCATGGAGGTTTTCAACGTGCATTTCAGCATCTTTCACATGAAGTATTAAATCATTTAGCAATTTTATATATTGATGTTTCATGGGAGGAGTCATTAAGAAAAAACCAGCTGCGTTTCAATCCCGACCGGCCAGACAGCATATTGGAACATGGCTTACCGAATGAAAAACTTAAAAAAATGTATCGTCATACGGATTGGGATCTATTAACCCAAGGCAATTCTGTGGTTTTACCAATTCAGGGTCACAAGGTACCTTATGTTGTTTTTGACAACTCGGACGATGTAACCACCTCACAAGGAGAAGCACTGGGTAAAAGATTAGAGACAGAGTTAACAAAACTTTGGCAGCTTTATACCAGCAATCTTCATTATTAGAAATAATTAAGTAAACAAAATGTCTTTTCTTAGTGTCATTAAGAAGTTTATCATCCTGCCGACTGATAAAAATATTGATCTTCAAGTGCGAAAACATTTCCGCCGTAATTTTATAACTAATACGATGGATGGCGCATTTTGGATGTTCGGTGAAAGTTTTGTTTCAGTGAACACAATTTTGCCAGTTTTTGCCAGCACGTTGACTGATTCTGCGATCGTGATTGGCATGGTGCCCGCATTAATCCAGGCTGGTTGGTTTTTACCGCAGCTATTCATGGCTGGATATGTCAATCACCTCGAGAAAAAACTTCCCTTTGCCAAGAAAATGGCACTGGTTGAGAGGGCGCCTTATCTTATTCTTCCGCTGACAGCATTCTTGCTGCCAAAGTTATCAGAAAACACAGCGATATGGTTATTTATGATTGTTGTTGCATGGCGAGGGATAGCAAGCGGCATGATAGCACTTCCTTGGCAGGAGCTGATCGCTATGGTCATTCCCATCCCTGTGCGAAGTAGATTTTTTGGGGTGTCAAGAACAATTGGACGCTCAATGGCAGTGGTTGGCTCAGTAATCGCCGGTATTATTTTAGCATATTTCGCATATCCTATCAATTATGCGATAAGTTTTATGGTTGGCGCAGTATTTGTGTGGGTATCGTATTTCTTTTTTGTCAGAAATATCGAACCTCAGGTGTCTAATGAAAGTGTAAGTAAAGCACCAATTTACACAAGAAGGATGGATTTAAAATCATTTAAACGCATATTGAAAAAAGACAAAAATTTCCGATATTACTTAATCAGCCGCTCATTATTCCAGCTGGCAAGTATGGCGATTGCATTTTTGGCGGTTTATAGTATACAAACCTTTAGATTAGCAGATGAACAAGCCGCAGTTTTTTCTGGTCTTTTGTTTACCAGTGCAATTGCTGGTTTTTTTGTTTGGGGTGTTTTTGGTGATAAAGTCGGGCCTAAAAAATTATTATTATTCTCAGACATTCTTCAAATAATTTTGCTGGGTTGGATTTTAATCGCCGGGAATATCTGGTCAATTTACGGTGTATTCTTAGTGTTTGGCTTCTCTCAATCTGGAAATATCATCGGTGAACTTGTTCTGGCAATGGAATTGGGGAAGGAAGATGAGCGGCCTATTTATATGGGGTTAGCACGCAGTATTCCTGGTGTGTTTATCCTCATTGCACCTTTGATTGGTGGAACCATTGTAAATCTATCAGGTTATCCGCTGATGTTCATCACATCATTCTTACTCACACTTATTGGATTCTTGGTTCTCCTGAGAGTTGACCAACGACCTGACTTGATCGTAGGTAATTCACAATAATGAATGAAGTATTGGCTTCCGCTGATTAGTTTCATCAAGCTTTGTTCCTTTATTCCAAGATATTGTCATAACTAGGTAAATTAGGATGTTTAATGCTAAAATCCATAAACCTAAATTTAACAAAAAATATGGTTTGGATTATCTATGTCAAGAAAAACTTTCATGCTCTTATTGCGAATTACAGCTGTGGTCATATTAATTGCTGTTGTTACACCAAATTTAATCGTATATTACTCTCAACCGATCGATCGAGATGATGATTTTGGTTACAGTACTGAAACTGTCCGTGGTTCAGCGGTAGCAATAATTGAAGAGGGATTCATCACGCTTGGTGATGTTACACAACCCTACCAAACTTTGCAAATCATAATTACTGAGGGGCAATTTGAGGGGCAAACATACCAGATCGATTATGGTACTCGTCAAATACGTAATGATATGACGCCAATCACTGTGGGTGATCAGTTAATGGTGACTGTTTCCTCGCTACCTGATGGCAGAACCACGGCTCATTTTACGGATTTCAATCGTACGAATTCATTGTTCCTTCTTACAATTATTTTTGTTATCACCAGTATTTTGATCAGTGGACTTAAGGGTATCCGGTCAATAATTGGGATATTATTAAGTCTAGGTGTGATCATATTCATCATCTTGCCTGGTATCCAGCAGGGTAGAGACCCATTATTGGTCACCATTTTGGGTTCAACATTTTTTGTGGCATACAGTTTGTATATCATTTATGGCTGGAACATGAAAACACATGCAGCACTGTTGGGCTCTTTTATTTCTCTGATCATTACTGGTTTTATCGCCTTGATTTTTGTCAATCATTCGCAGTTATCCGGTTATGGTGATGAAAATATGTTCTTTATCTCTCAATTAACCCAGAACACATTAAATGTTCGGAGCTTATTATTAGCCGGGATATTAATTGGCACTTTAGGCGTTTTAGATGACCTGGTGATATCACAGGCGTCAGCAGTATTTGAACTCTATCGTAACAGACCTGACCAAACTTTTACAGAATTATTTTCTTCAGCAATGAATATCGGTAAAGACCACATTGCAGCAACTGTCAATACGTTAGTTTTAGCCTACGCCGGTGCTTCTTTACCAATGTTATTGTTATTTTCGTTTCGCAATGTGAATTATCTTATTGCGATCAACCTTGAATTTATCGCTGAAGAAATTGTGCGAACACTGGTTGGTTCCTTGGGATTGCTCACAGCAGTTCCGATCACAACCAGTTTGGCAGCACTGATTGCCATAAATTACAGGAATTTTGGGAAATTTCGAATTTATCTAGGACCTTTAAATGAATGATTCTTCAATGTATGATCAATTTGGCATTGATTATGACCGGTTTGTCAATTGGCAAGGCAGGTTAGCTGTCGAGCTACCTTTTTTATTTAGAGAGATATCATCGCTTGGTCAAATAACAGAGCAGTCTGCATCAATACTTGATGCTGCATGTGGTACAGGGCAGCATCTGGTTGCACTGTCTGATCAGGGGTATGAGTGCACTGGTGCTGACTTCAGTGCTGAAATGATCAAAATTGCCCGGCAAAATGCGCTTAAAGCTAACCAGAAAATTGATTTTTATCAAGCATCTTTTGGGGAAATACGCCAAGAAATTTCAGATAAAAGTTTTGACTGTATCCTATGCCTGGGAAACTCATTGCCCCATCTTCTCAATTCAAAAAACTTATTGATTGCCATAAAAGATTTTAGATCCTTACTCAATGCGAATGGAAGATTAATCATTCAAAATAGAAATTTCGATAAAGTTATAGCTGAAAAGATCCGTTGGATGGAGCCCCAAACATATAGAGAGGATGAAAAAACCTGGATATTTAATCGGTTTTATGATTTTGAACCTGATGGCCTGATCACCTTTAATATTCAGAAATTATTTAGCTTTAATAACGGTGACTTTTCGCAAGAAAATATGTCAACAAAATTGTGGCCTCAAACGCAAGCGGTCATTGTTGAAGCGTTGAAAGTCTGCGGCTTTGATGAGTTGAGATTTTATGGCGATTTAGCAGGGTCTGATTATGAACCTGAAAGATCTGAAAATCTGGTGATTATCGCTGATATTTAAATTAATTTGATTTGATTTGATTTTATTCAAGCCATTTAACACAAACTCTAGTAAAATTATTGAGTTATTTGAAAGGAATCTCTATTGATGCTTTTATGGAATGAGCGACAGGCTGTCGTTGAATTTAGCAAAAAAATGCTGGACACAGGGTTAGTAAAAGGTAGTGGGGGCAACATCAGTTTATGCAATCCAGAGAAAACCCTGGCAGCTATCACACCATCTGGTGTCTCATACCTAGAGATGACACCAGAAGATGTTGTTATCATCGACTTAGATGGCAATCAAATTGAAGGTAACCTGAAACCATCTTCCGAAATCCATATTCATCTTGCTTTGCTCAATCGAAAAAAAGATGATATTGCTGTTGTTCATACCCACTCTGATTATGCAACTGCAATGGCATGCCTTCGATGGGAACTTCCTGCACTCCATTACTTGATTGGTCATGCAGGGGATCGGGTTCCGGTTGCTGATTATGCGATTTTTGGTTCAGTAGAATTATCGGATAATATTTGCCATACGATTGGTGAAGGCAATGCCGTTTTAATGGCGAACCATGGTATGGTTGCTGTTGGGACCAGCTTAAAGAAAGCTTATGCAACGGCAGAGATGGTGGAATATGTCGCCAAACTTTACATGATGACAAAATCAGTCGGCAAGCCTGTTATTCTTGATGGTCAAGAGATGAGTGAAGTGCTGGATAAATTTCAATATTACGGTCAACAAAACGTTGAATCCTCATTTCAAACTCTTGTAGACCAAATTCTTAATGAATTTAATAAGCATTAAAAAGGATAACTGCAAAAATAAATATTTAAACAACAAAATAAATTACAGCCGCATGAAAGAATATACGATTTTCAAAAGAACACAAAATTTTCTTGACATGGCCATAACATGAATTATAATGGATTTTGGATGGAATGAATTATCAATTAATGACTTAATAAGGCATCATTCATGAAAAATCATCAAAGCCAAATTGCAGCATTTCAACACAAAGATGTTTGTTTAACCAATTTACCTAACTTAACGTTCTGGAATAAAAGTAATAATCCCAAGAAATTTATTTTCCGCAAAAATGGGTCATGGTGCAAAAGCCCTTTACAGCATGGTTTATAAATAATCTGTTTTGTTTTTATGAAAACAAAACAGATTATTTTATTTGATCTTAAGAGCCTGTTGCACAAACCTTAAGATTCGCGAATTCAGCATAAATTTAGTAAAATAAACATAGTTGTAACACATCAATACAAGGAACAAGATATGGGTCACTACAATTTTATCCCAATTGAGCGTGAGCAAGACCTTCTTTTACCCCCCAGCTTGAAAGAGTGGTTGCCGGAGCACGACTTGGCGTGGTTTATCATCGATGCAGTATCCCACATGAATCTGAAACAATTTTATACCAGGTATCGAAGTGATGGATGTGGAAATGCCGCTTACGACCCTGAAATGATGGTTAGTTTGCTGCTCTATGCGTATTGCCTGGGTGTCCGCTCTAGCCGGGAAATTGAACGGCATTGTGAACGAGATATTGCCTTCCGGGTGATAACCGCCAACCAGAGGCCAGATCATTCAACCCTTGCTCGCTTTCGACAAGCGAACGAACAAGAACTGTCTGCGCTATTTACGGAGGTACTACAGCTTTGCAATAAAGCGGGATTGGTCAAAGTCGGGTTGGTGGCGTTGGATGGAACAAAGGTCAAGGCCAACGCTTCCCTGGGAACGAATCGAACCTATGGCTGGATAGAAGAGAAAGTGCAAGAAATGCTGGAAGAAGCGGCCGATAAAGACAAAGAAGAAGATAAGCTCTACGGTGAGAACAGACGGGGGGATGAATTACCTGAGGATTTACAAGATCGCGAAAAGCGTCTGGAACGGTTGAAAGAAGCAAAAGCACGCCTGGAACAAGAAGCTAAAGAATCCGCTGCACAACAGGCAGAAAAGATCAAGAAGCGGGAAGAGGAGGAGAAGAAAAGCGGCAAAAAGAAGCGTGGGCGTAAGCCAAAACAGCCAGAAGATAAACCCCAGCCGGAGTGGAAGGCAAACATGACTGATCCCGAGAGTCGGATCATGAAGACACGAACTGGTTATGTTCAAGGGTACAATGCACAAGCAGTGGTCACAGAAGATCAAATCATAGTAGCAGCAGATGTGACACAAGAGGAGAATGATAAGAAACAATTACATCCCATGTTGGAAAAAACTCAGGCAGAACTTATGTCAGCTGGTGTAGAAGATAAGATTGACACCGCTCTGCAAGATGCAGGCTATTGGAGCGAGGATAATATTCTCATCGCAGACCCTGAAGGACCAGAACTCCTGATAGCAACAACGAAGGATTGGAAACAGCGCAAAGCACTACGTGAACAAGGGCCACCGCGAGGACGGATACCAAATGACATATCGATCAAGGAGCGCATGGAACGCAAGTTACGTACCAAGCGAGGCTGGGCACTTTACAAACGGCGAGGGAGTATTGTGGAACCTATCTTCGGGCAGATTAAGGATGTCAGAAGATGTGACCGGTTTATGCGACGCGGGCATGTTGCGGTTCAAAGTGAATGGCGGCTGATTGCCGCAACACATAATCTGCTCAAATTATGGCGCAGTGGTGAGTGGGCTTGGACATGATATACCGAGAATGAACCAAATAGAATACTTAATCTCATCATTGTCTATTAATACCGAATAATTCTCATCAGTTAATGGTCATTAGCCGATGGAGAACTTAAAAATCACCCCACTATTGAAGGCTGTGCGACAGGCTCTTAAAGTAATTATGACTCCACTGAAAAAACGACCAGACAATATTAGTCCAAATTATACCCTCGCGA
>CAZCBW010000069.1:0-8751 GCA_964497065.1 uncultured Candidatus Brevefilum sp. | reverse complement strand
TGTGGCGGCAAAGCCGCCACACCACACCCCCTATTTTTTCATAAGCTAAGTAGTTACAAAATCATATTGAATCCAGTAAAATTAAATTATTGATCAGCATATTTTTAAAGGAGTATTTTTTGTGATGAAGTTCATAAAGAAACTAATCACAAGTTCTAAAGCCAGTTCTCATAAGACTGATGGGCCAAAGCGAAGAGTCAGAGGAAATAAGAAATTAATGCTTTCTAAGATGCTTTCGGGCTCAAAGTATGATGTAGCCAGCTGTCAATCAATCGGCAAAGAACGAGTACACAATGAGGATACACTATTTGTCCTGAATACTTATTTAGATGGGCTCGATTCTCAAGTTTCTTTTGGGCTTTTTCTGGTTGCTGATGGTATGGGTGGGCATCAAAGTGGGGAAATTGCAAGTGAGCTGGCAGCTCAAACAGTCAGCAAACATCTGATCAATCATGTACTGCCGGATGTATTATTCAACCAGCAAATAAATACTGATCAAAACTATGAATCATATGTCAAAGATGCTGTTCAGAATGCTCAAAGTACCATCTGTCAGCGGGTACCAGGCGGCGGAACGACTTTGACCCTAGTAATGGTTGTTGGCAACCTGGCTTATTTTGCCCATGTTGGCGACAGTCGCTTATATCATTTGACGGCTGATGGAAAATTTATGCAGAAGTCACGAGATCATTCTCTTGTTAATCGCCTAATTGAATTAGGTGAAATTTCACCAAGTGATGCTCTCACACACCCACAAAGGAATGTCTTGTACCGCGCTCTTGGACAAACTGATGCCTTAGAGATAGATTATGAGCAATTCATTATTCAAAAAAATGAACGTTTATTGATTTGCTCAGATGGGCTATCGGGTGTTTTGCCAGAAGAACAATTAAGCGCAGCGATGAAGTCTGATGGTTCTTTGGGAAAAGTCACCTGTGACCTTGTGCAGGCAGCTAATGATGCAGGTGGTCCAGATAATATCAGTGTAATTGTAATCGAACGGACACAATAATTTTCATTAAAATTCAGGAGTAATAACTTTGGAAAACACTTCTAGAAAATATCGCATTCTTGTAGTTGACGATGAACGGCGGATGGTTGGTTTTATTCGATTAAACCTCGAACAGGACGGGTTTGAGGTGATTGAAGCCTATAATGGCAATGACGCGCTAGAGCGTTTGAGGGATTCATTGCCGGATCTGGTTCTTTTGGATGTGATGATGCCGGATATTGATGGTTTTGAAGTGCTGAGGACGATTCGAGAAATCAGTCAGGTGCCAGTGATCATGTTGACTGCAAAAGGGGAGGAAGAAGATAAAGTAAAAGGATTGGAATGGGGGGCGGATGATTATGTCACCAAACCTTTCAGTCCCCGAGAATTGGTCAGCCGTGTAAAAGCAGTTCTGCGCCGCGGAACATCATTTGATGAAGATGAACAAGGTGTGATCGAAATTGATGATCGTTTAAAAGTTGATTTTGGGCGGCGTGAAGTTTGGGTTGATGATGAACTTGTAAAATTGCGTCCAACAGAATACCGGTTGTTATACCATTTGATTCAAAATGCTGGTTGGGTATTAACCCATGATCAGATATTAACGAAGGTGTGGGGTTATGAATACCGTGATGAACCTCATTATGTCCGTTTATATATCAACTATCTGCGGAAAAAAATTGAAAAGGACCCATCAAACCCCGATTATATTTTGACAGAACGTGGTGTTGGTTATCGTTTTGTTGATTACAAACGCGAAGAAAGCGCTTGATTGAAAGACTTAATGAATGAATAAAAAGAATATAATATTGGTAGATGACCATGAAGTTGTCAGGCTAGGGTTAAGATCCTTGCTGGAACATCATGATCAATTTGAAGTTGTAGCAGAGGCTGGCACAGCAAAAGAAGCAGTAGAAATGGTTGAGCAGTATCAACCGGACGTGGTGTTAATGGATATCCGGTTGCCGGGGGCGTCTGGAATTGATGCCTGCCAGGAGATCACCGATCGTTGGCCTGATGTGCGTGTGGTCATTTTGACTTCTTATGCTGAGGATGATATGTTGTTCTCTGCAATACGGGCTGGTGCCAGCGGTTATGTCCTCAAACAAATCGGTGCTGAAGGGTTGATCACAGCAATTGAAGCTGCTTGCCGGGGTGAGGCATTGCTTGATCCTGCAGTCACGCAGCGAGTATTTCAAGAGGTTCGACGTGCTGTCAAAGAGGAGGAATCCGCAGCTTTTGCGAATCTCAGCCAGCAGGAGAAACATGTTCTGGTGCTTGTTTCACAAGGGAGAACCAACCGGGAAATTGCTGAAGCACTCTTCCTTGGCGAAGGCACCGTCCGTAATTATGTCAGCAGTATCCTTGCTAAACTTGGCGTCAGCAATCGTGCTGAGGCTGCCGCTTATGCAGTTACACATAGTTTGAAGGAATTCATAGAGAATTAGAATTTTAGGTTTCAGAAACCTGTTATTTAAATTTTGAATAAACGACAGGCATTGTTGTATGTGGCTTCTGCTACTTCCTTTACGCTGGTGTTTAGCAGTCTGGCTATTTCTTCTGCTATCAGCGGTATATTGGCAGGTTCATTACGCTTACCGCGATGTGGATGGGGGGTCAAGTAGGGCGCATCGGTTTCGAGTAGAAGGTGGTCAAGGGGTATCTGCCGTGTGATGGTTTTTCGGTCTTCTGCATTCTTAAAGGTTACTGGTCCGCTGATTCCGATATAAAAATTTAATCCGATCACTTTTTGGGCTGTTTTAATATCTGCACTGTAACTGTGCAGAACACCAGGTCGCTTGGCCAATG
The DNA here is from genome assembly GCA_964497065.1 of uncultured Candidatus Brevefilum sp. Classification (GTDB taxonomy): domain Bacteria; phylum Chloroflexota; class Anaerolineae; order Anaerolineales; family Anaerolineaceae; genus Brevifilum. Next base: position 5,951 of record CAZCBW010000069.1, on the reverse strand, counting down.
GGTGATTGTTTCTGACCAAATCTTGATGCCATTCTGTCAGGATATTAATCAAATCTTCAGTTGCATCACGGTTGTGAATGATCACTGGTATGCTCAGTTCTGACGCCAGGGACAATTGTTCTTTAAACATTTTTCGTTGCTGTTTAAAGGGTGTATGCTGACGATAATAGTCGAGGCCGATTTCTCCTACGGCGACCACCTGGGGACTGGATGCCTGTGCTTTTAAGGACTTATGGGTATCTGTAGTCCAATCCTTACCATAATTTGGATGGATACCTGCTGCTGCATAAATTTTTCCGGGATGATTTGCAGACAGATCGATGGCTGCTTGGTTGGTGTGCAGATCGATGCCAGGATTTAAAATCCATTCTATGCCTGCATTCCAGGCGTTTTGCAGAACTCGGTCACGGTCTTCAGCAAACTGTTTAAAATCGAGATGGCAATGGGTATCTGTGAATGGCAGCATCATCTTCTTCCCTTCCGATGTTATTGGGCAAAGTCTATTATAGCAGGCAGAGTTTATGATTTTCGGTTAGAATTTAATTAAGTTTAGGAAACTTAAATTTTGCAGATTATTTTAGAAAATGAATTTGATTATTGTAGCTGTCGGATTGATGTGAGTTTTCCAAAAACCTCACTTTCAACTTTATTCTCCAACAGGGAGAGGGTGCATGACTTTTCCAGCCTTTATTTTTTCTTTTTTTCTAGCATTAATATTCGGCAGTTTTTTACATTTATGGCGCGGGGGCAGTCCTGGCAAACTTGTGCTTTACTTGGTGTTAAGTCTGATTGGTTTCTTTGGGGGTCATATTATTGCTAATATTTTGTCACTTCAGTTTTTCCAGGTGGGCACAATTAACCTGGGTTTTGGTATTCTTGGATCAATTGTTCTTTTAGCTTTAGGTTATTGGTTGAGCCTGGTTGATATATCAACCTCATAATAAGGGAGTTTTTTGATGAATCGAATAGAAGCATTATTATCTGCCCGCCTGTTCTTACGACCTAAACTAGTTTCTGGCAAGTTGTATTTTTTATCCAATATTAGCGGAAAGAACAACCTGTATGTTATGGAACATGGCGGATCAATTCCCCAACCGTTACTGCCGCCTGATATCACCTTACAGAATCCCCATTTGATCGGGGGAGATTCATTTGCTATATTTCCCCAGTTAAATAAGATCCTGGTGATGATTGACAACGATGGTGATGAAAATTACCTGCCAATGCTAATTCCAATGTCTGGAGGTTTTCCGGAACCAGCTTTTGATGGATTCTTTATAAACACACGATGTAATTTGGGGCTCGTATCTGCCAACAAAAACCTGTGTGTGATCGTGGCTGAATCTCGTGAAGAGGGCATGGTTCGAACTTATTTAAGCCAGGTCAATGAATATCAGGTTGAAGAAATATTTTCCAGTCCTTATGGCGGGTATCCAGCTGCAGCAAATGAAGATTATTCGAAAATCTTGCTGATAGAAGGTTATTTAGCAGGAGATACTGTTGCTTATCTTTGGGAACGGGATAAGGGGCACGAATTAATATATGGAAAACCGATTGGTGAACGTGCAAAAGGTGAATCAGTTGATCTAACTGCATTTGGTAGCGGTTTTTTTACAAAGGGGGACAAAGGATTGGTGATAACTAATGCAATTTATGAAGACACTTATGGGCTGGGTCATCTTTCGTTTGAAAAACCCGATAAAATCACACCGGTAATGATAAAAGGATTAACCCATACGGGATCAGGTGAATTTGCCGGTTTAGAAAAATTAGATAATGGCTGTTTCCTGTTGGAATACAATATTGATGGCGCGAGCTGGGCTTATGAGGCAGATTATAATGAATCAGCACACGAAATGCAGGCGGTCAATACTCTCGTAGGTGCTGGTATTTTGGCTGAAGGCGTGCTAGAAGCTATCGATCATGATGATGAATCAGATAAATTTGCCCTTGCATTTTCTACTGCTGAGTCACCTACCCAAATATTTACTTTTGAAGGCAAGGATCGTGACCGCCTAACCAGACATACCGATGAGAGGATTTTAGGCATTTCCCAAGATTTATTATCATCAGGTGAGGATTATTCTTATACTTCTTTTGATGGATTGAGGATATCAGCACGGCTATATTTTCCCTCTGAGAAGCTTGGTTATGAAGGGAAGCGGCCGTTAGTTTATTACCTCCATGGGGGCCCACAGGGTCAGGAACGGCCGGATTTTTCCTGGTTTTCAATGCCATTGATCCAGTTTTTGACCCTTCAGGGTTTTGCTGTTTTTGTGCCGAATGTGCGGGGCAGCACAGGCTATGGTTTGGCTTATACCAAGCATGTTGATCGTGATTGGGGTGGAAAGGATCGGCTGGATCATGTCTATGCAATGAAGGAAATTTTGCCTCAAGATGAGAGAATTGATATCAAACGCACTGGTGTTGTGGGGCGGTCTTATGGTGGTTTTATGACTCTGACATTGGCTGGCAGGCATCCCGAGTTATGGGCTGCCGCTGTGGATATGTTTGGGCCATTTGATCTGGTTACATTTCTTGAGCGAATACCCCCTACCTGGAAGCCATATTTTCATGTAGCTTTGGGTAATCCCGAAGATGAAAAGGATCTTGAATTTCTCAAAGATCGTTCACCCAAAACCTACATTGATAATCTGAACTGCCCAATGCTGGTGATCCAGGGGCGTAATGACCCCAGGGTTGTTGCTGAAGAATCAGAAGATTTGGTTGAGCATTTAAAGAGGATTGGTAAAGAGGTAGAATTATTGTTGTTCGAAAATGAGGGGCATGGTGTAGAAAAATATGAAAATAAGGTGACTTGTTATAATACGATCGCATCATTTTTTAAGAAAATGTTAGAGCAGTAATATTGTTTGCATAAGGATATAAAATTTTGACATGAAAAATATTAAATTAAAAATTTCGCTCAATGGACTTTTTCCACAAATTTGGAGACGGATAGTAGTCCCATCGGGGATTACCCTTAGTGAATTTTCAGATATTATCCAAATTGTCATGGGATGGACAAATAGCCATTTATTCATAATGGAGTTGGCTTCTATGAAGTTTGTCCATGCGCCTGATTGGGAAGAAGATGCTGTAAACTTTCAAAATGCTGAGTTAGCAATTTTAGATGAAATAATTCCGAAATTTGTTTCTGTAGGAGAAAGTTTTTCATATATCTATGATATGGGCGACGGCTGGATACATGATATATTGGTCGAAAGCGTAGAGGAATCTGGGAAAAATGCAGGTTTGGCCCATTGTATTTCTGGAGAGCGCTCCTGTCCACCAGAAAATATTGGAGGAATCCCAGGTTACCAGGAATTATTAGATCGCTTATCGGACCAAAGAACCCAGCGAATAAATGAATTTTCTGTAGAGAATGGTTATTCATTTGACCCTAATAATTTTAATAAAGAAGAAGTAAACCGAAGGTTGGAAGATTATAATTTGCTTTTACAAATACCAACAACCTCATATTGGAATCGTGAATTTTATTTTTATGCAGTACCACAGTTTTTTTCTAGTGATTGGTCGCAACAACTTTCTGAACAAAACTCTCAATATGCAGAATTTCTTCCATTTCGTCGAGACGTTGTGACATTGTTAACTTATTTACAAAATAATAAAGTCAAAGGAACAAAAGCCTTAGGGAATTTTCCTCGTAAACACATTCGAAATCTCACTGCTGGTTTTATAGACCCACCAGTTCTCGATATCCAAATCGATGAACAAATTTGGAAGTTGCAATCTGAGGATGATGTACCTGAGTTAGTGTTTATGCATGTTTTTTTAAATTCAGCTGGATTAATTATTGGGGCAGAAAATGTGGATTGGTTTGTTTCAAACCTGGGAGAGTCTTTTTTAATCCTTGAACCAAAAAATCAAATCTGGTTTATGGCTAGTTATTGGATTTTCCTTTTTAATTGGAATTTTTGCTATTTATATTCAGATGAGTCATTATCGGTTAACTATTATTTATTCCAAAATCGTTTAATGAGGCTGGTGTTAGATTATCCTCTCAACATTCCAATCAAAATTGATCAATTAATTCAAGATCTTGATAAAGTTCTTCCTGATTGGTTTCAGGGTGGTGATTTTGCTGATAAACGTCGCTATATTTTAGATGTTGTCATAAAACCATTTGGAAAATTAGGCTTGTTTGACACAAGCAAAAATCGGGCTTATGAATTTCCAAGGTATAAAAATTTTGAAAATATAATTTTTACTGAATTTGGATCATCGTTGATTGCAAGTTTGATTAATTATCATTAATTTGTTATAAACTCTTAGTAGGTGGCTAGGGAGAGATGGCTTTTAATAATTTCTTCAATTTAGCACAGGATGGCGATTTGGTGCAGCTTCTTGGAAGTCAACACAAGAGCCATTTCCTGCAGTTGAGAAGTGGTGCTGTTTTTCAAACCCATCGTGGTGAGCTGCTGCATGATGATCTTATAGGTCAGCCATGGGGAAAACGGCTCATAAGCCACACAGGCAATCCTTTTTTCTTGATGCGTCCCGGCTTGGCAGACCTGATCACTGATATCAAACGCAGTACACAAATCATCTATCCCAAGGATATCGGCTATATTGTGATGGTTTTGGGAATCGGGCCTGGAGTCCGAGTGATCGAAGCTGGGACGGGGTCTGGTGCATTAACGACGGCGTTTGCTTTTTTCGTGGGGGATACTGGCAAAGTGATCTCTTATGATAAACGCGAGGATATGCAAAACCTCACCCGGCATAACCTTGAGAGAGTAGGGCTGGCAGATCGTGTTGATCTGATCCTGGGTGATGTTGAAGATGGATTTTTAGAAAAGGATGTAGATGCGATATTTTTTGATTTGCCCAACCCTTATGATTATATTCCTCAAGTTAGAGCTTCACTAAAATTGGGTGGGTTTGTGGGGATGATATTGCCGACAACCAACCAGGTCAGTAAAGTATTAGGCGCACTGAAGGCAAATGACTTTGCCTTTCTGGAAGTTTGTGAAATCATGCTGCGGTTTTATAAACCGGACTGGGAACGCTTGCGCCCAACTGACAGGATGGTTGCCCATACCGGCTATCTGGTTTTTGCACGCTCGGTGGTGGAAAAACCAGAAGAGGATTGATCAAAATAGAATCTACAAGTTGAGCTTCTCAGTCTTGCAATGTACCTTGAAATGGTCGATAAATATCACAGCCTTCAGCGGTACCGCTGATATCACCCATCATAAAGTCTGCAACATTCCCTTCAGCAGACAGGTTGGTGAAAAGTATTTCATAACGCATTGGGCTGTTGGCACCAGGCGGAACAAAATCGGTCATATAACTGGAGCCACCGGGGCCAGAGTCAAGTTGAATATAAAACATTGATCCAGCACCATCTAAACCATTAAGTTCAAAGCCTGCAGATTCAACGCCAACGTTTAGAGTCACAATTTCATCTTCTGATCCCCAAATAGGGATCGTATTGCCCACGCAGGTTGCAGTGCCTTTACCTTGGGAAACAAGCCAGGTTGAAAGACCTTCCCTTGGCAGCACATGGTTGTTATTAGATGAGATGACAAGACCTTCGTCATCATCAAAATTAAGCCCTGGAACTTGATTATCTGGGACATCTCCTGGTAGGTCAGGGCTAGGGTTAGAATTGTTTTCTGAAGATTCATCATTTGTGAAGTCAAAACCCTGCATTGCAGATGATTCCACACGTTCTTCATCACTGAAGTCAAAACCCTCCTGTGCCTCTTCAGAAGTACCATTTGTGCAAGCAGAGAATAAAATTCCCACCAATAATAAGGCAACCAACAGGGTAAGCTTTTTCATGGGTAACTCCTTAAAAATAGATATATAAGATATAATATATCAGATAATAATGATTGTCAATAATGAATATTTGTTACTACTCAGTTTATGAAGAAATAGGGGGTGTGGTGTGGCGGCTTTGCCGCCACACCACACCCCCG
>CAZCBW010000068.1:0-9836 GCA_964497065.1 uncultured Candidatus Brevefilum sp. | reverse complement strand
CCTCAGCTTACCTTTCTACTACCAGCTTTGTTGCACTTACGAGTTGAATCTAGCTCTTTTTTAATTTGGCAACACAATTAAAAGAAAAAATCGGATAAATCCTCAAACAGGCTGATCAATTATCCAATTAAAAACTGCCTACAGCTTCAGTGACATCATCAAATACTTTAAAATAGGGACCAATACCAACTAAATCCATAGACTCGCGAATTCGTTCATCCAATTTCACCAATACAAGCTCGCCCCGGTTCATTTTCTTGACTTCTTTTTGAATGCGAATCAATGCCCACCAGCCTGCGCTAGAAACAAAACTCACATCGCGCATGTCAAAGATGATATTATATTGTCCCTTTTCAAGCAACTGGGTTAACGCTTCTTCAACTTCAGGGGCAGTATAGCTGTCAATTCGTCCACTGGTATAAAGTACAGTACTTCGCTTATATTCCGTAACTTCAAAATCCATCACACTATCTCCATGATTAATCGACCAATCTTGTTCTGCTTAAATTATTATATCTTAATTGTAACCACTCAGCTGATGAAGAAATAGGGGGTGTGGTGTGGCGGCGAAGCCGCCACACCACACCCCCGACCTTTCATTTGCATGGCAGCCTGAGCAGTTACGTTTCATGTATTTATAATTCTTTCTGAATTTCATCAATAGAAAGTACTTGTCTCGTCGAGTATAATAACGCCCTATGAAATACCATATTTGGACCGAAGGCTGCCAGATGAATGTGGCAGATTCTCGCCGGTTAGCTTCAGCGCTTGAAATAATGGGTTACAGTACCACAAAAACACCGGACGATGCAGATATAATCGTCCTTAATACTTGCGTGGTGCGCCAGAGTGCTGAAGATAAAGCGATTGGCCGTTTGAGTTCTCTGCGGCCGTTAAAAGATAAAAATCCTGATTTGGTGATCAATCTGATGGGATGCCTGATAGGTGTACGCGGTAACCAAAAGATCAAGGAACGTTTTCCCTGGGTTGATGTCATCTCACCCCCATCAGATCCGGAACCATTGATCCGTTACCTTAGCGAACAAACCGGCAAAGCCAATATTCTAGAAGAGCAAATGACCCTAAACGCCATTCTAGATGGTAATTTGACATTGCCCAAAGAAGATCAAAACAAACTCGTTTCTGCTTATATTCCCATTGTTTATGGGTGTTCTCACGCATGCACATACTGTATCATTCCTGCTAAAAGAGGCATTGAACACTCCAGACCTTATGCAGAAATCCTCACAGAAGCTCAGAACATGGCTGCACAGGGAATCAAGGAGATCACCCTGCTGGGCCAGATAGTGGATCGTTATGGCCTGGACTTGCCAGATAAACCTGCCTTGGCAAGATTGCTGCAAGACCTTCATAAGATCCCCGAGATCAAACGAATCCGGTTTCTGACTTCACATCCCAATTGGATGACAGATGATCTATTAGATGCAGTAGCTGCCCTGCCCAAAGTTTGTCCTAATATTGAAGTACCGATTCAATCTGGTGATGACCAAGTCTTGCTGGCAATGCATCGTGGCTATACATCAGAGGACTATCGTAAACTAATAGCAAAGATCAGAACACGTATTTCTGGTGTATCCATCGCAACTGACATCATTGTTGGGTTCCCAGGTGAAACTGAGCAACAATTCCAAAATACTTATGAACTTCTACAAGATCTACAGATGGATGTTGCCCATTTAGCACGCTACTCACCACGTTCAGGCACTTATTCTGCCCGGATGATGGTTGATGATGTTCCTGACCAGGAGAAAATGCGTCGTTTTCGACTTCTTGAGACTTTACAGGAAGAGATCTCAACCGAGATCAATAACCGGTTATTAGGACAGCCCGTTTCAGTTTTATTTGAAGAAAAATCACGCGGGCGATGGGGTGGCCGAACGCCTACCAACAAACTGGTTTTTGTTGAAAGTGATAAAAAATTATTAGGTCAAGAGCGAGTTGTAAATATCACCTGGACAGGACCGTGGTCCATGATTGGTGAACTTAATTAACCAGCCAGCACTTCAGTGACAATTAAGCAAAAAAGCTTAAACTTTTAATTCTGTACCCAATTTTTTATCAGGAATATCCAGATTTTTTTCTTGAAATTCACAAAAGGATTCTATTGGGCATCGGTAACAATACCATTTACGTGCTCCACAGATTTCTCTGCCTAGTTTAATCAGGTTCAAGTGAAGATCATAATAATATTCTTCTGGAATACGCTCTTCCAGATACTGATGTGCCTTTTCAACATTGATATCTTGTGGTCTCAACCCTATCCGACCGGTTACACGGTATATATGTGTATCAACAGGAAAAGCGGGCATTCCCAACGAAAACAACAATACAATTGCAGCTGTTTTTGGACCGACACCATTTAAATTTGTTAACCAGTCACGTGCCTGATCAACCTGTTTCGTTTTTAAGAAGTCTAGGGAGATCTCGCCCTCAGTAAACTCAAGAATATCTCGTAATGCTTGTTGAATTCTCGGGCCTTTCTGCTTAGCAAGACCTGCAATTCGAATAGAATCGACCACAGCACTTTCAGGTGCGTCGATCACAGCCTGCCAGTTTGGAAATTCCTTTTTAAGTTGTCCAAAAGCAGCATCCCGATTGACATCATTTGTGTTCTGAGAAAGTATGGTTGATACTAATTCGTCAACAGGCGGTAATGGCTGACGCCATTCAGGCTCACCAAAAGCTATAATTAATTCTTCTCTGACAAAGTTTATTTTATTAACAACACTTGGTTCGTTTTCAACAGGAATCTGAGCATCATCCTTCATTTATCTATACCTCAAAAATTTGGTGTACTTTGCCAACCTCAATATCACGCCAGTTTTTTACCACAACATCTCCATATGATTTCAAATCCCGTAATTCGTCCTCAGTCAAAACTCCAAGCCCAGTTAATATTGCCAAACTGACAGCCTGCCTAGCCCTTCCCCGACTGTCCCCATCCGCAATTTTTATTGCAATCCCAAACCCTGGTGAACCTTTTTTAACTGCATCTGGCATAATACCCAAAACCTGGTACCCCTCAGCACCACCTTTTGAGAAAACTTTACCTTTAGCTGCCGCCATCAAATCTGTATCAAAAGTTCCTGGCCCTGCAACCAATAATGGATAGGACATCATCGCATGAACAATCCTTTTACATGCAGAAACCCGGTCAGGCTCTAGCCCACGAGGATCAGCCATCAAGGCGATTGCTTGTGCCATCTTTCTCATTGGAACGCCGTATATGTGAGCAGTGCATCCATCGATTCCCAAGGGGATGTTTTCCGCATCCATGCCGACCATCTCAGCCAGTGTTTCCCTGATTTTTACCTGGACGGGGTGTTGTGGATTTAAATAATCATGTAAATCATATTGTAAGTGCACAGCATGTGCCAGCATGCCGGTGTGTTTCCCTGAACAATTATTACATAAAGTAGTTGGTTTTATATTTGCTAGCTTCATTGCTTCTTTGGTAGCGGCATCTGCTGGCCAATGAACACCACAGTTTAGATCAGATTCGTTAAGCCCAACTTTTTGATGAATTCGCTCTAATACACGCCGATGCATATCTGTCCCGGTATGGGAAGCACAGAAAATCGCAATTTCTTCATCAGTCAAATTAAAAGCCACAACAGCGCCGGATTCAATAATTGGCAAAGCCTGCAAAGGCTTCATTGAGCTGCGCGGATAGGTCAGCAAATCAATATTTCCTTGTGAAGAAACCACACTTCCATCTGACCGTACGACGACAAAGGCACCCTGATGAATTGATTCAACAATCTCACCGCGGGTTATTTCAACCAAAGGGACACAATCAAGATGATTCATATTTCATTAACTTCCTATCATTCGATTTCGAAATTGCTCACGCTTCACTGCAAGTGAAAGCCCGGGAGTACACCCCTTATTTCCTCATAAGGTGAGACTTTACTTGATTTCATTTTTTTCAAGTCGGCGCATATATTGAGTTAGCCCCCAGCGTAATCGATTCACATAGATTTCTCGAAAATCCTTGTCATAGCTAAGCATTTTTAATAACTTGCTAATTACACTATCCAGAGCTTCTTCATTTTGGCGGCTGCCAGGCAACACTTCGATGACATCCTTAACCGCAGAAAGAAATGAGATCATTTTCTCTAAAGATTTAGTTTTAACAACACCGCTTCTTCCACTAATAATTTTATAACCCTTTAGCTGGTCAGACGCTAACCACTTCAATTCTTCTATCCAGGTATCAATATCAGACCAGGCAAGAAATGGCGGTTGATTCACCAAAATACTGTCCCCCACAAATATCACTTTCTCTGCATCAAAATGTACCCAGCAACCTGCTGAATGAGAACCTGGTTGATGTGTAATTCTGATAGGAGTTTTATCCCAATGCAATGCGATTGTATTAGAGAAAATTATATCCGGTGACACCCAGCGCAAATTGGAGGGCAGGTCGCCTGCAGGCCATTCTGCACCTGCATCAATGTCTTGTGATTGGCCAGAAATCAACCTGTTTCGAAGAATTTCAACTGAATTTTCATGTGCTAAGATTTTTGGCGCTATATCAGAGATACCTATCGTCCGGTCAAGGTGGGGGTCCAACAACACCAAGATTACTTCTTTCTGTCCTGGCCAATCTAACCACTTGGAACGCCAGGTTTGTTGATTCACCTGATCAAATGGGGCATCGATCAGCAGCATACCTGATTCTAAATTGATCACACCTGAAACAACCCCAGGAAATTCAGTTTCTATAAAAACATGTTCACTAATTTTTTCCATTAATACTCCATACTCAAACTGATTTTTGACATTCTAAAAAGAATTATACGACCTGCCATGCCTAATTTGAATTTATCCTTTTATTTTGACAGTCCACACAATGGTATGTCAACGAGGTTTCGCCGGGCATTCAATTCCATCCCAAAATAAGGAGAAGGATCAATAGTGTTTTTGAATTTTAACTCATTCAAGTACCGACCTTCCCCATCTTCTTTGATGATTGAAAAATGTAGGTGAATACCCGTCGGACTGTCAGGCGTGCCAGAAAAATTTCCCTGGCAGCCTAAAAGTGTACCGACTTGCACAAAAACCTCCCTTGTATCTGGTAAAAATGAATCCACAATCAATGAATTACCCTCAGCATCTGCCATGTGCGTGTAATATATCCAAATCTGCCGGTCACTATCCAAAGGGTCTTGAGGTATTCGAATAATAACTGTCGATATCCAAGAATCCAGCCGGGTCAAGTAACCATCATAGGCAGCATAAACTGGTGTCTTCCCTACTTCTGAACCACCAAATACATCAATGCCCTGGTGCCGGTGCCCAAGCCTGAATGAATCACCCCAAATAAACCCAATCATCCCGCTGGTTGGCATAATAAATGGTGCAGAGCCGCATTGAGACAATGCAGGCAAAATGGAATCTCGATATTTTTCTGGCTCACGCAAAAAAGAAATTACCTTCTTATGGCGAAAATTTAGGGTTAAAAACGTTTTAGATAAAACCCACAAACCGGCAATAATCCCAGTGATTAAGATGAAAACAAGGAAATACTTTTTTGTGATCATCAATTCCTTTTAACCAACCTAAACTTCAATATGATAAAGATCATGTTCTAAGGATACCACCTGCAGATCGATTTCTTATATATTTTATATATTTTTCAGATAGCCTGTTAATAAAATAATCTTATGATTATGCGTAACTGCTCAGGCTGCCATGCAAATTAAAGGTCGGGGGTGTGGTGTGGCGGCAAAGCCGCCACACCACACCCCCTATTTCTTCATAAGCTGAGTAGTAACGATTATGCTTAAATTGAATTATAGATTTTGGAGGATGAAATGACCCTATATATCAACCCTGTACGACGCGGATTCCGTCACCGAATGATGGATGAAATGATGCAAGATCAGAACGAAGATTACGCTGCAGAGATCAATTTCCCCATTGATGTCATAGCTGACAAAGACACCTTCATCATTAAAGCCTTACTGCCAGGTGTACAGCCAGATGATCTAGATATTCAAATCATTAATGAAAGCGTCACTATTTCTGGAGAACTTAAACGAGAACAAGTAGAAAATGGACAATATCTTCTGGCAGAGTGCCCAAGTGGAACCTTTCACCGGATTATCACCCTGCCGACATCACTGGACTCTAATAATGTTGAAGCTGAACTCAATGATGGTGTATTGACAGTCAAAATTCCAAAAGCAGAAGAAGCAAAACTACACCTTATAAAGATCAAGCAAAAATAGATTCAACCGAATAATTTTCAAAAACCGTCAAAGACACACTGACGGTTTTTTAATTTAAAGATTCAATTTATAAAATTGACTTCACCACTGTGCTATTATCAGGTAAAATCTAATTCAACAAAATTCATAAGCACAACAGCCTGGGTTTAATTGAACTTTTTACATTCTTGAGGTCTTATATCTATGGACAATAAAATCACCATCATTGAAGGACCCACACCGGTTTTTGATTCAGTCGAAACTGATTTCATTATGGGAATCAATGGCTGGACAGCCGGATTAAGTGAAGGTCCATATCTGTATGATACTGCCAGGACAACACTGCGCACGTTTAATGGAGAGGTGCTGCTTGAACGCTGTCATAAAGCCTGGGCGCGCAAGACAACCATGTTTCTTGAATATCGCGATCCAATTGGGATGAAAAAAGAAGTCCCCATCGTTGCAGCAAGGTCCGTTGATTCGGAAAAAGGGGATTTGCTGATCCTCTGGGTACGACAAGACCCTGAAGAAGACGAAGAAGATTTTGATCTCGACTTCGATGACATCGATGATATTGACACAGATTGGTAGCGGAATAAATACGGCGAATATCAAAAGCGCCCGAATACAGGCGCTTTTTTGTTTTTATGTATACTCCAGGAGGGACTCGAACCCCCAACCTAGGCGTTAGGAGTGCCTTGCTCTATCCTATTGAGCTACTGGAGCGTAATAGCAGTTTGATTATATCATAATCTAAGGCAGGATTGTCCAAGGGTTGATAAATCCTCCCATGTAACGCACCTCAAAATGCAGGTGCGGGCCGGTAGAATTTCCAGTCGAGCCGCCGCGACCAACCATATTTCCCTGGACAACGTTTGAACCACAGGAAACATTAATTGAACTCAGATGAGCATACAAGGTCTGATAACCGTTCAAGTGGTCTATCATTACCACATTACCATAACCCCTGCTGTCCCAACCCGCAAAGACCACCACGCCTGAATCAGCAGCATAAATTGGCGCACCGGTGGCTGCAGCAATATCGATTGCCAGATGGCCTGACCAATAATCATTACCGGAAAGATAACGGTTGTCAGTTGGCCATTGGAACCAGCCGCTGCCGCCAAGTAAAGGACCTGCAACACTGCACCCATCAGGTACATTTGCATTGACACCTGCTCTGCCAACCGCATAGGTCGGCACAATCCACTGTTGAAATTCGCGTCGTCCCCCAGGGATCATGACCATTTCACCAGGTTCAACTTCAGGGTCAATGAGATCAAGCTCGTTGCCAACCCACATCAAGATATCATCAACAGAAGCCCTGAATTCCCTGGCAACATCCTCCAAACGGTCACCTTCCTCCCATTTATACAGAATTCCATCCGTAGGCGGAATGACTAAGATCTGTTCAGGAGATAAGGCATGAGGGTCATCTCGCAAGGTAGCAAAATTGCTCCATAATAAGGTTTCTGGTGAAATTTCAAATCTTTGGGCAATACTAAAAACCGCATCCCCAACCATGACCTCGTATTCTATCGGCAGCCTGCGCAGCTGTGCAGATCCTTCAGTACTGGTATCAGGATAGCGCATCAGATAAGTTTCATCACTGCCTTCTATTTTAATAAAATAAGGCATATTGACCAGTGTCACGGAAGAGAGCTCGGGCATTGGATTGATATCTTCAATTGAGACTGGTGTTTCACCAATGTCATTCAATTCCTGTGCAAGAATAGGCTGCCAGAATAGGATTGAGATAAGGGTTGCCACCAGCATGATAGTAACCACCCATGAAGTCCACAACTGCCAGTTATGAGGGGATTGTTCTGACTTTTTAGATTTAGGTGTTTGTTTCTGTTCTGTGTTTGGCTTATTCAACATAATAACCTCGAATGATGATATTACTCCTCACCGTTCAAAGTTTCAAGGAAAGCCATATTATTCTTTGCACGCGATACCTGTTGGATCACCGCTTCCATAGCTACAGCAGTATCCATCCCAGCACCTTGCGGCGGGGCACTGATCATCTGAATATACATCCGCCGCATCAACCAGGATCGTTTCAATATATCTGGTCCCAGCAGTAAATCCTCACGCCGGGTAGAAGATCGCTCAATATCGATTGCAGGGAAAGTCCGACGTTCCTGCAAACGCCGCGACAAGTGCAGCTCCATATTACCTGTGCCTTTAAATTCTTCAAAGACCACATCATCCAACCTCGATCCTGTATCAACCAGAGCTGTGGCAATGATGGAAAGTGAACCGCCTTCTTCAAGGTTGCGGGCTGCACCAAAGAAACTTTTTGGCGGATACAAAGCTGAAGGATCCAGACCGCCTGACAGTGTTCGCCCTGAGGGATTCACAACCAGGTTATAAGCACGGGCCAATCGGGTAAGTGAATCCATTAAGATCACCACATCATGACCAGATTCAACCAGCCGCTTTGCACGTTCCAGGGCGATCTCTGCCATCCTCACATGGGATGCCACAGGTTCATCAAAAGTTGAAGCCACAACTTCTGCTTCAACTGAGCGATCCATATCCGTCACTTCCTCAGGACGCTCGCCAATCAAAGACATAATCTGACGCACTTCAGGGTGATTGATGTGTATCCCATTGGCAATCTCTTTTAAGATTGTCGTCTTGCCTGCTTTTGGCGGCGAAACGATCATCCCGCGTTGGCCGCGACCAATCGGTGCAACCAGGTTAATGAGCCTTGTTGAAAGCACAGCGGGGTCGTACTCAAGGTCAAACCGTTTATCAGGAAAGATCGGTGTCAATTTTCCAAAGTCTGGTCGTTGCCGCGCTTCTTCAGGAGTCATTCCATTGACGTATTCAACTTTTAATAATCCATAATGGCGTTCAGATTCACGCGGCGGCCTGGTATGACCGATGACCATATCGCCAGAGCGTAATTCATATCTGCGCAATTGGGCCTGGGAAACATACACATCTTCCGACCCAATCCGGTAATTTTGCCTCAAGAACCCTATACCTTCATTCATAATTTCCAGCACACCACCCCGAATCTCTAAACCCTCCGATTCGCCCATTGCTTTCGAAACTAACAAGATCAAGCTGTCTTTTTTGTGCCTTTGGGGTCGGGGAATTTGTAGATCTTCCGCAATTGAACGTAGTTCTTTCAGTGATTTTTTTTCTAATGCTAATATATCCATAGTATATCTTTTCTCTTCTTTTCCTAAAAAGCTCCTCAAATAATGGCGTTCTACAAGTATTAATGTTACTGCTCAGCCTTCCCTGCAACTGAAAGGTCGGGTTGGACTGTTTTTCCTGTTAAAAAGGGTATTTAAAATTGTTCTTCAGACGGAGTTTCATCCCGCGTGTTTCCCTTGAACGCCATGTTAAATGTACAGGATTTGCTGTTTTATTTTATTGACATTCGGGAAACTTTTTTAATCGGCAGCCGAGCTTGAAAAATATTATAATTTATTCGGCCTTCTTATCTATCTGGGGTAACTAATGTATTATAACAGACTTTAAAATCCCTCGCAATACATTCAAATTTTGTAACTGCTCAGGTTGCAATGCAAATGAAAGGTCGGGGGTGTGGTGTGGCGGCAAAGCCGCCACACCACACCC
>CAZCBW010000067.1:0-10114 GCA_964497065.1 uncultured Candidatus Brevefilum sp. | reverse complement strand
GAAAGATCGGGGGAAATATAATAATATTATAGCAGGGCCCAATGAAAAAATCAACCCGCAATCGGATAAATTGACTTGCCTGCACCATAATACGAGTCATAAACATGCTGATACACCTGGATGCACTTATCATCGTACAAGTCCTTATCATAGACCTCAGGCAGCTTATCCAGTTCTTGTTGTATCTGCAGTTCCACGGCTGCCCGAGTTTGCTGATGCTTACGCCAATCCAGCACCAAGCGTTCAGTCTTGAGGGTATATAATAACTCCTTTGCTACAGCCTTGACTTGCTTTTGTTCTTTGGGTGTTAATTTGACATTTGGTTTTGTTAAAATATCAAATAAAGCTAATTCTTCTTCAGTTAGTTTTTCAGAAATTCCACGTTTTTCTTCGTCGCTCAGGTCTTGGGCAAAGGATAATAATTGTGTATAAAATTCCTCGACACCAGAAGCACCAGAATTGTAGTCATCAACTAATTTCTTGAATTTCTCATAATAGTTTATTCTGCTTTTATTCAACCTGACCATTTGTATCAGTTTCTGGTTTAAAATACCTCGCAACTTTTCGACTTCAATATTCTTACGTTTTTGTTTGAATTGATTTTTCAATGCTTCAAAGTCAATTTCACTCAAATCCATAATCGCAGCACCAATAGCCGGTGCATCTATTTTATATCCTTCACTTCTAGGTTTGATAGAAAAATCCAGTAATTGCCCAACAGCATCCAACACACTCGAGATATCCACAGTCGGCAGCAGCGATTGGATTTTCTCCTTAATCACCACAATCGCTTTGCGGTCCTGTCCAAACTGGTTGGCAGCCTTATCGGGCAGAATGGCTTTGAACAACCGGTCCACCTGCCCTGCCATAGACAGATAATCTCGTTTGGTCTCATCATCAACCAGAATGGCGTTCACCGCGTCATCCAGCTTGCTGACCTTCTCATACCCCTCAGCTTGATGGATAACTTCCAAGTCCACATCAAGTTCTTTCAGGAATTCTTTCACTTCGACGATTAATTCGCCCAAGGCATCAATTAGCGCTTGCTTGGTGGCCACGGGCACATCCCCTTCTTCAATGCCCCCACCCGAACCCGTACCATAGATGGCCAAAGCCCGCTGCAAATCTCTGAATACGCCAATGTAATCCACAATCAGCCCATTGACCTTTTCACCCCATACACGGTTCGCTCGGGCAATTGTTTGCATCAAGGTATGGTTGCGCATGGGTTTATCCAGGTAAATCGTCGAGCAGGAGGGCACATCAAAGCCCGTCATCCACATGGCGCACACGAACACAATTCGGAAGGGGTCATCCGGGTCTTTGAATTTGGTGTCCAAGTCCTCCCTTACCATACGCTCTCGATGCGGTTGGATATCCAGGCCTTTTTCCCGCATGTCTGCGATTTCGTTCTGGCCTTGCGAGATAACTACGGCCATATCGGTTTCCTGCATGTACTTAATCGTCTGTTCGATATCTGCCCGTTCGTTCTCATCACAACCGGACAGTTCTGCCTGCAGGATACTCAGGTTGAAACTCCAATATTTCCTGACCTTGTTATACATTTTCAACGTCGTGGCTTTATCAATCGAAACCACCATGGCTTTGCCCTTAAAACCCCGCCCCATGAAGTGATTGACCAAATCTTCAGCAATCTTCTCCAATCGTTCTTCCCGGGTGACGAGATGGTATTCTCTGGAAAATTCCCTTTCAAGCTTCTTTTCCTGGCGCTCATCAATTTCCGCATCTTCCAGCAAGCGTTCCATATCTTCGTTCAGGTTCTCGTTGGTGAGCTGTAACTGGGGAATGCGGTTCTCATAGTACAGCGGCACGGTCGCATCGTCTTCAACGGATTGGGCGAAGTTATAGATAGAGACGTAATCCCCAAACACCTGTTTGGTGCGCTCTTCAGTTGCCATCAAAGGCGTGCCGGTGAACGCCAGAAATGCCGCATTAGGCAGGGCATTGCGCATGTTAAGCGCCAGCACATCATACTGTGAGCGATGGGCTTCATCGGTGAGCACGATGATATTATCCCTTTCGGAGAGCGTGGGATAAGGCTCACCTGTCTCAGTGTGGAATTTATGAATTAGCGTAAAGACATAGCGATGGTCTTCCCGCAGCAACTGTTTGAGGTTTTCTCCGCTGCTGGCTCGCACCCGCTCTTCCGGTTCGGTGACAGCATTCACGCCGGCGAAGTTCTTGTATATCTGGTCATCCAAATCACGCCTGTCTGTCACCACCACAAAGGTCCAGTTACCCGCCAGCTTGCGCAGGACCTTCTGGGCGAAGAAAATCATCGAGTAGGACTTGCCGCTGCCTTGAGTGTGCCAAAACACGCCCAACTTGCCCTGGTTCTCGCGGATGTTTTGTATGGAGTCAAAGGCGTTATTGACCCCCAAATACTGGTGATACTTCGCCACCAGCTTTGCCAACCCGCCGCCTGTTTCAGCGTAGAGGATGAAGTTTTCAATGATGTCCAACACCCGCTCTGGCTGACAGGTTCCCCGGATGACGGTGTCCAGCGAAACCACCCCTTCTTCGCCTTCCGAGTTGATTTTCTTCCATTCGCTGAAGTGTTCCCAGGGCGAGGTTACCGTGCCGACCTTCGCCTCACTGCCGTTGGAAAGGATGATGAAGCCCGTGTACCAAAATAGATGCGGGATGGTGTCCTTATAGTCCCGCAGATTGCGCTTATAGGCATTTTCTAAGCGCACATGGGCAGCTTTGAGCTCAATAAAGACCAGCGGAATACCGTTGATAAAACCAATCAAGTCCGGCCGGCGTTTGTAGAAATCACCAGAAACCCAGAATTGCGATGCCAAAAAGAAATCATTGTTCTCAGGGTATTTCCAGTCTACCAGGTAAACCCTGTCAGAGACATCCTCGCCCTTGTCATTTCGGTAATTGATTGGTACTCCCTCTTTGAGGAGTTGATAAACCTCTCGATTAGCTCGTGCGATGCTCATTAAAGACCGGTCGCGGGTCAACTCGTTGACGGCCATTTGCAGGGCTTCTTGGGGAAGCTTTCGGTTGACGCGCATACTCTTAATGGCAGCCATCAGCCGCTGGACCAGCACAACCTCAGTGCTTGTCTCGCGGCCGAGTGTACCAAAAGGCCCAAAGGTCTCTTCAAAACAATTGGCGGTTTCCCAGCCTAATGAAGAGAATAGGGCAATGGTAGGTTGCTCAATGAGGAAGTCTTCTGAAAAATCCATGGTTATTATGCGATTTCAATTTCTAACTCAGACACATCAATTTCACCAGAGATTAGTTTTGGTAGCAGTAAGTTACGAGTTTTATGAAGATTTTCGTTTTTCCTTTGTAAATTCAGAATGAGTGAAAATATTGGCGACACATTCTGAACAAAAAGTTTATGAATTGATAAAGGCGGAATTACTATGGGCATGTTTCTAAAAACACTTTTAGTAATTTCTTTAAAGGTTGCACCAGAAGCTACGGAAATCATCTTTTCTATATTTTGTTTTATCCAAAAAAATATTTCATAATTGGATATTTCATCACTTGGTACACAAGTAATAAAACCTTGATTTGTACAAGCTGGTGTTGTGTTTATTGCCGTGACTCCCAAAGTAGCTCGACTTGTCATCATCACAGAACTAGATGGAAATAATTTTGCTGAACTCTTCTTCAAGCCCAATTTTGTAATTTTCCTTGAGGACTCATCCATAAACAATGTTCCTGCTTTTGTTAGGTCACTTGGAGTATACCAATTGATATGTCCAAATTCCCAATATTCCTTAACTTTTATACTTGGAGTACCTCCTCCAAGTATTTCCACCACATCGCTAATAGGTTTGGTACACCAACCTTCGGGTATCTCACCGAATTCAGTCCCTGAGTCCACCATCTTCACATGCTCATGTCCGGGGAAGCGGTAATGCACAAACCACTCGCGATAAATGAGCTGCGCCATTTCCTCCAATAATTGGATACGGCGGGCGTTGTTCTCAATTAAGTCATCATATGATGAAAGAATAGTAGATATTTTCTCCTGAATGTGAAGAGAGGGGAATGGAATTATTGCCCGCTCAATAGTTTCTACATCAACAGCGGGATAAGCTGACCCCTTTGCGTTATTTGTAAGATAATCTGTGAATTCTTGATGACTAATGACATAATACAAATAACGACTATCAATTTGGTTTGATGGTCGAAGCACAGCAAATCCAGTTGACGCTATCAAGTTTGCAGGGGGATTTTTAATAAACAGAAATGACCGTCTATTGGGTCGAACAGTAGATAAAATTGTATCATTTTTTCTAACTATTCGTTTTGCACGACTTGGAGCCTCATCAATCTGCAGTCTTTTTACTCCACTCAATGTACCGCTACCAACTGAGGATATTTCAATATATTCTATTTCCGAGTATGGGTAGTCATTATCTATTGACTCAGGATTGATATTGACCACATCACCAAGTCTACTGGTTTTTGTTTTCATCAAATGTTTCATTTTCGGGGTTAATAATTGAATTAATGTTTTTTGAAATTACTTTTTCCAGAATTCTGGTTTCGTAATTGAGTTCTTCAAATTCCTCAAAAAGGTTAGTCAGCCTTTCTATGTAATCAACATCCTCTTGTGTACGCTCAGTTATGCCCACATAACGGCCGGGGTTAAGGCTCCAGTTATTGTCTTTAATTTCTTGGATATTGGCTATTTTACATAAACCGGGGACATCTTCATAATATTCTTTATCAATCATTCTTATCAGTTGCTCAAACTGGAATGAAGTTAAATTTAAATCAGCTAAATTGAATTTATCAATACCTAATTCTTCTCTTCGATACAGTTTTACTAATAAAGACAAGAAAACAATTTGCTTAGGTGTGAAATCTCGATGAGAACGGTCAATCTGGTGGTAAATATGCCGTGCATCAACAAAGAGAACCCTATCCACTCTATCCGTATTCTTTTTGCCATTATCAAAAAACCATAGCGTACATGGTAATGTAACCGTATAAAAGAAGTTTGGGCCAATTGACACAACGACATCGACAATGCCATCTTCAATCAATTTCTTGCGAATTTCCATCTCCGAATAACCCGCATCACTGGCGCTGTTTGCCATGACAAAACCAGCCCGGCCGTTTTCATTCAAGGCACTGTAAAAAAGCTGCATCCAAATGTAGTTGCCATTGTCTACATTAGGCATTCCAAAAGGAAAGCGATTGGTGTCATCCTTTATTC
This sequence comes from uncultured Candidatus Brevefilum sp., assembly GCA_964497065.1. Taxonomy (GTDB): domain Bacteria; phylum Chloroflexota; class Anaerolineae; order Anaerolineales; family Anaerolineaceae; genus Brevifilum. The sequence goes on along the minus strand of CAZCBW010000067.1, from coordinate 4,902 downwards.
TGTCTTTATCAATATTGTTTACATTAAACGGGGGATTGGCCATCACAAAGTCAAATTTCCCCATACTGTTATGCAGGTCCTCATAATAGCTGTTCGCTTGCCGGATATCGCCGCTCAAGCCATGCACAGCCAGGTTCATTTTACACAGGCTCACGGTCTCAGCAATCCGCTCCTGTCCGTAAATGCTGATGTTTTCCAGTGGTAGCCCATTCTCGTCACGCAGGCTTTTATGGTGTTTGACAAAATTGCCCGACTGCACAAACATGCCGCCCGAGCCGCAAGCCGGGTCATAAATGCGCCCATGATAGGGTTCAATGATTTCCACAATCAATTTGACAATCGAGGTCGGCGTGAAAAACTCGCCTCCCAGCTGCCCCTCGGCCATGGCAAAGTTGCCCAGAAAATATTCATAAATCTTACCAAACGCATCGCCTTCAATATCCATCGGCACGCTGTTGAAGTTCTTCAGCAGGTTGAATAGCACCTGGTTTTCCAAACGGTTATAGGTCTTTGGGAGAACATCCTTCAAATCATCATTCTCACGTTCTATGGCACGCATGGCATCATTGATTTCTTTGCCAATATTGGCTTCTTCGGGCAAGTTCATCAGGGTATGCCAACGGGCTTCTTTTGGTACATACATCACGCCCCTGGCCTGATAATCCAGCTTACTGATGGTTTGCCGCCTGCTGGATTGTGCTGTTTGGCTCTTCTGCAGTTCTTTTTCCGCTTTGTTGAATTTGAAATCCGCATAACGCAGAAATATCAGTCCCAATACGGGAGTGGAATATTCTGAGGACTTCATCTTGGAATTTGCGCGTAACTCATCCGCCGCTTTCCAGAGTTGTTTTTCAATGCCGTTGATATCGTTTGCCATACTATCCCTTCTTAATTAGCTAAATGAATAGTTTCTTTTCTTTGATGTAAAAATGCCCCGATGAGCTCTTTACTAATGTCTCCATTAAGGGATACACAGAACTTACCACCCCCATTTTGGTTAAGTCCTTGAGGTCGATTTCATGGAGGTTGGTTACTTTTGCCCAGAACTTGATAAACTGGATGATTTTTAATTCTTTATAATAGGGCGGAATAAGGCACATTTCCTCTTCCGGAATGGTTTTTGAAGCAACGACTAAATCAGATACATAAGCTTTTGGTTTCCTGCGATTGCCTTTAACCAAGTAGATATATGTGGGGATATTATCCTCCACCTGTTTATTTAACTTATCGATTGCATTTTGGGATATCGGCTGCCCCATCTTACCAAACCATACGGCCCCCTCCTGTTCGATGACCTTTTGATGTTCCTCTATGGTTCTTTTTTTTTTCAAGCAACCTGTCAGAAAATCTTATCAACAGGTGGGTGGGCGTTTTTTGTTTCATTATTTACTCATCTCATTGTAAGCATGAATACATGGCATTTAAAAGTGCCCCATCGTACAGGACGATAATAAAAGTATAAACTATAAGTAATGGTTGAGAAGGTAATCATTACGATAACGAGAGTCAAATGGACAGCGTAACTTTTTATAGAACTTATCAGTTGGGTGATATATATCAGCATGTAAAAGAACAATCGGTTGAAATCTTGGGCAAATATCTAGAATATCCCGATTTATATGTGTTTGATGATGAGAAGAAGACCCTCACATTTAAGTCGGAAAAGCTTATCCCCACAAAATATTCAGGCAGACCGCGTGTTATGCTGCTCTTCTCAAATCCCCACCCCCATTCGGTTCATCAGGAGATGTTGCTTTCACCCAATACCAGAGGGAAAGAAAATCCCTTTTGGGAGACAATAAGAAATACAGATTGGTTAAACCTCAGAGAAAAAACGCTAAATCCACTTCAAATCGCTAACTTCTGCTTCAATGTTGCCTACGATGGACCATTTGACTACATATTCTATCCATACTATGCTTTTCCCACGAATTACCCAAATGAAATCAAGCAGATATTTGGACTGGTATATTTCAATAAAGTCATTGAACCTGAAGCAAAAACAGAATTTGAGCTTACCATTCAAGAAACTGGTATTGAAGTCGTTCTCAAATTCAATAAAGATATATTCAATCAAGTCTCAGAAAAGATAATAGACAAATATATTGACCGTCTCATCTATGGTGAGTTGGTTGTTAGTCAGGTAAAGGGCGTTGAAAAGGAAATTCCCATCTTCCTGACTTTCCCCACCGGGTGGAGATATCAACAAAAAATTAAGCGGTTAAAAAAAGAGATCCTTGATTTGATAACGACAGCTTTACTAAAAGCAGTAAAGTAAATTGTGCATGCTTTTCAGATATAATCGTTAAACCTTACGATGAAACCTAAATAAGTTAAACAAAGATATGTTATTTAGTGTTTGATATGGAGGTTGGGATGGTTGAGTTTAAAAACATTTGGAACTATCTTCAAAGGAAATTGAAGCCTGGAACAAAAATACCAAATTGGTCTGCCTACCGTGGCTATTTGGGTGATAGCATGACTATTACTAAAGTCGGGGAAACTTCCATTGAAATTGACGCTCCAAAAGCTAAGAACCTGCAACATGTTTCCAAAGAGGATTTTGTAAAAGTATGGTCCGTTTGGAAAGACTATAAAACTCAAAAAGTCAAAAGGTATGAACTTCGGAATATGACTAGGTTCTCAAAGTATGTAATAAGCATTCTCAAATGGTATGAAGAGGAGGTTATGAAATGACAGAACATGATTTTAGCCAATTATATGAACAATATCGAAATCCAGAGGACTAATAAAAAATCAAATTATATAGCAAATCGATACGCTTCCAAAATAATGAAAACACATAGGCAGTCGCTTATTTCATCAATCTTGTCACCCAAAACTGATATTGTCTGTTATTGAACAATTAATAAGAGGACATAAAGCACTTGGACTAATTGATGAAATACTCTAAACTTAGAATGAATGAGATAAGAGATTTTCCCTTTTTTTTTAAAGAAATGCATTTTTTCATTGACAGTCAACTCTTTGAAAGTTAAAAATTAATTAATGAGTCCTCTAAAAAAACTAAAATTACTCAATTTGATTAGGATGATGCCACACATTATGGTACAAAAAGCATACTTTTAAGGGACGCGACCTTCAAAACATGCATAAATGTGGTGGTCATCCCCCACTTTGGTTGAGTTGCTTACCTTTTTTCAGTAGAGTCATTAATATTATTTCTATCAATAAGGGTGAACCAGAAAAGAACAGGTGATATTTGGTTACCATAAATTATATTGACAAAGCATCTCATTGGTCAGAATATAATTCACCTGATTTTTCATTAAGTTTGTCTCATGGAAAATATACCCTTGAGCACCGAAGAAATTCAGGATCTTGTTGCTCATTTTTAAGTTTCCGCTCTCTGAATTCAACACCTTACAATATAAAAACTGAATTGAAATGTATTTCTGCATCTGAAGAAACTTGGTATGGAATTATCTGGGGGCTACAGAATATTACTAATTTTACAACTTTACAAATTTCAGGAAAAGGTGATTCCTACCGGTTAGGTGAACATCATCGAGGTATTTTTAGATGTGAGAGCTCGTGGTCAAAAACTAATAAACCAATTAATGAAAACCAATTAGTCGAGATCCAAATTGCTGTTGATATTGACACATACAGTAGCCGGTTTGTTATGACTCGACACAATACATATAGTCAAAACTTTTATTCTCAATCATTAGGAAAAGGCATTGGATTTATTTGTGGGCCTAACTGTCGCCTGGAGATAAACTCCCTCTTTATTAGCGACAATCCAGGTATCCGGAGTTTCTACAATTGTTCCTCATTATTGGAAAATCAAGAATTTACTTACCTTCAGGATAGAAGAAGAATGGAAAAATCGTCACAGTAATAGGGATTCAAAAGAGCCAATTTATGGGCTGACACCACCCCATGCAGGCAGAGTCCGCAGTCCAGGTTATTTGAGAAAATTTTAATAAACTCCGTGGTTAAATTCTTTTCCACTCCGCTTACGCTCCGGGGACTTTGTCGCGTCGTGGATGCCAGTCTTGTCATCGCGAGTGAAACGAAGCGATCTTCTAAGTTCACAACTTTAACCTTTCACTAAGTATGCATGGTATCCCAATTTGGAGATTGCTTCCCTCTCTGCGTACGCTCCGGGGACTTTGTCGTTTCACACGCGATGACAAGATTTTAGTGGGCACAAAAACGGTGCCCTACGCGGTTTGAATGCGTCAGGCTGGAAGCCTGACCTTCGCCATGCGGATGCTGTTTTAGTGAATCGGAGATTGCCACGACCCCTTTGGGGTCTCGCAATGACCAGTTAGGGGCGGACTGACACCACGCCTTTCAGGCTCTGTGCAGGCAGAGTCCGCAGTCCAGGTTATTTGAGAAATCTTTTAAAAAACTTCGTGGTCTCGAAGTACCCAAAAGGTGCAGTTCCTGAAGGGAACCGTGGTTAAATTCTTTCCCACTCTGTGTACGCTCCGGGGACTTTGTCGGTTACTGTGCTACCTGGTGTATAATCCTGGCAAGAGGCTTGGATAAACAACTGACTATATCAGCTCTGATGAAAGCATTTGCGGCTTATCCATCACCTGAGATCCATCATTCAGATCAGGGAAGCCAAAATGCCACACCAGCCTATACAGGTTTATTTCCAGAAACAACTCGAGTCAGTATGTCAAAAAGAGGCAGCCCCGACAGAAAACGGGATTGTTGAACGTTTTATCAGGACATTCAAGGAGGAACATATCAATCATACAGAATATTTAGGTTTCGAAGACGCAGTCAAACAGATTGAGCATTGGATGAAAATCGAGTACATGACAGGCCGGATTCATTCCTCTCTTGATTACTTGACGCCTTCAGAATCGGTATGTGTCAATGATTTGAAACAACTCATCAAAAAGTTTACGCTCTAAGAAC
>CAZCBW010000066.1:0-10987 GCA_964497065.1 uncultured Candidatus Brevefilum sp. | reverse complement strand
TTATTAATGGAGTGCGGACTCATGCACAGAGCCTGAAAGGCGTGGTGTTAGTCCGCGATAAATACTTAGGTTATTAATGGAGTGCGGACTTCAGTCCGCATAAAGCCCGCAGGGCGTGGTGTCAGTCCGCAAAGCGTCCTTAGGGCGTATATGCCAGTCCGCGATAAATCCTTAGATTATTAATGGAGTGCGGACTCATGCACAGAGCCTGTAATGCGTCGCAAGAATGTATATAATATTTACATGAGGGAATGCTATGGATCATAGGCCGCCGCATCTTCTGATCAACGAATGCTGGTATTTCATCACAGCCCATACGCTTGGTAAAACGCCCATCTTCGTGACCAATCAGCATAAAGATATCTGGAAAGATGTGTTTACTCACCTGTTAGAGTCGTACAAAGTTCAATCCGGTGCCTGGGTCTTGCTGGACGATCATTATCACCTTTTATGCTATTTTGATGACGGCAGCAAGATACCTAAATTTCTACAGCAATTGCACGGTGTGACGGCAATTCAACTAAACCGCTTAGATCAGGTCCAGGGTAGATCGGTCTGGTACAGTTATTGGGATCGGTATATCAGGGATGATCATGACTATTGGCAGCGATATAATTACATCCATTTTAATCCTGTTAAACATGAGTATGTGATAAAGCCTGAAGAATGGCTGTATTCCAGTTATTATCAAAATCTTTTGTTAATTGGGGGGAAGAAAATGAAAGAAAACTTTATCAAATATCCAGTCTTTGATTGTGATTTTGATACAAATGATTGATTTGCTCACTTGATTCTGCGGACTAAAGTCCGCGCTCCAGGCGTAGACTCTTTTTGGAGTGCGGACTCATGCACAGAGCCCGTAAGGCGTGGTGTCAGTCCGCATAGAACTCGTAAGGTGGTAGGTGTCAGTCCGCACCCAAATAAATACCTTTGCAATTGCCCCAAATATTCACCCCATCCCGGTGCCCGGGGTATGTTAAAATTAACCCAGTAAGCGGGACAATAACAAAGGAGCAGGATGGCAAAAAATAATCACACGGCAAACCTCGGGTTTGAGGATACGCTCTGGCAGGCCGCTGATAAGCTGCGCGGCCATATGGACCCCTCTGAATACAAGCACGTGGTGCTGGGGTTGATCTTCCTTAAATACATCTCCGATTCCTTTGAGAACCGGCGCAGCGCACTGCAAGCTGAGATGGCTGACTCCGCCAGCATGATCCACACCACCGATCCAGACCGGCGAAATGAAATCCTCGAAGACCGGGATGAATACCTGGCTGAAAACGTCTTCTGGGTGGTCCCCGAAGCGCGCTGGCCTTATTTACAGGCCAATGCCAAAGAGGCCGAGATTGGCAAGATGATCGATGAGGCTATGGTCGCCATCGAAAAAGAAAACCCGCGCCTCAAAGGCGTCCTTCCCAAGGATTATGCCCGGCCCGCACTCGACAAGCGCCGCCTGGGCGAGCTGGTGGACCTGATCAGCAATATCGGCCTGGGAGACGAGGTCAGTCAGCGCAAGGATGTGCTGGGGCGGGTATATGAATATTTTTTGTCCCGCTTTGCCAGTGCCGAGGGCAAGGGCGGCGGAGAGTTCTACACCCCCGCGCATGTGGTGCGGGTGCTGGTGGAGATGCTGCAGCCCTTCAAGGGCCGCGTATTTGACCCCTGCTGCGGTTCGGGTGGGATGTTCGTGCAGTCTGAAAAGTTCATCGAAGCCCACGGTGGGCGCACCACCGATATCGCCATCTACGGGCAGGAATCCAACCCCACCACCTGGCGTCTGGCGCAGATCAACCTGGCCATCCGCGGCATCGATGCAGATCTGGGCGGCACCTACGCCGACAGCTTCCACAACAACCTGCACCTCGACCTGAGAGCCGATTTTGTGCTGGCCAACCCGCCTTTCAACGACAGCGATTGGGGCGGCGACCGACTGGGGGATGACCCCCGCTGGGCTTACGGCATACCGCCGGCCGGCAACGCTAACTTTGCCTGGGTGCAGCACTTCATCCACCACCTCAGCCCGCGCGGCACGGCCGGGTTTGTGCTGGCCAACGGTTCGATGTCTGCCCAGTCGAGCAATGAAGGCGAGATCAGAAAGAACATCATCGAGGCAGACCTGGTGGACTGCATGGTGGCGCTGCCCGGGCAGCTCTTCTACAGCACCCAGATCCCGGTCTGTTTGTGGTTTTTGGCCCGGGATAAGGCCAACAGCGGCTTTCGCGACCGGCGCGGCGAGACTCTGTTCATCGATGCCCGCCAGCTGGGCACGATGGTCGACCGCACCCACCGCGAGCTGACTGAGGCGGATATCTGCAAGATCGCCGACACCTACCATGCCTGGCGCGGCCAGCCCGGCCTCCCGGCCTATGCCGATGTGCCCGGGTTCTGCAAGGCCGCCGCGACTGAGGATATCCGTGAGCATAACCACATCCTGACCCCCGGGCGGTATGTGGGCATCCCCGAGCGCGAGGCGGATGAAGAGCCCTTTGAGGACAAGATGGCCCGGCTGACCGTACAGCTCTACGAGCAGTTTGCGGAAAGTACCCGCCTGGAGGCGGAAATTCGGGCAAACCTCGAGGAGCTGGGTTATGGGGAGTGAAACTTTGGTAGTTAAGATAAAAGATGCTCCTCTTGAAATCATTGACGGTGATCGAGGAAAAAATTATCCTAAAACCAATGACTATCAAGATGATGGATATTGTTTATTTCTTAATGCGAGCAATGTGACTGAAGATGGATTTAACTTTGATAACTTGAAATTCATTTCAAAGGAAAAAGATGAGACATTAAGGAAAGGTAAATTAATAAGAAATGATATAGTTCTAACAACAAGAGGGACAGTTGGAAATGTAGCCTATTATGATAAAAAAATTAATTATGAGAATATTCGAATAAATTCTGGCATGGTCATTTTTAGAACAAATCCGGAACTTCTAGATCATAGATATACATATTATTTTCTTAGGTCCAACTTATTTTTTGACCAGATGTTATCAATGAAGACTGGGAGCGCACAGCCGCAATTACCAATTAGAGATATCAATAAAATTCGCATTCCAATCCCATCTTTAGAAGAACAAAAACGCATCGCCCACATTCTGGGGACGCTGGACGACAAGATCGAGCTCAACCAGCGCATCAACCAGACGCTGGAGGGCATCGCCCGGGCGGTGTTCCAGTCCTGGTTTGTGGACTTTGACCCCGTGCGCGCCAAAATGGCTGGTGAACCGTTCGCGAAGCATGCAAAGCACCCCCTGCCGGACGAGGTCATGGCCCTCTTCCCCGACGAGCTGGTCGACAGCGAGCTGGGCCTCATCCCCAAGGGATGGGAGGTTTCCACTATCGATGAAGAGATAGAATTATCAGGTGGTGGAACACCGAGCACAAAAAATTCAAAATATTGGGAAAATGGAATTTATTACTTTGCCACTCCCAAAGATATGTCATCATTAGATTCATCTTTTTTAATAGAAACTGAAAGAAAAGTGACAAAAGGTGGTTTAAATAAGATTAGCTCAGGGTTATTGTCCCCAGGAACAGTTCTAATGTCTTCAAGAGCACCAGTTGGGTATTTGGCAATTAATCAAATCCCGGTTTGTATTAATCAGGGATTTATCGCAATGAAATGTATAAAAAAGCTGACACCATATTACATGATAAATTGGGCAAGAAGCTATATGGAAGAAATTAAAGCGCGCGCCAGCGGTACAACATTTTCAGAATTAAGTAAGCGAAATTTTAGGGAGATGAAGATTTTAGTTCCACGTTTAGAGGTAGTAGACAAGTTTAATACAATTGTGTCATCTAGTTATGATTTAACACACTTAATATTAAAGATGAACGCAAACCTTATTCAACAAAGGGAAAACCTGATGATTAATTTATTCTAGTATGTGAAATTGTTTTTTATGATAATAGCATGGCATGTAATTTTAGGAGGTTATTTTGACAACAATGAATGATATTTATAAAAAAATAAGAATTAATTGCCAGAATTTGTACTTTGACTTAAATAATTCATCAAATGAAGAATTAAATCATGACAAATTAGTTCAATCTCAGCAATTATTTACCAAAGATAATGTTGACTCTTCTGATCTGACTATCATAAATAATTCTTTTTTTCTTAGAAACAACTTTTTATCTACAAAGAAAAGTAATAAGTACCTTGGTTTTTTAGGACAGAATCCAACTAATGAGAACATCTTAATAGCACAAGGTATTGATATTAATAAAGACTTTAAAGTTATTTCAAAAAAATTATCAAATTTCCCGGATATTAAACCATTGAACGAATCAATTATTGAAGAATTAAATAATTTGGGAGTCATAGTTTTTATATTAATTGGCAGTATTGATTATTCATCTGAAATCTCCAGAGATATAAATATTTCACCTTATGAGAAATTACAATTCGACTTTATACAGGAAAAAGCATTTATAAATCAACCCCCCCCCTTTTGTTAGTCAATCCTAAATTTCAGACTATTGACATTTTAGAATCTATAATGAGTCACACTGACCTATCTGAACCTGAGGAACAAAAAATTAAAAGGGAAATTGAAAACCTTCGTAAGGATGTATTGATCCCATTAAAGATACCGACTAATGTCTCAGATTTGGAAGATACTTTTTTAGATAATATTATTAAATCATTAGAAAATGAAATTTTTAGTTATGAGAATTCACTTAGCGAATGGGATATGGAGAATTATGATGATATAAATTTTACAAACATTCTTAGAATTTCTTATAATTTTTCTGATGATGCTATCAGATTATTAAAATTAATCTTCAGTATATGTGATTTAAAACCTATCATTTCATGGATGACACTTCAATCACAATATAATCTATATCTTGCGTTCACAAAACTTGATTGGCAAAAAGAAGGTAAACCGGAAATATCACTTTATATTAGATTGATAAAGGATGCAAGAAATTCACGATTCCATAATCTTTTTCGTATAAGTAATACAATAGAAGTTGATTTAGATGGAATTAGTCTTCAAGCAAAATATCTTCGTTTTTTTACAGAATATAAAACCCGTAATTCTAAGCAAAAGAATTTCGAGTTCGAAGAAAATGAGTTAATAGATTTATTTATGGATTTTTCCAGAACAACCGAAAAGCAAGTAAGCAAGAGATTTTGGGAACAAAATTTATTTATTATGAAATCTTCAATCACTTTTTTCAATGATTTTTGTGATTCACTCAAGATGTTGAGAACATTATAGAACTTGATAAGCTAGAAAAATTTAAAACAATAGAAATCATCTTGTATTGCATAATTATTGATATGTTTGGAATGGTCTCATAGTTGTTAAAAACAAATGTTAGTGAAAAATTATCATTTTGATATATAAGGGATAATTAAGGGTCATTAGCATCATTTTTATTTCAAATTAAATATTAACTCTCGAGAAATTTTTATCAACCTAATGCCTTGCCATACTTAACCGGGTTGAGAAGACCATCACGCCGTATGTGACCGCACTTGTGTGACCGATGATCCTGCCCCCCACAATCATGTTCTATGTCAAGAATATAACGAATTTCGTTATATTTTGTGCACAAATAATGATTAACTCACGGTACTGAACGCCATTTCCTCAATCGTTGATGACATTCAACTTCAGGCAGGCGTGCATTTTCAGCCAAAATCCATTGCAGGCCAAGGCATGCCTGGCTGGGCGAGATGATTTGATGGTCTACAAGCCCATCCAAGACCCATAAAACGCCGTGAACTTCAATGGCATGGGCTTTTGCCAGCTTGCGCAATGGCTTGTCACCGCTCAACAACCCTGCCGGTAAATCCCTGGCCAGCACCAGGGATGAAAGGTCAGTGGATGAAACAGATGGATGCATTTTGCTGAGCACATCGATATCAGTGATTTGCTCTGAACTTAATCCATATTTTTTAACCCCCATGTGTGCCAGGGAAGCCCATAGATTTGAAGAAATTTCATTGGCTGCAAAATCGGTCATGATAAACTGGTAGGGAAGGCCAAAAATGGGTTCCAGTAGGTTTCCGTTTTCCAGATCAATCCATATATTGGTATCGGTGACCAGCAGCAATGATAGCATCCTAAGATTCTTTGTTCTCCAATTCCCACCTGTGCTTCAAGGGTTTCCCGAGCAATGCCTGAGCTTTTGAACGGGTGATCAAATCCTCTGCCAGGGCGCGATAGACCAGCTTTTCCATTCGCAAGGGCTTCTCTGATGGATAGGGTTCACCGGGCTCTTCATGATGCCAGTAATTGGTTCTAAACTGTTTAAATAAACGTCGAAAGGCACTCTCAGAGATGATCCCCAAGTCTTTTGCCCGGTAAATCCAGGCCTGCATGCTCAAACCATATTTATGTTTTAAGAGATGAAGCTCATTCACATCCAGGTCACTGCGATACAGGCCAAGCTCGTAAACCGCCTTCTCTTCTGGAACCAAAAAAGCACCTGCAAAGCGGTTGGCAGCTTTTTCAGGGTTGAGGTCTTCATGGCAGTTCAGCACGAGATGGCTTAACTCATGGGCGATATTAAAACGCTGCCTGTCACCGCTGATCTCTGATTTGGTCGCGATCACCCAATTGTCGTCAAAGGTGTAGGTGCAGGCGTCAAAGTCATCAAAACCTGAAACCAACCCGACTTTAAGGCTTTTGTCCTCTAAAAGCTGAATTAAATTCTCAATCGGTTCTGATCCGAGATGCCATTCATCCCGAAGATTTTTGGCTGCTGCTTCAACTTCTTCCATGGTTTTAACGGTATAAGTTGGCAGTACGTTATGAATTTTTTCTTGAGGAAAAAGATCTTCCACTAAAAGATAACGTTCCAGCCAATCCTGAATGCGCATTTTGATCGCTTCAAGTTGTTTCTTGCCAAGTTTGGCATGCTTTCGATAGGCAAGCAGCTCTACCGAAAAGGTATCAGGCCGAAAGAAATAATCCAGTTTGATCGCTAAAGCATTCGCGAAACGCAGCAGCATTTCAGAGTCAGGTACACTCTGGTCATTCTCATATTTTGAGATCATCATCGCACTCAGATCCACACGTTCCGCCAATTCTCTTAGTGAAAGATTTGCACCTTTTCTGGCGCGCATAATTCGACTCCCGATGCTCATCCATCAACTCCTTTCTCTTTCTTAGTTTACATAATATCACAATAATGATATTTTGTAAACCATGTAATCATTTTGAGAGAACTGAAGTCATCATTATTTAGACTATAATTAGAAAAGCTATATCTATTAAATTTCAAGGGGTTTTAATGAAACCTCGCATCAGTGAAGAAGCATTTGAATACTATCTCTTGGATGACCTGCTGGCCGGGCTGGGCTATCAAGTCCTGCGCGGCGAGGCCATCGCCCCCGGTGAGCCCGGTGCAGAGCGGGAGGACTTCAGCCAGGTGGTGCTGTCGGGCCGGCTGAAGTCAGCCCTGGCCAGGCTCAACCCGCACCTGCCCCAGGGCGCGCTGGATGAGGTCTATAAAAAGGTGCTCACACTCCCGCTGGCCTCCCCCAGCACCGTCCAGAACAACCGCCTCTTCCACCGCTGGCTGCGGGAGGGCATTCAGTTAGAGGTGCGCCAACCAGACGGCCGCATCCGGGGTGACCTGGCCCGGCTGGTGGATTACGCGAACCCGGCCGGCAATGACCTGGCTGCCGTCAACCAGTTCACGGTCATCGAAAACAAACGCAACCGCCGCCCCGACGTGATCCTGTTCGTCAACGGGCTGCCGCTGGTGCTGATCGAGCTGAAAGACCCCAAGAACCCCAAAGCGGATCTGCTCCGGGCTTTCAACCAGGTGCAGACCTATCAGCGGGATATTCCCTCGTTGTTCACCTACAACGCCATCTGCGTGATCTCCGACAATCACGATGCCCGGGCCGGCACCTTCCTCAGCGATTTTGAGTGGTACACTCGCTGGCGTACGGTGGACGGTGTTGAGCGGGTGCCCAAGACACGTCCACAGATGCCCGTGCTGACCCGTGGGCTGCTCGACCCGGTGCGCCTGCTGGATGTGGTGCGTCATTTCGTCCTGTTAAAAGATTCAGAAGGCGGCGGGCCTGTCAAGATCCTGGCGGCTTATCACCAGTACCATGCCGCCCGCCAGGCCCTGGCTGAGGCTGTCCAGGCCAGCAGTGCCGCAGGCGACCGCCGGGCAGGCGTGATCTGGCATACCCAGGGCTCCGGCAAGAGTCTCTCGATGCTGTTCTTTGCCGGGCTGCTGATCGGGCATCCTGCGCTGGAAAACCCCACCATCGTGGTCATCACCGACCGCAATGACCTTGATGATCAGCTCTTCGGCACCTTCAGCGATGGCATGGAACTGCTCAGGCAGTGGCCAAAGCAGGCTGAAAGCCGCGCTGATTTACGGTCCCTGCTGCATACGGCATCGGGCGGGGTGTACTTCACCACGGCGCAGAAATTCCTCCCTAACCGGGGTGATAAGGCCGATGCGATCAGCACACGCCGCAATATCATCGTCATGGCCGATGAGGCCCACCGCAGCCAGTATGGCTTTATCGATGGGTTTGCCCGCGCCATGCGCGATACACTCCCCAACGCCTCGTTCATCGGCTTCACCGGTACCCCGATCGCGCTGACCGATCGCAATACCCGCCAGGTTTTCGGCGATTACATCAGCGTCTACGACATCCAGAACGCCATCGATGACGAGGTCACCGTGCCGATCTACTATGAAGCGCGGCTGGCAAAGATCGATATCGACGAAGCGCTGCGGCCATTTTTAGATCAGGATTTTGACCAGGTCACAGCCGCGGCCGATGAGAGCCTGCGAGATCAACTGCGCCGAAAATGGGCGGCGCTGGAAGCCGCCATCGGCACCGAAAGCCGGCTGGGGCAGGTGGCAGAGGACATTGTCACCCACTTCGAAGCGCGTCAGATTGCCCTGGTAGGCAAGGGGATGATCGTCACCTATTCCCGGCGGATTGCGATCGACCTCTACCAGCAAATTATCCGCCTGCGTCCTGGCTGGCACAGCGAGGATGTCCCCAGGGGGAAGATCAAAGTGATCATCAGCGGTGCAGCCGATGACCCCATCGATTGGCAGCCGTTTTTACTCAATAAAACTGCCCGAAAAGATGTTGAGAAACGTTTCAAAGACCCCAGGGATGATCTGCAGCTGGTGATCGTGTGTGATATGTGGCTGACGGGTTTTGATGTGCCGCCGCTGCACACGATGTATCTCGATAAGCCTCTGCAGGGCCATTCACTGATGCAGGCCATTGCCCGGGTCAACCGGGTCTATAAAGATAAACAGGGTGGGTTGGTGGTAGATTACCTCGGTGTGGGCGATGCACTGCGAGAGGCGGTCAGAACCTATACCCAAAGCGGAGGTGAAGGTGAGGTGGTGCTTGACCAGGCCGAAGCATTGGCTTTGCTGCTCGAGAAATACGAGGTGGTGCGCAATCTCTTCCACGGGTTTGATTGGGCCGGGTACCTGCACGGCGGGTTTGGCGAGATGCAGTCCACGGTAGCAGATGGGGTTGAGCATGTCCTGGCGCTGCCCGATGGAAAGAAAAGGCTGCTGGGGCAGGTCAGCGCATTGAGCAAGGCCTTCTCGCTGGCCGTCCCGTTGGAAGGGGCCTTGGCCATCCGGGATGATGTGGCTTTCTTCCAGGAGGTGCGCGCCCAGATCGTCAAATATGGCATGACCGATGAGGAGCACGGCTGCCAGGGTTACGACCAGGCCATCCGGCAGATCGTGGAGCGGGCCATCGTCCCCGAAGGCGTGATCGATATCTTTGATGCTGCGGGGATCGAAAAGCCAGACATTTCAATTTTGTCGCCGGAGTTCCTGCAGGGCATCCAGGCGCTTCCCCAGCAGAATTTGGCGGTGGAACTGCTGCGTAAACTGCTGGCCGACGAGATCAAAACCCGGGCACACAAAAGCGTGGTGCTGTCGCGGTCGTTCACCGAAATGCTCGAAGAGACCATCCACCGCTACCAGAGCCGCACCATCGATGCGGCCACCGTGATCATCGAGATGATGGGTATCGCCAACCAGATCACAGCAGCCGATCGGCGCGGCGAAGACCTGGGGTTGAATGAAGATGAATATGCCTTTTACACGGCCCTGGCAGAAAACGACTCCGCCATCGAGGTGCTGGGGGATGAACAGCTGGCTGTAATTGCCCGCAAGGTGCTGGAGATCGTGCGCAATAACACCACCATCGACTGGACTGAAAAGAAGAGCGTGCGCGCCAACCTCCGCCGGATGGTCAAACGGGTCCTGCGTCTGTACGGTTACCCGCCAGACAAGCAAGATCGGGCGGTAGAACTGGTCATCCAGCAGGCGGAGCTGTCCGCCTCTGAGATGGTGGTGTAGAACAATCTATCTATTACGACCACCATGCGATTTGCGGGTGAAAATCTGCTCTTCAAACATTGATTATTCTTGGAGTGCGGACTCAGCCTGCACAGAGCCTGAAAGGCGTGGTGTTAGTCCGCGATAAATACTTAGGTTATTAATGGAGTGCGGACTCATGCACAGAGCCTGAAAGGCGTGGTGTTAGTCCGCATAAAGCCCGCAGGGCGTATATGCCAGTCCACTTTAAATCCTTAGATTATTAATGGAGTGCGGACTCATGCACAGAGCCTGAAAGGCGTGGTGTCAGTCCGCATAGAGCCCGCAGGGCGTAAACGGCAGAATGGGTGTGCAGGCATACACTGCACTCTTATTCTGTCATTGCGAGACCCCGTCAGGGGTCGTGGCAATCTCCGAATCAATCTCAAACGAACATACAAATTAAAACCTGGCGCACGGACTCATGCATTCAGCTCTGGAGCGCGGACTCATGCACAGAGCCTGAAAGGCGTGGTGTCAGTCCGCGATAAATCCTTAGATTATTCTTGGAGTGCGGACTCAGCCTGCACAGAGCCTGAAAGGCGTGGTGTCAGTCCACTTTAAATCCTTAGGTTATTAATGGAGTGCGGACTCATGCACAGAGCCTGAAAGGCGTGGTGTC
>CAZCBW010000065.1:0-11986 GCA_964497065.1 uncultured Candidatus Brevefilum sp. | reverse complement strand
CTTATGAAGAAATAGGGGGTGTGGTGTGGCGGCTTTGCCGCCACACCACACCCCCACCCTATCATTTGCATGGCAGCCTGGGCCGTTACGATTAATTTTAGTTTTCAATGAGAGATTAGGCATGAACCCGATTATAGAAATTCAGGAGCTAAAAACCCATTTTGAGTTCAATGACAGGGTCATTTATGCTGTCAATGGTTTATCACTAACGATTAATCCACATGAGTTTTTAGCGATCGTGGGCGAATCAGGTTCGGGGAAAAGTGTCAGTTTTCTGTCAGTAATGCGTTTGATCCAATCACCGCCTGGTAGAATAAGGCACGGCCAAATTTTGTATAACAACAAAAATCTCCTTTCTCTAAGTAATAAGGAGATAAGGCAAATCAGGGGGAAGGAAATTGCCATGATCTTTCAAGATCCGATGACATCCCTAAATCCAGTTATGCGGATTGGTGAACAGCTGGATGAAGTGATTCGTTTACATTTGAACTTGAGTAAATCTGAGGCGAGAGAACGGTCCATTAATTTGTTGAAAAAGGTAGGTATTCCAGAGGCTGAACGGTGTATCAACAACTATCCACACCAGTTTTCTGGTGGTATGCGCCAAAGGGTCATGATTGCCATAGCTCTGTCTTGTGATCCAAAGGTTTTGATCGCAGATGAACCGACAACTTCTTTGGATGTGACCATCCAGGCTCAAATCGCGAATTTGGTCAAAGGTCTGCAAAAAGAATCAGGGATGTCCATTGTTTGGATCACCCATGATCTTGGTGTTGTAGCCAGTCTCGCAGATCGGGTCGCTGTGATGTATGGTGGAAGATTGGTTGAATTAGGTGAGGTAACAGATATATTTGAAAATCCCCGCCATCCTTATACGATCGGATTATTAAAATCAATGCCAAGGTTAGACCTGGACGTGCCAGAAGTGCTGCCAGAGATACCTGGATCACCTCCGGATTGTGATGAATATCCGGTTGGATGTGCATTTGCACCGCGATGTGATCATGCAAGAAGTCAATGCTCTGAAAATATGCCGCCCTTTGTTGTTACCGATATCCCAACCACCTCTTCGGCGTGTTTTTTCTGGGAAGAATGTAAAAGTGCCGTTTAATACTTATAGGAAGTAAACCTTGGATCCTGAAAATTCTACTCTCACACATAAAAATTCTCTCTTAGAAGTCACAAATTTAAAGAAATATTTTCCTATTACCAAAGGATTCTTGCAAACAGAGGTCGGTGCAGTAAGGGCTGTGGATGGAGTTGATCTAAAAGTTCGCCACGGCGAGACATTAGGGCTGGTTGGAGAAAGCGGCTGCGGCAAATCAACGCTTGGCAGAACCATTGTAGGTCTCTATACACCTTCCGAGGGAAAAATCAACTTCAGCGGTACCGATATTACCTATCTGCAAGGTAGAAAGCGCAAACAAATGCAAAGACAGTTGCAAATGATCTTTCAAGATCCGTTTGCTTCTATGAATCCGAGATTGAAGATCAAGAAAATTGTTGGAGAACCGCTTATTGTCCATGAAAAACTTTCAAAAAGAGAGATAGAAGAAAAAGTGTTGGAAATTCTAAAAAAAGTTGGCATGGAAAAAGAGTGCATGGATCGTTATCCCCATGAGTTCAGCGGCGGTCAAAGGCAACGCATTTCAATTGCTCGTTCGATTGCATTAAATCCCCATCTCATTGTATGCGATGAACCCGTTTCATCTTTGGATGTATCTATCCGATCTCAAATTTTAAATTTACTCAAGCAGCTTCAAGATCAATATCAGCTGACCTATCTTTTTATCTCTCACGATTTAGCGGTTGTTCGTCATATTTCAGACAATGTCGCTGTCATGTATTTAGGAAAGATATTAGAACTGGCTGACCGTGACTCTATTTATCTCTCACCACTTCATCCTTATACGCTTGGTTTATTGAATGCTATCCCTATCCCAAATCCGAAATTGGAGAGAGAAAGGAAAAAATTTGAATTAAAAGGCGAAATTCCCAGTCCATCCAATCCCCCAACGGGATGTCGGTTCCATACACGCTGTCCAAAGTTTGAACCAGGTTTATGTGATATTAGCGAACCACAATTATTGGAGATAAGGAAAAATCACTGGGTAGCTTGTCATTTGGTTTCCTAGGGCAATTATTCGAATTGCCAAAAAGGAGGTTGATTATTGATTAAGAAAATAAATTTTGGATTGGTTATTTGACAATTATTTATTAGTGTAGGAAGAGGAGTAAAAATGAGTACAAGAAAATTTAAAGAAAGAAATCGTTTCCTCTATTTGGGTGTTTTGGTTGCCTTCATATTGATTTTGACGGCATGTGCACCCCAGGTCGAGCCTGAACCAGCCGGACCGGTAACCGCTCCCGAGGAAGCACCAGAAGCACCTGTTGCGGAAGTTCCTGAGGAGGAGGAAGTTGTAGAAGAAACATCCCAATTCATGGTCGATACATTTAGAGTTGCGGTGATCAGTGATGAATCTACTTTAAATCCATTCACCTACGTTACAGGTGACCCCGGTTGGAACATGCTGATGATGCAATATGATTCTTTGTTCACCATGGGGCTTGACGGCGAACCTTATCCGTGGCTGGTTACGGATTGGTCACTGAGTGATGACGGCTTATCCTATACGCTGGAATTGCGCCAAGATGTCACCTGGCATGACGGCACACCTATGACAGCCGACGATGTAAAATTCACATTTGATTATTTTTCCGTCAATGCCGTTGGCCGGTTTGCACGTGATATTCGGGGTTTTGCCTCAGCTGAGGTCGTTGATGAATACACGGTTGTGATCAATCTCGAATCCCCCAATCCAGGTTTTGTTCGGTTGGCTTTTGCTGATGTACCGGTCATCCCGCAGCATGTTTGGGAATCCGTAGAAGACCCACAGAACCACCAGTTCGAATCAGCAACCAATGTTGGGACGGGTCCATTTATGCTCATGGAATACTCACCGGACCAATTTTATCGCTTCGAAGCAAACGTAGATTATTTTGCCGGTATGCCGACGGTTGGTGAACTGGTTGTGATCAAGTTTGCAGACGAGGCTGGAACACAAGCCGCTTTCAGGACAAATGAAGTTGACATGATCTTCAGGATCATTCCACCAGAGCAAATTGACCTCTTAGGTGCTGTGGAAGGCGTGTCGATCGTTCAAGGGCCACAATTTACGACACAAATGCTGATCATGAATTACGATGTCGAACCCTTTAACTTGCCCGAAGTCCGACAAGCAATGGCATATGCCATTGATCGACAGGATCTGATCGATACTGTTTATCTTGGTGCAGCCACACTTGGCAGCAATGGCTGGATCCATCCCGATTCAGTTTATTATAATGACCAGGTCGTAACAGAATACAACCTTGATGCCGCCATCGAATTGCTCGAGAGCGTGGGTATTGTTGACAGCAATGGTGATGGTGTTCGTGAATACAACGGTACAGATCTTGTATTTGAGTTGATCACACCCAGCGGCAATGC
This sequence comes from uncultured Candidatus Brevefilum sp., assembly GCA_964497065.1. GTDB lineage: Bacteria > Chloroflexota > Anaerolineae > Anaerolineales > Anaerolineaceae > Brevifilum. The sequence goes on along the minus strand of CAZCBW010000065.1, from coordinate 8,496 downwards.
ATTGCGTCTGCGATTGGCAGAATTAATTAAAGAAATGCTGGCAAACATTGGCATGACTGTCAATGTTGCTTCTGTTGAACAAACCACCTGGGAAGACATGATTTGGCCAGAATTTGATATCACATTTGGCCGTTCCTATGAATTGGGTATGTGGGGTTGGTCCGCTCCTGTTCAGGCAGATGTATTCCGTGCGCCTGAGCTAGTTCATTCTGATCCGAGCATTGGCTTTCTCAATATGACTGGTGCAAACAGTCCTGAAATTGACCGAATTACAGATGAGATGAACGCAAGCCAGGATCCTGATGTAAGGACTGAGCTGATCAAAGAACTGCAGCTGGCCATCGTTGAAGAAATGCCATTTGTCATCCTGGCTTATCCGGACGGCAATTATGCATACTGGTCGTCAGTTTATGATAATTTGGCTTATATTGCAGGTCAGGGTGTTGTTAATAAATTATCATTCCTGCCCGAATCTGCTCGTCCGTAGTACAAGGAGAAATTCAATATGCGAACAGGGCTGAAGGGAAATCGGTTATTAGAATATGCATTGGTGTTTATCGTTGCAGTCACACTTAATTTTTTCCTTCCAAGATTAATGCCTGGCAATCCATTGGCTTTATTGGCCGGGGTTGATGTTGGCATGATGACGCCCGAACAACGCGCTGAAGTAGTCATAGAGGCTGGTCTTGACCAGCCTCTATGGAAGCAATATGTTTCATATGTAAGTGATTTATTACGTGGCGATTTTGGATATTCCTATAGGCAAAAAGCGCCAATTATCGACATGATTTTGGAGCGTTTACCCTGGACATTATTGATCACTGGGCTTTCGTTGATTATTTCTGCAATTATTGGCGTCGTTTTAGGCGCGATCTCGGCATGGTACCGGGCAAAGGCTATTGATGTGTCTCTATTGTGGACAATGATTTTATTAGGCTCATTGCCGTCATTCTGGTTGGGGATGTTATTAATATCATTGGTGTCTGTTGAGCACCGTTTGCTGCCGTCATTTGGTGCGGTTACACCGGCAGTGACTTTGGAGGGTTGGGCTAAAACGAAAGACATCCTTGAGCATGCCGTTTTGCCTGTGGTATCACTTTCAATTTTAAGCATCCCAGGTGTTTTTATCACGATGCGATACACAATGTTAGGGATATTAGGTGAGGATTTTATTCGAACAGCCCGCGCGAAAGGATTAAGTGAAGGTGTTGTTTTATTCAAACACGTGGTTCGTAATTCATTGGCTCCGGTGGTCACGATTCTTGCTATCCGGTTAGGTTATGCCTTTGGGGGGACGGTTGTGATTGAAACAGTCTTTTCTTATCCCGGGCTTGGTCGATTAATTTATGAATCAGTCAGCACAAGAGATTATCCGGTGCTTCAAGCAGCATTTTTGGTGATAACGATTACTGTTTTACTTTCGAATATCCTGGCGGATTTGATTTATCCGATTTTAGACCCACGAGCGAGAACTTAATCATGGAAAGCCTTTCTACAGTACCATTAACAAAAGAACTGCCAAAAATGCGAAAAAGAATAAATACCTCGCTTATCGCAGGTTGGGCTGGTGGCTTGATAATCCTGGCTATGGTTCTGATGGCGATATTTGCAAACCAGTTAAGTCCGTACGATCCGACTGAGCGGGTGGGTCGACCTTTTCAATCGCCGAGTTCTGAGTATCGTTTAGGTACCAATGATATCGGACAGGATATCTTCAGTGAACTAATTCATGGCGCACGAATATCATTAACGATAGGTATTGTTGCATCGCTTGTTGCCATGGCCATCGGTACAACTGTTGGCTTACTTGCAGGATACTATCCCAAGCGTTTAGGTAAAATCCTGATGCGTTTAGTTGATTTGGTGTTGATCATTCCATTTCTACCTTTGCTGATCTTATTAGCCGCCTATTTAGGACGCAGCCTGTTAAATACGGTGTTAATTATCGGGGTATTGATCTGGGCCGGTACGGCCCGTGTGATTCGGTCTCATGTGCTGACGATTGTTCAGCAAGAATATGTATTATCTGCACGAACGATAGGTGCCAGTGATTTGCATATTATATTGATGCATATTTTGCCGCAGGTTTTATTGCTTGCAGTCGGACAATTTATTCAGGCAACCAGTGGGGCGATATTATTAGAAGCTGCACTTGCATTTTTGGGTTTAGGTGATCCACTTCAAAAAAGTTGGGGAACGGTGCTCTATTGGGCACAGGTACGTGGTGTTTTCTTGACACCAGCCTGGCGGTGGTGGGTATTGCCGCCAGGTTTGCTGATCAGCCTGGCAGCATTAGGCTTTGCTTTGCTAGGTTTTGCGCTTGAGCAAGTTATTAATCCACGATTAAATACATCACGATAAAAGGAAGATAAAATGGCACAAAGTGAAAAGCTACAACATATAAGTTTGCATGAAATCGAAGGGTTTCAACATGCCCAGGATAGTTATTGGTATCGTCCGCTAATATTTGGCGAAAACATATTTACATATGTTGCCCACATCCCGCCCGGGGGAGAAATGCCTGCACATGAAGACGCACATGATTTTGATACATCGCTGTATATGTTAAGCGGAAGTTTGCATATCACCTATGGATCAGATGAATTTGATGTCAAAAAGAATGATGCTTTATACGTCCCTGGCGGTGTTCCATTCGGTGTGCGTAATGATGGGGATATGACTGCCAGCTATGTTTTGACATTCAATCCTCCACCCGATATTAAATCATTGGCTGCTTTAAAGGAAACATATCATCAAAGAGGACGTGATTATAAAACCCCAAATGAGATGAACGCACTCATTGGTGACACATTGGATTAAGACCCATTTTTAGTAATGTTACACATATTAAATGAGTTTGATTGTTTAATTAATCAAGTATGAAAAGGAGATGAAATGACAAAGGTTTTAATGTTAGCCAGTTTTGGTTTGGAGATTGTAGAATGCGGCGGGGCATTGGCTGCCCATCTTGCTGCAGGTGACGAGGTTGAAGCAGCAGTCTTGATGGCCAGACAAGAAAGCAGGGAGCAGATTGTTCAGGCAGCAGAAATTTTAGGGATTAAATCAGTTGACTTTCTTGATTTTCCATCAGGTGAATACAACACCGATGCTGAATGGAAAGAAAGAATTGTTACACTGATGCGACGTGTACGTCCTGATATTGTTATCACACAAGACCCCGTGCATGCCCAACATGACCTGGACCCTGACCGCAGGACAATTGCCTTGCTGTACCCCGAATCATTTGCCTTAGCAGGTCGAGATTGGCATGTAGAAGCATGCGGTGGTTATGAACCCCATATGGTACATACCATCTACTATATGACACCAGAAGAACCCAATTGTATTGTAGAAATCAGTAAGTACTTTCATTTGAAACAAAAAGCACTTGAAGTATTGACCTATCAATTGGCTTTCAGCGCACAATCAATTCAAGAACGGGCATCCGTCGACGTGCTGCGTTATGTGGTTCCGGATTATGAAACATTAAAGGAAGACCCGGTTGCCTTGGGTTTGGAATTCCATACACAGTTTGACAAGGCACTTGCGTTGAACCATGGTTTAGCAGGACACTCTGGCGCAGTGCTTGGTGAAGCATACCGGCGTGAAGGACCATTTTTAATTGAAAAATTACTGAAATAACTAAAGTTAGATTTTTTGAGATTATGTGGACGCATTTAATGAAACTATTTAAATGTTTCTGGTGAGTTAAATAATTTGTTTTGTAAAGGCAGACTCAACTTTACAAATTCTTAAGACAAAAATATTGGTATAACGTTTTAATAAATTTCCCCGATAATTAAATTATTGGGGAGGTTTATTTTAAAACCAATTCTAGAAAAGTTTACACAGGGGTATGTTGCTCAAACACCTCAATTTTGTTTTCAATACAGGAATATATGTAGAATGGCATAAGTTATAAAAATAAGAATATATCAAAACATTAATAAAAATTGACGCTAACTGCTCTGGCTGCACTTAATCTGCCGATTCTATTCAGGGTGAATATCCAGGGTCAGGAGTTCCCCGTGTTGTGTTCCATCATTGGCGGTGCACTCTTTGTTGCTTTACTCAACCTGATCAGCAGACGGCGAAAAGTAATTTAATCCAGCTGAATGTGTTGTATATTTGACCTTTGGGTGGATCGTTAGTGCGTGTTCTGAGCACGCGCTTTTTTAATCAGAGCCTGTTTTAATTCCCAAAGCTCTTGGGATAATGAAACATGGTAGATATGGGGATGCATCAACCGCAGAACACCCGGGTCAAGCGCTACGATATCGGCGTCGCGCATCTTTCGTATTGTAGTAAAGTCTGGCTGTTCAATCATGATTTTGCCGTCCTGAATGACTGGAACCAATAATTTCTCTATGCGGTCGATGTCTTCTTTATTTAAAGTGCGCTGTTTGCTGGGCATGGATGGGTGGCGTAATTTCAGCGGCTGCTGGGTTGAAATTTTCTCGTCATGTAAGGCGATCATGTCTGCAGTGGCGTAGCCGCGTTCATCATAGATTCGCCAGACACGTTTGTTCCCGGGATTAAGCGTTTTATCCACATTTTCAGATATTTTCAGCGTTGGGATCCATTCATTATCCTGACATATGGCCACCAGTTTATAGACACCGTCCAGGGCGGCATCGCCGGCAGAGGTGATCAGGCTTGTGCCGACGCCATAGGTGAGACGGTTGATCAGGTCTTCCGAGTCCACTCCATACCGCTCTGCTTCCTGCTGGATCTGGGTGATGATCTGCCAGATGACCAGTTCATCCAGGTCATTGGAAAGGACGATCGAGACATCGGGAAAACCAGCATCATTCAACATCCGGGCTGCCTTAATGGCCAGGTGGGCAAGGTCGCCAGAATCAAGGCGGATGCCGACGGGTTGATGGCCTTTTCTTTTCAGGTCTTCAAAAACCTTAATTGCATTGGGGACGCCAGATTCAAGTGTATCGATTGTATCAACCAATAGGAGGCAGTCATCCGGGTAAATATCTGCATACGCTTTGAAGGCTTCCAGTTCACCATTACCCATACCCATAAATACCTGCACCATGCTGTGGGCATGTGTGCCCTTGGGTGGAAAACCGAAAACGTGGGAAGCACCGACATAGGAAGAAAAATCCGCACCGCCAATCAGCGCTGCCCTTGTTCCCTGTATCGCCCCTAATCCTTGTGCACGCCTCAGTCCGAATTCCAGCAGCAGCTTTCCCTGACTGGCTTGCTTGATCCTGGCTGCTTTTGTAGCAATCAATATCTGGTAGTTGATCGTGTTTAATAAACCCGTCTCAATGATCTGTCCAATAGCCAGAGGACCTTCCACAACATGAATGGGGACGTTGGGATGCACGACCCTGCCTTCCTGCATGGCGTATAGATTAACAGCCTTGGCAGAAAAGTGGCTGCTGAGCCAGGTTAGAAAATCATCGGCAAACAACTGTTTGCCAGTCGAGGTACGCTGGCTTTTGAGGAAATTGATTTCTTGCTCGCCAAATACCGCTTCTTCCATCCAATCGAGCAGGCTTTCTAATCCGGCATTGATGCAGTATCCAGCTTTATGTACGCCATAATCCGGGTTGCTGCGGTAGAAATGGTCAAATTGGGACGGTGTTTCATGGATACCAAGCCGAAAGTAAAGCTGTGCCATGGTTAGCTGGTATTGATCGGTTAATAATGCACCGCTGGCAGTTTTTAGATCTGCAGGTTTCATTTTATTCCTTTGATATTTTATGTTTGATCAGTCAGATTCAACCCGAATGCCGTTTTCTAACAGCCGCCGGACGGAGCAGGCATTGGCTACTTTGTGAAGCTTTTCAAGCTGGGGAGAATCGAGATCACCCTCAAAGTCTACCCTTTTACGGATCACCTCTTCATATTTATTATTTGGGTCACAGTCATCACAGTCCTCAGCAAAAACACGGTCATAAACAACATCTACAGTGACGCCGCGCAGGGGAATCTCATGGTTTTGGGCATAGGTGTTGACGACAATCGCTGTGCAGGATGCCAGGCTCGCCAGGAGCATACCATAGGGTGTCAGATTGTGGAGGTGCATCACATTTTCGACCACATCCACATCTTCTTCGTGTGGGTCAGCTGCTTTGAATTGGCTTCGAAAACTCCGGTCTTGGTAAACGACAACTCTTTCGGACATTGGTTCCTCTCTGATTATTTTTCTGGATAATTAATTATAAGAGATTGGTGTGATTAAACAAAATATCACAGATCAATCCGGGATTGCTAAGATTAAGATCTCCCCGCTCTGCATCCCTAAGGCTAACAGTCTGCCATCCTGAGAAATTATTAACCCTGCAATTTCAGGTACTGGCAGGAATGCCTGCCTGATCTCGTTGGCTTTTGAAGTGATATTATCAATCTCCCAGAACTCCAACCCCTGTGAAGAAGCAGTGATCAATAAAGTGCTGTCAGGACTGAACACTGATGCAGAGGTTTGAAATGAGGTATCCAGCATGGAATATGCTTTCGGCAAGGATATCTGGGATCCAAAGCCGGTGACCAGCCATGTCTCACTTCCTACAGCCGCCAGGGTTGTCCCATCGGGCGAAAGCGCGATCATTTCAAAGCCATTGCGGGTCGAAAGGTGGATTTCCTGTGTGCCTTCTCTAGTTCCCACAATAATGCCATTATCGTTTCCGGCAAAATAATATGTGTTTCCATCTGGTGAGAATTTACTCGATGAAATTTGAAATGGATCATTATCACCCGGAGTGACCAACTGCAGCCGGTTAAGGTTGGTCATTCCCCATAGGCTGGCAGTACAGTCTGTGCTGCCCGTCAGGATCTGCTCACCAGTCCGAGAAAAATCAATGCTTGTGACCTTGTCCCGGTGGCCGCCAGAAAAATCGAAATTTTGTCCTTCATCCAATTCAAAGACCCGCAGCGTGCCAGATTCCAATCCGGCTGCCAGCAGGCTTCCATCGGGTGAAAATGCCAGCGATGCTGCGCTGCCCTGCAGGACTCCCAAAAAGCTGCCGTCAACCGTGCTGTAAACTCTGATCCATCCGTCATCATATCCGGCTGCCAGCAGGCTTCCGTCCGGCGAAAAGTCCAGGTCATTCAGCTCGACTGGGTGATTGATCAATACATCCATTAATAAGCCATCCGGTAAAGCACGTTTTTCAATCACACCTTCGGTTGTATATCCAAAAAAATAGTTCCCCTCAGGATCGAAGGCAACCTCTGAAAAACTGGTTTCACTCTCCCAAACAAGTGTGCCATCGGCTGTATGTCGAAGTTCAAGTCCTCCGGTATTGGGAGAAATGAACATCAGCACATCATCCGGCGTCAGCGTGACACTTTGAATTGGCGGCAGCTCAGTGACGGGCGGGCAGGCCCATGAGAATCCCCCAGCTGCATTGCTGCAAGAATTGGGGACGTTCTCACAGCCGCCCTGCCGGACCTGAGGATAATTCCCAATTTGGTAGGTGATGGAATCCTGATTAACCTGCCAGTGGATGATTGAATCACCTGTGTTGAGGAGTACAAAGGTGCCATCTGATGCAGATATTATTTCCCCATGATTTTGCCAGATTGTTGTAGAAAGGGCTGCTGTAAGACGGGCAGGGAGCGGCATTTGTTCGAAATCTTCACGAAAGGCGAGTGATTGGCGGCGGTAGAATTGATCGGTGATGCGATCTGCAAACTCAAGCGTTTTATTGATATTGGAAAAGCTGCCTTTTTCAATCGTCAATTTCTGCAATGTCTGCCAGTTAGATAATAACCACCGGTTGACTTCCAAGCGGCCCTTGAATTTTGACACACTGACGATTTGGATGTCATCCAGCGTAAAGAAAATCTCAAGGTCAACGGTTTCTTCATTATCAAAAGGAGTCAGCGGCAATTGGGTAATGTGTGAAAATTGATCCAGTTCGAATATGTCAATTCCAAAGGCAGGCTGGCCAAGGGCGACCATCTGCCCATCAGATGAAAAGGCAATCGCATCAACTGGATTTGAGGTCTGCAAGATTGTCTGAAACTCGAGGGTCAGGCTGGAATAGATATAAGCACCGAAATTCGTGCCGACAACGAGCATTTCTCCATCAGGAGAAAGCATGATAAGGTTAGCGGCCGGGTTTCCCCACACTGCCAAGGCCTGCAAATGGTGGGCATTATCAATAGAAATTGCCTCATGGATTGGTGGAAGCGGAGTGTGCGGCAGCCTCAAGGAATCTCTTTGAATAAAATCTAAAGGGGCCGTTGTGGCAGTCGGGCTGGCAGTTGGAACAGTCTTTTCAGTGGTCGTTGGGCTGTGCGTTGCGGTTGGGTTGGGTGATGCCGTGGATGTTGGTGCAGTGGTGCTTGAGGCCGTTAGTGTGGGGTGAAGTGTGACAGCTGATTGGCATCCCACGAGAAGAAGGCAAAACATTAAAAACAAACCCAGATAAAAATGAAAGTTTTGCTTTTTCACTTTTCAGGTTCGATACCCTTCCCTCTGTGTCTATAATAATGAGACAACTGCCCCCAATAATTTAGAGTGCAGGG
>CAZCBW010000064.1:0-12868 GCA_964497065.1 uncultured Candidatus Brevefilum sp. | reverse complement strand
GTTTGTGAACTATAACACGGTTGCCATTTTTCCATTTCACGGTGAACCAAGACAAAACCATGTTGGTTTATTGTCATATGTTTAGTAGTATGACCGCCAAATGGACCAGTCAAAATGCTGCGGTTTTTACTGGTGGCATACCTGAAAAACCTGGCCTGACGGCAAGCAGATGGCCAGCCAAATTCCCCCACAGGCTCTGCCAGTGTATTACCTACCGCTGATCCTGCAGTGACACTGCCGCTCGTTTGCTCTGTGTGCTAGAATCTCATAATGTTGGATCAAAAATCCATCCATTACTTATCACGCATTTGGCAGGTTTTTCGCATTATAATCCTCCTGGCACTCTCTGCTGCCCTGCTGGCAGGTTCGATCGTGCCTTCCGCCGGCTTGACCAACCAGCTGCGAGCGCTGACCCGCCAGGTCGAATTTGACTTTGTCACCTGGACCCTGGATGCCCTCGGCAGCAAGCTTAAGGGCTGGGCGCTCTCTGTAAAGCGATTCATCGAACCCGAACAGCAGAGCCAGATCGTCCTGGAAACACTCGAGCAGGTACGCCGGGTCAACCAGCTCAACGCTGAGCTGCTGATCCTGTATGCGGAACCAAACATCCCGGACCATCAAGCTGCCAGCCGTGAATTACGGGCAGACCTGGCCCGTGAACAAGCCCGCCTGGATTCGTTGGCACCCCTGGCTGAATCGATCCTGCAAACCCAATTGACCTCCGTGATACTGGACGCAGGAGTCGGCTTTCTCGGCCAGGTGTTTCCGCCACCGCTTTACCAGGCCAGTGCCACACCCAACAACATGATTGTTTCTCCCCGCTCAGAGATCCGGCAGGCACAGAGCCTGTCTCTCAAGCCCGGCTTGCAGGCTGACCATCGAGATGACCTCGAAAACCGTGTTTTCTCGGAGCTCAATCATTCGGCACTGGTGGTGCCAGTTGGCGGGATCGGCACCTACCCCAATATGGTCATGCAAACCACGAATATCGTCTGGCTGACAGAGGTGATCGCCCATGAGTGGGTGCATAACTACCTCACCCTCCGCCCATTAGGGCTGCATTTTTTCTCCAGCCCCAAACTTAACACAATCAATGAAACCACCGCCACAATTGGCGGTGAAGAACTTGGATTGATGCTGCTTCAACGCTATTACCCGGAACATGTTCCCCCTGAAATGCCTGATGTTCCCGCGCAAATCAGCCTGGCTGAACCTGAACCAGAACCAGCCTTGTTTGATTTCCGCGAGCAAATGCGCATCACCAGGGTGGTTGTTGATCATTTGCTGGAATCTGGAGAAATTGAAGCTGCTGAAACCTATATGGAAGAAAGAAGACAGTTTTTTTGGGAAAACGGACATCCTATCCGCAAGCTTAACCAGGCTTATTTTGCCTTTTATGGGGCTTATAATGCGGCACCTGGTGGCGGCGCGTCAGGCGAAGACCCCGTCGGCCCGGCAGTTGTCGCCTTTCGGGACAGATTCGACAACCTCGGAGAATTTCTTAATGCAATTTCCTGGGTGACTTCATTTGAAGCCTTGCTGGAAAGATTGTCGTCAACATAAAGTGTTTTGATTATTCATCCGCATCAGGCAGGTCATCCACCAGGCCGGGTACCTCGCGCTCGATTTGTTCAGGATCCTGGCCCTTTTCAAGCCGTGAGACAACTTCTTCAAACTCCGGCCCCACATCCTCGCCCAACTCACTGCCCATCTGGCGCATCAAGCGGCCCAGCGCTTTTGGGTCATCCTGGATCCCGCTGAGGTTAGCTGGATCAATAATGTTTTCTAGGCGGCTCTCCTCAGATTTCGCCACCCGGATCCGGCCAATCCTTCGCCTGACCCGTTTACTTTCGCAGTTAGGACAGGTAATATCTTTAGCCCCATATTCTGCATAAGACATGAAAACATTAAAACGGTTTTTACATTGTAGACAGGTAAAGTCATAGGTTGGCATTGGCTTAACTCCGGTTCGTGTTCTAAAATAAATTATAATCAATCACCAGCTGGGTGAAAATAATTCATCAAATTAGGTTCATAAGGATATTTTTAGAAAGATCGTAAAAATTTAATGTTAGAAATTTCATTCGACATAAAAAAACCAACCCCCACACCATTGCTGATCGTCATATCGGGGCCATCAGGTATTGGCAAAGATACTGTTGTGCAGGGGTTAAAGGAACGCTCGCTCCCCTTTGATTTTGTGATCACCGCGACCAGTCGGCCGCCGAGAAATTATGAGGTCTATGGCCAACATTATTACTTCTTCAGTAAAGAAGAATTTGAACAGAAAATTGAAAATGGCGAGTTTCTAGAACATGCCTGGGTTTATTCGGCTTATAAAGGTGTACTGCGTTCAGAAGTGAAAAAAGCGCTTGAAAGTGGTGAGGATGTGGTCATGCGGCTGGATGTACAAGGCGCAGAAACAGTCCGCACCTTATGCCCGGATGCCATCCTTATCTTTCTGACAGCCAGCAGTAAATCAGAATGGCTGCAAAGATTAAAAAACCGGCGCAGCGAGACTGACGATGAAATGCAGTTAAGAATTGAAACTGCCAAAAAAGAATATCAAAAGCTAGACTTATTTGACTATATCGTCACCAACCAGGAGGATAATCTTGATCGCACCCTGGATGTGATTGAAAGTATCATCGAGGCTGAACACCACCGCGTGAATCCTAGAAAGGTGGAACTGTGAACCAATCACCCCCTGAAACCGGCAATGTGTATCCCCAAAATCCTGTTCATGTCCAGATGCCAGAAAGAAAACCGATCATCACGATGATCTTAATAGGTTTATCTGTAATATTTTTTATTCTGCAAAACTTGGTGCAGTTATTGACAGGCGCTGATCTGTTGTTCCTGTTTGGTGGCAAAATCAATGAATTCATCATGGCTGGCCAGGTTTGGCGTTTATTTACACCGGTATTGCTGCATGGGTCAATCATGCATATTGCATTCAATATGTATGCCTTATTTATCCTTGGCCGCCGCCTGGAACGTTTCTACGGCCATGGAAGATTCTTTTTGCTTTATATTCTCTCAGCGTTTGCTGGCAATGTCCTCTCATTTGTTTTAACGCCCGCACCTTCACTGGGTGCTTCAACGGCAATCTTTGGATTGCTGGCAGCTGAGGGTATGTTTATTTTTCAAAACCGAACCTTGTTCGGACCAAATCAAACACGCCAGGCGATGTTAAATTTAGCGATCATTTTAATGATCAACCTGAGCCTGGGTTTTTCACCAGGCACAAACATCGATAATATGGGTCACATCGGGGGTTTGATAGGCGGCTTATTTTTTGCCGCAAAGGCAGGTCCTCTGCTGCAGTTCACTGGACAACCCCCATTATTAAATCTGGTAGACACACGCAAACAGGGTGACGTCACCCTGGCCAGCCTGGTTGTCACCATTGGCTTTTCAGTGATCGCTTTGATTCCCTATCTGACCATGTAATTTTATAAGTTAATACTCTCTTTAGAAAACATTTTGTGATCACGGATCGCCGATTGGATCACTCAATAATAAAATGTGTGCCTGCAGAAGTTCCCTGCACTTCAGGATTATAAAACTGCCAGGCACGTGCTGGCAAAACTTGATAATCTCCCCGTTGAACCGGCAGTAAATCATAAGTCAGAATATAGGTGCCAGCAGGTATAAATTCTGCAGCCCAGCGTATTTGGTTATCATAAATTTGAGGAGTTCCAAAATATTGCCGCGCCATCACATGCCCTAAAAGACTTTGTTCATTGATAACAGAAAACCCAAATTTAACCATTTGTGAAGAATGCAGGTTGGGATTGATAATCTCTGTACCTGCCGGGATATGATCTACAAGCATTATATTAACCAGATCATCAGGAATGATCACAGTAATGGCCGCCGTGATGGTTTTAAAGCTTTCTTGCGCATTTAATCTGATGCCTTTAATCGGCTCACAGTCTTCAATGCCATCACAGTCTTCCCCTAAGAGATAATAATCCCGCTGAATGTTGATACCCTGATCTATAGATGATGCTTCCTTAGCTGAAACAAAAGATTGCAGATGAGCCAGGTAATAAAGTGAACCGGCACCGGGGCCACGCTCAATCACCAGGGCATTAGGAAGTTCAGCGTGAAGTTCAGATATATTAATCATCCGTGTAACTTCATTTGTCGCTGCTACACCAGTTGAGATTCCCTCAGTAACCAGCACATTATTTAATGTTGCTTTGTATTCAAAATCAGATTGATAATCACCGGTACCTTTGAGGGTTTCTGAAAGACTTGCTATCACCCAAGCCGAATCAAGTGGTGATTGCCATAAATCATCAGTCGTACGCTGCTCCAACAAATATCTCACAGATGGCAGCAGACTTTGTGAAGCTGGATCAAGTTTTGCCAGAGTATAAATGACCACTGCAGTATTAAAATTAATTGAATTAGGAAGAGTTGGTTTTTTCTTTTCTGTTTGCCAATGCACACCTGCAGCAGAGCGAACAGCACTGCCTTCTAAATCTGCAATCATGGTGTTTGCTCGCATCATGGTGTGATCATGATCACTCAAAGTCAATGCCAATAAACCAGCAGCCCAAGGGCTTAGCTGCGATCTGTGTATAAAAAGGTCGTCGATCAAATCATCCAATGATTGATCACCCTTCTGCAAAACATAGACCTGGAAAGCCAGCTGATCATAATTAAATCCAGATTGATATTCTTCACCATTATTCATCTGATCTACAACAAAGTCCTGCACCATTAGAATAACGTTTTCGTTGTCAAAAAAGCCGGCTTCTTTTGCCTCTTCCAAGGCCAATAAAACATTTGCTGAAATAATTGGGTCCGAGATCAAATAATTTTCAGACTGCCCATACCACCACGACCAACCACCATCAAAATTCTGGGTGTTAAGCAATCGATATATGTCTGAATTAATCTTGATTTCTAAATCATTCGTTTTAAATGGTTCATTTGTAATGCTGCTGAATATACTATTGGCATACAGGTTAGCACGCAAACGTGAAAGGACGGTGAGCGTATCTTCATACTGGAAACCATCAAAGGACTTTACGCTGTCAGACAAATACCCAGCCAATGAAGGAAATAGTGATATTGAAAGATAACCGGATTTGGGTTCAACGGAATATGGAAGGCTGACAAGCTCCAACCACTGACCTTCCTCTGAGAGCAGCCCTGAAGTGCTGGCTGTCATGGGAAACTGGTAGCGCAAGACTGGAAGGTCCCCCCATATCGAAGTTGTGCTGTCACTAAACCCATTCGATTCAGCAGAAAATATGGGGGTAACTGAATTGACACTATTGATGATTACCTGCCAATCCATCTTTTCACGGCTGTCAGCCTGAATGAACACATCTTGTGTTTGGTTTATTGGTTCTAATAAAGTAAATCCCTCACCTTCAATTGTGACTGAAACAGCCAGGTCTTCATTCGTGTTGTTGTGAACAATCGCTGAAAGCTCTGCTATATCCCCATCAACAAAAAAACGTGGGGTGACAGGCTGAACCATTAGCTGCTTGCGCGTAAGAATCTCGGCCGATGCCTGACCAACCTTGTAATCCTCCGTCAACCCCCGTACATCGACCACCCATGTTGTCAGCGTATCAGGAAGTGGAATCTCAATCTGCGCTTTTCCGTCTGTGCCGGTAACCACATCAGCTTGCCAAAATGCCGTATCTGGAAATTTTTTCCTCAGATCTGAGGCAGCCATGCCATCACTCCCGCCACCTAGGCCACCGTCAACACCAGGCAATGATAATTGTGCTGCATATGTCAATAATGAGATGCTCGTTTGTACTGAAAGTGGCTGTTCACCAAAAAAACCGTCTAAAATCGAATGGCTGTGAGATTCGGTTAATGACAATAAAGCTTTATCCACTACAAAGATAGAAAATTCACCCTGAACGGGCTTATCTTGATGATCCGAAACCTTCAAAGAAGCTGAAACAATATCACCCGGTTCTGCAAATCCAGGTTCAATTTCAAGTGAAATGTTCAGCGTTTTATTAACGGGTGTAACAGGCAAATTCAAGGTCCCCTGCCTTAAACCAATCAAGCCTGATTCATTCATCCCAATCAGCACAACAGAAACATAAATATTTGGAATTGCGTCTTCTGTTAGCGGTATCGAAAACAGATGGCCAGATCCTTCGATATTCACAACTTGTTTATCCATCACCAATCCGCGCTCCATCGTGATGATTGCCCTGGCCTGGCCAGAAAACGGGTTGGGTATGAAAATATGCGCAATTTGACCTGGCTGGTAAGCTTCTGCATCTGCATTAAGTGAGATGCGATTATGTGTGAGATTAGTCCAGGCAGCTGTCCCCTCGCCCTCAACCCAAACGAGGACTTCAGTCACAGACCGACCTGATAACAACTTCAATCTATAAGTCCCCGGTTTGGACGGCGTAAATGAAAGCCGGGCCTGGCCGCTTTCATCCGTGACGGGGCTGGCGCTGGCGATCAGGCTGGTAATTGGTTTGTATTCATAAGGCAATTCAGGGTTCAGGGTTTCTACCAACTGCCATTGGATGGTTTCAAAAACCGCCTCTATGGCAATTTCAGCTGCTGCTGAACCATCCCAGGCAGCTGTTTGAATCGAAAAGCTGATCGGGCTATCCACCTGACCAAAAATTGATTCTGGTTTAACACCAATGTAGAATTTTTCTGGGTGCATCAGGGATGAATCACGATAGCTGACCGCATAACCAGCATCATCCATCACCGTTGCTTCTAATATAAGTTCTAAAAGACTACCATCCAACAGGTATTCACTTTGGTAATCCTCATCTGATAATGCCAGGGTAAGCTTGCCGTTAGAATCGGTTTCTCCTTCACCAGAAGCAACCAACCTGCCGGGTGAATCTATCCATGGATATCTGCTCCAACTGCTATCCAGCGGCCCAACATGATAAGACGGCAAATTAAAATCAGCTTTTTGGCTGTACAGCGCCCAGGTTAACGGCAGTTCGGCAGCTGAAAGTCCAAAATAATAATCAGCTTGAATTGTTCCCAGGATATTATCTCCAACCAACAATGTTTCTGATACAAAATCTACATTGACATCGATCCCGGGTTTCCGGTAAGCAGCTACATCAAAATATACTTCTTTGATGACCTTTTCTTTGGTAACAAATTCTATCCAGTACCTTCCGGGGGTGGAATCTTCAGGCAGTTGAATGCTGTCAGTGATTGACCCAAACTGATTGAGTTCCTTTACTACTGAATAAAGCTTTGTTGGGTTGCCTGACATGCCGCCAGTACTATAGACATTAACCAGAACACCCTTAACTTTAGATGGAAAAGGAAGACCATTGTCAAGAGAGAAAACCATACCTTTAAAATAAACCACATCGCCTGGTCTATAGATAGACCTGTCTGTATAGATATAAGCATCAACCAATTCTGGTAGTGTGTTTACCTGGATGCCTTCTTCATAAAGCGCATAACCCTGACTCCAGCTTGAAATGGTGAATGCAAAATCAGACTGCCCTGGTTCACCGGCGACAGCATAAATACTCTTGAAGGGATCTGTCATGCGGTCAAACTGACTGGTAAAAAGACCCTGTAAATCTGTGATTCCATTTGTAATCTGGTTGCCTTCACAATCATAAACAGCAATTGGAACATCACTCAACGGTGACAAATCACTTAACCTAGACGCCCAGATCACCGATTGTTCCGGTGAAAGCTTCATGACAAGATTATTCTCACTGACAACCAGGTAAAACTTTTGTTCCTGCCACCAGGGATCCTGGATATCAGGTGATGACATCTCTAAATAGTAAATCCCAGATTTAAGGGATTGTCCCCGGTATGTTAATGGGATATTGATAACTTGATTGATATTTCTGGTTAGATCGAATTCGTGGGTTAAGACTTCAATATCATCCGGATAAAAGAGCTGCCGATAGTCTTGGTTTTCAGGGTGCAGTAAAATCGAAAGGTCGTCGATCGTGATTGGGGATATTTTTAATTCTAATGTATTGATATTGGTTGCCTGCATGACCAGCTCTGATGAAGCTGCCGGCACAAAGACAAGGTTATGCCCACCAGTGCCTGCCAATAAATTTAGCGTTGGTTCTGCTGGTGGCGACATGAAATTAAAGGTTGTCGTCTCACCTATTTCACCACCCCAAACGTCAGCAAAATCTGACGAAATATCCAGTTGATAATTAGTTTCAGGTTTAAAAAAACCTGAAAGGATCATGGATCTGTCATCGTCTGCCAAAAAAAGACTTCGCATTGGTAAATCAGGTATGATGCTGACCTTATCCTGATAGGTGCTTCGGTCTATTGGTGCTGAAAAATTCAGCTGGTATTGACCGTACTGACCATAATAAGTTTCCAATGCAGGAGTGGTTGATGCGTCTAATGAAAAATTACTATAGGTTGTTCTGAATGTTTCTTGAGTCTGTCCAATAGACATACCGCCAATGGATCGGGCACCACTATCTATGCGAATCGTATAACGAGTATTTCGGGCCAGTAACCTGGCAGGTGTAAATGTTAAAACTTTACCATTGTCATCCCAAGAAAAATTTCCCTGGACGACCCTGCCAGAGGGTTGAACAAGTGAGAAATTTTCTTTGACACTCTCCTCATCCATGCGGATATTAAATTGAATCTCGATCGGCCCATCCAAAGATAAACGCTCATTTTCTGATGGGTCTATGGTCAATATCGCCGGGAAGGCGGTGCTGAAGCTAAAAGATTTTTCCTGATCCGATGATATCGGTGAACCTGAAACCGCCAATATTGACTCATTAATCTCAATGGTATACCGGGTGCCGCCATCCAGTGTTATGGCTGGGCTAAAAATATAAGTGCTGGAATTTAACCAGATCCCCTCACCTTCAACTGCAGGTGATAAATGGAAAGCAGGCTCAGTATCATCTTCAACCCCAACTGCGGTCACTGGCTGGTTAAAAATAACCATCACATTGTTTTCAGGATCAATATTAAAAGAATCATCAGGCGGATTGACCTGGGTGGTCTTGAGATATTCTGCAATAACATAATCCAGTTCAATGGCCTTTTGAAGGTTTTTGCCATTCTCTGCCTGGGCGCTGATATTGACAGCCAGATGCAATTTTGTCGCAGGTAAAAAAGGTTGATCAGGTGTAAAACTGACAGATTGGTCTGATAACCAGTTAAAACGCCCGGTTGCCCTTGGCTCAAAATGGACTGCCGCTTCTACAGATGCAGCATCCATGGTTTGATTAAAAGTCAGAGTGATCGTCTGATCCAAGGCAATCACGCTGCCAGGCAGCGGATCAACTTCAACTATTGCCGGTGGGAGGTCTTTGCGTTCTTGCCCAGGAGATAAATCCACTTCACCCTGTTCAGATGCTTCTTGATTTATGTTAATTACTGATCGGTCATCGAGAGAATTGAACATTTGACAGCCTGCCAAAAAACCAATCACAACCAATAAAGTTAAAAAAATAATCAGTCTGGTTAAAAATAAATGGTTTGCTTTTTCAGGAGTAAATGGTGTTTTGGCTTTCATGGAATTCTTTGCAATAAAGTTTTTATGATTAAAAAGCCTCAAGGTAACTGCTCAGATTGCACTGCTACTGAAAGGTCGGGGGTGTTGTGTGGCGGCGGAGCCGCCACACAACACCCCCTATTTCTCCATAAGCTGAGTAGTAACGCCTCAAGTTCTTAAATTATAAATCAAGCAGTAATCAATGTGGCATTTAATACCTTATTTTCTTATGATGAATTTACTCAACCCAATCCTTTTCAAAATCACACACAAAGGTTTCGTAAAATCCTCAATCACGATATCTGCAAGCTCATAATCAGAAGCCGAATGCGATGTTGCCACTGCAATGCAGCCCATCCCGGCATTTTTCGCTGCTCGAACTCCTGCCAGAGAATCCTCTATTACTAGACAATTTTTTGGTTCAGCACCAAGCTGGGCAGCTGCTTCAAAGAAAACATCCGGTGCTGGTTTGGCCGCCATTTCAGCACCGGAGACAATAGCGTCAAAGTACTTTGTGATGCTGAAATTCATCAATAATATGGTGATATTATGCTTGGGTGCAGAGGAAGCGATTGCCTGGGAGATCTGGTAGCGTTTAGCATCCTGGAGCCAAGTTTCAACACCGGTTACAAGGTTCACTGATTCTGGTGCTAAATCTCTGAACAACGCTTCTTTTCGCTCAATAAGACGCTTTTTTAATGCCTTGTCCGGTTCAAATCCCAATAATTTTCCCACAACGACATCACTTTTGACCCCAAAGTTTTCGTTATAAGCATGTGCATCCATGGAGTAACCTGAGTCTCTGATCGCATTTTCCCAGGTCTGGTAATGACAGGACTTCGTATCAATGATGGTTCCGTCCAGATCCCAAAGAATTGCCATTTGATCCATAATAATCTAAAGCTCCATCCGTGAATGCTTGAGGCGGATTATACCATTCAAGATTGGTGAATAATCAATTGACACACCTGAACTTTCTCATGACTTTGGCTAAGGTTAATCACAACTTAGGGCCTATGGTATACTTGCCGCTATAATTTTCATAAGGATTTATTAATGATGAAAGAAGCACTCAGTATCAGTTTAGGTTCCTCTAAACGGGATAAAGACCAAATTATCAACCTTTTCGGGCAGGATATTCACATTCAGCGTATCGGTACCGATGGAGATATGAAAAAAGCCCGCCAAATGTTCAGGGAAAATGATGGTAAAGTTCAGGCATTTGGTTTAGGCGGGACAGATCTTGGGTTGTTCGTCTCGGATAAATGGTATCCCCTTCACTCCGTCTCATCACTGGTAAAAGATGTGGTTAAAACCCCTGTTGTTGATGGTTGTGGATTAAAAAACACCCTGGAAGCCCGCTCGGCTGAAGTTTTGGAAGAAGAGATCGGTGCGTATCTCAACCAGGTTGGACGGCAGGCATTGGTGATGACTGCCGTTGATCGTTTCGGTTTACTGCGCTCGTTCCTTAGCGCTGGATATGAGTGCATCTTTGGTGATATGCTTTTTTCACTGGGTATTCGCCTTCCAATTCGCCAGGAGCGCGGGGTTAAGCGGTTGGCAGACATGCTGCTTCCTGTTGTAAGCAGGCTTCCCTTTAAGTGGGTTTACCCGGTCGGTGAAAAACAGCACCAGCGCAAACCAAAATTTACCTGGGCATTTCAATGGGCCAGCGTCACCGCGGGAGATTGCCATTACATTACCCGCTTTATGCCTGATGACATGACAGGAAAAGTTGTGGTAACCAATACAACCACCATGGCAGATGTCGAACTATTTAAAAATGCTGGCGTGAAATTTTTGGTGACCACCACACCCGTTTACGATGGCCGCTCCTTCGGTACAAACATGATGGAAGCAGCCCTGTTGGCAGCCGCAGATTATAAAGAAAAAGTAGATTATCGCAACTATAAGTCATATTTTGCCTATATTGACGAACTGGTTAATAAAGTCGGCTTTAGACCCCAATGTCAAACGCTGAATTGATGAAAATGCAAGCAGTTGTATTGGCAGGCGGCCTGCTTTCACCTGATGATCCGCTTTATCACCAGACGATTGACGGTTCGCGCTGCCTGATTGAAGTTGTCAACAAACCCATGGTACAGTGGGTCATTGAAGCTTTAGATCAATCAAATATCATTCAAGATATTTTTGTTATTGGTTTAAAACCTCAAGTAGGTCTGACTGCCTCAAAACCACTTCACTATCTTGAAGATCAAGGGAACCTGTTTGACAATATCCAATATGGTGTGCTCCAAGCAACAAAAGATCACCTATCCCAATCCAAAGTAGTATTAGCTTCGGGCGATGTTCCGGCCATCAAACCATATATGGTTGATTGGTTGGCTGAACAATCCGAACAGGGCCCGTCCATGATGCTTTTTTATAATGTGATTCCCAAAGAAATAATGGAATCCAGATTCCCGCATGCAAATCGTTCCTTTGTAAAATTCAAGGATATCGCTGTCTGCGGCGGGGATATTAACGTTGTTGATAAAAGCTTATTTGATGAAGAACGACCGATTTGGAAAAAACTGGCAGATGCAAGAAAAAACCCGTTAAAGCAAGTCAGCTATTTGGGATTTGGAAATTTACTTCTGGTCGCTCTGCGGCTTGTTACGCTTCAAGGGGCAGTTAAACGTGTTTGCAAGAAACTTGGCATTCGTGGTAAAGCGCTGATCTGCCCCTATGCTGAAATGGCAATGGATGCAGATAAACCACATCAGCTTGAAATCCTCAAATCTGACCTGGATGTACGCTCATGAAACAATGGATCGCCGCATTGGTCAATCACGATGTCAAGTTGACCCGATCTCTGCTGATTTCTCAAGAAAAGGGCTTCTTGGTCGTTTTATTGAAGTTTTTTGCGCATTCAGGAGATTCGTGGTTCTGGTTGGCCGGATTATTCTTTGTCTGGCTTTTCAGCACAGGCGAATGGCGGCAGCGTGCTGTCTTCCTCGGCGTAGGGCTGGCATTCATGTCAGCAGCTGTCATCCTGTTAAAACTTGTTATCAGGCGGAAGCGGCCTGAGGGTGAATGGGGACAAATCTACCGCCGAACGGACCCGCACTCATTCCCATCAGGACATGCAGCCCGTTCAACTGCTCTGGTCATGATTGGTTTAATCATCGGTCCGCCATGGTTTGCGATCATCCTGCTGCTTTGGGCGCCATGGGTGGGGATTGCCAGAGTTGCTTTGGGCATCCACTATCTCTCAGATGTCATAGCCGGCTGGGTTATTGGTGCTCTGATGGGGTTGATTGCCCTGGCATTTGAACCGCTTATTCTACAGGTTCTTCATTTCCTTTTATAAGAAATTTTGTCATTACTCAGCTTATGAAGAAATAGGGGGTGTGGTGTGGCGGCTTTGCCGCCACACCA
>CAZCBW010000063.1:0-13440 GCA_964497065.1 uncultured Candidatus Brevefilum sp. | reverse complement strand
TAAAATTTTCACACCAATGAACAAACACAGTCAACAAGCTCGAAAAATTATAACAGCCTAAATAACGCCATGATCAAATCACTTGCGGAAATTAATAACGGCTATGGTTTTTCTCCTAACCAAGCCGTATAAGAAGTCTTAATGTGGAATCTTCTAACCTGATCCATACAAAGAAGGGTCTATCGAATAGCTTATCAGTCTTTTTAAGTTTTATCGAGGAATCAACATATTAATTGCAGCCATCATCACAGGGCATAAAAAACAGATCATCATCACAACCAGGATGATCCCCACTACCAACTGTACAGTCATCTTTCTCATCGTCTGCTTTAAAACAGATTCCTGGGGTTTTTCAGGATTGTAAAACACCGTAATATCCTGACCATCGGATATTGTTCAAGAAACATTTCTGCTTTTTGGCGTTTATTAAAGGATTGTTCACTGCCAAAAGAAATTCTTTTTCCAGCATAAGACTTTCCCTCAAGCTGGTACTCATAATGAACTTCTGGCACATAATCAATGCGGTTCGACTCATCATCCTGGCTGTAATCAACCCTGATATTTTGCGAAACTATTTTCCCTTCAATTGACGGCCAGGATTCACTGGCTTTGGCTTTCTTTTTATTACGGATATAAAGGGCAATCAAAACACCCCCCACAACACCAAACGCCAGCGCAAACAGTCCTGCACAGATCATCCCAAAAACCGACTCACCAATACCAAAGCTCATTTCATGCCACCAATTTCATGAAAAAATATTTGAATTTGCAAGTTTGTTTACCCGAAACTAAAAATTTAAATGGTTCTCTAATAAATTTCAAATCTTCTTTGAAAAACTAATAATCTTGGGGAAATGATGGTTAATTCTTATTATACTGTAATCCGCAAGATTGCTTTTTGTAAATTTACATTAAAAAAGCCATCACAGAGACAGCTTCTTTAACAAACAGGTTAATTCCATTCAGCATCGCTTAATGCAATTGTATTTCCTTGTATTGATCATACATTTCTTCAACCGTCAGTGTCCCTTTGTTGAAGCCATAAGATGTTACCTGGTGAGCAAATTGTGTAATTTGGGGTGGTTCAATATTGGTCTCTGCCAGTGCTTCAGGTTGTGCATAGACTTCAGCAGGGGTTCCCTCGATGATGATCTTGCCTAACCCCAAGACAATGATCCGCTCAGCATATTTTGCCACGATCGGCATATCATGCGTAATAATAATAATGGTATGCCCCGAATCTTTATTTAAGCGGGTCAAAAAGTTCATGATCTCGATGGACTGTTTTGAATCCTGCCCGGTGGTTGGCTCATCCACGATGATCACTTTAGGACGCAGTGCTAATATCGAGGCAATCGCCACACGCTGGCGTAATCCTTTGGAAAGGAAAAATGGATGTTCCTCATAATATCCAGAATTAAGCCCGACAACTTTAGCAGCCTCTTCCACCCGGACTTTGACTTCATCCTCATCCAGTTGAATGTTACGCGGTCCATAGGCGATCTCATCCCAGCAGTTGTTATTGAACAACTGGTGATCTGGGTTTTGAAAGACATAACCCACGCGCTTAACCATCTGAACGATGGATGATTTTTTCGAGTTCAAACCGTCAACAATCACATCTCCGCTGGATGGTTTAAATAACCCATTCAAACATTTTGACAGGGTGGTTTTCCCGGATCCATTCTGACCGATAAATGCCATCATTTCACCCGGACGAATTTCAAGATTGATCCCATCCAATGCATTTGTGCCGTCTGGATATTTATAAACTAAATCTTTTACTTCGATATATGGTTTACCTGCTCCACCATTACCATTATTCATAATTGCTTATCCTTCGTCTTTGCGTCTATCATCTGGCTGAGGATCTTGACACTTTCTTCAATCGTCAAGGGTAACTTTTTAGAATATGTATGATCAGTTTGTAGTTTATGAAAAAATTGAAGAATGCCAGGGGGACTGATACCTTTTTCAAGAATCATTGGCATCTGTTCAAAAAACGTTTGGGTTTCTTCAAACAAGACCATTTCACCCTGATCTAAAAGAAGCATCCGATCGGCCAATGGTACCAGTTTTTCAAGACTATGTTCCACCACGATAATGGTATTATTTTGCTCTTTTTTGATCTCCTCCAGAACATCAAATACCCGCGTGCGGCTGATTGGGTCCAGCATGGATGTTGGTTCGTCCATGATCAAGATTTCAGGTGTCATTGCCAATACAGCGCCAACGGCTACTCGCTGCTTTTGGCCGCCTGAAAGTTCATAAGGAGGCTTGGTCAGTAATGGGCCTAACTCAGTCAAAGCCACAACCCACTCCAACCTTTCAGTGATTTCCTGTAAGTTCATCCCAAGGTTTTCCATTCCAAAGACCAATTCATCTTCAACAGTCATCGCCGTGAACTGGGCTTCGGGGTCAGAAAAAACCATACCAACTTTATGCTGCAAAGCCCCCGTATCGTATTTTTCTACTTCCTGGTCAAAAACCACGACCTCACCCTTTTTTACGCCATGATACTGCCCTGGGATAAGGCCGTTAATTGAATAGGATAATGTCGTTTTGCCGGAACCATTCGCGCCAATGACACCAATGAATTCCCCTTCCTCAATCGCGAGGGTTATGTCCTTGAGCGCTGGGCGTTCAGTATCTAAATAACGCCAAGAATAATCTTCAAATTCTATAACATTCATATAACACCTTTACTCATCCAGTTAGAGCGGGCTGAACAATATCGTCAAGAGAGAGTTTTCCAAACCAAAAGCACCATATCTATATCTCAGGAGGATAATCCCGCCAAACAAAATTGTAATTAGAGCAACAAAAATACCATCATGAACACGGAAGGTATACCGGCTGAGAATATAATCTGCTCGTTTAACTTTGCTGGCCTCTCCTGTGAAGGCATATCCACGCGCGATCAATGCATTGGTAAACTCTTCTGAGCGACGCAGCGAAAGCGCAAACAAAGGAATCATATACATAATGTATTGGCGGATTTTATACGGCAGTGATTTGCCCTTGGGATCAAACCCGCGCGCTTGTTCTGCCTGGCGTACGATTTGAAAATCCTCCAATACCATGCCGGCTGACCTCAATCCCATCGCAAAGACATATGTCACCACAAATGGCATCTTGATACTCCGCATGGCCACAATCACATCTCGCTCACGGGAAGTGCTCAAAAAGAATACCATAGTGGCAATCATCGGCAGAATACGGCAATAGATGACAATCGCATCCCTGATCCGCTCCCAATAAAAAGGGAACCCAAAAATTCTAAATAAGACATAATACTGTGGTTGCCGGCCGCCAAAGATGGTATAAGAAAGGAAGATGATCGTCCCCATAGAAATTGCGACCGGAACATAAATCTTTAAAGTTTTCATATCGACCCTGCTGAAAACCATCATTGCCAATGTAATGACAAGGATCAGCAAATTCCATTCCGGTGCAGTAATAAACAGTGGAAAAAGGCTGACAATCAATAGGAAATATAACTTTACAAATGGGTGGATCAGGTAGATCGGGGATTCTTCGGGAACATATCCCAATAAAGTCTTATTCATACACAAAACTCCAATTGAAAAACAAAGGAAGAGAGGGGTAATAATTACCCCTCTCTTATTTTTAAATATACCTGATGGTTATGCCCACCAGCGTTTTACAAAGCCAGGTGTGCGGATAACCACTGCCGAAAGCGCTTTAAGCAGAATGAAGTTGAATACGATGCCTGCGACCATGTTGCCGCCAAACCAACCCCAAATGAACAAGGGTAATGATTCGGTCGTCAGCAATCCAAAACCCCGTAGCACAACCAATGGCGACCAAAGGGCACCAAATGCACTTGAGAAAACCATTGCAAGCAGCAGGATCAAGTAATCGCGACCGGATTTCATGCGAGGATCGAGTTTGAATTTTCGAAATGCCCATGCTGGCAAAAATGCCTGGACTGCATTAGCAGGAATATAAGCCAATGAAACATAAAATGGTGTGCCTGCAATTGCATTTGAGAAGAATGGGAAAATCGCGCCAGCTAAAACACCCCATCCGCCAAACCAAATAGCGCCAACCTGCTGAACAGCAATACCTGTCCAAAAGAAATTGACACCAAATCCAAGCGGGAAGCTGATCGAGCCAAAGGCACCGACAACAAAACCAATACCGATCAGCAAGGCAGTAATGACAATATGGATCACACCTACTTTTCGCTTTTCACCTTCCTGAACAGTCCAGATCTGTTCAGCAGTCACATCCTCTTTCTTTCGAATCTCATCAGACATAATAAAACTCCTTTCGTAAAAAAATAAAATAGATTAGGTTAACAAAAAACATGAAAGCAAATTCTATTTTTTCGATAGTCACCTCCTGATTCTTATCAGATTTATTTTACCTTAATTATTTATTATTCTTCACATTCTTTAATACAAAACACAACTTTTTCCAACTTTAATAAATAAAGGTTTGTTCAGGTGGTAATCTTAGATACATCCGCCAGCTTAATTCTCCTGACATAGTCTTCCAAACGTTCATAGTCTCCTGGCAAATCCATATCCATCCCAAAACCAGCATCATCAATGAACACACCACGAGTCTTACAATTAAAAGCCTTTGAAAAGGCGTCTTCAGCATCAGAGATCGAAGCTTTGCCTGATAAATATTTAGCAATTACCTGCCACATGATAGGCTTCATTAAGAAATAACGAATAAATGGGTTAACGTTGATCTTTGCTGCCTGGCGGTTAATTTTTCGCCTGCTCTGGCTGAAATCGCGGATAATATTTTGTCCTATTTCGATCGCCCGAGGGCTTAAAGCATACAGCTCTCCTGGAATTGCCTGACAGTCTGAAAACCGCAGCACAACCCGGCCTGACCGTGGAAATTCATTCTCAATGATATGTTCTGGCACAAGCGACAAAACAAATTCACACCCTTGGCAAAAAGTCAGATGCTCAAAAAACTTATTGATCGATTCAGTATTTATACCCGGCGCATCGGATGAACTGATCACGATCAATTCAGGAATATTATTATTGAATTTAAGATAATTCAAACCTGCGATCAGTTTATCGGAGAAATCAGCATTCGTCTCTACCGGTACATAGTGCACCGGAAAATCAAATGCCGCATCCTTTTGATAAAGCCCAATAATATAAATTCCCTCAACAAATGGAGATTGTTTCAGTTCTATAAGCTGCCAATCAATCAAACGTTTCCCTAAAAAAGGCAGCAATGCTTTTGATTTGTATTGTTTATCAGGATCCAATTCTTTCAGAAGTCTCCGGCGAACCATATCACGCCCGCACATGACAAACACCGGGAATTTTGGTTGTGAAGTTTCTGTCATCAAAATGCTTCCCTTCAACGATCAATGACCTGTATACTTCTTAACACAAATAAAAATGTTTAGTTTCATCATAATTATAGGTTTTTATTGTCAGAATGCCAATTTTTTAGTTGCAATTTTTTCAAACATCTATTAAAGATTACCACGGAATTAGAAGCCATTTATTTATTATTGATGCTTTTTCTATAATCCTAATTAGTAAAGTGAGTCAAAGCGTCATCAAATGAGATAATGATTAAGTTAGTGTAATTTATCTGTATTACTGGTGTAAGTTTTAAACATAATTTGGCATTTGTCCTCGGTCGTTCGGGTAAAAATAACAACTGGAGAAGATTACCTTCCAGGGAAACCGTGCAAATGTTGAGATAGTTGTGCTTTTCTTCGTTTTGATCCTGTCGCTCAAAGTGTGGTAATTTAGCGCTGGTTTTTAGTCCTTCACGCAATGGTAATCCATATATTACACTCCTTTAATATCTGAAAGCTTCAATTAACAAGACGAGAAGGGAATCCAAAAATATTACCAGCCCCTGAAATTTCCTGATCGGCGAAGTATAGGTAATAATTATTAATGAGACCTCGTCAGATAAGTAACAGAAAAAGGAGCGTAAAAAAATGACAAAATTAAACGATTTTCGAGAATCAAAAGATCAATTCTTTAGAAATGACCATCACAGTCCATTAACCCATGAACAGCAGCATCACTTTGAGGGGCTCAATTATTTCCCCGAAAACCCAGAACTAAGAAAAACTGTGACTGTTGATGAATTTCCTGAAAAGGAAGAGGTTACGATCCAGACCTCAACTGGAGATGTTCAAACTTATCTGCGCTATGGCAAATTTGATTTCACGGTTGATGATCAAAAAGCGGCCCTGACGATTTATTCCAGCGGCGAGGATTATTTTTTACCCTTTGCGGATGGATTGGCCGG
Organism: uncultured Candidatus Brevefilum sp.; assembly: GCA_964497065.1. Classification (GTDB taxonomy): domain Bacteria; phylum Chloroflexota; class Anaerolineae; order Anaerolineales; family Anaerolineaceae; genus Brevifilum. The sequence continues at coordinate 7,164 of CAZCBW010000063.1, read as the reverse complement.
AAAAGAAACCTATGGCGCAGGCAGGTATCTTGACCCGATTCCGCTGGAAAACAACAAGTTTCTCATCGATTTCAATTATTCTTACAACCCATATTGTGCTTACAATGAGCGCTGGTCCTGCCCCCTCACACCCGGTGAAAACCGGATCCAGGTGCCGATAAGGGCTGGCGAGAAAATTTTCGCAAAAGTTTTACTTGAAACTTGATAAATTCATTTTAGAGCATTAGGGTTGTTAAAATAGGGAAAGACAAAATAGTCTTTCCCTATAAATATTACTAAAAAATTTGCCAGTTCAACTAATAATCCTATTCGCCTCCAACAGGAAATTACTTCTTTACCCAAACAGTTTTAGATCGTATTAATTGCTTTTTTTACCCAAAATCACTATACTAAAAAAATAATCCTTTCCAACCCTAAAGTGGAGGACACCCAGGATGAACACACGTAAGTTCACAATATTACATTCCAATGACATGCATGGTGATTTTTTAGCAGAAATGGATGATAAAAACGGTGATTTGATTGGGGGCTTATCTCTGCTTTCTGGGTATATCAACCAGGTGCGCGAGCAAGAAGAAAATGTGCTGTATGTCATCGCTGGCGACATGCTGCAGGGATCCATCATCGATGCAGAGTATAAAGGCATCTCAACCATATCGATCATGAATTACCTTGCGCCGGATGTGGTCACATTGGGCAACCACGAATTTGATTACGGACTGCCTCATCTGCTTTTCTTAGAGAAAGTTGCCAATTTCCCCATCGTCAATGCCAATCTCTATATCCGTCAATTCAATAAACGCCTGATGCAGCCCTACCTGATCCTGCCCATGGCAGGGTTCGACATCCTGTTTATCGGCATCGTCACCGAAAAAGTGATTGACTCCATCCAGAGCGATCGCAGCATCGGAAGCTTTATCACGCTTGAAGAAGCAGCCACGGAAGTTGGGAAGATCACCAACGCCTATAAAAATGATGACATCGATCTGACGATCCTGCTGACCCATATCGGATTCGAATCGGATTGTGAATTAGCCAGCTTGCTAGACCCGGAATGGGGCGTGGATATGATCATCGGCGGCCATACACATACCATCCTTGAACAACCTGAGAAGGTTAACAATGTCCTGATCGCACAGGCTGGTGAGGGCACCAAACAAATTGGACGATTTGACATCGTGGTGGACGATGATACCAACAGCATCGTTGATTATAATTGGCAGCTGGTACCTATCATTAAGGGCGATATTCAACCAGATCAAGAATTGCACAACTATATCAATTCTTATAAAGATGTGGTCGATTCAAAATACAGCACGATCATCTGTAAACTCGCCACCCGGCTGACGCACCCTGATCGTGAAATTGAAACCTCGCTTGGCAACCTCTTTGCTGATGCGATGGCCGACTGGGGTGAGCTGGATGTGATGCTTTTGGGTTCCGGTTCATTAAGAATTCCTTCGCTTGGCCCAGTCGTCACCCTGGGCGATTTTATGTCCTGTTTTCCTTTTACTGATGGCCTGCATCGATTCACCGTCACCGGTGAGATGCTCAGGCGGATGTTTAACCATTGGATGCGTCCTGAAAACAGGAACGGTGAAGGTGAATGCTACCAGGTCAATGCCGGTGTTCAGGCTGTTTACAATGAGAGCTCAAAGAAATTAGAAAGCCTTAAAGTCAATCACCAATCTGTCAACCCTGACCAGCATTATTCGGTTGGTTTACAAGGGTTTCATGCCAACAACAGCAAAGCCAACCTGAATATCACCCTGGACGAGCTCAATCACAACGGCCGCAGCAGGGTCGTGGCCACCTGTGTGCAGGATCTGGTCTTAGAATATCTCCGTGAACACCAGAATTTTCGTGAATCAGTAGAAGGCAGGCTGGTTTATAAAAATTGATTTTCTTCACTTTTTTCACTGCCTGAAGGATAAGTGTTCACCACAATTAATCAAATCGATATTGCCATGCATCAAACCATAAAATATGTTCACACAAACTTAATAGCCGAAGACTGGCGAAAATTAGCTGGTTTTTACCAGATGGTCTTCAAGTGCACGCCTCTTCTACCTGAACGAGATTTCAAAGGCTCTGAACTTGAACAGGGTACCGGACTTCCGGATGCGCACCTTCGCGGCATCCATTTAAAATTACCGGGATATGGTGAAAATGGACCAACGCTTGAAATCTTCAATTACAGTCGGTTAGAAAGTCGAGCAAAAACGTCTGTGAACCGGCCAGGCTTTGGCCATGTTGCATTTTTGGTAGACGATGTCCGTTTCATGCACGAGAGTGTAATACAATCAGGCGGCCAGGCAGTTGGTGAAATCGTCACGATGAGGATCGCTACCGGCGATCAGGTCACCTGGTGTTATGTCACCGACCCGGAAGGCAATCTGATCGAACTCCAATCCTGGGATAAGAAAAAATCATAATCATTCCTATAATTTTGCTTTTGAATGGTTATTTGCTTTTTTTACTGCATAACTAAGTCCAGATTCTTAATTTCAACTTTTTAATTTTTGTTCCAGATCTTATTAACGAATATCTAAATCTGTCAGTTTTTTGAGAGCTTCCTTAAATTTTTCTCAGATTAATAATTTCATTCTGTCATTATTTTTTTTGAAGTTGTTTAATTTACGCATCCTTTGCTTTTTTTCACAGGTTTTTTATGTAAACTTTCTTAAGAACAACAAGCTCCTAGAATAATTTGAAAAGTATCATCACAAAATTTAATTTGACTATTAAGATATTATTAGGTATATTTAATATGTGAAAAATTTCACATATTAGCCCGTTTTCAAAAAGGAGTAACAATGAATGAGAAAATGTTTACTGGCAAAGTGGCACTAATCACAGGTGGTTCTGCTGGAATAGGAGAAGCTTGCGCAAAAACCTTTGCAGATCTCGGCGCAAAGGTCGTAGTTGTAGATATCGATGAAGAAAAAGGGATATCCGTGGTCAAAGAGATTACAGACAGCGGTCAGGAAGCGATCTTTTTAGAAACTGATGTGTCAGACCCAAAGGCTGTAGAAAAGATGGTCAAAGACACTGTTGATGCATTTGGCCGATTGGATTTTGCCATCAACAATGCAGGTATCCTTGGTGCTCAGGCCAGAACTGGTGAATACGAAATTGATGATTGGCTGCGTGTTATCCAAATTAACCTCAACGGCGTTTTCTACTGTATGCGGTATGAAATCCCACAAATGATTAAACAGGGTGGTGGTGCAATTGTAAACATGTCTTCTGTTGCAGGTGTGATGGGTTTTCGTAACTCTCCGGCTTATGTGACCAGCAAGCATGGTGTGAATGGGCTGACAAAAAACGCTGCCCTGGAGTATGGTACCCAAAACATTCGAGTCAATTCGATTGGCCCTGCAGTTATCAGGACACCGATGGTCGAAGATGGGCTGACTGAAGATGCACTGGAGCAAATCATCAAACTGCATGCTGTTGAGCGCATGGGCGAACCTGGAGAAGTCGCCGATCTGACTGCCTTCTTATGCTCTGACCAAGCATCCTTTATTACTGGGGCATACTACCTCGTTGACGGCGGCTATACAGCCGGTTAATCACAACCAGATCAATGTAAATGTGTCATACAAAACCCGCCTGGGAAAATCCAGGTGGTTTTTTTACATCCCTATTCCTCCATCAGCTTGGGGGTCAAGATGCGTTCTAAAGCAAACCCGAAAAGCGAAAATCCCACCCCGGTCAATAATAACAGGGCAATTGGCTGCAGCATCCAGAAACGAGAAAAGAATAATCCGCCACGCATGGATGCCTGGTAGATCACCATCCCCCATGTCGGGTATAACATTCGCACATTGAAAAATCCAAGTGTTGCCTCAAGGAACACGAAGGCGGGGATCAAGATCACCAACTGGGGAATCAATACCGGAATCAGCCTGGTCAGTATGCTGGCAACGATGGTGCTGATTCCAGCCATGGCTGGTTTTGTGTTGATTGGTGTGTTATCAGGCCGGTTTCCTGCACTGCCTGGTTTTATAGCAGGACTCCTTGTTCTATGTATTAACCTGACATTTTTCCTGACCTTATCGCTGATGCTCGGCACCCTGTTTGATAATGGGGGTCCGGTCATTGCCATCCCTTTAGCTGTCCATTTTGGGCAGCAGCTATTCATAGGCTTGTTGGGACCTGCAGCCGTTTATCTACCCTGGGCAATGCTGCTCCTCATTGGCGGGGTAGAACACAGCGTTGTCTCTGCATTGATGACTGGAAGCCCCGTCCACTCTTGGGTTCCTGTGATCCTGGTATTCATCCTGACATGGGCATTCTTTTTTATCAGTGTCAACCGCTTTTCAAAACAGGAATTTTAAAAGCGACTTTTTACTGGGAAACCTTCTAAAAAAGATAATATTAACTTCCTGTTAACAATTTAATCATCTGATGGATACATTTGTCTGATAAAATCTATTTCAATATGATGTTGCACAATGTAATTGTTGAACCCAAGCGAAAGCGACTCTACCGAACCTCTCCTGGAGGAGCGGCATTTGGCGCTTAAATTGGACTAACCCATCAGACCATAAGCAAACCTAACCAAAGCCTTCCAACCAGGAAGGCTTTTTTTATTGTTCAAGGAGGTTGATGCCATAAATATTTCTGGATAAAACAAAAATCAAACCAATTCAATCTTAAGAGGAGAAAAAATGAAACACAAATTATTCTTAACCCTGATTAGCCTGATCATTATTGGTCTTTTGGCTGGCTGTGCTCAACAAGATGACGACGTATTGGTCGTTGCCACTGATGCAACCTTCCCCCCCTTCGAGTTTGTCGATGAAGAAACCAAGGATATCATTGGCTTTGATATCGATTTGATGAATGCCATTGCTGAAAGAGCCGATCTTAACATCAGCTATCAAAATGTCGGATGGGATCCGCTTTTGGCCGGCATGGCAGACTGCCAATATGACATGGCTATCTCAGCCATGACCATCACAGAAGAACGTGCACAGGTTTTCAGCTTCTCAGATCCCTACATCAATGCAGGCCAGATCGTTGTCGTTGCGATTGGTAATGACACCATCAACGGCCCGGCTGACCTGGTCGGAGCGACAATTGGTGCCCAGATTGGCACCACTGGTGCAATGGAAGCCGAAGCTATCGAAGACAGTGAATTAAAAGTCTATGATACCTATGAATTTGCCTTCCTAGACCTGGCCAACGGCCAAATTGATGCCGTCATCGCCGATTACCCCACAGCTGTGGCATTTGTCAACCAGAATGCTGACAGCTTGCAAGTTGTTGGCGAAGTCTTTACCGATGAGAATTACGGTATTGCCTTTTGTATGGGTAATGATGAATTGATCGCCCAGGTCAATGCTGCCCTGGCAGAACTTCAAGCTGAAGGTTTTATCGACCAGCTAGTCGTCGAGTGGTATGGCGACGCTGAGTAATTAAGTAGAACAAGATACAAAAATAAATTAACTTGGGAGCCCCCTCGCCCGGGCTGGTAACTCTGGCGAGGGGTGAAAGGTGTATAAAGCTATGCGAATGAAAGTATCAAAAGAATTGGAACGAATTCCCGGCTTCGAGGTTGCCAGCCACCGTCTTGACGGCTGGTGGTGGCTGGTGGCAGCAGTCATTGGACTGGTGACGCTCCTGGCGACTTTGCGGCCGGATCCTTATTGGCGAATCATCCGCTTTGTGAGCGATGGCCTGGTAATCACAGTTGGTGTCACATTGATTGCGTTTGTTTTAACCCTTTTTGCCGGATTAATTGCTGCCCTTGGACGCTTGTCAAAAATTGGGTTCATCCGATCCATCACAACCATCTATGTAGAAATTGCGCGCGGCATCCCCCTCCTGGTTCAGCTCTTGTTTTGGTATTTTGCCTTCCCTTCATTGATCCAGTCTATCGGGCGATTGCTCCAGTATCGCCCCTTCGAACGTTACTTAGCAAACCCCTTTGCCATGGCCATTCTTGGCCTTACTTTTTGTTATGCTGCATACTTAAGTGAGGTTTACCGGGCTGGCATTCAGAGCATCCCCAAAGGACAAAATGAGGCTGCCCGCAGCCTGGGAATGACTCACGGTCAGGCAATGAGGTATATTATATTGCCGCAAGCGGTCAGGGTGATCCTGCCGCCGGTTGGTAATGAATTCATCTCGTTATTAAAAGATTCCTCCCTGGTCAGCATAGTTGCCGTTGCAGACATGACCCGCCGCGGCCGTGAGTTCATGGCTGCTAACTTCATCCCGGTCGAGACCTGGATCATGATTGCACTCCTGTACCTGATCATGACGTTGATCTCTGCCCGTGTTGTTGCCTGGATCGAAAGAAAAACTCAAACGGAGGATCGTTAAAATGAACCAAAAACCAATTATTCATATAGAGAACTTACACAAACATTTCGGTTTGACACCTGCGCTGAATGGTGTTGATCTGGATATATACCCAGGCGAAGTGGTTGTGATCGTTGGGCCTTCAGGGTCTGGCAAATCAACATTATTACGCTGTATCAACCGATTGGAGACATTTGATGCAGGGACGGTGATCGTTGACGATATTCCCCTCACCACGGCTGAAAATATCAATGCAGTCCGCACTGAAGTCGGGATGGTCTTTCAGTCGTTCAACCTTTTTCCACATCTCACCGTGGTCGAAAATGTCACCATTGCGCAAAAAGTCGTTCGTAAACGTACCAAACAGGTTTCTTTAGAAACTGCCCTGGCATTATTAGAAAAAGTCGGTATCCCAGAAAAAGCCAAAGACTTTCCCGGTCAGCTTTCAGGAGGGCAGCAGCAGCGTGTTGCCATCGCCCGTGCACTGGCGATGAACCCAAAGATCATGCTTTTTGATGAGCCCACCAGTGCACTTGACCCGGAGATGATCCAGGAAGTATTGGATGTCATGATGCAGCTGGCGAAAGAAGGGATGACTATGGTCGTCGTATCCCATGAAATGGGTTTTGCCCGTGCTGCGGCCGACCGGGCGGTATTGATGGATGAAGGTGTGATCGTCGAAGAGGGGGTGCCAGATATGCTTTTCAGCCATCCCACCCAAGAGCGCACCAAAGCCTTCCTCAGCAAAATATTAGTTTGATCCTCCAACTTACATTTGTGTTATCATAAAATAAAAGTAACTGCTCAGGCTGCCATGCAAATGAAAGGTAGGGGGTGTGGTGTGGCGGC
>CAZCBW010000062.1:0-15581 GCA_964497065.1 uncultured Candidatus Brevefilum sp. | reverse complement strand
CCTTTCTTTTTAGTCTTTTAGGATAACCCATTTACACAATTTTTCCGACACCCTCTTAAAATGCGCATTCAACCATACCGCACCCTTGAAAATGTGATTGAAGGTGCAGTGATCACATTTATGGATATTACAGAGATTAAAGAGATCAACCAGGTGCTTAAAATAAACGAAGCTCGTCTGCTGATGGCACTCAGCAATACACCAATAATGGTTTACAACCAGGATGTTGATCTAGGCTATACCTGGGTTCACAATCCTATCCCCGGGTTCACCGTAGAACTGCTGCAGGGAAAAACTGACCTAGAATTATTCCCCGAACAGGAAGCTGCCGAACTGACAGCCCTTAAGCAGCAGGTGTTTGAGAATGGAAAGGGACTTCAGAAAAATGTGCATTTGACCGTCGATGGCAAAACCAATCTTTATGATTTAACGATTGAACCTCTGCTCGATGCACACAACACCATAATTGGGATTACCGGTGGGTTACGAGAAATTACCAACGGGGAAGAAGCTAAAGAATGACAGCAGAAAATAACTTTTGAAAAGTTCAAGGAGGTTGCCAGATAATTTTAATAAGCAATATTTTTCAATAACAATTAATCCTGGATTTTTTTGTATAGAGATTCAAAGCAATAGAAGAAAATTTTGTGAAGGCAATTAATACCCAATAGATAACATAGCCCACCCAAAAGTAGGTCTTTGATGAAGCATGAGAACAAACAGGCAAAAAATATTGACAGCTTACGCCGAAAAGCTGAAAAACAAATGGCTTTGGAAGATCAAAGCACGTTGAATCTTTCACCCAAAGAAGTACAACACACCTTGCATGAATTACGAGTTCACCAAATTGAACTGGAAATGCAAAATGAAGAATTGCGGCGTGTGCAGGTAGCGCTGGAAATTTCCCGATCACGTTACTTTGACCTGTACGACCTGGCCCCTGTTGGTTATATGACCCTCAGTGAAAAGGGCATCATTCTGGAAGCTAACCTGACTTCAACCAGTTTATTGGGATATCCTGGAGAAGAACTTGTTAATAAGCCAATAAGTAACTTTATTCTCAAAGAGGACCAAGATATTTACTATCAATACAAAAACCAACTTAATAAATCCTCCAACCAGCAGACTTGCGAACTGCGAATGACAAAAGGAGATGGAACAATCATTTGGATAGGCTTGATTAGCAAAGTCGTTATTGACACCGATGGGGTCAGACGATACCGCATGGGGTTGAATAATATCACCGAGCGGAAGATTGCCGAAGAAAATATTCTGAAGTTAAATGCTGAGTTAGAACAGCTGGCTTTGGTCGATTATCTGACTGGATTAAACAACCGGCGGAGTTTCATGCAGCGAGGGTTAGAAGAATTGCGGCGTGCTAGACGTTATAAACAACCGCTTTCGCTTTTAATATTGGATATTGATCAATTTAAAAATGTTAATGATGCCTATGGCCACGAAGCGGGGGATTTAGTGCTCCAACAGGTTGCTTTATCAATGAAAGACGAGCTTCGTGAAGTTGACATTATTGGACGACTGGGCGGTGATGAATTTGCTGTGCTTCTACCCAATACGCCATTGGATGAAGCCGGTATTGCAGCCAGGCGGTTACTTCAGGCAATTGTTAATTTATCAATCAGAATCCCTATCACTGAGCGAAATTGTGATATCTCGGTCAGTATTGGTATGGCAGCTTTAGAAGATCAAATGATATTCATTGACGACCTGATCAGAAAAGCTGATGCTGCGATGTATCGCGCAAAGAACAGCGGTGGCAACCAGGTTTGCCTGAATGATGAAACTTGACACCGTGATTATCTTAAATGACAGGTTTGATTAAGATACGTTCTTTGATTTCATGGGGTATGGTCTGTTAATTAACGAATATGTGCCCATAATTGCCCGGGAAATAGGTGTGCGATGAGAGAAAAAGAAGGTAAATCTAAAGAATCCAGCGAATTACGACAAAGGGCAGAAGAAATTGCCCAAAAACAAGCTGTTGAGTCTTCAAAAGATCCACAAGACTTCAAACCTGAAGAAATTCAACAACTCCTGCATGAATTGCGCGTCCACCAGATCGAACTGGAAGCTCAAAATGATGAATTGCGTCGGACCCAGGATGACCTTAAACATGCGCTTAGTCGATATTTTGATCTTTATGACCTGGCCCCTGTTGGTTATATGACCCTCAGTGAAAAAGGGATTATCCAGGAATCCAACCTGACCGCAGCCAATTTATTAGGATTACAGCGCGAAGAACTGGTTGAACAGCCATTTAGCCGATTTATATTTCGAGAAGACCAGGATCAATATTATTTTCATAATAAAGCTTTGTTTGATACAAAACAACCGCAGAATTGTGAACTGCGTTTACTAAAAACGGACGGCACGCATTTTTGGGGAAGCCTGACGGGGGCCGTAGCAAAAGACTCGGATGGCTTGGAAATCTGCCGTTTGGTTATCAGCGATATCACGGCGCAAATAGAACAAAAAGCTGCTTTGCTTGAGAGTGAAAAAAAATTTCGCACAGCTGTACAGAACGCGCCCTACCCAACCATGATCCAGGCTGAGGATGGTGAAGTGATCGCTGTCAACTCTGTTTGGACGGAAATCACCGGCTACACCCATGAAGACATCCCCACACTTTCCCAATGGCTTAAAAAAGCTTATGGTAGGGGTCATCTTGAAGTGCAAACAGGTGTCAAAGATTTATTTAATGCTGGAGGTCGGAAGGAAGAGGGAGAGTTTACTGTCCGTACAAAAGATGGCACAAACCGCATATGGTTATTTAGTTCTGCACCATTAGGTCTCCTTCCGGACGGCAGGCGGCATATCATCACCATGGCCAATGACATCACTGACCGAGTTTCCCACGAGCAGGAACAGCTCAAACGCCTGGCAGAGCTGGAGGCATTGGAAAAAATTACAGAAATATTAAGGTATGCAAATGATGAAAATGAAGCCATGCCGCTTTTATTAAATCATACGCTCGAAGCTTTAGAACTGACCGCTGGAAGCATTTTGCTTTTTGATCCAAAAACTAATATCTTTCGTAAATCTGCTTCTGTGGGGTGGTTTGATCTGATTGATGAAAAGCCTCCTAAAAATGATGAGGGTATTGGCAGAGCCGTATTAACCAGCGGGGAAACATATATTGCCAATGAGTTTGAGAGCGATCCAGGGACAAATCAGGCAGTGATCGATGTGATTCCACCAGGGTGGGGCGGTGTCTGCGTCCCCATCCAAAATATGGATGAAATCCTCGGTGTGTTTTATCTCTCTTGTAAGCTGCCGCGGCAAATTCAACCAGATGAAGTGCGATTCCTTGAATCCATCGCAAAAATCGCTGGAATCACTTTGCATCGTATGTCCCTTCTAGAAGATGCCTTGCAGAAAGTGGATAATTTGAAAGCACAGCAAAAGATATTTCAGGCAATTGCAAGCTCATATGATCTGCAGTTGATGTTGGATATCATTTCTGTTCAGGCATTAACCTTATTGCCAGCAGATGCTGTTAGCCTGTTGTTATACGAACCTCACAGTCATGATCTGGTTTATAGTGCCAGCAGCGGCTTTCAGAGGAAACAATATCAACAGGCAAAAGGCAAGCTGGGGGCAGGTTATGCAGGCCGGGCCGCTCTCGAAAAAGTGACCATCCACCTGGAAAGTATTGAAGGCAGTACCCCGCCTTTTGAAAGAGAAACTTTGTTGGAAGATGAGGGATTTATTACTTACACTGCTGTTCCGCTGGTTGCTAAGGGCCAGATTAAAGGTGTTATTGAGGTTTTCCATCGTTCACCCATCGACCTTGACAGAGAATGGGACAGGAGGCTGGAAACCCTGGCATCGCAAACAGCGGTTGCCATTGAAGACCAATTAATCAATGAGCGTAAACTTCAAGACAACCTGAAATTAACCCATGCCTATGAAAAGACCATTGAAAGCTGGGGATTAGCGCTTAACTTGCGTGACGAAAAAATTGGAAGTTACTCCCAACGGGAATTAGATATGGCTTTGAAACTGGCCGGTTTTATGGGGGTTAGTGAGGAAGACCTGGTCCATTTCCGGCATGGGGTGGTGTTGCATGATATTGGAAAACTTGGTATCCCAGACGACATTCTCATCAAGCCGGCCAAGCTCACTGATGATGAGTGGGTGGTGATGAAAAAACATCCCCGATTGGCTTATAATTTGCTTTCTCCCATTGATTTTCTGCGACCCGCTTTAGATATCCCCTTCAGTCATCATGAGAAATGGGACGGTACCGGTTACCCGCAAGGATTAAAAGGAAAAGCGATCCCCTTGTTTGCCCGAATCTTTGCTGTTGTCGACGTTTGGGATGCCTTGCAATCGGATCGCCCATTTAGGGAAGCCTGGTCTGAAGCAAAAACATTGGCGTATATCCAGGAAAAATCGGGGAGCCATTTTGACCCTGAGGTTGTAGAAGCGATGTTTAAAATCCTTCAAGAATCAAGTGAGTGACCGCCCAGTGCTTTATTGAGGGTCAAGGATTTCCACAACCTGCCCCCGCCGCCTGCCATGTAATTTCGCAAACACAGGCGTAATTCTGCATCATCGCGCCAGAACTGCCCAATCTGTGAATTGTAGGTGAGGACGGCCTCCTGCCATGCCCGCAGTGCAGCTTCGTTGAGTGGGTAAAAGATCGTTTCCCATCTTTCGTTAGTTGGCGTGTATTCTTTAAGGATATAGGGATAATCAGCATAATAATGGGGGACTTGGCTGGTCTCTTCAGCAGCCTTCAATACTGCAAGATGATCTAGATGGGTTCCCAATCCCATGGGGGAGACCAGCGCAGCTTCACTTGGGAGCAGGTCCAGTAATTGCTGTGTGATGTCGTTGATCAGCGGTTTTTCTGGGGGTTTGCCGAATAATTCGTTGTTGTTATTCACAACTGGTTTCCCTGTTACCTGATCTCGGCGGTAGATCGCATCCAGATAGTTGAAGTGGCGGTATTCAACCCCTAGAATTTCACAGGCTCGCTGATCTTCAGCTTTACGAAGGGCTGCGGCTTCAGCGCCAGTTACGCCCCAGTCCTGATGCATTTGCTGTGCAAAGGGGGAGAAGTCTTCATCGGGGGGATTGCCCGCGAACAGGGTCCAGATTTCGACCTGATGGCCATTTTGTGCCAGATCCCACAGCAGCCCGCCGCAGGAGAGGGCGGCATCATCCAGATGCGGGGAGAGGAAGATCCAGTGGCGAACGTCCATGCGATGATTGTATCAGATGGTGAGGGGGACAGGGGCTGAGGAAACAGGCGATCAGGCGACCAGGAATTTGGATGCCAGGAATTAGGATTTATCGGAATCAAAGCTCGCCTTTAAATTGATGTAAATATTGCATGGAGGGGTGGCTAGCTCAACTCACCGCACAAGATTTTATTAAAATTCTTGGAGGTTTATTGTTTAGAAGGTCTTACTAAAAGTTATATTTTGTAAAGCAAATTCATTATCTTTGGAATATTGGTAACTGCTCAGGTTGTACTGCAACTGAAAGGTCGGGGGTTTTGTGTGGCGGCGGAGCCGCCACACAAAACCCCCTAATTCTCCATAAGTTGAGTAGTAACGAATATTATTTATTTAATTGGTGGTATTGTATAATGAGCATAGCCATCATATTTTGAAATACTTACCTGATTTTGGTAAAAAAAGTAATCGATTGAGGGTAATAACAAAAGAGGAAACCATGCTAATAAAGCACGTTAGAGAATTTTCCGGCCAACTGCATGAATTGGCTGAGAAAAACGGAATCGAAAAGGTTTATATATGCGGTTCGGTTGCCAGAGGTGAGTCAAACAGGAAAAGTGATATTGATTTCCTGGTTGAGATGAAACCTGATGCCTCATTGTTTGGCGTGCCTGGTTTTTTGTATGAAGCAGAACAATTATTAGGTGTTTCTGTTGATGTAATTCCTGTTTCAGTTTTATCACAAATTGATGATCATGAATTTGTGGTTAATATCCAACAAGATGCGATAGCTTTATGAAAGACACAAAAAAAATATTGATCGATATGATTGCTGCGATAGATGCCATTGAAATTTATCGCGTTCCAACTTTTGATCAATTTATTCGAGACGAAAAAACTCAGGATGCAATCATGTTTAATTTGGTAATTTTAGGTGAGGCAGCAAATTAAATCTCTTCAGACTTTCGGGACTTAAATCCTGAAGTGCCTTGGGCGGCGATCATTGGAACAAGAAACATCATTGTTCACGGTTATGATCAAATTAAACTGAATATTGTTTGGGATATCCTGACCAAGGAGTTAGCAAGATTAAGAAAGTTGCTTGTGGTATTGGATTCAAATTTGTAACTGAGTTGATATCTATCTTGCCCACAATTTCTCTACGACTGTGTGTTTTATTAAAAACTGCCCAGGATAACTTCCGGGCAGTTTTGATAAATTAATCCAAAAATTAGACTCAGTCTTCTTTTTCTTCGTCCTCAAGGCGTTTGGCTTCAATGATCTCTTGGGCCAGGTGCTGGGGTACCATCTCGTAATGGTCAAATTCCATTGTGAAATACCCGCGTCCGCCGGTCATTGAGCGGAGGATGGTGGTATAGCGCTGCATTTCAACCAGCGGCACATTGGCGGTGACGATTGAACGCCCTTTTTGGGTGTCCATTCCCTGAACCCGAGCCCGGCGTGAGTTCATATCGCCGAGAACATCACCCATGTTCGCTTCGGGAACAATCACCTGAGCTTTCATGATCGGTTCATACAACACTGCGCCTGCGCCTTTGAAGGCCAGTTTGAAGGCTTCTCGACCTGCAATTTCGAATGCGATTGGTTTTGAATCAACCGGGTGCTCCTTGCCGTCAAATACTGAAACCCTCACATTATGCACCGGGTAACCGGCCACAACACCATCTTTCATCGTGTTGCGAATGCCTTTTTCGATGGAGGGCATATAGTTGTTAGAAATTGAGCCGCCAAAAACGTCATTGACAAACTCAAAATCTTCTTCTTCGCTGGGCGAAACCTTTAAATGCACTTCACCAAACTGGCCGGCACCGCCGGTTTGTTTCTTGTGACGGTACATGGCAGAATTTTCCCGGGTGATGCGCTCTTCATAAGGCACCTTTGGTTCTGTTGTTTCAATGCTCAATTGGAATTTAGTTTCTGCTCGACGGATAGCAACATCGATATGCTGGTCACCCATACCTTGCAGGATGGTCTGGCGGGTGGCTGGTTCGTTATGCCAAGAGAGGGTCATATCCTCTTCACACAGCCGTGAAAGTGTGGTGCTCAATTTGGCCGCATCCGATTGGGTTTTCGGGAAAAGTGCCACCTGGTAGAGTGCATTCGGATAATCAGCTGCCGGTAGCTTGAGCAGTTTTTCCTTCGTGCACAGCGTATCACCAGTGGTGGTGACGCTCAGCTTGGCAACAAGCCCGATATCTCCTGGAAACAATGTATCGACGGGGAAACCTTCTTTGCCAAAGGGTACTTGCATGCCAGCCAGCCGTTCCTCTTCTTCTTTGTCGCTGTTCCAAATTTTTGAATCAGCAACCATTTTGCCTGAATAAACCCTGAAGAAAGTCTGTTTTCCAACAAACGGGTCTGCCGTTGTTTTCCACACATAAGCAGCCAGCGGCGCATCCTCTTTGGGTTCCAATGTAACTGTTTCGCCTTTATCATTAACTGCTTCGGCAGGCGGCATATCAGCCGGTGAAGGCATCAGGTTGGCCAGTAGTTCCAATAAAGGTACCAGGCCGATCTTATTGGCACCGGCTGCAACGATCACCGGGATGAAATTGCCTTCCCAAATGGTGTTGCGTAAGCCTCGCATGATCTCTTTATCGTTCAGATCGCCATTCTCAAAATATTTCTCTAACAGGTCGTCTGCACCTTCAGCAGCTGCTTCAACCAGCGCTAGGTGCATTTCTTCAGCCTGAGCCTGGTATTCGGCCGGGATGTCAACGCCTTGTTTTCCTTCACCCTCATAGGCTTTCATTGTCAGCAGGTCAATCACACCTTTGAAATCTGCTTTTTCACCCCAGGGTATTTGCAGCGGGAGAAGCCTGGTTTCTAGGTGGTTCTGCACAGAATCGAGCGCCTTATTGAAATTGGCATTCTCGCGTTCCATCTTATTGATCAGGATCATCTTGGGCAGGTTGAACTGGTTGCTGTACTGCAAAGCCATTTCAGTGCCCACTTCCAGGCCAGCTACGGAATCAATCAGAATTAAGGTGCCATCCGCAACTCGCATAGCCGAGATCACCTCGCCGATGAAATCGGTGTATCCGGGTGTGTCAAATAAATTCAGTTTTTTGCCCTGGTATTCGATCGGGACGATCGAAGTTGATAGGGATATCCCCCGGCGAACCTCTTCTTCTTCGTAGTCAGAGATGGTGGTGCCGTCTTCAACCTTGCCCATCCGGGTGGTGATTCCGGTGAAATTTGCCAGTGCTTCCACGAGCATTGTTTTACCTGCATTGCTGTGTGAAGCCAGGACAATGTTGCGGATTGATTCGGTTTGATATTCTTTCATGAAAGAGACCTTCCTTATTCCTTGATAAATATTCTAATAATTCATTTTCGCAAAATTACATTTTAAGACAATCATTTCCAATTGTCAAAACAACAGGCTTAACCATGGACAGGCATTACCTGATTAGGCTTTCACCCGGAATTAAATAGTCAAGTTTGCTTGCGGTGGTATCTTGAAACAACAGACCGCATCTCTCATCATTATATCAGTGTTATTTACCAGGGCTGGAATTTAAATACAATTTAGCGAAGGAAAAACACCCATCTTATGTCATATAAAAAAGCCCGGTGCAACATCAATTATTGCAGGGCTTTTATGTTTTTCTCTACCTGGTGCTGTTTATGTGACGTGAAGTTCGTTGACCTTGCGGAAATGGTAGCCGTAAATGGTGAAGGTGATCGCCAGGGGGAACTTCTTCGGATGCCGGAACAGTGCCCAGAAAAACAGCTTCCAGTATTGCCAGCGTTCTTTGCTCTTGATCCCAATTTCGAATATGGATGCAAATAGGGCGGCTATCTCCTCCCACTGCATGGTGACTGCATGGTGAGAAGGGGTATAGTTTCTTAAGAATGTGCGCACCCGTTCGTAAAACCCCTTGGCTGAATAGATCGAATCGAGGATTTTTCGGTAGCCGTTTTTTAGGAGGGTGGCATCCATTTTAGGGATGATATTGGTCTCGCCGTCTACATTGTCCCCGGAATAGGCATTGCGGATGCGCCCCTCGTGCAGCATGCGTTGGTAAAGTTGGGTGCCGATCGGTGCTTGCAGCAGACCGACCATGGCAGTCACGATCCCGCTCTCCTGGATGAAATCGATCATGTGCTCAAAAATGGTCTCATCATCGTTGTCAAACCCGACAATAAAACCGCCCATCACCTGCAGCCCCATCTGTTGAAGCTTTTTCACTGAACTGACCAGGTCCCGGTTGAGGTTTTGGCTCTTGGAACATTCTGCCAGGGAGTCATTATCCGGGGTTTCAATCCCCACAAATACAGAGGTAAACCCTGCTTTGACCATCATCCTGATCAGCTCTTCATCATCAGAAAGATTAACCGAAGCCTCAGTGATAAAGCGGCAGCCTTTTTTACCTTTACGCCACTCGATCAGGGCAGGCAGAACCTCGCGTTTGAGGATGCGCTTATTACCGATGAAATTATCATCGACAATGAAGATCCCGCGCCGCCAACCCAGGGCATAGATATTATCCAGTTCATTGATCAACTGCCGGGTGGTTTTCAAGCGCATGCGATGCCCTAACAGGGCAGTAACATTACAAAAATCACAATTAAAGGGGCAGCCGCGGGTGAACTGCAGGCTGAGTGAATCATAATATCGCAAGTCGATCAACTCCCACAACGGAGCCGGTGTTGTGGTGAGGTCAGCATATTCATCGGTTTGGTAGATTCTTTTAGGCTGACCTCTGCCCAGGTCTGCCAGGAACAGCGGCAGGGTGATCTCGGCTTCGTTCAGGATCAGATGGTCAACATCTGGGAAAGCTTCCGGTTCAGCGGTAAAAAGTGGTCCGCCAGCTGCGATTACCTTGTCGGCTGCACGTACCCGTGTAATAATTTCGTTCGCCGAATCCCGCTGGACGGTCATGGCGCTGATCATGACCATATCTGCCCAGGCAATATCATCGTCTTCCAGCTTGTGGATATTGACATCCACCAGGCGTTTCTCCCAGGCGGCAGGCAGCATGCCTGCCACGGTCAGCAAACCCAATGGCGGCGAGGATGCCCGCTTGCGGATGAATTTCAGGGCGTGCTTGAAGCTCCAGAAGGTATCGGGAAATTGGGGGTAGATCATTAAGATATTCATTTTTTCACAACTGCTCTTTCTCAGGTTTTACTGTATTTCCAGGTTCTTCCCCATCTTCTTCTTCTGGTTTATCGGATTTTTTTTCGACTTCGTCTATTGGTTGTTCTTTTTGCCGCCTTTTCCGTTTGTCTTTTTGTTTATTTGGTTTATTAAGCTCGTCGTCTTTGTTCAGCCCCAGCAGTGTCTCGCGATCGACCTGGTTGACCTTTTGAAACATCTCGGCGATTTCTTCAGCTGAATAAGGCAAATCGCTGTCGAGCCACCAGTAAATCGTTGAAAGCAGTGACCCGGCGAAATGGTTGGCGATGAATTCAACCGGTACTTCAGGCTGAGCATTTTTGCTCTCAATTTCAGCCTGGATAGAAGCGGCAACACTGCTGGCGATGCTCTGGCGAAGCTGACGTGAGGCAGTGATCCCGCCGCTGCCTATGATCAGGATGCGATACAGATCGTAATGTTTTGCTGCGATATCGAATAGTTTGGTGATCGCTTTGATATCCTCCAGCCGCCACTGTGCAGCGGATAACTGCGGAACCTGGTCAAGGATATCTTCCATTAACTGTTCCATCACCTCCAGCAGCAGCTCGTCCTTGTCTTTAAAATGCAGATAGAAGGTGGCTCGGCCTAAATTTGCTTTATCAGTAATATCCTGGATCGAGATCTCATCGAAACCCTCTTCAAGGATTAGACTTAATAAAGATTCTCGCAGCATTTTCCGTGTGCGTTGAACACGGCGGTCTAATCGCCTGGCCATTGTTTCTCTCCAAATAACAAGACAGTTAATAAATAATTATCTAATAATAGACAAGAGTACAATATTATACTATAGCCTATTATATGACAAAGCCTCCACCTGTCAAGGGGGATTAAACGATTATTTAATAATTCAGGGATGGTGAAGCGATGAAAAATAAATTCTTAATGTAACTGCTCAGGCTGCACTGCAACTGAAAGGTTGGGGATGTTGTGTGGCGGCTCCACCGCCACACAACATCCCCTATTTCTCCATAAGCTGAGTAGTAACTTCTTAATTAAGTATAACCCTTATAAGATGAAAAAGGTGCGGAAATTGAATTAAAAACAGGGATACGTAATTTAGGTATCCCTGTGGTAAAGAAGGTGTGAATAGTTTTTACTGGCTGGTGATAGCCAGTTGCTCAATCAAAGTCAGATAAACTTTTTATTTGCCAGCCGGAACTGGTACAGGATCACCGTCAAGTGCTGCTTCAGCGGGTTGGGGCTGTGGCGACTTGATGAAAGCCATCATCACAGCAGCGACAACCAGGATGCCCGAAGCCATCAGGTAGGCATTATTGAAATCGCCAAACAGGTCTTTAAACGTACTGCCCAGCTGCGAAATCATGAATCCGCCCAGGCCCCAGGCTGTGTAAACGATGCCGTAATTGATCGCAAAATTGGTTGGGCCGTAGAAGTCCTTGGTGATGACAGGGAAAACCGCCAGGTTAGCACCGTAATTTGCCCCGATCAGGGCTACCAGGACCATCAGCACCGGGATGCTGGCTAATGGGCTGCCAACCACGACAGAACGCAGAATCATGATCAATATAGCCTGGAAGACAAACGCAATGAGTAAAACGGCTTTTCGCCCGATCTTGTCTGAGAGCATGCCATAAAAAATCCGGCCTGCACCGTTGCCGATTGCCAGGGCAGAGACCGCAATGGCGCTGACAGCCACCAAACCGATTTGTTCAGCAACAATTGAAGCCAGGTTGCCGATTACCATCAGCCCGGCACCTGAGCCAAGGGCAAAGGTGATCCACAGGAAATAAAATTGCCAGGTCTTGACGGTTTGTTTGGGTTCAAAGTCCACCCGGTTGACAATCTTAACTGCTTCTTTCAACGAAGAAACGGTTTTGACATAATTGTCAGGTGGGTATTGGAGGAATTGAGCAAACCCGACCACTGCGACCAGCATGCCGATGCCCAGATAAAGCATGGTGGTTTGGAGGCCTAAATTAACAATCATTGCCCGTGAGAGGGGTGCCACCCACACACTGCCCATGCCGAAACCAGCCACAACGATACCAGAGACCAGGCCGGCTTTTGAAGGGGGAAACCATCGCAAGGCTGCAGGTGAAGCGCTGGCATACACAAAGCCGATGCCGGACCCCAGCAGGATGCCAAAGGCCAGGGTATAGACCCAGGGTACTGTCGAAAAGCTGGAGATGATCATCCCCAAGCCGCACAAGACACCGCCGATGCTGACCACCAGACGGGGCCCGATTTTTTTCAGTAATCTTGCACCAACCAGCGTCATGATTGAGAAGACCACAACAGCGACCGAATAAGGCAATGTTTTTTGAGATTCTGCCCAACCCCAACTGGCAGGAATATTAGCTCGGATCACGCTCCATGAATACAGCACGCCCAATGCTAATAATGCGGCGGTACCTGCAGCAGTGACCAGCCAACCTTTATTTGGGTTAACAGTTTCTTTTGATAATGGATTATCCATGATATAAAATGATGTTCCTTTCTTAACTACGGTTAAATGGGGAAAAGTCGGACCAGAAAAAACCACATCGAATTAAAATTGATAATTGTCACCTAGTCGGAATTTGATTGGGTGAGATTGTCAGACAATTGATTATATATACTTTGTCAGACAATTGTCAAGGGTCAATATAAAATCAGGTGTTTTTTATGGCAAAAGTTTGGAGTTCTTCCCCCATTTGCAGCAATCGACCAATTAGCTAATGCAGTCTCAACAGCATTTGGCTTATAATAGGGGCACCTTGATTTTTTGGGAGTAAACCACGTATTATGCCAGCACGAACCATTGAAAGTGTCCTCGAAGACCTGAACATCAATACCAGGATCCTCGGCATCAATATTAGCGGTATGAAGACAGTCATTGTTTACGGCGATATGAACGGTCTTGTTTATGAGCGCATGCAGATGGAAACGCCGGCTGAACTGCCATTCGTCGAGTGTTTTGACTTGATCTGCAGCCAGGCCGATAAACTCTTGAAGTTACGCCGAGCCCAGGGGTTGCGCAGCCCGGAGGTGATCTCCCTGGCGGTCAGCGGACCGGTTGACCGGTTGAAGGGGAGTGTGCTTACACCGCCTGATCTGCCCCATTGGGATAATGCCCCAATCAAAGGCCGGATAGGCGTGCGTTATAACCTGCCGGTGTTCATCGAAGAACGCAGCAATGCCGCAGCCCTGGCTGAGCTGTATTTTGGGGCCGGTACCCGCGTGGAGAATATGATCCTGTTAGATCTTGAAACCGTTGTGTCCGCCGGGTTGATCTTTGGGCGGTCAGTTTATCATGGCGCTGAAGACGCGGCTGGAGAGATCGGCCGCATCCTCATGGCGGATAAAGGCCCAGCCGGGTTTGATGTGCCTGGTTCATTAAGTGGATTTTCCAGCGGCCCGGGGATGGCAGAACTGGCCTCCCTGCGTTTCCCACATAGATGGCCTTCACCCCCTCGCCCGTATGACCTGGTCAAGTCGGTTAACGAGGGCGACCCGGATGCACTGGCAGTGATTGAAGAGGCTGCGTATCACCTGGGGGCAGCTCTCTTATGGATGATCTTCATGCTCGACCCGGAGATGGTCGTGGTCGGTCATCCCGGTGATATACTGGGTGAGGCACTGCTTTCACCTCTTCGAGAATCAGTCTTGCGCCATGGCGGTGCAGCTGCACGTCAGCTGCCGCGTCTGGTTGGTTCAACCCTGGGCGCCAAGCTGGATGATACTGCCGCACTGATGGCCGTCATCGAAGCGTTTAAGACCCGTTCATCATAAGGGTTCATGGTCTATATTTTCAACTTAAATCGTCTGTATTCTGCTTTGTTTCAACTTATTTTTATCGATGATTTTTAAACACAAAACCTATGACAAATCTAACTTCTTCCCGAGACCGTATGCTGGCAGCCCTCAACTGCCAAACCCCGGAACATCCCCCCTGTAGCTTTATGATCTTTGGGGGGCTGCTCCAACAATCCTCTTCTTACTATGAGTTTATCTCGCGCCAGGTCAAAATGGGGCTGGACCCCTATGTGATGGTGCCTACTCGCACGCCCGTGGTGGTCAATGATCACTATAATCTTTACGGCCTGCCGGTTTCTCATCATCCTGATGTTGTTATCACAGAAGCGGTTGAAACTCCCGCTGGCAGTGCTGACCCGATATTGGTTAAGACCTACCATACACCAGGTGGGGATTTGTCAACCCGGGTGCAGAAGACCGAAGATTGGCGCTGGGGTAATCATGTTCCCTTTTTGGACGATTACTTGATTCCGCGTTCTCAGAAGTTCATTGTTGAGGCCGAAGGTGATTTAGCCCCTTTCCAATACTTGCTTGCCCCGCCCAAAGCTGATGAGATCAAAGCCTTTAGGCTTGATGCCGCACAGGCGATCAAGTTTGCCAAACAGCATGACCTGCTGACAGCCGGCGGCTGGGGGGTTGGGATGGATATGCTGGGATGGGTGCACGGCCTCAATCAATTGGTCTTCAATGTGTATGACCGGCCGGAATTCATCCGTGATTTGTTTGCCATGATCGCAGCATGGAACCGGCAGCGTATGGAGGTCGTATTGGAGGCCGGGATTGACCTGTTCATCAAGCGTGCCTGGTATGAGAACACTGATTTTTTCACCCCGCCGTTGTGGGAAAAGCTGATCCTGCCGGAACTCAAGCGCGATGCTGATCTGGCACACTCGGCTGATGCAAAGTTTGGCTACATCATTACGGCCAGCGCCATGCCCCTGTTGGACCTCGTCATTCAAGCCGGTGTGGATGTGATCATTGGCGTTGACCCTCATACCTACGACCTTGCGCTGACCAAAGAAAAGACAGCCGGGCAGGTGTGCTTATGGGGCGGCGTTAACGGGCATCTGACGGTTGAACAGGGCAGCCAGGCCGATGTAAAGGACGAGGTTATTACCTCCCTGGATGTCCTCGGACCGGATGGGTTCATTCTTTCCCCGGTAGACAACGTCCGCGAGGGAACTGACCGTGCGATGCAGAATGTCAGCACACTGATCAAGACCTGGCAGACATGTGCCGAGCAGTTGGGTTGAGTTTGAGGATGGCGTTTGTATCATCGCTTATGATAAATTCCTTTCCTCGGAGTTAGAAGTTTTTCACCATAAAAATGCAGGTGAAATCATGATAGATTTAACAAATCTAATTAATCAAATACTCTTGATTTCTTTGAAATTTTGTAACTACTCAGCTTATGAAGAAATAGGGGGTGTGGTGTGGCGGCTTTGCCGCCACAC
>CAZCBW010000061.1:0-16737 GCA_964497065.1 uncultured Candidatus Brevefilum sp. | reverse complement strand
GGGTGTGGTGTGGCGGCTTTGCCGCCACACCACACCCCCGACCTTTCATTTGCATGGCAGCCTGAGCAGTTTCGGAATTTTATTCAATTTTCTGGGGGTTTAACATCAATCTTTTTGAAGATTTTTAACCATATATCGCCGTTGCAGTTCATATCCCCTGGCCTGGTAGTATGCGCGCGTTCCCACAGCAGCAATCACTGCCATTTTTTTAAAGCCTTGATCTTTGGCAATTGCTTCAGCTTCCTTGATCAATTGTGTTCCAAGGCCGCTGTGCTGGGCAGCCCCACGCCTCTCTTCTCCAACTTCTAAAGACTGGCCGTATACATGCACCTCTCGGATGATCGCCGCTTCTTGCAAGTCAATAAGCCCCGTATTATGCGTATCAGATGGGAGGGACAGCCGCAGAAACCCAGCCAGTTTATCATCAGGGGTGTCGAAGGATAAAAAGTGTTCCTCTGCATCCGCTGGATGGTATACCAGATCGTTCAAAACAAGCGATTCTGGTTTCACAGATTGCCGCCGGATTTCACGGCATCGAATGCACTGACATGTAGTGCCCCGCTGCTTCATTAATTTTTGGATATCCTGCCTTAAACTGGTGTTCTTGTTCCCTGCCACTACATAAGTTGATGGAATATCACGAATGATCCGATTGATCCGGCAATAGCGGGGAACGTCAATTTTCAAATCAGCAATCAGGTCTCTTAAGTCATTTTCGGCATAGGGGTGATAATTGCCATCCTGCCAATGTTCATATAAATCAGTGTTTTCTAATAACTGGCAAGGATAAATTTTAATTTCATCAGGGCAGTAAGCATTGTCTTGCCATAACCGCAGAAAATCTACCCGGTCGCTTTCTAAAGTTGCCCCAAGCAAATTGGGCATCCAGTGGAGCACAATTTTAAATCCACCAGCCCTCAGCAGTGCAGTGGCATTTAGTGTGTCTTGGGCAGTATGTCCTCGACGGTTAAGTTTAAGAATATGATCATCGAGGCTTTGAGCACCCATTTGTACTTTAGTCACACCAAGATACCTGAACCAATCAAGCGCTTTTTTATTCACCAAATCAGGGCGAGTTTCAATCACTAAACCCACATTGCGATGTTCTGCATGCACGTTCATTACCTGTGCTGCTGTTAAGTTTGAATCATCTTGATCGTCATCTGGATTGACGCCATTCATTGCCTCAAAACAACGCCGTACAAACCATTCCTGGTATTCCTTAGGGTAAACACAAAAACTGCCGCCAAGAATAAGCAGTTCAATTTTATCTGTCGGATGCCCTACAGCCTTTAAGGCATTAATACGATTATGCACCTGTAAATAAGGGTCAAAGTCATTTTCTAGGCCGCGCTTTGCACCTGGTTCTTCACTTAAATAACTTTTAGGCATTTTCTCTTCTTGCGGGCAGAAGATACAATCACCTGGGCAGGGATGGTAGCGTGTCAGCACAGTCACCGTTGTCACACCTGATAAGGTGCGGGTGGGTTTCATCCTGATTTTTTGCAATAACATTTCATCATCTTCCCATTCCCCACTGGCTACCTTTTGTTTGTAAACAGCAACCAGGGCATGTTTGGGAATGAACCCGCCGCCATCCGGTTTGGGATGGGATCGTTGGGCTTTATTCAACGCCATCCCATTTTTCAGCTCTTCTAAGATCGCCAAAGCTGCCTCAAGCTCAGATAGACTGTAGTCACGTTTCTTTTTCCAGGATTCTGCTTTCATGATCATCAATTGTACCCATTATGCCCCTGTTTGATTAACATAATCATTAAGAGTTGTACAGAGATTTTACAAATCACTAACAAATTTCTGATAATCCAGTATTATCCTTATAGAGAAAGATATAAAAAAACAGTAACTACTTAGGTTGCACTACAACTGAAAGGTCGGGGGTGTTGTGTGGCGGCTCCGCCGCCACACAACACCCCATATTTCCCAATAAGCTGAGTAGTAACAAAAACAAACAAAAATTAAAAGAGGTAGTAATGAACGGATCATGGAAACTTGGAAAACTCGCTGGGATTGATATAAAAATTCATCTCACTTTTCTTTTTATTTTTATATGGATCGGATTTTCCACTCTGTATGGTGGCGGCTCTGTAGCCACAATGCTTTCGAACTTCCTGCTGATCTCTGCGCTTTTCGTTTGTGTTGTTTTTCATGAATTAGGGCATGCATTAATGGCTAAACGTTTTGGAATCAGCACCAAGGATATCACCTTGCTGCCAATCGGTGGTGTGGCCAGGC
Source organism: uncultured Candidatus Brevefilum sp. (assembly GCA_964497065.1). Lineage (GTDB taxonomy): Bacteria > Chloroflexota > Anaerolineae > Anaerolineales > Anaerolineaceae > Brevifilum. The sequence continues at coordinate 14,484 of CAZCBW010000061.1, read as the reverse complement.
TTGAAAATATGCCGGAAGACCCAAAAGAAGAATTATTTGTTGCTGCCGCAGGACCGCTTGTCAATGTCATAATTGCTGCAATATTATTCTCGGTCTTGCTGCTAACCGGATTTTTCTCAGCGCCTATGAATATTCTAAACAACCTGAATAATTTCTGGTTTCAATTACTTGCGGCTAACATTACACTGGTTGTTTTCAACCTTATTCCTGCCTTCCCCATGGATGGCGGGCGAGTTTTACGAGCAATACTGGCATCAAACATGGATTACGTCAAAGCCACCCGGATCGCTGCAAACATCGGACGAGGATTCGCTGTCGTGATGGGCATTGCCGGTTTTTTCATCAACCCCTGGTTGATTCTGACTGCTCTATTCGTCTGGTCAGGTGCTGGTGCTGAAGCACAATCGGTCGAGATCAAAGCCAATATGAAGGGTCTTGTCGCCCGAGATGCAATGATGACAAAATATTTCCAAGTTGAAGGCAACCAATCCTTACAGGATGTGTTTGAAATTTCAATTCAAACCGGTCAGCAGAACATCCCGGTTGAATCCAATGGCATATTCTTAGGGATCATCCGCCGAAATAACTTATTAAAAGCAATTGAACGTTTGGGCAATCGAGCGCCTGCCTATGCGGTTATTGATAAAGAATTCAAAATAGTTGAACCGGAAATGCCATTAATAGATATTTTGCCCTTCTTTAGCTCACAACGTGTATTGCCAGTAATAGAAAATCGGCATCTATTGGGCATGATCACCCCAGAAACTGTTGAGCAAACCATGTGGCTCCATAAAAAGTTTTTAAATTCCGGGGGTTACACATCCAACAGTGAAAAGACTGATACGGTATAAACTGGAAATTACAGAATCCCCGATTTGATAGACGTTTTCCAGAAGGAAGACGTTTTTTATTAATCTTTGTTGCACGGCTTACTCATATCCAATATACTCTTATTCATAATGAAAAAAACATTCGTAGATAAATTGCTCGACATAAACCGACAATTTTATGACCAATATGCGCCATCATTTTCATCAACACGCCACCAGGCTCAGCCTGGCGCCCAAGAAATAGCCAAAAGGGTTGATCAAGGTGAAATGGTTCTTGACCTCGGCTGCGGCAACGGAACTTTTGCGAAGGCATTGATTATTAATGGGTATTCAGGCAGCTATGATGGCTTTGATATAAGCAAAAAGTTATTAATTGAGGCAGAAAATCGTCTGGAAAATAAACACCAAGGTGCTTTCAACTTTCATCATCTTGACCTGGCAGCACCTGATTTTTACACATCCATCCCTCAAAAAAAGTATGACTGGGCAGTGATCTTCGCAGTATTACACCATTTGCCCTCTGACAGCCTTCGGTTGGAAATAGCCAAAAAATTAGCAAATAGATTAAACCATTCAAGCCGCATGGCCATCTCTGTCTGGCAGTGGCAGAACAGCCCCCGGTTGCGCGACCGCATTATTCCCTGGTCAGAGATAGGTATCAATCCGGATGATCTGGAGCACGGTGACATTCTCATGGATTGGCGAGCCGGTGAGACAATCGGTTATCGTTATGTCCATACCTTTTCTGAAGAATCACTGAGCGCCCTGGCTATAAGTGCAGGTTTTGATGTGACCGAATCATATTATTCCGATGGAAAATCTAATGATCTTGCTTTATACCAAGTTTGGCAGCTTAAGGCATAAACTTTATCATAAAATCGGTGGCGGTCGCCACCGATTTTATGTATTTATTAATAACGCTTACCCCAAAGCCACGTCCAGCAGCATCATTACGGCAAACCCGAGCATCAACCCGATGGTCGGAATATCCGAATGACCTTCGCGTTTTGACTCTGGGATTAACTCTTCAGCTACAACGTATATCATCGCACCTGCTGCAAATGCCAATGCATAAGGCAGGAGAGGGCGCATCAAAAGTGTGGCAGCGGCACCGATCACTCCGGCAATTGGCTCTACCATGCCAGAAAATTGCCCATAAAAGAAAGCCTTCCCTACCGGCCAACCTTCACGCCTGAGCGGCGCTGAGACAGCCAGCCCTTCGGGGAAATTCTGAATGCCAATACCAATTGCCAGCGCAACTGCCGAAGCAATACCCGCCCCTTCGATACCTGCTGCTGCAGCACCAAAGGCAACCCCGACTGCCAACCCTTCTGGGATATTATGCAATGTGATCGCAGTCACCAAGAGCATGCTGCGTTGCCAAGATGTCTTTGGCCCCTCAGCTTGAGAAATATCCTTTCCCATGTGTAAATGGGGCAATAATTTATCCACTGCATAAAGAAAACCGCCACCTAGCAAAAAGCCAACAACGGCAGGAAACCAGACAGGTACTGCCAATCCCTCTGACAGGGCAATGGCAGGTTCAAGCAATGACCAGTAACTGGCAGCAATCATCACACCAGAGGCAAAACCCAGCATGCCGTCCAGCAACTTTCGGCTGACTTCTTTGGTAAAATACACCAATGAGGCACCCAGTGCTGTCATAGCCCAGGTAAAAAGTGTACCCATCAAAGCCTGGATAATCGGTGAGTAACCTTCGATAAAAGTAATCATAAATCACCTCCTAATGATAAATAAAAGTATTTAGCATAGAAATTAGTGACTACTCAGCTGATGAGGAAATAGGGGGTGTACCCCCGACCTTTTAGCTTAAGGTCAGACTGAGTAGTTACAGAAATTAATACTCATAGCAAAAGCCTATAAATGATATTATATCAATGCCAACCTAATGACAAGGTAAAATCATCCTATGGAGCGCTTAGATAATTCTATAAATACCATTATAAAATCATTTAGCTTTCGAATCCCATGGGAAATTGCTACACAAGCATATCGCTTATTTAATGGCTTTTATGAAGGCACACCGGGATTGGTGGTTGATCGCTATGATTCAACAATCGTGATCATGAACCATGAACAGCCAGGTAAATTTAAAACCATTATCGAAAATATTACCGATTGGATCTCAGTAAATATGCCGGATGTTTATACAATTTTACTGAAAGAACGACTTTCCTTGGATAATAATATCAAAAACGGCCAACTGATTGTCGGGAGAGCTCTACCCGAAAGCATTGAAGAAAATTCTGTCAAGTATGCATTGGAACTACAAATGAACCAGGATGCAAGTTTCTATATTGACACCCGTCTGCTTCGCCTCTGGCTGTATAATAATATGAAAGGGAAACGGGTATTAAATACCTTTGCCTATACTGGCAGCCTTGGGGTTGCTGCAGGTGCTGGCCAGGCTTCTCTGGTTGTTCAAACAGATTTAAATTCAACCTTTCTTGATTTAGCCAAGCAATCGTGGAATCTAAATAGGCTTAAAACTGCCAATTGCAAATACATTACGGGAGATTTCTTCAAAGTCATCGGCGACATGCGGCAGAAGGATAAATTATTTGATTGTGTCATTCTAGATCCACCTTTCTTTTCTGACACAACTACAGGAAAAATTGAGCTTGAAAAAGACACCATCCGGCTGATCAACAAAGTAAGGCCGCTGATCGCACATGGGGGAAAGCTGGTCGTGGTCAATAATTCACTTTATCTTTCCGGTGAAAAATTCTTCAATGAAATTCAAGAACTTTGCACGAGTGATTATCTAGACTTCGAAAAGATTATCAAAATCCCTGAAGATATAACCGGATACCCGCAAACAATTGTTTCTTCACCCCCAATTGATCCAGCACCCTTTAATCACCCGACAAAAATTGTGGTTTTACATGTCACCCGTAAAGATCTGCGGGTTTAAAAACTGCGCCTTCCCATGATGATATGCTGACTTTACGAAAATAACCGTCTTCAATTACACCGGATTGCCCATTTATCAGGTCCAATAAAACCGTATCATCCTTTAAATATTCAGCCACTGGCAGATTAAGATCCCAATTGCTGTCACCTGCATTGATGGCAACAATCATCAACTGCCCATCTAAATTACGAACAAAAGCCAAACAGCGATCTTCTGCAAAAATTGGTATGTAATCACCAGTTCTTAAGACAGGATTTTCGTGCCGAATATGGGCGTAAGACTTCACCGCATTTCGGATTTCATTATTCCAATTCGATTCATCCCATGGAAAAGCTGCCCGATTATCCGGGTCACGCCCACCCATAAGTCCAATCTCATTGCCATAATAAATGCAAGGCACGCCGGGGTAGGTCATCTGAAAAAGTGTTGCCATCTTAAATGCACCTACATGCCCGCTGACCATACTGAGGAAACGAGGCATATCATGGCTGTCCAATAAATTCAATTGGGCTAAGGCATTCTGGCGAGGGTAAATTTCCAATAGTTGTTTGGTGCGCTGGGCAAAACCTGCTGCGTCCAGATTTGGTACTTCAGGCAAACCCATCATGCCAGAGATCATGGCCTCATCACGGCTGCCAGCCCCAAAGAACCCCACACAGGCCGCTGAAAACTGGTAATTCATCACGCCGTCAAACATGTCCCCCTGCAGCCATTCCTGTGCCTCTGAGGGAATCTCCCCGACCAGGTAAGCATCAGAATTGGTCTTTTTCGTGGCTGTACGAAACTGACGCCAAAATGTCTCATCATTGATTTCAAATGGCACATCCAAACGCCAGCCATCCACACCTTGATCAATCCAGTGTTTGGCGACATCAAACAGATAACTTCGCACCTGTGGATTATCCGTATTGAACTGTGGTAATGCCGGCAAATTCCACCAACAAGAGTAATTTGGTTTCCCCTGGTATGCATTCATCGGAAAGCCGTAAACTGTAAACCAGTCCAAATAAGGTGATTTTTCGCCATTCTCAAGGATGTGATTAAATTGGAAAAAGCCCCGGCTGGCATGATTAAATACACCATCCAGAATGATATGAATATTTCTACGGTGTGCTTCTTCGAGAAGTTTGAAAAAGACTGCGTTTCCACCAAGTATTGGATCAACTTGGTAATAATCATAAGTATGATACCGATGGTTAGCTGCAGAAGTGAAAATGGGATTAAAGTAAAGTGCATTGACGCCCAAATCTTGCAAATAATCCAATTTTTCATAGACGCCTAATAAATCCCCGCCCTTAAACCCATAACGGGTCAGTGGAAAATCCCATGATTCCAGATGGGTAGGTTTTTCAAGCGAGGTTGATTTTGCAAAGCGATCAGGAAAAATTTGGTAAAAGATGGCATTTTTCACCCATTCAGGGGTATGGGAATTCTCAGACATCATATCCAGCTAACCTCCAGGATTTCACCAATAGAATGTGATTCTACCATCAAAGAACCACCTTGGAAAAATGCCAAATCATCCCACGTCGTTGACATCCTGAGGAGAGAAAGTTATCCTTATGGGTGGGAATGGTTAGGTCCTGGTGGGCCTCCCGGTCTTCAACACCGGTGTCGGGTCGCGTTGCGAGCCGTGGTGGGTTCGACTCCCATCCATTCCCGCCTTCATTTATTATTCACGGAATATATAAACATAGCTTAGCCCAGGTCGTACTCCCGTATATCAATTTTTCCCGGATCCAATAACGGGAGCATTTCAGCAATCAATTCATCCTCATCCTCTGGCAAGGCCTCTGCTTCGCGTGCCAACCGGTCAAGCCATCGCAGTTCGATCTTTGAGTAATTCAATTCACCATCTGTACCGGCCTGCTGCAATCTGGCTAAGGTTGCCAAAGCTGCGCGCCTGGTTTTAAGGTAAGGTGTCTTTTCTTTGACAATCTCCACTGAGAGTTCCAACACCACATCTGGTCTGAGCACAAACGCCTGTGGGTCTAAGCCGGCATCAGATTGAGCAAACCAATCTCTTAATTGATAAGCTGAATTTTTACCAGAAGAAGCTGCTGTATTCATCAACCGCACTGCATAGATCAACTGTTCCATCGAAACAGTCGGTGCCATCCCGCTGAGCAGTTTGACATTATTGACTGACTCATTACTCCAAAGGTCTGTTACAGCCTTTGCTATATTGCCAACCGGTGAGAAATGGGCACAAGCCGCCTCTGCACCTTCCAATGAAATCGGGCACCCGGTGATAGCTTTTAAATATGGGCCTTCGTAAGCACAATCTTTGCTGGGACCAATCGCACCTTGTTCAAACGCCACCAATGAACGCGCAACTGCCATGACCCGAATCGTGGCAGCCCAAACACGGGGAATAAATTTTTGTTCTGCCAGCACCATGGCTGTGTTGGCAAATCCACAAGCTGTATCGCCGGCCGGAATAACATGATATTTCTCAGCAATTTCAACAATACGCTGCCAAAGCCATGCCATATCCCGGCTTCCGAGAACACCTAAAGAAAATACTGAACGCTTCAGATCACCATTCAAGATCGCATCATCATGGATTTCCTTGCCGCCTGTTGATTCAATGGAAAGGAAATCAGCACCCGCCTCCGCACATAATTCAAAAGATTGAAACATTTTTTCAACATATTCACCATGACGCATCAAAGGCGGACGGGTGAACTCACGAATATCATTAGGTGTCACCCTCAAGGCAGTTTTAAGTCCGGAATTCGCTTCGGTTTGATCCAGAACATCCCTTATCCGTTTAGTCAGCTCAGCACCCCATTCAGGCTGAATCGTCAGATCAGGCAGAAGTTCAAATTCAACGACCAGGCCTTCCAAACTCAGCTCCACAGCCCGTTTGCAGGCATCCTCAATTATCTGTTGATATTGACTGTGCACCTCTGGCATCGTATTCAGATCAATGACCATATTTGGTAACGTGAAATTCAATTCTGGGTACACAACACCGCCACCAATTTTTAATCCATTATCCAAAACAATTGGTTTTGGAGAAAAGCCAAATACAAAGTCTTCGAGCTTAGAAATTGCTAGTTCAGAAAATTGAGGCATGAGGATCCTTTCAGTCATTGGAGTTAACATCTATTATACAGAATATGACAACGTTGTCAACAAGATTATAAGAAAAACCCCCTCCTTATACAGATTTTTATTTATCTATAGTTCTTTCTTTAATGACGCCAAGAATGTGCCAACGCCCAGCCCATACTGCGAAAGCTGACCAAAATGTTCCATTGTACGCTCGATAGCAGCCAGTGCCAGGACCAATTCGTTTTGAGAGATATTCCCCATATGGCCTAACCGGAAAAGTTTACCTGCCGTCGGGCCAAGCCCGCCAGCCACGATAATCCCCTCTTCTGACAGTCTTTTACGGAAAGCAGCATCCTCAATCCCCTCTGGGTAGACCACATTGCTCAATGTCACAGCCCGATATTCAGGATCAGCCAAAATACCAAACCCCAATACCTCTAGGGCATTCTGCACTGCCCGGGCATGAGCTCGATGCCGCTGATAGCGATTTTCAATGCCTTCTTTATTAATAATTGCAAGGCTTTCTTTTAACGCCCAAACTAAATTAATCGCTGGTGTGGCAAAATACTTTTGGGGGTCCTCCATGATGGGCAGCCAATTTTGAAAATCAACATAATACTCAGGGATCATACCTAATGTTTGGCGGCGATCCAACGCCTTCTGGCTCGCCCACAACATCAATAATCCTGGGCAAACCCCAAATGCCTTCTGCGTTCCGGTAAAGAGGATATCGATACCCATCTCGTCCACATTTTCTGGCTCTGCCCCTGTCGCGCAGACACCATCAACGATGAGTAATGTCTCAGGAAAAGACTTAATCAAGCGGCCAATTTCATCCAAAGGGGCACAAATGCCGGTGCTCGTATCAACATGCGTCACAATCATTGCTGCATATGGTTTTTGCTTTAATTGAGCCTGAATAACATCCATTGAAACAATTTTGCCCCATTCACTGCGTAAAACATCAACACGCAAACCTTTACGTTCACAAATATCAATAAATCGCTCGCCAAAATATCCATGGCTGATCAGTAAAATTGAATCACCCTTTTTTGTCACATTAGCGACAGCCATTTCCATAGCCAAGGTTCCGCTTCCAGCAATTACAAAAGTCTGGCCACTGCAATTTAATAAAACGCTTAAGCCATCAATGACAGATTTATAGTCATTAACAAACCTGGGGTCGCCAAATGCCTGAATCTCCCGCCCCATTTCATCTTGAATCTCTCTTGTCACCGGCGTCGGGCCTGGAATCATCACCAATTTTTCCATATTTACCTCCTCAATCATTAATTACTAAAGCATGTAATTCGGTTTCTGCTGTTTTGATAATACCTCGAATTTCTTGTTTGACAGTCTCAGAACAGGACAATAATGGGCTTCTGACATCCCCGCCAGCGTAACCCAAAAGACCACAGGCATATTTTAATCCAGGGATGCCATATTTGGCTGTCAGTGCATGATTAACAGGCCGTAATATCTCTTGAATAGCCAACGCCCGTTTTAAGTTGCCGATTTGAAAATCGACATGAATCTGCTCACATAGCTTTGGGTAACAATTAGCTAAAGCCATAATTCCTGTATTAATCCCAAGTGTTAGTGATTCAAACCAAAGAGATGCTGTGCCAATAAATATTTTAAAGTCCTCATTGACTGCCTCATAAAACGCTGATAGCTGGTTGATATCGCCGCTGCTGGCTTTCATACCGATGATATTCGGATGAAGAGATAGCCTGGCAATAACACCTGGTGACAAATCAATGTGTGAAAATTTTGGAACATGATAAATCAAAATCGGAATTCTGCTCAGGTCAGCAACCTGTAAATAAAATTTCTCCAATGCCTCCGATGTCATTTCACTACGGTAGTAATGCGGAGTCAACACCAGGGCACAGTCAGCACCCTGATCAGCACAGGCATTGGTCAGTTCGACTGTCTCACGCCGAGATTCGCATCCTGTACCTGTAATAATGACACGATCTGGGCTAGCATGTTCAACCACAGATTTAACCAAAGTGATTTTTTCTACAAAACTTAAGAAGACTGCTTCACCATTCGAGCCATTTACCAGGTATCCTGCAAGTGGTTCAGCTTCCCATTTATGGACATTACGAATAAAGGCATCTAAATCAAGATCACCATTGTTTTTAAAAGGTGTGATGATTGGTGGTATTACCCCGGTAATTTTTCTGATTTCTTTTTTCATAAATATCCTATCGTATGATTTCTCCTTGTTAATTATAGTCCAACACATCACAGCAATCTTTAATCATCAATTTGCTTTGGTACTCAGAATTTAACATATCAACCTATAACATACCTATATTACTGACCCGAATTTCAATAAGATTGTTTCTACGAATACGTTAGAAAAAATAACAGCAAAATTCACACAGGGTGAAATAATTGTTTTTTAAGCTAATTAACAAAAATATTGCTTTTTCATTCAAGAAATCCAGGATAATACAATTTCTAAGATCAAAATAATTTATTCTCACCTGAAAATATCAACCTGGCATAAAAAGTGCAAACCTCAAATCTATGAGCAGGAGTATGAAATCAATAAATTCAGGATTATGGATCATCATTGCAGCGATAGTATTAACCAGCTGCAATATCTTTCCCTATGTACAAACCGAAACCGAATCCACAATTTCAAACGAAGCTGCAGAAAGACCACCACAGCCAACCCAAACTACTGTCGCTATCCCAACTGAAATTCAGGCAACGGCAAATACTACTATCTCACCAGAATCAAATCAAAAGTTTGATGCCTTTATCCTCCAGGAGGGAACACCTTTTTATTTGCCTGCATTTTCACACCCAGATTCTGGCTGTGATTGGCTTGGGGTGGCTGGCCAGGTGTTTTTGCCAGAAGGCGTTGAAGCCATAGGTTTAATGATTATTGTGGGTGCAGAAGCTTCATATGATGATTATTTGCTATCTGCTGTTACTGGAGAAGCAAATGCTTATGGCTCAGGGGGGTATGAAATCGAATTAAGTGATCTTGTCAATGAAAACAACCGGATACTTTGGATACAAATAACCAATGAGAACGGTGAACCGCTTTCAGAAAAATTCTTGTTCGACACCTATGAAGACTGTGATAAGAATCTGGTCCTGATAAATTTCATCACCCAAAACACCAACCTGATCCAAAAAAGTCACCTTACGCCTGATCCGTCACCAACCCTTGAGGCATATCCCTAGATCGAAGATTTTTTCGTGTCAGCACCCCTGCAGCAGAAATTAATCCCGCCATAATCCATTCGTAAGGCATGGCAAATGAATCCATACTCAACGCTTCAATAATAAAAGCTAATAAGAAGAGCTGCCCTGCCAAACCGATCACCTTTAACAAACCTGTTCCATGTTTTCTGCTTAAACCTGCACTTCGCCATAAGAAGTATAACCAGACAGCAAATAAAGCAAGGCCAATGAATCCGGTTTCGGCAAGCAGCCTCGTCCAAAGATTCTTGGTGTTGGGCAGGTAATTTGCACGGTAAATAATATTACGGATTTCAAAAGATTCAAACCCTGCACCATGCATCCGTTCTAAAAAATAAAATCCTGCATTTCCTAGGCCAACGCCAAAAGGAAAATCGTTAAATATATTCCAGCCGCCAAACCAGAAAATTACCCTCTCATAAAAGGCGAGATCTCTGGCTCGATAAATAAGGTCGGTTTCCGAAAGCGAAAAAACTTGCAATAAATTCGATGGTGATTGCCGTGCCATTAATTCGAACCGCCAGTCCCACTGGCTGGCAAAACCAATATACCAGTTCATTGTGCCTAAGAAAATCATTAATATAACGACTATCATGACGATAGCAAGGATGATTTTAGCAATAATCAATCGGCTGGAAGGTATTTTTCGCCACCGTACATACCAAGTCGTTAAATATTTATGTACCTGCAGTAAAAATAAAAATGCAAGAAATGTTAATGAAACTAAAAGCGCAACTGAACCGATCCTTGGTGAACTAAAACCGAAAACAATTAAACCTGCCACGATTAGAAAGTCTTCGATTTGAAAAAGCCAAACCTTAACAGGGAAAACTGATTTTCGGAAAAAAGCCAATGCCAACCAGATCGGAAACAATATCAGGTTAAACTGTCGCACAAACCACGATGGTTCATAAGCAAAACCAGTCACCCGATTTGTAAACATCATACTTGGCGAATAAACAGCTAAGGCAGATCGTATGGTTAAAAAGGATTCCGGCAAACGGATAGCACGGTTCACACCTCTGAGCAGAATTGACTCAATGATTGTCCAGATGATAAGAATTCCACCACCAATAGAAATAAATAATAATGTCTTTTGGATGGTCTTTTCAGACAAAGGGAACACCGTGAAAAACATATAAAAAGCTAACCCAATAGCTACAGTAAATAAAGCTCTTAAGCTTTGGTCAAAGTAATTACGCCCCAGGTCATAATAACCATTCAAAAAGAATGCCAAAGAAGTAATTATTAGAGCACATAAAATAAAATAAATAAATGGAATAACTTCAGCCGGGAAACCCCTTCCATCCAATAAATACGGAATTAACCAGAGAATGATCAAAAAAAAGAGAGGGATTGCTGAAAATGGGGCAACAATCGCACCAGTCAATCGGCTCAATATTGGGAAACTGGTTAAGGGCAAACCAACCAATAACAAAAACCATAAACTGGATATGATGATACGATAAACAGAATTGTTATTAAGACGAGACAACATCCTATAACACCTTAAGCAGTCTTTTTAATATAACGGGAATAAAAATCAACCCAAACAACCCCAATAAAGAGTCCTGCGGCACTGCCCGATAAAACCAAAGTGTTCCTTTGATGATAAGTTGGTTCTTGTGGCAAATCAGCCATAGTGACAATGTCAATCATGATAAACTCCTCAGCCCTGCCTGTTGCCTGTGCTTCTTCCAACGCTTCCATGCCAATATCTGCCCAAAAATTCACGATTGATTGTGCGATTAGCGGATCTTGATGTCGATATCTCAGATGCCATCGAGCCAGATATCTGCTAATTTGCATATCCTGTATAAAGGTGGGTTTTGTTAATAATGGATCTAATAACCGACCATATTGATAAGCTTCATCCAGCGTTGACAGCAGCACCCTTTCAACCACTTGTAGTGCAAGATCTTCATCGTACTGCGTAAAAACCAACGGGTGCCCGTATTCGCCCACCAAGTTTTCAAAATTAATTTCAGTAAAATCAATGCTGGCGTGAAAGGTGGCTTCTGCCTGATATTTTGCTGGCGTCATATAAGAAAAAAACATCCCTATTAATCCACCCAATACAGAGAGGATAAGAATTTTCCACCAATTCCGGGATAGTTGTTCAAATGCTGCCAATGGATTTAATCCATTTTGCATGAAATTAACCTTTCACAATAGAAAACGTTTTGAATTATTAATTGCATGCCAATTATATCGTAAGGAAATTGAAAGGGACAAACTCAAAAATGTGTAGCCATTGTGATCAGAGTTTTCCTGTTTGAGGTATAAATATACATCCTGATCCAATTAATAATCTATTGACTTATTATTTATGCAAAAAAAATCACCACACTTACCCATAATTCTGACAATCTTATTAATTCTCGCCTTATGCTGTCTTGGAATATGTTTGGTATTATTTGCCGGAGGTGCTGCTTTTCTTTCAGTTCAGGAAGACATCGACTCTAACCATTCTGGCATCCTTATCCAACCAATGCCAGATTTAACACCCTTCCTAACACCATTTGACACAAATGAACGTGAACCATCTGAAGATGAGTTTGACTTTGGCTTAAATGAAACAATGCAAACCATTCAAAACGAGATCATCCCCATCAATGACCCAATTGAGCTGGCACAAAGATTGGGTGGTAAAACCAATATCCCCCGGACATTCCCATATCCCAATGCTCCGTATAAAATCGGCGACAGTAAAGACTTCTGGGTCACGAATGTTGATACCAGTGAGCATTTCACCGTCACGGCCACAGTCCAGTTCTTAGGTGATAACGTCTATTTTTGGATAGAAAATGGAGCCAATTACACAGAAACCGACCTAGTTGATTTAGCAACCGCCTTCGATCAAGAAATTTATCCGACAACTCGTGAGTTTTTTGGCAGCGAATGGTCGCCAGGTGTGGATCATGACCCAAGAATTCATATCCTCTATGCCAGAGGTGTAGGCAGGTCACTTGCAGGCTATTACTCTTCAGCAGATCAATTACATCCAGATGCCCATGATTTCTCCAATGCGCATGAAATGTTTATTATCAATGCAGATAATGTGTTCCTTTGGCAAGATTATATCTACGGCACACTGGCTCATGAATATCAGCATATGATTCACTGGTACATTGATCGCAATGAAGAAACCTGGTTAAACGAAGGCTTCTCTATGCTGTCTGAATTGATCAACGGGTTTATCCCAAGTGGGTTCGATCAAATATATATCAGGGATACAGATATCCAGTTAACTGACTGGGGGCCAGATATTGGTGAAAATAGTCCACATTACGGCGCTGCCATGCTGTTTACAACCTATTTTTATGATCGCTTTGGTAAAGAATTAACCCAGGCACTGGCAGCCCATCCAAAAAATGGGATGGACAGCATCAATGCAGTGTTCCAAGAAAATCAAATTCAAGACCCAATTTATGGAAATATATACACTGCACAAAACCTGTTTGTAGATTGGGCAGTGGCTAATTTCTTAGGTGATCCTCATGCTGCTGATGGCCGTTACCATTATTCCATTTATCCTGATGCACCTTTGGCATCTCCGACTAAAACAATCGGCACCTGCCCAACCCCCCTAACGGATTATGATGTTTCGCAATTTGGTGTTCATTATATCGAAATATCTTGTGTCGGAAATTACAAGCTTACCTTCAGCGGTCAATTTAGCGGACCTTTGCTGCCGGTAGACCCATTTTCAGGTGATTATTACTTCTGGTCGAACATGGGTGATCACTCCAATATGTCTTTACAAAGGACCTTTGACTTCACCAACACAAGCCCGCCAATAGAATTGTCCTATCAAACTTGGTATGACCTTGAAAAAGATTATGATTATGTGTTCGTATCTGCTTCAGTGGATGGGGAATCCTGGCAAATACTCGAAACTACATCTTGCACCTACGACAACCCATCGGGCAACAGCTATGGTTGTGGTTTGAACGGGCAATCCGATGGATGGCAAAAAGAACATATTGATCTCAGTATTTTCGCAGGTGAAAATGTTATTATTCGATTCGATTATGTGACCGATGCGGCGGTCAACGGAGATGGCATGGTGATTGATGATATCAGGATTGATGCTATTGACTTCTTCGCAGATTTTGAGGAAGACAGTGGTGGCTGGCAGGGACAGGGCTTCGTCAGGATCAAAAATATTTTGCCGCAGGTTTACCAAGTCTCACTCATCACAATGGGAAATGAAACAGAAGTAACACGACTTGTATTGGATGAAACAAACCAAACAACCATCAATATAATTAACGATTCAGAACAAGATAAGGTCATTTTAGTTGTAAGCGGCACAACGCCTTATACTCGCGAGCGGGCAGAATATCGAATTATTATTGAGTAATAATTTCTCTGCTAGATTCAAGTATCAAGTGCAACAGTGATTTTTTAAGAATACCACAGGTAGAT
>CAZCBW010000060.1:0-16990 GCA_964497065.1 uncultured Candidatus Brevefilum sp. | reverse complement strand
TGTAGAAGAATTACTATTTCGGCTTTCTTCAGGACACTAGTTTGATAAACTCAGGAGGATTTAATGGCCTGTTTTTCATTTTTCCCATGATGAATATTATAGCATTGGTGTTTTTGTGGTTAAAAGATTGACTGTGATGCTTTGATTAATCTAAAGGTGTTTATATTAGTAAATTTTGCCTTGTGCTATAATTTTTTAATCCATTCAATTCATTTCAATAAGTCTCAATGAGAGGATGATATGCTGATAATAAATGGCAAATTAATTACATGGGGAAGTGAAAACAAAGTTCTGCCAGAGGGCAGTGGACTACTCATCCGAGATGGGATCATTAAAAAAATTGGTCCTCAAAATGATCTTTTAGCTGAATTTCCAGACGAAGAGCAGCTGGATGCAGAAGGTCAGTACATTATGCCTGGGAATATTTGTGCACATACTCATTTCTATGGTGCTTTTTCAAGAGGGCTTGGCATCCCTGGAGACGCCCCAACAAATTTCACCGAAATTCTTGAAAAGCTATGGTGGAATTTAGATAAAGGACTGGATGAAGAGGGTGTTCGCTATTCAGCTTTGGTATGCCTGGTGGATGCCGTCAAACATGGCACCACGACCTTGATTGACCATCACGCGTCACCCAATGCCATTGATGGTTCACTGGATGTTGTTGCAGGTGCAGTGCAAACAGCCGGGCTGAGGGCATCGCTATGCTATGAAGTCACAGATCGCGATGGACCAGAAAAAGCAGAAAAAGGTTTACAGGAAAACCTGCGCTTTATTAAGCGCATCCAATCACGAGACCAAGGTGATGCCACCTTGCGAGCTCATTTTGGTCTGCACGCAAGCCTGACACTTTCAGATCAAACGTTAGAACGTGCCCGAGAATTGAATCCTGAAGGGGTCGGTTTTCATATCCATGCTGCGGAAGGGATTGCTGACCAGATTTATAGTCTGGAAACGTCTGGCAAACGGGTGATTCATCGTTTAGACCAGTTCGGTATCCTACGGCCGCAATCGATACTTGCCCATGGCATTCATATCGATGAAAGTGAAATTGAACGATTAGCTGAATCACAATCCTGGGTCACACACCAACCGCGATCGAATATGAATAATGCCGTGGGCGTCGCCCCAGTTGAGGATATGCTTAATGCTGGCGTCCGAGTTGGGCTTGGCAATGATGGTTTCTCAAACACCATGTGGCAAGAATGGAAAGAAGCTTATTTGCTGCATAAGTCAGCTAACCGTGATCCACAGCGAATGGGTGGGTACACGGTCAGACAAATAGCAGTGACTAATAATGCAGCAATGGTCAGCGAATTATTTGACGGTTTACCTGTTGCTGAGATTGTAGAAGGCGCAGCAGCAGATTTGATCTTTGTTGATTACAAACCATTCACACCAATGGTTGGCGATAATCTACCCTGGCATATTTTGTTCGGTTTCCAGGAGAGCATGATCACAGCCACCATTGTTGCAGGTAAACCATTGATGTACAGACGAGAATTGCTGACACTGGATGAAGAAGGTATAACAAAGAAAGCATTGGAAATTTCAACCAACACATGGCAGCGCTATGAAGCGATTGCTACAGAATGAAAGAGGTTGTGATGGAGAATAATAAAAAATACACTATTGGCATTATTGGTGGTACCGGTAATGAAGGCAAAGGTCTGGCTTATCGTTGGGTATTGTCGGGTCATAAGGTCATTATCGGGTCAAGGAAAGCAGAAAAGGCTCAACTGGCTGTTGAAGAGCTTGCAGATCGATTAGGAGATAAAATCGAATCCTTATCAGGCATGGATAACAGGCAGGCAGTCGAAGCCTGTGATATTGCTGTTGTTGCCGTCCCTTATTCTGCCCACAAACCAACCCTGGAAGACCTGAAAGATGTCTTGGATGGAAAGATTGTGATTGATGTTGTTGTTCCGCTTGTTCCTCCAAAGGTGACTAAAGTTCAGATGCCAGCGGCTGGTTCAGCTGCCCAGGAGGCACAGGCTATTCTTGGCGATAATTGCCAGGTCGTGGATGCGTTTCAGAATATCTCCCATGAACGTTTGATGGGTGATGGTGATACGGATTGTGATGTACTGGTGTGTGGAAAAGGTAAGGCAGCCAGAGAAGTTGTCCTGGGGTTGGTTGCGGATACTGGATTAAAAGGTTGGGACGCTGGACCAATTGAAAATGCAGTCGTTGTTGAGGGCCTGACCTCAATATTAATTGGATTGAACATTCAATACAAGGTGCATGCCTCCGGTCTCCGTATCACCGGGATTCCTGAACAGAAATAATATGGCCCTGACGCTTTATCCTTTACAGGGTCTGCCATTGGTTAACCCAGGTGACGATTTGTCTGGATTGATTATTGATTCCCTCCAGAAGAATAATCATTCTATGAAATCCGGCGATATTCTGGTCATTGCCCAAAAAATCATTTCCAAAGCAGAAGATCGGTTTGTTAACCTGACAACGGTCACACCTTCTGAACAGGCGGAGAAATTCGCAAATTTAACAGGGAAAGACCCAAGATTGGTTGAGTTGATTCTTTCTGAAAGTGCAGAAGTGCTGCGTACTCGTCAGAATATGATGATAGTCGCCCATACACTGGGATTTGTCTGTGCAAATGCAGGTATTGATCATTCCAATGTGTCCGGCCCCTGGGGAGATGCAGATGATTGGGTGCTGCTGCTGCCGGTGGATCCTGATGAGTCAGCTCGGATAATCCGGGCAGCACTTGAAAAGGAGTTTCAATGTGAAATTGGAGTGTTGGTCATTGATTCTCACGGCAGGGCATGGCGGCAGGGAACTGCCGGCGTTGCCATTGGTATCTCAGGTATGCCAGGACTGGTTGATTTACGGGGAAAACCAGACCTATTTGATTTTCAATTAAAAGTCACCCAGGTTGCGGCTGCTGATGAGCTGGCATCTGCTGCTTCACTTGTCATGGGGCAGGCTAAAGAAGGATTGCCCGTCGTACTTGTCAAGGGATTTCCCTATCCATTGAGAGAAGGCAGTCTGCAGGAGTTGATTCGTCCAAAGGAATTAGACCTTTTCAGGTGATGTAAAATGCATGTGATCATCAGTGAACTGGACCCTGAATCCGCAAATACTGTCAGCAGCTTATGGTATGAATTACGTAAAGTGTGCGGATTAAAAGCAATTTATGAGGTACCCAGACCGCATGTTACCTGGTTTGGTGCTGACTTAATTGATGTTGCGAAGGTTACGAACTTAATGAAACAGATAGCAGATGAAGAGAGCCCACTGACTTTAAGATCTTTTGGTTTTGGCGTGTTTTCTGGGAAAACCCCGGTGTTGTATTTGCCGATTGTTAAGACAGAAACTTTGTTTACTCTTCATAGGAAAATCTGGGAACAGGTTTACCCATTCAGTACTGAGGCGTCATTGTATTATGCACCAGACATGTGGTTACCGCATATCACGCTCGCGCTTAAAGATCTTAACCAGGATAATCTGGCATGTGCTGTGAATACGATTGCGTTTGACCCGATTGATTTAGTGTTTATGATCGATAACATTGCCATCGCATCATATAAAAATGATCCACCAGGCGAAATACTCGAAAAATTTCAAATCTATGATTAATAGGAGCTGTATTTGAAGGTTGTGGCTTTAGCTGGCGGGGTCGGCGGCGCAAAACTGGTTGATGGTTTGGCAAGACTGCTGACACCTAAGGAATTTTGTGCCATTGTAAATACCGGTGATGATTTTGACCATCTCGGATTAAGGATTTGCCCTGATCTGGATACGGTTTGTTATACCCTGGCGAATTTGGCCAATCCTGAAACAGGATGGGGTCGCCGTGATGAATCTTGGGTTGTATTTGACACCCTGGCTGAATTAGGCGGTCCGGACTGGTTCCGCCTAGGTGATCAGGATCTTGCAACCCATCTTTTTCGCACATCATTAATTAAAATGGGCTTTAAGATAGATGAAGTTACTCATAAGCTTTGTGAGCATTGGGGTGTGAATCACAGGGTCTTACCAATGAGCAACGATTGGGTGCAAACCATCATGCACACCAGTGATGGTGAATCATTAGCCTTTCAAGAGTACTTCGTTAGGCAGGGTTTTCAACCTGCTGTGAAATCCATTGAATTTAAAGGGGTGAAGGATTCAAAGCCAAATGCAGAGGCAGTAAAACGTTTGGCCAGAGCGGATTTGGTCGTGATTGCCCCATCAAACCCCTGGGTCAGTATTGACCCAATTCTGGCAGTTCCTGGCTATCGTGAATTGATCATTCAAAAACCAGTTATTGCTGTCTCACCCTTGATTGGCGGCAAAGCTATAAAAGGCCCGGCAGCAAAAATGTTTCAAGAAATGGGAATAACCCCGACAGCCTCTGCAGTTGCATCGCACTATCGTGAGTTTTTGACCGGTTTCATGATGGACAGTTGCGATCGTGCTGAATTTGAAAATGTTTCACGATGGCGTATAATTCCTATTGAAGAAGACATCTTAATGAAAAACATAAATGATCGGGTTCGTTTAGCTGAGGCTGTCCTCAATTTTGGCGAAACCATTCTCACCAGGAGCCGATAAACAGATGAGCTTATGGGCAATTGTTCCAGTCAAACCCTTACGTCGTGGCAAGTCCCGCTTAACAAAAATTTTATCAGATGAAGAAAGATATCAATTAAACCATCAGCTATTTATCCATACCATTAACGTGTTGAAGCAAGTGAAAGAAATCTCAAATATTCTGGTCGTCAGCAGAGATTCAGATGTGCTCACAGAAGCCCGGGAGCAAGATGTTCGTACGGTTACAGAAAATGGTACACCTGAACTGAACAGTGCTTTGCTCAGGGCTTCTTTGTTTTCAAAGGCATTTTCAACCGAGGGCGTGTTGATTGTGCCCGCTGATTTGCCATTATTGACGCCGCAGGATGTTGAAGGGTTTTTAGCAGCCAGGACAAAACCGCCCATGATCGTGATCGCACCTGATAGAAGGTGCGAAGGCACCAACATGCTTTTAATAGACCCTGCCGATTTGTTGACCTTTTCATTTGGAGGGAAATCGTTTGAACGCCATTGTAACCTGGCCGATGCGATGGACGCAAAAGTTAACGTTTATGAAAATGAGAACATTGCTTTAGATCTTGATGTCCCTGAGGATTATGATCTTTTAAGGTCAGAGAAATTCAAACCAGTTTTGTATTCGTAAGGAAATCAACCCATTAGAGAAAAGGAAATAATTATGTTAAAGAGAGTCGCATTATATTTGCAGGATGCCCATGATCTGCGGGACGGCTTAGAATATTCACGTTATGCTGAAGAACGCGGTTTTGAGGCGGTCTGGCAGGCAGAAAGCAGGCTGGTTCGGGATGCCATCGTCCCCATGGCTGCATATGCTGCAGTGACTGAAGAAATTAAAGTTGGTTCTGGCGTGATCAATAACTGGACCCGGAATATTGGCTTGCTCGCTTCAACCTTCCTGACCCTGGATGACCTGGCTCCTAACCGGATCATATGCGGTATTGGCGCCTGGTGGGATCCGTTAGCAAAAAATGTTGGGATCGATCGAAAAAGCCCGCTAACTGCCATGGAAGAGACCGTGATCGTGTTACGAAAATTATTGAATTTGGAACGAGTCTCTTTTGATGGTGATTATATTCATGTCAACAATATTGAGTTAGATGTCGTTCATGGCCGACGAGAACCCCGCAACGTTCCGATCTTCATTGGCGCAACTGGCCCCAAAATGATGGAACTCACCGGGAAAATTGCCGATGGTGTTGTTTTGAATTACTGTGTGCCCCCAGAGTATAACCACCAAGCAATTGATCAATTAAAGATAGGCTTAAAAGCAGCCGGCCGCACATTAGATGATATTGATCGCCCTCAGCTTGTGGTTTGTTCAGTGGACGAAGATGGTGATAAAGCAATTGACACAAGCCGGGAGTTATTGACCCAATACCTGGCACAGCAGCCGCATATTGCCAAAGCCTCAGGCGTTTCGCAGGATGTTGTTGATGAAATTCAATCCATTCTTGGCTGGCCGGCGACACATGAGCAAATTCAACAGGCAAAACACCTGGTGACTGATGAACTGGTCCATAAGATCACAGCCAGCGGAACTCCGGATGAGGCTCGGGCAAAGGTTCAAGAATATATTGATAATGGCGCCACCAGTCCCATCCTTTACCCTGTCGGTGGCAATGTAAAAACCTTGATTGATACATTCGCGACAAAATAATATGGCTGAAAAACAACCCGGTTCAAAAACGTGTTTTGTGTGCGGCAGGGAAAATCCTGTTGGGTTGAAAATGGATTTTTATTCTATTGGGTCTGGATGTACCCAATCCCAAATTACCATTCCTGCCGAATACGACGGGTATCCTGGTGTTGTACACGGCGGGATCATCGCTGCCATACTTGATGAAACAGGCGGACGGGCACTGATGGAAAATTTTTCTCGTTTTATGGTGACAGCACAATTAAATGTTCGTTATCGAAAGCCTGTCCCCTCACAAACACCTTTAGTCGTGATTGGTGAAGCTGGTGTACGGCGGGGCCGGGTTGCTCATGCCACAAGTGAAATTAAAACACATAGTGGTGATGTTTTAGCAAGTGCAGAACTTGTATTGGTGGATATTCCAGAATCCCAGATGGCTGGTTTAGATGCAGAAGCGTTGGGGTGGCGGGTATATCCAGATGAGGAGGCAGGATGATAGGTGAATATTTTCGGCCAGAAACTTTAGAGGAGGTTATGGCTTTATTAGCTGACCCACAGAAAAAACTTCAACCCATGGGCGGCGGGACACAATTAAGCCGCATGCAGCTTGATGTATCAGGTGTTGTTGATCTTCAGGCTGCGGGTTTGGATAAAATTAAAGCTCGAGGCCAGCGTATCAAGGCTGGTGCCATGGTTCGATTTAATGCCCTGCTAAATCATCCTGATATCCATCCGGAAATTAAAAGGGCAATTCGGATTGATGCAAGCGAAAACATCCGAAATATTGCTTCTCTGGGCGGGTGGATGATGACCAGTGATGGCCGCTCAGTTTTTTCAACAGTCTTATTGGCATTGGATACTACCCTGACCTGGGAACCTAACAACGAGCGTGTCCGCATGGGCAATTGGCTGCCTTTGCGTGATCAAAAATCACCTGGATTATTATTAACTGAGGCAGAGTGGTGGTTAAAGCCTCACCTTGTTTTTGAATATTCGGCGCGGTCACCTAAAGACCGTCCTCTTGTCATTGTCGCTGCAGCACAATGGGGTTCTGGTCGTACCAGGATCGCATTGGGCGGTGTTGGCAAAACGCCTGTGATTGCGATGGACGGACCTGAAGACATGGGTGCTGATGTTGCCAGCAGGGATGCGTTCAACGAAGCTGGTGACCAATGGGCGTCAGCCTTATACCGCCGAGAAGTAGCTTCGAAACTAACATTGCGCTGTCTGGAACGGATTGATGCGTTAAAAGAAAGGGAAGTTTAGATGAAAATTACCCTCACAATAAACCAGCAAGATTACCCACTGCATGTTCCGGCAGGGGAACGCCTGTTAGAAACGCTCAGGCGGCTAGGTTTCTTCAGTATCAAAAGCGGCGGTTGCGAAAAAGGTGAATGTGGTGCCTGTTCAATTTTATTGGATGGTCATCCTGTCAACAGCTGCACGATGCTGACTGCCCAGGCGGAAGGCCACCAGATTGAAACAGTGGAAGCCTTTGGTGAACATCCTGAACAAGGTTGGAAGAAAACCGAAGGGCTGCATGTCATCCAACAGGCATTTGTGGAAACCGGAGCGATACAATGCGGTTATTGCACGCCGGCAATGGTACTGGTGACAAAGTCTTTGCTGCAGAAAAATCCTGCTCCAAGTGCTGATGAGGTGCGAGAAGCATTGTCCGGCGTTTTATGCCGTTGTACTGGTTATCTAAAACCGGTTCAAGCTGTATTGAGAGCCGCTGCAATTTTGCGAGGTGACGAAGTTCCACCAATCGAAGAACCCATAGAAATCAGTGACGTGTTTGGATTCTCGAATGGTCATGATGATGAGCCGATTTCATCCGGTGGCGATACGTTGACTGAAACCAAGGTATTTCCTAAGTTAAAAGTTGTTGATACACTTGCACCGATGAAGACCGTAGGTCATGCAGAACCTAAAGTTGATGCGATCAAATTGGTGCAGGGTAAACCAGCCTTTACAGCAGATTTTGAGAAGCGCGATATGCTCGTGGCGAAAGTTCTTCGCAGTCCGTTTGCCCATGCAAGAATTAAACATATTGATACCTCAAAAGCAAAAGCCCTCTCTGGTGTAGCTGCAGTTTTAACCTGGCAGGATATTCCACGGGTGGTGTATTCAACCGCTGGGCAATCCCACCCGATACCCGGTCCTTTAGACTGTTTTTCGCTGGATAATAAAGTCCGGTTTGTAGGCGATCGTGTAGCATTTGTTGCTGCAGAAACGCTTGAAATTGCGAAAACCGCATTGAAATTGATCGAGGTTGAATACGAAAAACTCCCGTTGATCATCGATCCCGATGATGCCATGGTTGAGGGTGCTCCGGTCATACATGATGAGCCTGAATATGTTGATTTTGGAGACTCTAATAAAAACAAAAACCTGGCAGCTGAAATTAGGATTGATATTGGTGATGTGGAAGCAGGGTTTAAAGAAGCAGATCGAATCTTTACAGAAGAATATGAAGTGCCAAAAGTTCAGCATTCGCATATCGAGCCGCATGTGGTTGTCACGTATTGGGATGAAGATGACCGGCTTGTGATTCGCACCAGCACCCAGGTGCCCTTCCATGTGCGCAGGCAGATCGCCCCGGTACTTGATTTGCCAATTAAACGAATTCGGGTCATCAAGCCAAGGATTGGGGGTGGGTTTGGCGGTAAACAAGAGGTCTTGATTGAAGATGTTGCTGCACACCTGACGATCGCAACTGGCCGCCCGGTGATCTATGAAATGACCCGAGAAGAGGAATTTATTGGCGCTCGCACAAGACACCCTATGCGATTCCGCATGAAGACCGGTGTCAAAGAAGATGGCACGATTACAGCAAATGAGATGTATTGTCTCAGCGATACTGGCGCTTATGGCTGCCATGCCCTGACGGTGACAGGTAATACCGGTCATAAGGCCATGGCTTTATATGTCGGAGATGGGAAGTACCGAGAAAGTCCAAATATTCGCTTTTATGCAGATGTGGTTTACACCAATACCGTCCCATCCGGTGCCTATCGCGGGTATGGTGTACCGCAGGGCTTTTGGCCGGTTGAACGTCATATGGAAATGATCGCCCGAGAATTAGGGCTTGATCCAATTGAATTCCGACTTAAAAATGCCGTGCGATCTGGAGAGCTCCATCCATTCAGTACTGCCTGGAGTGAAGGCCGAGAACCAAAACCAGAGACGATCTATACCGTAGGTCTTGAGGAATGTGTTCAGCAAGGGCGAATGGCTATCGGCTGGGATCATAAATTTAGGAATACCCAATGGCATGTTGTGCCTGGGAAAAAACATTTACGCAGGGGGATTGGTGTGGCCATGGTGATGCAGGGAACTGCAATCCCATATCTTGATATGGGCGGTGCCAGTATCAAGATGAATGATGATGGTTCTTTTAACTTGCTAGTTGGCGCGACTGATCTGGGAACTGGATCAGATACGGTTCTGGGTCAGATGGCTGCTGAAACTCTAGGTGTGCCGCTTGATGATATCCTGGTTTATTCATCGGATACCGACTTCACACCTTTTGATAAAGGCGCGTATGCCTCCAGTACGACTTATATCTCCGGAACGGCAGCCGTCAGGGCTGCTGAAAATGCTGCTAAACGTATTCGCGCAAGAGCATCCATGATGCTGGCAGAAAAAGGCATTGAAGTTGATCCTGATGGGATCATTTTGGAAGACCGCAAAGCGATTGCACCTTCAGGTGAATCTTTCACGATGCAGGAAATAGCCCTTCATTCACTGCATCAAGCAGATCAGGAACAGATCATGGGTGTCGCCTCATTCATGTCACCTGTTTCACCCCCGCCGTTTGCGGCTCAATTTGCTGAGGTGACTGTGGATACAGAATCGGGCATGGTCACTGTAGACAAGCTGGTGATGGCTGTTGATTCCGGGGTGATCATCAACCCGGTGACTGCTTCCGGTCAGGTTGAGGGCGGTATGACACAATCGCTTGGTTATGCCGTAAGCGAAGAAATGGTCTACGACAAAGACGGCCAGCCCCGTGAAAAGGATTTTGTAGATTACCATATCTTCCGTGCCGATGAAATGCCTGATCTGATGACAATTTTTGTAGAAACTTATGAACCATCTCATCCCTTTGGTGCCAAGGCTGTTGCTGAAATCCCCATGGATGGTGTCGCCCCTGCTGTTGGTAATGCTATTTTGGATGCATGTGGTGTCACTTTGACAAAAATTCCTGCATTGCCTGAGCGTATCTGGCGAAACTTAAAAGGATTACCAGATGTTGAAAAGGTATAGATAGAAATTTTACTTGAGTAAGGATTCAAAATGGCAGATATCATTCAATCTTTAAACAAAGCACTCGATGAGGGGACACCAGTTGTCTTATGTACCGTTGTTAATACCAAAGGTGCAGTCCCCCGCCATGCCGGGGCTAAAATGCTGGTGTATGCAGATGGCCATTTTGAAGGCACTGTTGGTGGTGGTGAAGTTGAAAATAGGGTATTAAAGCAGGCTGCTGATTCGTTTGACGATGGAAAGACACGGTTTTTATCCTATGACATGATTGACCCCGAGAAAGGGGATGCAGGCATTTGCGGCGGCATCGTGACCGTGTTCATCGAGCCCTTCTTGAGGCTGCCAACCGTAGTTGTGGTCGGCGCCGGGCATGTGGGAAAACCAATCGTTCATCTAGCAAAATGGCTCGGATTTAGGGTTGTGGTCAGCGATGACCGAGAAGAATTATGTAATCCTGAAGCAACACCAGATGCTGATCAATACCTGCCAGTCTTGTTGAGCAAGCTGCCAGAGGTTATGGCCATGGATGCACGAACGTATCTGGTTTTGGTTACGCGTGGTTCTGATGTGGATATTGAAGGCCTGCCGGCAATCTTTGAAACGAATGTGCCATATATTGGGCTGATTGGTTCAAAACGCCGGTGGGCTCATACAAAAGAGAAATTATTAGAAAAAGGCGTTTCTGAAGAAGCTTTAGTCCGGGTAAAAACCCCCATCGGCATCTTCATTAATGCAGAAACACCGAATGAAATCGCGGTCAGTGTTATGGCAGAGATCATTGACCATTACAACCAGTTAAAAAAACACTTTCAAAGAGCATAAATTTTGGAGAACTAACATATGTGGCAAAAATATATTCAGGCAAAATCGATTGAAGAGGCCATTCATGCCTTAGCTGAACATGGCCAGGAAGCCAGGATTATTGCAGGTGGAACAGATTTGATCTTAGAGATTGAGCGAGGTGTCCGCAAAGGGATTAATACGATCATTGATATTACCTGTATTCCAGGTCTGGACCAGATTATAGAAGATGATGCTGGTGTGATCCACATGGGGCCTTTGGTAACCCATAACCATGTTGTCGCATCCCCGCTGATCCGAGAAAAAGCCTATGCCTTATTGCAATCCTGCTGGGAAGTAGGATCACCACAGATTCGCAACAGGGGTACCATCGCAGGCAACCTGGTGACAGCTTCACCGGCAAATGACACCATCAGCCCATTGATGGCACTTGGCGCCTCAGTTGTGTTGAAGTCAAACAAGGGTGAGAGGGCAATCAGGCTGGCAGATTTTTACACAGGCGTTCGGAAAACTGTCATGGAACCTGATGAAGTCATCACAGACATCTTCTTTAATGCACCTGGTGTGGAAATTCAGTCATTTTTCATTAAAACTGCTCTGCGAAAAGCGCAGGCAATTTCAGTGATCAATATAAGTGTACTTGGCAGAATGTCTGATGAAAAAATCGAGGAGCCAAAAATCACCTTAGGTGCGGTTGCACCAACGATCATCCATGCACAGGCAGCAGAAGAATACCTGGTAGATAAAACTTTGAGCGATGAAGTGATTGCAAAGGCAGCTGAATTGACAGCAGAGGCAGCCAGCCCAATTTCGGATGTCAGGGGGTCATCAGATTATCGCAGCTATATGGTAGGTGTGATTGCAAAACGAGCCCTAACTTTTCTTCGAGATGGTGTTGATAAATCCGCTATCCCTGAATCGCCAATCCTGTTGATGGGTGATGGGCTGTACGTTAAACCGAGGAAAACATCCTGGAATGGCAGTGAGATCAACACCTGGATCAATGGCAAAGAGTATCATTTCACAACCGGCTTTGACAAGACCTTGCTTAATTTGATCAGGGATGAAGCTGGTTTGCTAGGCACCAAGGAGGGCTGTGCTGAAGGAGAATGTGGTGCCTGTACGGTCTTTCTCGATGGCAGGGCAGTGATGAGCTGTCTTGTTCCTGCGCCTCGTGCCCATGGTGCGGAAATTGTGACGGTTGAAGGGCTCAGCACTAATGGGGATTTACACCCTGTTCAACAAAGTTTTATCGATCATGGCGCTGTGCAATGTGGTTTTTGCACGCCCGGATTTTTGATGTCTGCTGCTAAACTACTCGAAGAGCGGGAATCACCGTCCCAGGCAGAGATCAAACAATCAATCACTGGCAATTTATGCCGCTGTACTGGTTATTACAAGATCGTTGAAGCAATCGATGCCGCCAGCCAGCAGCACAAAGAAACTGCTGCAAGTTAGGAGTATGAGGAGAGAACATGACTTATATTGGTAAATCAATTACCCGAATTGATGCTCATGGAAAAGTAACTGGAGAGACAAAATATCCCGGTGATTTTAACTTACCTGACCAGCTTTATATGAAGATATTATTTGCTAATCGTCCCCATGCGATTGTCAAATCCATCGATACATCGACGGCAGAAGTGATAGATGGGGTCGTTGCTGTTTACACAGCCAAAGATGTGCCGGTCAATGAATATGGATTGATCATGCCTGACCAGCCTGTTTTATGCGGGCCAGGTTCAGACAAACCCTACGGTGACCGTGTTCGTTTCATTGGTGACCAGGTGGCGGTCGTGGTGGCTGAGACTGAAAAAATTGCAGCTAAAGCCAGGGGCGCCATTAAAGTGACGTATGAAGACTTGCCTGTGGTTTCTTCAATAGAAGCTGCGATGGAAAAGGATGCCGTATTGCTGCATCCTGAAACTGATTCAAATATATTCTGCTCCTATCGAATTCGGAAAGGTGAAGTCGATAAAGCATTTGCAGGATGTGATGTGATTGTTGAAGGGGTATATCGTACCCCCCAGCAGGAACATGCTTATTTGCAGCCTGAAGCTGGATTGGGTTATATTGATGAGGAAGGCCGAGTGACTGTGGTTGTTGCCGGCCAGTGGACACACGAAGATCGTGAACAAATTGCCCATGCATTGGATCTCCCTGAAGAAAAAGTGCGCGTAATCTACCCGGCAATTGGTGGGGCATTTGGAGGACGTGAAGATATGTCCATCCAGATCGTGTTAGGGTTGGCTGCGATGCGTTTGCATGAACGCGGCATTAACCGACCCATAAAAACCATGTGGAGTCGTGAAGAATCAATTATCGGGCATCATAAGCGCCATGCTTATAAACTCGTCAGCAGGTGGGGCGCAACCAAAGATGGCAAGATTCAGGCAGCACAAGTGGATGTTTACGCAGACGGTGGCGCGTACGCCTATACATCCACAAAAGTTCTTGGAAACGCAACATTGATGTGCACCGGGCCTTATGAAATACCCAATGTTAAAGTAGATTCCCATGCCATATATACCAATAATATCCCCGGGGGCGCTTTCCGTGGGTTTGGCGGACCACAGGGTGCATATGCGGCCGAGATGCAGGTCAACAAACTGGCTGATGCGTTGGGGATGGATCGGGTTGAGTTTAGGATGAAAAACCTGATTGAAGACGGCTCAATTCTCTCTGTAGGCACCAAGCCACCCAAAGGTGTGTCAATCAAACCTGTGATGAAGAAACTGGCAGAGCATGCTGGCTGGCAGGAAACTGAACAGGGCTGGCAGTCACCACCCCCTTTTCCACAGAAAAATGGTGTGGTCAAAAGAGGGCTTGGTGTTGCATGTTCCTATAAGAATGTTGGTTTCTCATATGGTGCTCCTGAATCCTGTACGGCGATCATTGAGCTGCACGGAAAAGTAGAAATTGAAAAGGCAATCGTCCATCATGCCGGTGCTGATGTCGGTCAAGGTGCTCATACTGTTTTCAAGCAATTTGCGGCTGAGTCACTGGGCCTGCCGATTGAAAAGATTGAAATGAGCGTTTCTGATACAGCTTTCACTGGTGATTCTGGCAGCGCTTCTGCTTCACGTATGACTTTCATGGCAGGCAATTCGATTCGGGGTGCAGCGGCCGATGCGCTTAAAAAATGGCATGATGAAGAACGGCCCGCGATTGCAAAGCATGTTTATCGACCTCCGGCAACAACCCCGCTTGACCCGAAAACTGGCAAGTCTGAACCCAATTTCTCATATGGCTACGTTGCAGAGGCGGTGGATTTAGAGGTTGACACTGAAACAGGCGATATACACATCTTGAAAGTTTACTGTGCAGATGATGTCGGAAAAGCTGTTAACCCACAGCAAGTCCAGGGGCAGATCGAAGGCGCTGTAGTCCAGGCTGCTGGCTATGTGATCATGGAAGATTTCATCCAGAAGGATGGATATGTGCTGACGAATATGCTTTCGAACTATCTGATCCCCACCGTGCTGGATGTGCCTGATGAAGTTGAGTCTATCATTCTCGAATATATAGACCCGATTGGACCCTTTGGCGCCCGGGGGATGGCTGAGATGCCGTATATGCCGCTGGCGCCTGCCATTATTGATGCTGTCTACCGTGCTACAGGTGTCTGGTTCCATGAGTTTCCGTTAACTCCGGAAAGAATATTGCGAGGTCTTGGTAAGATCAAATGATCCAATATGTGCTAATGTGGGGCGGCGGCGACCTGGCCAGCGGCGCAGCCATCAGGCTGCATCGATCAGGAATCAAGGTGCTGGTCATTGAAACGCCACAACCAAAGGCTGTGAGACTAACCGTATCATTTGCAAGAGCCGTATTTGAGGGACAGATTTCAATTGAAGACGTTCCAGCAACATTGATCCAATCTCCAGAAGAGATGGATCAATGTTGGTTTAATAAGCAGGTCCCTGTACTGGTTGATCCTGAACTCGTTCTGCTGAGCAATTTCCGGCCGGTTGTATTGGTGGATGCGCGAATGAGTAAACAGCAAGAATCTCATTCAATTGCGTTGGCCGATCTGGTGATTGGGCTAGGCCCCGGGTTCACTGCCCAGGTTAATTGTCATGCTGCGGTAGAAACCAATCGCGGCCATTTTTTAGGCCGGGTGTTCTGGGAAGGCAGTACTGAAGCAGATACTGGTGTTCCAGGTATAGTCCAAAACTTTGGTGTCGAGCGGGTATTCTTTGCGCCTGCTGACGGTGAGGTGATTGCGCATACAGCAATTGGGGATTGGGTGCTTGAGGGTGTCAAGGTGATGACAATTGGCGGTGTGGATGTGACAGCACCCTTTGATGGATTAATGCGGGGGATGATCCATGCTGGGACAAAAGTAAATAAGGGTGAAAAGGTTGGTGATATTGACCCTCGCCCTGAGGTTTATCGCTGCCAGACTGTTTCCGAAAAATCACTTGCAATCGGCGGTGGCGTGCTTGAGGCAGTTTTAACCAGAAATGCTATCCGTCAACAATTATGGGTTGATTGAATCCGCATGGATTTATTAACCGCACTTGAACTAAAACGGGGTGAGATTGTTGCATTTACAGGCGCAGGGGGAAAGACAAGCGCGATTTTTAAATTGGCTCGAGAATTAAAATCTCCAGTGTTCGTCACGACAACAACACATTTAGGCGCATGGCAGACAGATTTGGCCGATCAACATTTAATTATTCGTTCCCCAGAAGATTTGGGCTTAATTCACGCTGGAGTTCAGGATATTCTACTGCTAACCGGTCCAAAAATTGCTGATGATCGGTTAACAGGATTGAAAGACCACATATTGGCAGAAATTAGAGATCACTGCCTGGATAAGGAGATTACATTAATAATTGAAGCTGATGGCGCCAGGCAATTACCTTTAAAGGCACCTGCAGATCATGAACCGGTGGTACCTGAGTGGGTTGACCGAGTTGTGGTCATGGCAGGGCTGAGCGGTATAAATCACCTGCTGAATGAGGCTGTCGTCCACCGGCCGGAAATATTTTCAAGCATCGCGAATTTACCCATTGGAGACATTATTTCTGCGAACCATGCTGCCGCTGTACTCTGTTCAAAAATGGGGGGCTTAAAAGGAATCCCAGACGGGGTGCAGCGACACTTATTTTTGAACCAGGCTGACACAAAAATTTCTGCTGCCCATGGCTCACGATTGGCCCGATTAGCCATTGACCATTACGACCGGGTATTAATTGGAGCACTGAATTCACTCAATGAAAATGGACCAATATTAAGTGTGTCTAGCCGTACCGCCGGAATCATTCTAGGCGCAGGGGGAAGTGAAAGGTTGGGCAGGTCTAAACAGCTATTATCCTGGCAAGGGGTCCCATTTATCCGCAAAGTCGTGTTAAATGGCTTAGAGGCTGGTTTAACGCCGCTAATCGTTATTACAGGTGCAGATCATGACCAAATCGAAGGTGTTTTGAGGGATTTGCCGATTATTTGTGTTCACAACCCCGAATGGCAGTCTGGGCAGGCAAGCAGTATGTGCGCTGGCATCGCTGCATTGCCAAAAAATTGTGACAGTGTGATGTTCTTATTGAGTGATCAACCCCAGGCATCAGCACATTTAATTCGGCAGCTTCTTGAGCGCTATGCACAAAACCGCCAGCCTGTGACTGTACCCATGGTCAACGGCCAGCGCGGCAACCCGGTGTTGTTTTCAAGGCAGACTTACCCAGCGTTGATGGGTGTTGTTGGGGATCAGGGTGGGCG
>CAZCBW010000059.1:0-17004 GCA_964497065.1 uncultured Candidatus Brevefilum sp. | reverse complement strand
GCTAAGTAGTTACACAAAATATATTAAATCAATCAAATATAATTAACAGGTAAACTGATTTTTGAACTGATAGATTTATTTTACTACAGCCAAAGGTATTATAACAAAGAAAGAAGACAATTCTGCTAAGAATTTTTACCCGTCTTTCTCAAGGTAGTTATTCGCCCAAGACCAAATTCAGTTAGAATTTTATTTTGGTTTTGGTGATATTCGTTTTATAATAAAGTACGGTTTGTTTGGTAGGTGTCAATATTTTGATAGGTCTGGGTTAAAATAGCAGTCTTTCAAAGTGAAACGTAATGACGCCCAGGGGGGCGTCTTTTATTGAAAACAGGAAGTGAAACTATGAGAACGATTACCTGGTTAGATGAAGAACGTGTTGTACAGATGATTGACCAGCGAATCCTTCCAAGGGAATTCAAGCTGCTCGATTTTGACCATTATACAGAAGTAGCAAAGGCGATTACTGACATGGTCATCCGCGGCGCACCAGCCATTGGTGCTGCTGCTGCCTATGGAATGGCCCTAGCTGCTGAAAACTCTTCTGCTAAAACCTCTGAGATACTTTTCAAAGATTTAATAGAAGCAGGTGAAGTGCTCAACCAGGCAAGGCCAACAGCTGTCAACCTGGCTTGGGCAGTCCGCCGCATGCTGGCTGCTGCCGATGGTTTTTCTGGCAGCGCTGATGATATGCGGGCTCACTTACTTTCATTAGCAAAGCAAATTGCTGATGAGGATGTAGAGATCAATAAACGCATGGCTGAATATGGTGCCGCTTTGATCAGTGATGGTGACACAGTCATCCACCACTGCAATACCGGTGCACTTGCCACGGTCGATTGGGGCACTGCTTTGGGTGTGATTCGAATGGCCCATGAGCAGGGCAAAAAGATTCATGTCTTCGTGGATGAAACCCGGCCCCGTTTACAAGGCGCAAGATTGACCGCCTGGGAACTGGAGCAGTACGGGATTCCTTATGACATTATCACGGATGGGTCCTCCGGATATTTGATGAGCAAAGGCATGGTGCAAAAAGTTGTCTTTGGTGCTGACCGGGTGGCAGCTAATGGGGATGTGGCCAATAAAATTGGCACCTATATGCTGTCATTGGCTGCATATGATAACGGCATCCCTGCATATTGTGTTGCTCCGACATCAACTGTGGATATGGAACTTGCTCGTGGTGACCTGATTCCGATTGAAGAAAGGGATGATTCTGAGGTGTTGGGTTTAGAATTGTTGGGTCAACAAATCGCACCTGAAACCGCAACCGCCCGCAACTTTGCTTTTGACATCACGCCGCATCGGTTGGTTTCAGGATGGGTGACTGAAAAAGGCGTCATTAAGCCGCCATTTAAAAAGAATTATTTGTCTGCATTAGAAAAGTAAGGAATATAAATGAGCATTATCCTAACGGGATCCATTGCCTATGATTATTTGATGACCTTTCCCGGTTATTTTAAAGATCATATTTTGCCTGAACATCTTGAATCGATCAGTCTTTCATTCTTAGTGGATGATATGGTGCGGCAGTTTGGCGGCAATGCGGCCAATATCGCCTATACAATGGGATTATTATGTGAAGAACCCAGGCTGGTTGCTACGGCTGGGTCTGATTTTGGTGAATACCGTGAATATCTGGAAAATGCTGGCGTAAACACCTCCGGCGTTAAAATCATTGAAGATAAGTTCACAGCTTCTTTCTTTGCCAATACGGATCTATCCAATGCCCAAATATCTAGTTTTTACGCCGGTGCAATGGCTGATGCGGGAAAAATCTCGATCAAAGGATTGGGATTATCCAAGAATGACCTGGTGATGATCTCTCCCAATGAACCAGGTGCAATGATTCAGTATGCGCTGGAATGCCAGGAAATTGGCATTCCCTATATCTTCGATCCCAGCCAGCAAATTATTCGGCTGGATGAGCAGGGTTTGAAAAAGGGTATCATGGGTGCGCATGCGATTTTTTCCAATGATTATGAGTTTGAGCTCTTACAAAAACACAGCAAGATGACTGCTCAAGATATCTTGCAATCGGTTGATTTTGCCGTTGTGACCCTGGGCGAAAATGGATCAAGGGTTTATGAGAATAGGAACCTGATAGCCGAAATACCAATCTTCCCGCCAAATGAGGTGTTGGATCCTACAGGGATTGGCGATGCATACCGCGGCGGATTTTTGAAAGGATATTCACTGGATTTTAACTTGGAACTGTGTGCCCAAATGGGTGCATTGGCTGCAACCTACTGCCTGGAGGAATCTGCCCCACAGGCGCATTGTTATTTAATGAAAGATTTCGTGGAACGTTTTCGGACATTGTTTGACGATCAAGGCGCTCTGGATGTATTATTATAAGGCGCGTCATTATTAGTGCTGTCTTTACAGCACTTTTTAACTAATTTGGAGGTTTTAATGGAAAAATATGATATCAAGAATATTGACCTGGCTGAAGGCGGCCGACGCCGCATAGAATGGGCTGAACGTGAAATGCCAGTATTGCGGTCGATTTATGAACGTTTCGAGCGTGAACGTCCCTTTGAAGGCATTCGCATGTCGGCCTGTTTGCATGTTACAACCGAAACAGCTAATTTGATGCGAGCACTGCAGGCCGGTGGTGCAGATGTTGTGCTGACAGCATCCAACCCCTTATCTACCCAAGATGATGTGGCAGCCTGCCTTGTCTCGCAATATGAAATCCCAGTATTTGCGATCAAGGGCGAAGACAATGTCACTTATTATAAGCATATCGATGCTGCATTGGACCATTTGCCGCACCTCACTATGGACGATGGGGCTGACTTGGTCAGCACTTTACATACCAAAAGGCGTGATCAGTTAAAGGATATCATTGGCGGCACCGAAGAAACCACTACAGGCGTGATTCGTCTGCGAGCCATGGCTGCAGATGGCGAGTTGAAATTCCCGGTCGTCGCAGTCAATGATGCCATGACGAAACACTTTTTTGATAACCGGTATGGTACCGGGCAATCGACGATTGATGGTGTGATCAGGGCGACCAATATTCTCTTAGCTGGCAAGACTTTTGTGGTTGGCGGGTACGGCTGGTGCGCACGGGGCCTGGCGATGCGGGCTCGGGGGATGGGTTCAAATGTTATTGTGACTGAAGTAGACCACTTGAAAGCTTTAGAAGCAGTGATGGATGGGTTCCGGGTGATGCCAATGGTCGAGGCTGCCCCGATTGGCGATATTTTTGTGACTTTGACCGGTGATATCAATGTGGTTGATAAACATCATTTTGAAGTGATGAAAGATGGGGCTATTGTGGCAAATTCGGGGCATTTCAATGTCGAAATTAATATTCCTGCACTGGAAGCGATGGCTGTTGATAAACAACTGGTACGTCCATTTGTTGATGCGTACCATCTTCCTGACGGCCGGACGATCCATATTCTGGGTGAGGGAAGGTTGATTAACCTGGCTGCTGCCGAAGGCCATCCGGCCAGTGTGATGGATATGTCATTCGCCAACCAGGCTTTGGCCGCAGAATACATGGTTAAAAATTCCGACAAGCTGGAGAACAAGGTCTATGGCGTTCCATTGGATATTGATATGGAAATAGCTCGTTTGAAACTCGAATCAATGGGTATTGTGATTGATGTGTTGACTGAGGAACAGATCAAGTATTTGAATTCATGGCAGGAAGGCACATAGTCAGCAATATAGAAAGTCTTTTAACTTTTTATAAATGTTCTAGCGTTCAAGCTTAAAATAAAAAACTTCCCCTGATCAAAACTGTGAAGGGGAAGTTTTTCATGATTAATTTATTTTATTCTTCGTCAGAAATTTCTTCGTAATTCTCATCATCTGACCAGGGTGCTATCGGATTTTTTACCATGGCCTGTTCACGAACCGCTTTATCAATTTCTTGCGCCAGTTCCTGGTTTTGCCGCAAGAATTCTTTTGAGTTTTCACGTCCCTGCCCGAGGCGCAAGTCGCCATAGGAATACCAAGAACCGGCTTTTTCGACAATATCCATTTCAACGCCGAGATCCAGCAAATCACCTACTTTTGAAATACCTTCGTTGTACATGATATCGAATTCTGCAGTGCGGAAGGGTGGTGCCACTTTATTCTTAACAACCCGGACACGCACCCGGTTACCGGTGATCTCTGCACCATCCTTGATGGATTGTATCCGGCGGACATCAAGGCGGATAGAAGCATAAAACTTAAGTGCATTGCCGCCCGTTGTTGTTTCAGGGTTGCCAAACATGACGCCGATCTTATGGCGGAGCTGGTTGGTGAAGATCACAGCTGTACGGGTCTGGTTGATCGCGCCAGAGAGCTTTCGCATTGCCTGAGACATCAGGCGGGCTTGCGTACCCATGGTGGGGTCGCCCATATCACCCTCAATTTCAGCCCGCGGTACAAGCGCTGCAACCGAATCAACCACAACGATGTCTACAGCACCAGAGCGGACGAGTGTTTCAGCTATTTCTAATGCTTGCTCACCTGTGTCTGGCTGTGAGATCAATAGTTCATCGACATTGACACCGCATTTGGCTGCATAAACAGGGTCTAGGGCATGTTCCATATCGATAAAAGCCGCTGTCCCACCCAATTTTTGTGCTTCTGCGACGATATGCTGGCAAACTGTTGTTTTTCCCGATGCTTCAGGTCCATAGATTTCAGTGATGCGAGCTTTTGGAATACCGCCAACCCCCAATGCGATATCCAATGATAACGATCCGGTCGGGATAACATCGACTGCCAGGTGTTTGGCCTGGCCAAGTTTCATGATAGAGCCTTCACCATATCGTTTGACAATATCTTTCAGTGCTTTGTCCAGTACTGTTTTCTTCGCATCATCCATGTCACGTTCCTTTTGTGATTGGTTTAAAAAAATTAATTTATCTTGAATTTATTTTAGCACATATGTTCAGTGTGTCAAGCCGTCAGTCGGCTGCATCAAACAACAAAAAAGGATCAAATAGCTGGTAATAGCCGCTCATCCGCCAGAGGCAGTAATTAGAAAGTTCTTCTAAGGTAAAGGTATCATAGTGTGCCATGTTCGTAAAGCTCGCATTGGAAGGGCCCAACCTAGTCTCAAGATGGAGATGAGGGTTGCTGGATTGGCCAGTGTTCCCGACTGAACCTATGGTCATGCCGCAGGAGATCTCTTCACCCCGGTTGAAGGAAGGTATCTCTTCTAAATGGGCATATAAATGATACACACTAAAATCCCCGGAAATTTCAGGGGTGGTTACATTCGGGCAGTAAAGCCGATAATGAGGATCATCTGGGACATCCAAATAGCCATCCAGCAGCGCTTGTTGAAGCGGTTCAGACAGCTCGTTGAGTGGAGTTTCAATCAAAATGGTATAGCCGTATGGGTGTAATGGGTTGTCATCTTCCAATGTCAGTACTGTGGTGCCGTTTAAGATCGAATAAATTTCAATGCCTTCGATTGAAATCCGGTCACCCCGTTTAAAATAGGCAAAATCTACTCCATGATGGCCGGTATCTTGACCAAAACCGGGAATGTCAAGCGGTTTACTGATGATCAGCGGCAGCGTTCCGAAGGTTTCATCTTCTAAAGGCGAGCAAACCTCAAAAATTTGGGGTGTTAGCGTGGCAGCAGCTTGCGTCAGGGTAGGTTGAATGATAACCACCTCTGTAATTGTTGGTGCTTGTGATGGTGTAGATGCTGGTACTGCTGTTTCAGTAGGCAAAGTCAGTCCACTGCTGCCTTCAATATTGGCACAGGCTGTTAACATCAGCATTAACCCCCAAAATGCGAAATGAACATGTTTCATTCGGATTGGATTTGCCGACATTCCATATAGAAACGTTTATCTTTTGCTTCTCCCATCGAAAAGGTCTTTCGAGGCAGCGCACCATCTAAAATTACGGTCTTGAACAGGTCAGATTTATCAATCCCTGGCACATAAAACCCGACATTACCCTGAACTGCACCTTTTTCGGTGAGCACTTCTGTGCCATGAACATAGTCGATTTTTTCTGCACCGCCGCCTTCCATAAAGACATCAAGGAATTTTTGAAGTGTACCAACGGGAAGGTTGTCCGACGGATTCTTGATCTCTAGGAGTTTGATCCCATCTGCATCAATCATACCGACCTGGTGCCACGGTTCTGACGCTTCGTCAACAATTTTTTGCATAGCAGCAAAATCATCAAAAGTTGTAAGGTTAAATTTTTCTCCCCAAAATGTACGCATTTCGTTGGTGATGGCTTTATTCAGATCGAATAAAAGCCGGTGAATAGGTTCAAAAGTCAGCGCTGGATCATGCACATTTTCAATCTCAACAAGTGCATAACGTGCAGGGTGGTCCATCCCGACCTCTGGTTTGATTTTTTCCCATAATGCCTTTGCTGTGGCCAGAGAGTGATTGCCATCGCCCATCGCAAACAACAATGGTTGATGCTTGCCAGGTATCAGATTATATTTTTCAGCAAACATCTCAGGATTGATCAAGTTTTTCAAAGATTGTAAAATATGCATTTGCATTGCTTCGTCATCCAATGCATAACCAGACAGATGTCCGCTCCCAAGCATGAGGTCAAAGTCATAAAGCTTATCATATTGCATCAAACGCTCATCGATTTCACTGAACACGGTGTCATTGGGATCATCAAATAAAACCAAAATATGTGGCAGCTCAAGGGCTGCCTGTTCACGGATTCGAATTCGAGGCGGCAGTCGATCAAGGATTGTCCCTTCTGTTGCCCGAATCAAAGTTTGAGCCCCTTGATGGT
Organism: uncultured Candidatus Brevefilum sp.; assembly: GCA_964497065.1. Taxonomy (GTDB): domain Bacteria; phylum Chloroflexota; class Anaerolineae; order Anaerolineales; family Anaerolineaceae; genus Brevifilum. The sequence continues at coordinate 10,263 of CAZCBW010000059.1, read as the reverse complement.
AATCGTAATGCTCAAGGTCAAGACAAACCATCAAGCCGCGCCGGACTTGTCCATTATCCAGTTTACGCAGAACATAAATAAAACCATCGAATTGTTTGAATATCTCAGACTTTATGAAGCGGTGCATTGCTTCATAAGTATTTTGAATTCGTTGATTTTCTTGTGCCGTTTCCAAAAACACCTCAGGCAGGATCATTTGATAGGTTGAAGGCTCCTCACCAACGATGTCTTCAACTTTTTGCCAGTATTCTGGCTCCGAGGTAAATTGGTCACAAGCAATGACAGCCCATTTCTGCAGATTGATTGTTGATTTTGGTAATAGGATGCTTGGTATTTGCAATCCAATTTCATTTGAAAGGGGCATGGTCTGTTTCCTTTTCTGGTTATAATTTGAATTTATTTTAACAGAAATTTTACTTGTTGTAAAAGGCTTGATCAAAAAAACATGGTGATAAACAAAAAAGGCTGCCGTATTTTAGTGACGACAGCCTGAAAATTAATTACTATTCAGCTTATGGAAAAATCGGGGTGTTGTGTGGAAGCTCCGCCGCCACACAACACCCCGGTCCTTTCAGTTGCAGTGCAACCTGAGCAGTTACGAAAATTATTAAATAAATTACTAAAGGGTTGTCCTATCCGTTTAGGAGATCAGGGTCAACACCAGCTACATAAGCCACACCTGTCGCACCGGGTCCGATATGGGTACCGATGACAGGGCTGATATCTGCAACCATTATCTCATCAGGTTTAAAACGCTTTTTAATTTCTTCAAGCAATCCATCAGCAGCTTCATCTGCGGCAGCCTTGACAACTCCGATCATATTGACGGGTGAGTTACCATCCAGTTTTTCTTCCAAAATTGAAATTAACCGGGCATGAGCTTTCTTTGAGGTGCGGACTTTCTCTAAGGCCTCCACTTTGCCATCAACGAGATAAAGAATTGGTTTTAACCCAAGGGCTGTGCCCAGGAACCGGGAAGCACCACCAATGCGCCCACCTCGGTGCAAGAATTCGAGTGTTTCAACAGCAAAATAAATTTCATTGTGTTCACGGACTGTTTCAGCAATCTTTTTAACTTCAGTTAAAGATGCGCCGCGCTTGGCAGCCCGAGCGGCTGAAAGGGCGAGATAAGCCAGGGGCAGCGATGTAGTTTGAGAATCAAAAAGCTCAATATTTGCATCAGGCACCATCTTTTTAGCTTGAATGGCAGAGTCCAATGTCCCTGATAAGGCAGAAGAAATCACGACGGTAAAAATATCAAAACCTTCATCATAGAGCTGTTGGAAGGCATCCGCAAAAGCCTTGATCGTTGCCTGCGAAGTGGAGGGCATTGTTTCAGCAGTTTGCAGTCGTTGATAGAATTCTTCTGGACTGATATCAATATTATCGCGTAGGGTTTCATCACCCCAAATGACAACTAAGGGCAGGACTGTGATATTGAATTCTTCTACGAGGTCCTGTGGAAGGTAAGCGGTAGAATCTGTTATGATAGCAACCTTTGACATAATTATTTCCTTTCATGCTTTGCTTGTTAATTGGACGAATTAAGATAATACATTGTTATGATTAACACAGACTTGATAAAATCGTTGCGAAATTAAGTGGTTTGCCCTGATTATACTCATTGATTGGGAGGATATTAAGGAAGGAGTATGAATACTACCCTTGACCTGCGCTCGCTAACACGCTAAAATCACAACCTGCATATTTAATCAGAAGAAAAGAATTAATCACTTATCGTGTTTGAAAACCTGACCGAAAGATTAACTGGCATCTTTGAAAATTTGCGCCGTCATGGCCGGCTGTCTGAGTCGGATGTTGATGAGGCGATGCGAGAAGTTAGGATGGCACTGCTGGAAGCGGATGTTCATTACAGCGTCGTTAAACGTTTCACATCGAAGGTGAAAGAACGTGCCGTCGGACAGGATATTTCTAAGGCATTAAATCCAGCTCAGCAAGTCATTAAAATCGTCAACGATGAAATGATCAGCACCTTAGGCGAGGTCAGCCCATTAAACCTCAAAGGGGAGCGGCCATATGTGATCATGCTGGTTGGTTTGCAGGGTTCTGGTAAAACAACCGCTGCAGCCAAATTGGCTAAACAGATGCGCGCCCAGGGTGAAAGAGTGCTGCTTGTGGCTGCTGATCCCTATCGACCTGCTGCAGTTCAACAACTGCAAACATTGGGTGAGCAAATTGATGTCCCTGTTTATTATCAAGAGGGCATCAAACCCCCAAAGCTGGCTGCTGATGCTTATAAAACGGCACGTAAGGGTGGGACGGGCGTGGTAATTCTTGATACTGCAGGGCGATCACAGCTTGATTCTGCTTTGATGGATGAACTTGGCACAATCGAAAAAAGTGTTAAAATAAATGAGATACTCCTGGTCGTCGATGCGATGATTGGCCAGGAAGCACTAAATGTTGCCCAAGGCTTCCGTCAAGTTCTGCCAATCTCAGGTCTATTTATGACCAAGATTGATGGAGATGCTCGCGGCGGCGCGGCCATTTCGATCCGTGAGGTAACTCAGGTCCCGATCAAGTTCCTCGGTGTCGGTGAATCAGTGGACGCAATCGAGGTGTATAATCCTGAAAGATTAGCATCAAGGATTCTCGGCATGGGTGATATGCTGGGATTGATTGAAAAAGCAGAAGCCGCATTTGACCAGGATGAAGCTGAAAAGCAAGCTGAACGCCTGATGCACGGTGAATTCACTTTAGAAGATTTTGCCAAGCAGCTTAAACAAATGCGTAAAATGGGTCCAATGGGGCAGCTGATGGAAATGCTGCCAGGTCAGATGGGCCAGGTAGCTCGCCAGGTGGACCCCAAAGATGCGGAACACCAGTTAAAAAAGATTGAGGCAATCATCAACTCTATGACAGTTGAAGAACGCCGCAATCCAAAACTTTTGAATGCCAGCCGCAGAAGAAGAATTGCAAGCGGGTCAGGCATGGAAGTGCAAATGGTCAACCAGGTCATTAAGCGCTTTCGTGAGACCCAACGGCTGATTAAAACATTGCAGAAATCAGGCGGCAAAGGTTTAAGCCGTTTGATGGGTTAACCAGGAGATATCGAAGGTTGCGTTTCCTTCAACGCCTTTCATCCTTTTGAAATTCCGGTTAATAAAATAAAATACAAACATATACATTTATTTAGAGGAGCAAGAATTCGATGGTACGTATTCGATTACGCCGGGTTGGATCCCGGAACCAAGCAAGTTATCGTGTTGTCGTTGCGGATAGAGAAAGCCCCCGCGATGGAAAATTCCTTGAGAACGTTGGCCACTATAACCCGCGGACTGAACCTTCAACAATTGTTTTAAAAGATGATCGTATTTTCTATTGGCTGAGTGTAGGTGCACAACCTTCAGAAGCAGTAGAAGGCCTGTTTAAGCAAACCAAGCTATTGGAGCGCTATGAGCGTTTCAAAGCTGGTGAGGATGTGGAAGCACTGGTTGAAGAAGGCCGTGCGGTTTATGAGTCTCGGGTGACTGACCCGCGCACAAAGCCTGTATAAGTAAATAATCTCTAATTTAGAGTGAGGCAGATATGAAAGGTGAAAACCTGCAAAGTTTGGTTGAGTTTGTTGCCCAATCCCTGGTAGATCAACCAGCCAATGTCAGTGTAGAAAAACAGCAACGCGGCAATATGGTCAATTTAGAATTGCACGTAGCAAAATCTGACATGGGCCGTGTAATCGGCAAGGGAGGACGTGTGGCTAACTCCATCAGGACATTACTAAAGGTTGCTGCTGCTCGTGAAGGCAGCCGCGTTAACCTTGATATTGTCGAACCACGTTAATTTAATACCAGGTTATTAATGCCTCAAAAAAAAAGTTATAAAGCAGGCTCGTTAGGTCACGACGAGCCTGCATTCCTTGTCTTAGGTATGCTGCGGCGAGCACACGGGGTTAAAGGTGAGATTCCATTAGAAGTGTATACGCAGTTGCTGGATTTACTGATGCCAGAAAGTGTTGTATTTGTCGGTGAAACCTATCAGCCATACACCATTGAAAGCACTCGTTGGAAAAATAACTTATTATTGATCAAATTTCATGAAATTAATGATCGAACGTTAGTCTCAGAATTAACCAACCAGCTGGTATTTGTAAAAACTGATCAATTGCCACCTTTGACTGAGGATGAAATATATTATCATGATCTGATCGGTTTAGAAGTGCATGAACAAGGTGGAATCTATCTTGGTATTATTGTAGAAATAATTGAAACAGGTGCGAATGATGTGTTCGTTGTCCAGGATGAAGCAGGGGGTGAAGTTTTAATCCCTGCAGTGGATGATTGGATAGTGGATATGGACATCCCTAAAGGCAAGATGGTTGTCTCGAAAACAGAATGGTATGGTGAGGGGGGTTAGTGACACAGGACAAAAAATATTGGATTGGGTTTAATTTGGTCAAAGGTATCGGGTCTGTCAGGTTTAAGCAGATCTGTTCTTATTTTGGCGACCTTTCAGTAGCATGGCATGCCCCTTCAGAGTCATTTAAATCAGCCGGTCTGCCAACTCGTGCACTAAATAATTTCATCAAATTACGTGCACAGATTGACCTGGACAGGATTTATGAAGATATTCTTAATCAAGATATCACCGTTCTGACTTTGATGGATGAAGAGTATCCACGATTATTAAAAGAAATTGATCAATCGCCGCCGGTTTTGTATATCAAAGGAAATTTATCTCCGGCGGATGAATTTGCGGTTGCTATGGTAGGTACCAGGCGGATCAGTTCTTATGGTCAGCAGATCACGTGTGATCTCAGCCTTTATCTTGCCAGTCATGGATTGACAGTTGTCAGCGGATTAGCCCGCGGCGTTGATGCTTTAGCACACCAATCTGCTTTAAATGGAGGCGGCCGAACCATCGCAGTTTTAGGCAGCGGTGTGGATGTGATCTATCCGCCAGAACATCGCCAACTGGCTGATGCAATTGTGGAAAACGGTGCTATCATCAGTGATTATCCGATGGGCACAAAACCTGAAGGAATCAATTTTCCCCCGAGAAACCGGATTATTTCAGGATTGTCACTGGCAACGATTGTCATTGAGGCTGGTGAACGAAGCGGTGCATTGATCACAGCAGATTTTGCTATTGAACAGGGTCGTGATGTTTTCGCAGTACCCGGTAACATTCTCTCACCATCAAGCCGGGGAACTAACCGATTGATACAAAATGGGGCGACTCCGCTGATCTCTCCCCAAGATGTTTTGGATGTTTTAGATCTCGCACAATTAAATGAAGTCAAAACTGCCAGGCAAACACTACCCGCAGACACAACTGAAGCGATGATTTTAAAGGTGATGGATCACAATCCTGTGCATATTGATGAGATCAGCCATAAAATTGGTCTACCAATCGAAAAAGTCTCCGCTACATTAACCATGATGGAGCTTAAAGGTCTGGTGCAGCATGTGGGCGGGATGCATTACACAGCTGTGCGAGAAATATCACCAAGGTAAGGAGCCAGACATGTATGAAAATTATTATGCTGTGATTATGGCAGGGGGAAGCGGCACCAGATTATGGCCATTATCCAGAAGAAATCGACCCAAGCATTCACTGGCGATTATTGGCCAACGAACATTATTTCAGCATGCAGTTGATCGCCTGGAGGGGTTATTTCCCTTTGAGCGGATTTTGGTGGTGACAGTGGCTGACCAGGCAGATCTGCTCAGTAAGGAATGTCCTGATATCCCTGTTGAAAATTTCATCATCGAACCGTTACCGCGGGGGACGGCATCTGTCGTAGGGTTGGCATCCATTGCACTCAAGCATCGCTCACCAAACAGCTGTATGGCAATATTGACAGCAGATCACCTGATTAAAAATGACCGTCAATTACGTGATTTATTACGAAGTGCTTTTGAGATTGCACAAGAAGAATTCCTGGTCACGTTGGGGATTACACCTTCGTATCCCGCCACGGGTTACGGATATATTCAAAAAGGGGAACAGTTAGGTGAATATCAACAAATGACTGCATATCAAGTCGAGAAGTTCAAGGAAAAACCGAACCTTCAACAGGCAGAGGTTTTGGTGTCAGATGAACAACATGTTTGGAATTCAGGGATGTTTATCTGGCGTGTAGATTCGGTTTTGGCTGAATTTAAACAGCAAATGCCAGAGCTTTATCAAAAACTATTACAGATTGATGAACACTGGCAAACAAACAGTCAAGAAACGACTTTGAACCAGGTTTGGCCAACGATAACCCCCCAGACCATCGATTACGGGATTATGGAACAGGCTGAGAAAGTGGCGGTTTTCCCTGCAAAAGATCTTGACTGGCATGATGTGGGGAGCTGGGAATCACTTTTTGAAGCTTTGGATGGGGATGATGCTGGCAATATCGTCTTAGGTGGTGAAAATATCACAGTTGACACACAGGGTACACTCATTTGTGAAGATTCCACAAGTCGTCTGATAGTGACAATTGGTGTGGAAAACTTAATTATTATTGATTCTGGCAATGCTGTTCTGATTGCTGACCGAAAACAGTCACAACGGGTACGTGAAATTGTCGATTATTTACAACAAAAAAAGTATGAAGATTATTTGTAGGAGTTAAAGAATTTGAAAGCCTATTGTATGAAGTGTCGGGAGAAACGAGATATCAAAAATGCTGTGGCAGATTATAATGCTGCAGGTGCGCCGGTTACAAAAGGAGTTTGTGCAGAATGCGGCACAAAAGTCTACCGGATGGGACGCACTGAAGCTCATGAAGGCATCCCAAAACCTGAAATCACTCGAAAAAAAGACCCCATTAAACGAAAAGGGAAGCTGGTCATTGTTGAATCACCGGCAAAAGCAAAAACGGTTGGCCGATTTTTAGGAAAGGGTTACACAGTTCGGGCTTCTGTTGGGCATGTTCGAGATTTATTACGTTCAAAGTTATCAGTGGATGTTGATGATGATTTTAAACCGTGTTATAGAGTTCCAAATGAAAAAAGAGATGTGGTTAAAGAATTAAAGAAACTGGCTCAAAAGGCTGAACAAGTTTATTTGGCCACTGACCCTGATCGCGAAGGTGAAGCGATAGCATGGCATCTCATGGAAGCGGCTGAAATTGAGGGTCAACGCACTAACCGGGTCGTATTCCACGAAATCACTAAAAATGCTGTTCAACATGCTTTTTCCAATCCGCGCGGCATCGATATGGATTTGGTTGATGCACAACAGGCACGGCGAATCCTAGACCGGCTCGTTGGCTATGGAATCAGCCCGATTTTATGGAAAAAAGTGCGTTCCAGGTTGTCTGCCGGCAGGGTTCAATCCGTTGCTTTGCGGTTGATTGTTGAGCGTGAGCGTGAGATTGATGCCTTTGAACCGGAAGAGTATTGGTCAATTGAAGCAGACCTTCTGCCTGAAGGTGGAAAGATTGCTTATCGAGCAAAGCTTGCCAAAATAAACGGTGATGATCCTATTTTGGGCAGTTCGTCGGTTGTTGAACCGATTCTTGAGGAAATGCAAAAAGCGGTTTATCGTGTAGAAAATATCAAACATGGGAAACGTCGTCGGAAACCATCGGCACCGTTTATTACCAGTACACTCCAGCAAGATGCCTCACGTAAATTGGGTTTTACTGCCCGCAAAGCAATGGCTGTTGCCCAACAACTTTATGAAGGTGTGGAGCTTGATGGAGAAGGTACCACTGGTTTAATCACCTATATGCGAACTGATTCGACGCAAATCTCGCAATTGGCATCAGATGAAGTGCGAAATTATATTAAAAGCCATTATGGTGAGGGCTTTTTACCAAATAAACCCCCTGTTTATCGTACCCGCACGCAATCAGCACAGGAAGCTCATGAGGCTATTCGCCCCACATCAATTTTGCGCCAACCAAAAGCGATTAAAAAATATCTTTCTCGTGACCAATTTCGTTTGTACCAGCTGATCTGGCAGCGGTTTATTGCTTCTCAGATGACTCCGGCTGTTTATAAAACCTTATCGGTTGAGGTGCTTGGCAGCGGTGAGAAAAATGAATACACCCTGCGAGCCTCTGGGAGCCAATTAGAGTTTCCTGGGTTTTTGATCATTTATGAGGAAGGCGTTGATGAGGATCGCACCGAAGAAGAGGAAGGTGACAGCGATCGAATCCCCATCGATGATATCAAAGAAGAACAAATCCAAAATCTTGAAGAGCTTTACCCGGAACAGCATTATACCCAACCGCCACCTCGCTATTCGGAGGCTTCTCTGGTACAGGTGCTTGAAGAAAATGGCATTGGCCGGCCCTCGACCTATGCGGCAATTCTGACAACCATTCAAAACCGAGGTTATGTTTTACGGGAAAATAAACGGCTTGAACCAACAGATACAGGTTTTTTGGTCAATGACCTGGTTGTTGAGTTTTTTCCAAGCATTGTGGATATCAACTTCACCTCAAGACTTGAAGATCAATTAGATCAGATAGCCTCTGGCGATGAGGCTTGGGTAGAAGTGATTCGAGAATTTTATGAGCCATTTTCAGAGCGGCTGCAGCATGCTGAAGATTCAATGCCTGAAAAGAAAGCAGAGCTTGAAAAGGTTGGCAGGAATTGTCCCAAATGCGGGTCTGAATTGATCATTCGTTGGGGCCGCTATGGAAAATTCATCAGCTGCAGTAATTTCCCGGAATGCCGTCATGCTGAACCACATCTGGAAAAGATTGGTATGACATGTCCAGCGTGTGAAGAAGGAGAAGTTGTACGGCGAAAGACTCGCAAAGGCCGCACATTTTATGGCTGCTCAAACTATCCTGATTGTGATTTTACTTCCTGGAAACAGCCAGTACCTGAACCTTGTCCGAATTGTAAAGGCACCCTGGTAATTGCCAATAAACGGCAAGTGACCTGCTTAAATTGTGAAGAAACTTTCCTTCAAGATGAAATTATCAAGGAGACTGAACTGGCATAAAGCTTGCAATCTAATCTGTGGGCAATCTTGTTGCATTAAATGGTTGGTTATTTTACAATAGTAAAAAAGCTTATTTTTCACTAAAATAAGATCGGAGTGGAACATGAACACAGATAAGATCAAGACTTTACTGAAAGATTATCGGGTCACACTGCCAGTTGGCGCAGTGATCGGTCTGATCTTGGGTTTGGTGGTAGGTTGGGGTATCTGGCCGGTGCAGTGGACAGACCTTGCCCCTTATCATTTGAGACAGGATCTGAGGGAAGATTACCTGCGAATGTCCATTTATACCGCCACTTCTTTAGGGGATGCAGCCATCGCTGAAAAGGCATGGAATGAACTTGAAGATACTGCTGAAGAAACCCTAACTGCAATCAGTGAAAATCCACTCTATCTAAACGAAGCGCAAATTATTAGTTTTAATGCGGTTGTCGGTGCAGAAGGGGTGGCCTCAGAGCCTGAAATAATCAATGGAGAACCTGATCTAGAACAACTGCCGCGCAGCGGTCCTAACTGGCTGCTGTTAGGTGGTTTATGCCTGACCATATTTTTCGTAGGCGGGGGAGTCCTTGCCTTTATAATTCTTAGAAATCGTTCATCAAGAGATGGTGAAACGCATGATTTTGGTCAACGCGGCATGGATACAGATGAGGTTGGGTTTGAAGAGGATGAAATGCGATATGCGCCGCAAGCACCTGTTGAAACTGAGCCATTTTATCCAGATGAACCATCGATACCTGTCGCCCAATTCATGACGACCTATATGGCTGGCGATGATTTGTACGATGATTCTTTCAGCATTGATGCACCTACCGGAGAGTTCTTAGGCGAGTGCGGCGTTGGAATCTCTGAAACGATCGGCATTGGTGATCCTAAACGTGTGGCTGCTTTTGAAGTCTGGTTATTTGACAAGAATGATATCCAGACAGTGACAAAAGTGATCATGAGTGCACATGTCCATGACGATGAAAAAATTAGAATTCGCCTGGAATCAAAGGGCGAACCGATCCTGGCTGAACCCGGTAAACAAATCTTGCTAGAAACCGCATCCCTGCAGCTGGAGACACGGATCATCGATATGGAATATGGTGTTGGGGCTGCACCTGATGAAAGCTTCTTCCAAAGGTTATCGATGGAGCTTGCTGTTTGGCCAAAAAACAATTAAGAAACCTAACTTATCAATCAATAAATGTAACTGCTCAGGCTGCCCAGCGACTGAAATGTAGGTGGTGTTGTGTGGCAGCTACGCCGCCACACAACACCACCTATTTCCTCATAAGTTGAGTAGTTACCAAGCTAGATTCAACTCGTAAGTGCAACAAAGCTGGTAGTAGAAAGGTAAGCTGAGGT
>CAZCBW010000058.1:0-17058 GCA_964497065.1 uncultured Candidatus Brevefilum sp. | reverse complement strand
TGGTGTGGCGGCAAAGCCGCCACACCACACCCCCTATTTCTTCATAAGCTGAGTAGTAACGTTAGCTTTATCTAATTCTTTGGCCCTCTGCCCCTGCCGGGATTGTCCGGCCGATTTGGATTCTTATCCCCACAAAGTCCAGGAGGGCAGAAGTCATCAGATTGTCCAGGGGGTGTAAAGGGAATATCCTCAGTTATCTGATCACCATCAATCTGGGTGTTCTTCCATTGTGAGAATTTTCGGCCGGGTCGGTTGGCAAATCCTTTTGGTGATCCATTTTCCAGTTCACCTTCACCATTTTCATCATCATCAGGATCATTGCCAAGGTTTCGACCATTGCCGATCAAGCCCAGTTCCTGCCAGATCAACCCCCAGCCCATTTTTTGCTCAACCCGTTGTTCTAACAGCTCTTCCATGGTCAATGAGCCATCCATGACTTGAACAGTCCTCAGGGCATGAGCAACCTCACCAATACCCATTTCCAATTCGCAGAAATAGCCTAACAGCACTTCATATTCCACCTGATAACGTTCTGCCAGGCCTAAAAGCACTGGATGCTCTCGCATACCCTCGCAAAGCATATCATCATCATCTGGATCCTCATATTCATTTTCATACGACTGATCAGGGTCTAGTAAATCACCGGGATCATCACTCTGTGCATATGCTGAGCCAACCACACCAACGATGAGCATTGCTGTAATGATCGAAACGATTAATATTTTATTCTTCATCAGTACCTCCAATACAATAAGAAAGAATCTTTATTCCTTAAATTCATTAGATTGAAATGACGTAACTACTCAGGTTGCACTACAACTGAAAGGTCGGGGGTGTTGTATGGCGCCTGAAATAATCCCGGTCTTTATCTTTTAACTGCATCCATATCATATACGATGAGCGACTGCATATTGGTTTAACTTAAAAATCTACCGCTGTGTTCTTCTTCGAATCCAGTCTGTGCCCAGTACCAGGACGACTGAAATTACCCCCAATAACAAACCTGCACCGTATGCGCCGATATATTGTCGGTCATCTAAAGCTCGGTAAATATAAACAGTCAAAGTTTCAGTTCTTCCGATTATCCCACCACCAATGATCAAAACTGCACCAAATTCCCCCAAAGCTCTTGCAAACGTCAGGGTTAGCCCATAAATAAGGCCAGGTTTTAATGCTGGCAGTGTCACCCTGAAAAAAGTCTGAATGCCATTAGCGCCTAATGTTGCAGCAGCTTTTTCTTGAGTCGTCCCGATTTCTTCAAGCACCGGGATCAACTCCCTGATCATGAATGGTAATGTGACAAACAGGGTTGCCAGCACCATACCTGGTGCAGCAAATGCAACCCGAATGCCTAGAGCATCGAGGGCAGGCGCAAGGAAGCTGTTGCGACCAAATAATAATAACAACATATACCCTGCCACAACTGATGAGACAGCGAATGGTATATCAATTAAGCCATTCAACACCCATCTGCCAATAAACCGATCACGAACCATGATCCATGATACGATCGTGCCAAAAAGCGTATGCACAAAGATAACGATCAATGCAATCCAAAAAGTCATCCATACTGCAGAAAGCACATGGGGTTTTGTTATTGCTTCAAACAATGGGATAACCCCATCACTGAGCGCACTGAAAATCAAAGTGAAAACGGGACCTAAAATCAAGATACCCACATAGCCTACAACTACCAGGATCAGTCCTCGCCGCACCCATTGAGACCCAGGTAATGATGGCTTATCCAACGTATTATTTATATCGGCCTTTTTTAGGCGTAATAAACTTCGAAATAATCTCATCTCGACCGACGCTTTCTTGTAAGTTGCTGCAGCAAACTGACAAGAATAATACTGCTAAATGCCACTGCCATCATAACAATTGAAACAGCACTTGCGCCTAACCTGTTTTCAGATTCGACCTGACCCAAGACATATACCGCCGCTGTTTGTGAATACAATGGGATGTTTCCTGCCACTATTACAATGGATCCAAATTCACCAACAGCACGTGCAAAACTGAGCAAGGCACCACCAATGATTGGTAAAGTCAGATGCGGGAGGACAATTTTCCAAAATATGGTCCAATTGCTGGCACCCAAAGTTGCAGCCGCATCCTCCTGCCGGCGATCAACTTCCAATAATACTGGTTGAACAGATCGCACCATGAATGGAAATGTAATGAACAATAATGCCAGGATGATACCAGGTGGCGCAAAGATGATTGAAATACCCAGGTTGGATTGCAGCCATGATCCCAGTGCTTGCTGCGGCCCATACATGATCACCAACATGACACCGGTCACAAGCGTTGGAATGGCCAGGGGCAAGTCAATAATTGCATTTAGTAGATTTTTTCCCGGAAATGTGTAGCGAACCATCACATAGGCAGTAATAGTTCCCATAACGGTATTGATCAATGTCATCACGGCAGCTGTCCAAAATGTCAATTTCAAGGCATGGGCAGCAGCCGGCAGTGTCACCTGGTACCATAATCCTGATAACCCCTCACGCATTCCATCCTGAACAATCACCAGGATGGGAACGATTAACAATACCACCAGGTAGAGCATGCCAACTGAGCGGATGCTCCATCTTCCCCACCCTGGTTTTTCAAATTTAGCAGCGATCTGCCTGCTTTTGGTGATATCCATATACTACTGCCCCTGCCATTCTATGATTACCTGATCGTAGATCCCGCCAACTCCAAAAAAGGATTCAGTAACCTCACCCCAGCCGCCAAAATATTCGATGGTAAAAAGATCTTCAACAGGTGGGTATTGTGCTTCTGTTGTCTGGGCTACCTGTGGGTCAGGTGATCGTAAACCATGGTTGGCAAAAATGATTTGGGCTTCTTGGGTGAAGCAAAAATCTATAAAAGCTTCAACGACTTCACGATTGCCGTGTTTATCTACATAACCATCAATCAGCGCAATCGGGTTCTCAATTAGCAGTGTTGACCGAGGGATAACCAATTCATAGGTCTGGCCAGCTTGCTGCCCTACAAGAACCTCGTTTTCATAAGTGATGGCCACATCACCGACACCTTTTTCAAAATTGATGATGCTCTCCCGGGCAGAAGCATCCATAATGCTGACATTCTGTAGAACAGAAACTAAGAAATCCTTTGCTGCTGTTTCATTGTTTCCTTCCACACCCTCGACATAACCACGTAAGGCTGCACCATACAACCCCATAATATTCCACATTGCACCGCCGCTTGAGCGGGGGTTGGGAGTCAAAACATTAAGTCCAGGCTTTGCCAGGTCTGCCCAATCCTTTATCTGTTGAGGGTTTCCTGGACGAACTGCAAAGCTGACTATCGAAGTGCTGACCATGCCATTGTATGGCAAGCTGCGCCAATCATGAGTGATTAAGCCCTCATTTTCAATCCGGGTGATATCTGCTTCAAGCGATAATGCTGCCACATCCGCTTCAAAGCCGCCCACTATCGCACGTGATTGCGCACCGGAGCCTAGATATGACTCTTCAAACACCACGCGCTGACCGGTCTCTTCCAGCCAATAAGCTTGAAACAGCGGTATGATTTCACGGTACGCTTCACGCGGTGTCGTATATCCTGCCAGCACGATACGGACTTCATCGCCAGATTGACTGCCGTCTCCGCTGCAACCAGCCAAATAACCGGTGAACATAAGCAATATAAAAAATACGCATCTCATTTTCTTCATGACTCACTCCTAAAAGGATTGATATGCTGATGAAAAGATAGTGATTGAATGATCAAAAAAGCACAATTATCGACAGAGTTAAGCACCGATCCCACCGCCCCATCCAATCCTAACTGCTTTAGCTGGTCAGGCAAAGGTGCGCCAAGAACAACCAGATCATATTTCTTAGATTTCATTTCTTCCTCAACTGCCTGTACCAAGCTGCCTGATCGAATTTTAGTCTGTGCAGGCAATCCAAAATAAGTGAGTGTATTCTGACTGCTAGAAAGAAAACGTTCAATGCGCTTCTCATTAAAATTGCTTTGTGATGTGCTTGATAAAACCGTCATTAATGTCACTTCTGCACCTAAATGCCGCAATAAACGACCAGAAAACACAACCGTATCCTTGGCAGGTTCACCGCTCGCCAAACAGATCAATGCCCTGCTGAATCTGCTGATCGGCTCTGTGGCCAGCAGCAAGTGGTGTTCTCCAGCTGCCAGCACGCTTTCAGGCTGATGAAAACCAGCTGTAGGCCGCCAACCCATGATTACAAGGTCTACTGGCTTTTTTTCCACTGCTTTAGCGATTGAAAGAGGAAAAGAAAGTAAAGATTTTTGAACATCTATGGAAGCCATCCCACTGCCAATTTTCTTTCTTGCCTCTTCAATGCTTTTCTCGAGAAGTTCCTCATTTTTGCCCATACTTAACATAGTCACATGGGCATGCGCCATACGTGAAAGATACCCACCCACAGAAATTGCAGAGTCGCTGCGGAGAGATCCATCATTGACCAATAAAAATGACATACCAGGATGAGAAAGCATATGCAAACGCCTTATTCCTACCCAAACCTTACTGCCAAGAGAAACCGGAAAGGTTGCGCTTTGCTCAGGCGAGCGGCTGATTTCCACGATGAATCCAGAAACACCAAAAGGTATAGGTGGTGAGATTGCTCGCACACCTTCAATCGCTGGCATTTCAACTTGCAGGTATTGATTTGGGCCATTAAAACCTTTTTCAATGACCCTTCCTTCGCCAAGCGAGAAACAGCCGAGATCCTCAATCGTCTCAGCCATTGCAACATCTTCAGGCCGAAACAAAATTTGTGCACGGTTATCAGTTCTATCTACATTTTCTTTTTCTGGAAGAGGGAAGCTATGCTTGCCTAAGAAGACTTGTTTTTGGTAGATTTGACCAAGTAAAAGATTCGCTGACCCAAGAAAAGAGGCAACATATTCTGTTTTTGGGTACTGATAAAGTTGCTGCGGCGTTCCAACCTCGATCAGACGGCCATAATTCATCACACCAATCCGATCAGCTAAATCAAATGCTTCCTCCTGGTCATGTGTTACCAATATGGCTGCAACACCTGATTGTCTCTGGATCCTTTTCAGGCTTCGCCTCAAACCAATACGGATTTTGGCATCTAAAGCACCTAAAGGCTCATCCAGCAGTAATACATCAGGTTCCAAAGCCAACGCTCTGGCCAGAGCCACACGCTGCTGTTGCCCGCCAGAAAGCTGGCCAGGCATTCTGTCACCAAGGCCGACCAAACCAACTAGTTCCAGTAACTCATCTCGTTTTTTTTGACGAACCTCTTTTTGAACTTTACGGACCTGTAAGCCAAATTCAATATTTTGAGCGACGGTCATGTATTGAAATAGGGCATAATTTTGAAAGACATAACCGATCTTGCGTTTTTGCGTAGGCAAATATGTTACATCTTTATCATGCAGAAGCACCTGGCCTTGATCAGGGGCAATTAACCCTGCAATGATATTCAAAATGGTGGTTTTCCCGCTTCCGCTGGACCCCAGCAAGACAAAAAATTCACCATTTTTAATCTCTAAACTCACATTATTAACAACAGCCTGGTTGGCAAAATATTTGCTGATATTCTTCAGCTCAATAGACATCAAACCTCTATCTCAAGTAAAGTAATTTTATTGGGTAGATAGAACTGCAGCTTCTCTACCAATTTATTTAAATTTTATTTTGCAAGGGTGACTGGGGGAGTGATATATGTGTGACAAACGCGTGACAAATCAGGCGATCGTATTAATTTTTTCCTTACGTGTCATTAAACGAGAAACCATAACCAATACCTGCTTGGTTATATATAAGCTCAGGTTCACCTGGATTAATTTCTATCTTAATTCGCAAACGCCTAACTAGCTGTCGCAGCATCTCATCATTTCCTCCCCTTTCACCCCAAACATGGTCAATAAGTGAATTTGATGGGATGATTTGACCAGAGTTTAACATCAAATATGCCATGAGTCTTGCCTCTAACCGGGTTAAGTGTATCGTTTCTTCGCCCAGGCGAGTGAATGTTCGCATTACCGGATCAAACAATATATCATTGTGCTCATAGGGTGCTTGATCCCAGGCGCGATAACCAGATGAACGACGTAAAACTGATTGGATTCGGGCAATTAATTGTTTTGGAGAAAATGGTTTTATCACATAATCATCCGCACCATAATCCAACCCTTGTAAAATATCTTCTTCATCATCCCGCACAGTTAAAAGAATAATCGGTACATCAGAGTTTTGTCGAATGGTGCGACAAACATCAAAACCATCCTTTATTCTGATTAATCCAGGAATATTCACATCTAAAATAATTACATCCGGCTTGATCTGATTAAATAAATTTAATGCACTCTCGGCATCAAAAGCTGTCAATGGGGCAAATCCAGCCCTTCTCAATGTAAATGCTAACAAATCTGATAATGTGCGGTCATCATCAACGATCAATGCTTTCATAAGGTGTCTCCAGGCATTAAGGGAAGCGTTAGCCAAAATACAGCCCCGCCGTGTTCACCAGGTCGATACCCAACCTGACCATTTTGTGCTTCAATAATCGCTTTAACGACTGATAAACCAATCCCTAAACCCAATGGTGAAGTTTGGTCTTGACTCATTGGATTTACAAAGCGATTAAATATTTGCCCATCCATTTCAGCTGAGATACCTTTTCCTTGATCACTAATTTCAACCATAATAAAATCTTCCATTAATAAAGTCGAGGTTGTAATTTTTCCACCCTCAGGGCTGTGTTTTACAGCATTTGAAAGGATGTTGACCAAAGCTTGAATCGTTCGCCGGCGGTCTGCTAGCACCATGTACGAGACTTTCTGAGCTGGTTCAACCAAACTTAATTTGTACTTAACGGCGATCGGCCTGATCGTTTTTAATGCATCATCCAGGATACCACCCAGCTCAATCGGCTGGGGGTTCACTCTAAATCGTCCGGTTTCGATACTCGATGCCTCAATCAAGTTATCTATTAAGCTTTGTAAGTCCACGATACCAATATTCAAAGCACTCAACAGCTGGGTAATTTCAGGTGTCGTTAAATTTGGCAGCTGATCCATCATGAGTTCTACCGATGCTGATAAAGCAGACAAGGGTGTCCTGAATTCATGGGTGATGTTCGCCATGAAATCTCCCAACAAACGATGAATTCTTTCTTCATCGCTGACATCACGGAATAACAGGGCACGGTTGGCATTGCCCGCTTCTATCGGCACAAATTCTGATACAGAGACAGCCAAAAGAACATCTTTATCGTTGAGGTGAACAGAAATTTGTCGGTTTTGATTAACTTCTGGCATCTGTTGGCTGAAGGGGAGTTCTCCTGAAAGTGCAGGCAACACATCATCAATATTACTCCCCAGAATATTGATCATATGGGTTTCAAGAATCTTCTCGGTGGAATTGCTGGCAAAAGTAATTCTGCCCTTATCATCAATGGCAATTAGTCCTTCAATCATAGAATCCAGCAGGCTATGAATCCATTCCTTTTCTGAACGTAGTTGATCAAGCGAGTGTTTCAAGCTGACCCTGGCATCCTCTAAAGCATTTGCCAATTGATCAATTTCCCAAACTTTTGCTGAATAATTCAACCGCGTTTTTAGGTCTCCTTCACGCAAGGCAGAGGCAGCGTTGGCTAGCTGATTTATTGGCTGGCTGATCCGCCGGGCTACCAATACTGCAATAACACCCCCAGCCATGCTGACGGTGACCAAAGCTGCAAATATGATCAGGCGCACCTGTTGGTTAAGCAGTTGATAGGGGCTGATATCCATTAAACCAATAAACCTTAAGGTGTCATCAAGTTCCTGTGGAACGAGAGAGACCATATATGTGATTTCTCCTTGTTCCTCATCCTCAATCACGATGTGCTGGTAATTGTCAATAAATGCCCATTGAGCTGTACTAATACCTGATTGGAGTGTGTCAGAAGTGGCTGCAATAACCTGATTATTGCCGAAAAATGAATATTCTAAACCTGTTTGAACCTGGAATGAATCAAGGACACTTGATGCTTGTTTACCTACCAGGACTACGATTCTGGTATCTAATCCGGTTATAGTAGCATCTGACAAAAACCATGCCTGCCCCTGTTCGATTACAAAGTGATTTGAGTAATTCAAATCACAAAATTTCATGTCAGCGTCAGAACCTACTTCGATAATTTCTTCCTGGGGGCTGCATATTAAAATCGCATCCAGGTCCATATTTTCCAAAAAATCATTCAGGTATTCTTTCAGCGTTTCATCATCAAAGCCATCACGTAATAACTCTTTTAAGGCTGGACGCTCACTGAGAAATAATGAAAAATTCTCAAGCTGAATTTGATTATTGTCAATCAATGCAGAGGTCGTTTGGACTGCTTGGTCAGACAATGCCCTCGTTTGAAGATTTGTTTGTCGTTCCAAAAGATATAAGACCGGTATCCCCAACCCAATTACCGTTCCCAGGGTAAAAAGCATAAACACCAGGATCAATTGAACTACAAATCTTTTTACAATAGAAACATGGATCATCACTAACCTGGTGAAATAATAGTACTACCGATGTGATTTAATATTCATGAATTTCATATAAATACATTCACTAATACAAATTCATAAATTCTCTTAGACCTTCCTCCCATCCCGGTTGATCAGCGTTAATAGCATTAATATTATAAAATTCCGCAGCACATAAGTTGTACCAGTTTCTTTCATGAACAGGTCCTAATTCACCAATGCCTTCAATAATATGGTCTAATTGCATTACAGATATACTTTGTTCACCAGAGTTTGCCAATTCTAAAATTAATTCATGTCGTTTATCCCATTGAAATGACCAATATTTAAAGAGTTGGTTATCTGCAGTAATATGTGGTATATATCTGATTGGATACAGAAACGAGAAAAATATCAAAATAAACAAACTAATATAATTATAATAATTATAGTGTTTTGACAAATTAATACTTGTAAAAGTTTTCTGAATGAGATTAATCATTATTGCAGCTAATCCAATTCCAGTGATGATAAAATTAAATATTAATGGAACGACTGCTCCAATTAAATGACGTGGATCAGGATAAACATTTCGTATCATTGCGCTAGGAAACATAATGGAAAAAATCATAAATAATGATGTTAACTGACTCAACAAAAGTAGCAACAACCAATTCACCAGGTTAGTTTTATTAAATTTTTTTAAAATATCACGGTTTTTAATAATAATAATAAACATAAAACAACCAAATAATACTAAAATAATAAACCCATTAATAAAAGACTGAAGAAATCCAAAATAAAAATCGAAGGAATGTTGAAGACTTAATAAAAACGAATAAATGAAGTTTGGAGAAATATCTTCAGTCATCGTACCAATTGACGGAGACAACCACATAATAAGCACGCCAATAAGACTGCCAATTATCATTGTTCCTGATAAGATTGTTATTGATTTTTTATTATAAATTCTCTTATTTGAAGTAAATAATCCAAATAAGAGAACAATCAATCCTACCGCAGCTTGAAAAGATGCTCCATTTTCTGAAAAACCGGAATTAATAACTGAAAGAAATAATAAAATGAAGATTATTGAGGGTTTCTTTATATTATATTTAATAACTAGGGATACTAAGATAATTGTCCCAATAATTGGTGCAAGAGTGGTTAACATTGCAGATCTTGTATAAAGACTTTGATTTACTGAAGGAGAAAATAACAAGGTAAAGAATACGATTGCTAAACTCATTAATAACATTATCAGTTTTGAAAATATAATTCTTAAATTATCTCTAACTGATTGTATTAGAAAATAATTAGCAATTGAAAAAAGTACCAAAGTTAATGCGGGAATTATGCTATTAATAATCGGAGGAAACAATGAAAAGAAAATAGAAAAAAAAGTTAATGTATACCTATCACCATGAAATGGTACATGATTCATATATGAGTAAATTTGAGAACCAAAAAATCCATATCTATTTAGTAGACCTCCATAACAATAATCATCGCCTATCGCACGCATGAATGATCCCATATAAGCATAAGCAGTTAAACCTGCAAGAAAAAAAAGATTCGTTATAAGCAATAAAATTTGATTAATTGAATTCATAATATTCTTCTTTACTTCCATTATTCCTCTAATCTTCATTTCAACATCTATTTCGGTATGGCACATTTAGCCAGGCGATCTACCCGTTCATTCAAATCATGCCCGCTGTGACCCTTCACCCAGCGCCATGTAATTGTATGTCTGCCAATTTCATCATCTAACTGCTTCCACAGGTCTACATTGGCCAATTTACCGCCTTTTCTGCGCCAATTCCGCTGCTTCCAGCCGGGCATCCACTCCGTGATCCCTTTTTTTAAGTAGTTCGAGTCAGTAATTAAAGTTACCTTGCAGGGTTCATTTAAAGCCCTGAGGGCTTCAAGTGCTGCCTGAAGTTCCATCCGGTTGTTGGTCGTGGCCTTATCGCCACCTGACAGTTCGCGCTCATGTCTTCCATAAAGCAATATCGCCCCCCAGCCGCCCGGGCCTGGATTACCCAGGCAGGAACCATCTGTGTAGATTGTCACCTCAGGTAATTGAGCTGTCATGGTAATAGTGCTTCCAGTTCGTTGACCTTTAAATCAAGCTCTGTTAGATGCATTGAGATTTCTTCTACACCGGTTTGCAGCATCCGAAACACGGCATCATGCAAAACCCACTGCGCGATACCCCATTCATTTGAGACAGGCAGTGCGTGTATTGAGTCAGGATTCGCCATCGCAGCCGCCCATTGGGGGTATTCTTCCATAAAGTCTTCCAGATACACCACCGTTGACTCCCGCACTGGCAATGCAAAACTTACTTTAACCAGCTGCGCCTGGACTGCAGGTTCCATCAGGTATTTGGCAAATAACCAGGCTGCCAACTGCTCCTCAGGTGTTCCTGAATACAATAGAAGCGGCGAGCTGTCGACGATGATTTTCTCTCCAGTTTGCCCGGGAAACCCCATCACAGTCCATTCATCTTCGCTTTCTAAAATTTCCTGCCAGCCAGATTGTGCTGAAATTTGGTCTAAAGTGCCGGCAAACGCAAGTGCCATCCGGGTACTGGCATAAAAATAAGGTTCAGGATCTCTGGCTCTCCAAAAACAACCCTGCTCTCTGGCTTTCCACAGGTAGCTGAAAGCTTCAAAGGCAGCTTCATTATCGAATATTGGTGTATTTTGATATGGCAAATCACCATCAAATGCAAGATACCACGCTGCTAAAACTTTTGGTCCCAGGTCCAACACCCACCCGCCAGTTCCATCTGTGGATGGGTTATCATCCCGCCAGTTTTGAAAAGAGGCCGCACAGGTCACAACCTGAAACTGCGTGTGATCACTGGGCAGGGTTGGATAGCCTAATTCTTCAGCCCAGGTTTGATTATAAAACAGAACTGTTGCTTGCGGCATCAATGGCAGCGCTAATAATTCATCATCTGTTTCATAAGGGGACAACATAGCCGGAAAAAAATCTGACTGTTCATCGACATCATAACCCCATTCCGAGTGATTAAAATAATCTGCCAGATTGACCAACGGATAACTAGA
Organism: uncultured Candidatus Brevefilum sp.; assembly: GCA_964497065.1. Classification (GTDB taxonomy): domain Bacteria; phylum Chloroflexota; class Anaerolineae; order Anaerolineales; family Anaerolineaceae; genus Brevifilum. Next base: position 5,506 of record CAZCBW010000058.1, on the reverse strand, counting down.
GAAAATATCCGCCAAAAGATACGGGTGGACAGCGATGAGGGCAGGCATGTCACCGCTGTCTTGCTTCGTTTGTAGGGCATCCAATAAGTGATATTCGCTCCCATATCCTTCTATACTTACAGATATGTCCCATTCATTTACGCGGTTGAATTCTTCCGTAATTGATTCCAGTGCACTACCAACATCACCCAGCCAGGGATGCATAAAGTTAACTTCAATATCCTCTAAATCTTCGAACTCAACAAGCAAATGTTCTGGGATGCTGGTTGGCGTGGGTTCAGGAGCAGCAGTGGCGGCAATGGGAGCTTCAAGTTCAGGTTCGTCTACTTGTTGATCACCATTATCTTCAATGCTGTTTTCTGCACAGCCGGCAATAAAAATACTAAAAATCAATAGGGTTATTGCGGCAATCAAAATTCTTTTTTTCTTCATTGTTATTGTTTACCTATTTTTTATTGAATAATGACCAGCGGTACAGGAATAAATATCAGGATGAATATCACCAGGGCGATGACACCCAATATTTTTCGTTTTCGATCCACTGTTGTGATTTGATCCCGCGGTTCAGCATAACGACGGCCGAATAAAAAGATCAATGCCGCCCACAATAACCAGCCCTGCCAGAACAACCCCATCACCACCAAGGCGCCGAGGATGAATGGGAAGGCCCGCTGTGCTTTTTCTTTGCCGAATAACACATATAGAATATGCCCTCCATCCAACTGTCCGGCAGGGATCAGGTTGATCGCGGTGACAAATAAGCCAGCCCAGCCTGCCCAGGCAACGGGATGGATTTGCACATCCAGCCCGCCCAACGGCAGCGGCCTGCCTGTGATCAAGTACTTTGCCCAATATAACATCGGGGACATCTCGCCATAAGAAACTGGCTGCGGCAGTAATTCACCAAAGGTGACATATTTCGCCAGTAAATAGAAAATTGAATTGCCTTCCATGAAGATTACATAACCTTCCGGGATCTCGGTCTCAATCGGGCCAAGTGTCGAAAGGTTCAGCCCAATCAGCAGCACCGGGATAGCGACCATCAGGCCAATCAGGGGGCCGGCAATGCCGACATCCAGCAGGTGTTTCTTATTTTTGGGGATTTCTTTCATGCTGATAAAAGCGCCCATCGTACCAAAAACGCTGAATGGGAGGGGAATGAAATACGGCAGTGTAACCTTTTCTCCGCGAGACCTGCCGACCAGGTAGTGCCCCATCTCATGCGCCAACAGAATCCCCAATAAACTGACAGCAAAGGGCCATCCTTGAAAAAGATAATTCAGTATCCCACCCAATGAAGCAAATGTTAGTGTCGAAGGGTCAACATCAGAAAATTGTGCCCCCGTTAACATCACGCTCAACAGCGTCAGCACGAATAAAACCACGTTTACCCAGGGTTTGCCCAATTTGGGTTCGGGGCGCCGGTCTACGAGCAGGATAATCTGCTCATCATCAACCTCACGGAACAAGGGCATCAAACCCATAGGGGTTAAAGCCTCTGCCAGGTAATCATAGGCCGCTTCGCTGTCTTCCCTGGTCAGCTGGCCTGTATAACGAAAACGGTAGCCGTCACGAGAACCACCAGAGGTTATGCTGCGGACATAAAAAACCCTTTTGACCAGGTCAGTTACACCAGCCTGGTCTGATGCTGTGAATGTGATCGGTGTATCAGACATTGTGCATTCCAATCTAATTTAACATTATCTATTCAAACTACCCTTCAACTCAAAGGGTGGGGGTGTGATGTGGCGGCAAAGCCGCCACATCACACCCCCATTTTCTCACATACTGAGAAATTGCATTTAAATAATTATAGTCTGCTGTCATTCATAGGGTTAATTTAACCATCAAATGCCCGGATATCCAATAGCATAAACTGATTCACAAAAAACTATTTACAAATCTACAGATTGGTATAAAATGAATTAATCTGATTTTAATTATCTATTGAGGGGTAGAGTAATGAAATCAAAACGTGTTTTTCTGGCAGCCTTAGCTTTCCTGATTATATTTTCAATCTTAAATTTCTTATCCATGCCCGTCGTTTCCGCTGACCTCACTGAAACCACTGACTTTTGGTGGGATGATGACTGGCCGTACCGCGTCCAGGTCATAACGGATGGCAGTGGTATTACCAGTGGTAACCTGAATTTCACAGCGCTATTTGATGAATTAGGATTGCCGCAGGCGTTATTAAATCTTGATTCAATCCGTGTCATACCTTATCAAGGCGGAGTGCCAGGCAGCCCAATACCATATCAGGAAACTTACAGCACGTTATTTTTAGATCTTGATACTCTAAATAAGGATAAGGAATTATTAATTCCTTATTGGGTAGAAGATGAGTCAACAGTTTTAGAATTGGTTAATGATAGTAAATCGCGTGATAACCAATTGCTGTACGTCAAAATAGAAATTAAAGAAGAAAGCAGGATGCTAACAGGTTTTGATTATGTATTTAACAGCGAGATCCCTGTCGATTGGTCAGACTACGAGATCATGATGTACGATGTCTGGCCAGAGGTAAACCAAAGCGCGATCGATCAAACACCAGACCTATATTATTTCAAATTAGAAACCCCGGAAAATCACCCTTGTGCTGAGATTAACGGACCAGCGCAGGCGATGAACCAGTGGAACACAGCCATTGTCTCTCTAGACCCTCTCAGCAATTGTGACACATCCATTCTTTCTAACATAAGAGCATTGAAAATCTATGTCAGGGTCAATCAAAATGGTGCATCATACGGAAATTTTGATGTGGGCGATGAGCTTCATCTCTGGCTGGATAATTTCCGTCTTGTAGATCAGGATGGGGACGGCGAAATAATCTGGGAAACCATACCTGATGTAGACACTTATTATATTTATTTTGATACGATCAACCACCTGGGTCATCCACCGCCTGAAATGATTGACGACCTAGAACCAACGATCAAAGCAACCCATGGGTTACCTCAGGCTGGTGGTTATTTCCACCTGGTCAGCGGAGCACAAACGGAGGGCTTAGACATCTGGCAAGCCCCTGTGGTCGAAAAAATATTCACCACAAATAAAGCACCCTTCATCACCAAACCCCTTGCACTTCAGGCAGCACGTGGAGAATTTGCTCCCTTTCAGCTCATCATAAATTCTGAAACTGCACAAAGTGCGACAGTGATGATCAGTGACCTCCAACACCATTCAACCAATGCCGTCATTGCTGCAGACCAGGTACAGCTTTTCCGGGTTGACTACATCAACGTTACTAAAATTTCAGATTATTACGGCCGAATCGTCCCCTGGCCTGACCCGCTTTACCCGATCATGATGGGCGATGAAGTGCCGTTACAGCCAGGAATGAACCAGCCGCTCTGGTTCCGGATCAAAGTTCCCCCAACCGCCAGGCCGGGCGTATATGAAGGCAGTATTTCAATTGGAACAGCAAATTTCCCCATGAAATTGGAAGTATGGAATTTCACGCTGCCGACTGTCACCAATCTGCAGATGCATATGGGTTTTGACTGGGAATTTATCAACACAGCCTACAAGGGGGTATATGATGGCATTCCGCCTGAATGCCAAAACAAATTCACTGACACTATCCTTAAATCTCTAAGTGAGTACCGGTTGACCCCGGTCTCACCCGGTGAGATGATTTCCGAGGGTCAAAACCTGGTTTATTCTCTTTCATCCTATGAGGTAACTCAGGCACAATCCTTACAAAAGCAAGAGAAGCATGCCTGGTGGTCCTTTATCCACTCAGACACCCCGCCGCTGCCCAATCCTGCTGTGATCGACCGCTCAGGTATGGATGCCCGCATCCTCCCCTGGTTGGCGTGGCTTGACCGGGTAGATGGCTTGCATTACACCCATGCCAATAACTGGGAACAGTATCCCTGGTCAAACCCATCCAACAACGCCAGCAATGGCAATGGATTTCTATTTTATCCTCCAAAGGATGACACCATCGGCTTTGATCCCTGCGATCCTGACAGCAACCGGCTGATCCCCTCAATCCGTCTGGAGTTATTGCGCGAGGGTTTGGAGGACTACACCTACATGTGGATGTTGAACGGAGGTGCACCTGAGATCAGCCTTTCCAACCTAGGGGACATCATTATCTCAGCATATATTAATTCTCGCACTACCTATATACGAAACCCGATAGCAATATATTATGCCCGCTTAGAAATCGCTAACCAAATCTTAATTAAACAGATACATCAAAACTACTTGCCTTTAATTCTTCGTTAAAGAAAATGACCAATGATAACTAAAATCAGAAATCAAACAATCCACTATAAACCACAATAAATTAATAAAACATGCCTAAGCTATTGTGTGCACACCAGAAATTATATTGTCAAGAATTTTAATGGCAATTATCGAATTGTTAAAATAATAAATAATATCCGTTATAGTAAGATTTGTATGGCCCCCATGCGCAATCAAGTTCCTATTCTCAACAAGAGATTTTATCGAAGTACGAATTTGGTCTTGGTTTGTTTGATTTCCAATCTCTTCTTTAAATTTTTCCTTCCATTCTGGATCAAAGTTATTTAGAGTTTTACAAATATTATCATATGATGGATTCATCGAACTATTACGAACCTTATTTTCTAAATAAAACTTAACTTGCTTTTTCGTCCTTTTTATACAATGATCTGTGATAATATCTTTGAATGCTACCTCAATTGTTCCGCAAGCACGAATAACAGCATAATGGGTAAGATACGGCACAATTGGACTAGTGGCACCAAGAGTTTCGTTAATTACAGATTCTGTGCGTAAAAGATCTTTTTTACAATCTTCAATAATCTGTTTTACATCTTCATTATTCATAGTTTGAATTGTATAAATATTGTGATGCTAAAGAAATTCTATGTATTATTCGACTAATATCAGTTGTTCTTACTCTAATCAAACCCTGATATTCTTCATCCTTTAACAAACTCAATCTTTTCTCTTCCAAATTGCCTAAATCCTCAATATTTTCATCGTTCTTAAGGAAGAATGATGTGGCGATCATAATTGAGTCAAAAATTGTTGGATTAATTTTATTAACTAAGTTATGTGGTTTTTTAGGTGATATATTATGAAATGCTTGTGAACCAATATGTACAATAATAAAATCTATTACATTTTTAAATTTAGTCGTTTGCAAGTTTAAAAAGTTATTATCATCCGATTTTTCTTGCATAAATTCGTTTAAAAATTTTTTCAAAGATATTTGTTTAGATTTAATTGAGCGAATTTTTCCTGAATCAAGAGCTAAAAATCTAAGAATTAACTCCATATCACGCATTCTAGAATCGGGTTGTTTAAGCCCATATAATTCTCTCCAAGGTAAGATTTTATTCAATTCAATGAGAGTTGAATTAAATGATCCTTGGTAAACACAATTTCGAATTTCTTGTGGCAAAAGTGTTCGGCCACTAGTATTGATTCGTTCAAAAATCTGAAACATACTAGTGTCTTGGTTCACCGTGAAATGGAAAAATGGCAACCGTGTTATAGTTCACAA
>CAZCBW010000057.1:0-17622 GCA_964497065.1 uncultured Candidatus Brevefilum sp. | reverse complement strand
GCCACACCACACCCCCGACCTTTCATTTGCATGGCAGCCTGAGCAGTTACAAAATATATTAATTTTAAAAATTCCCGGGAATTAATAATAACTCTTAACTTAATACATTTCAACAAAAAGCCCCCGGCTGCGCTAACCGGGGGCAGAGTCTTGATTCGATTAATGCACGATTAAATCCAGCCGCGCAGCTCCATCGCTTTGACCACCCGGTCAATGGCAACCATATAAGCTGCATCACGCATAAAGACATCATGGGTGCGTGACATTTCAAAGACGCTATCAAAGGCCTGGGTCATCTTGTCATCCAACCGTTCCAGCACCTCTTCCTTCGTCCAATAGAAGTTCATATCGTTTTGTACCCCTTCAAAATACGACGTGGTCACGCCGCCTGCGTTGCATAAGAAATCAGGGATGACAAAAACACCGCGTTCTTTTAAAACTTCGTCCGCCTCAGGTGTGGTCGGGCCGTTTGCGCCTTCTGCCACGATTTTCACCCGATCATGCACACGCTGAACAGTTTCAGCATTGATCTGCCCTTCAAGCGCAGCCGGAATGAGCACATCCACCTCTTTAGCAATCCAATCCTCACCTGGCTCAATCGTGTACCCTGATTGCGTTGCCTGCGATTTATCAATAGACCCATATTGATCCGTTATGCTCATCAAAAAGTTCGGATCGATGCCTTCTGTCTTGCTGACTGTATAGGCAGCTCTGTCCTCACGGTCCCAGTAACTGACACATATCACCTTGCCGCCCAGCTGGTTGATAAACCCGATGGCAGCATACTGTGCCACATTACCAAAACCCTGGATGGCAGCAGTTGCTTTGGTGGGGTCAATGTTATTATATTTCATCGCTTCTCGTACCGTATAGATGACACCATAACCTGTGGCTTCGGTGCGTCCCAGAGACCCGCCGCCGCCCACTGGTTTGCCGGTGATCACGCCTGGGGTGTATTGACCTGTGATCTTTGAGTATTCATCCATCATCCATCCCATCATCTGGGAATTGGATCCAACATCGGGTGCCGGCACATCCTGCCGGGGGCCGATCACCCGCCACAGGCTGCGGATGAACTCGCGGCACAGACGTTCCTTTTCGTCCACAGACAGCGTTGCCGGATCGAGAACGATACCGCCTTTGCCGCCGCCCAATGGTATATTGGCAACTGCACACTTCCAGGTCATCCACATAGCCAAAGCGCGGACGGTATCCGCAGTTTCAGCAGCATGAAACCGCAAGCCGCCCTTGTTTGGGCCGAGCGCATCGTTATGCTGCACACGGTATGCCTGGAAAACCCGCATACCGCCATCATCCATGCGGATGGGAAGGCGCATATGGTATTCCCTGAGCGGCCAGCGCAGGATCTCTCGCACCTGGTGATCTAGTCCCAGCATATCTGCGACACTGTCGAATTGTTGTTGTGCCATTGCAAACGCATTGGTGTTTCCTGCCATAATCTCTCCTATAAAATTGGTTTGGTGAAGGTTTTTTTAAATTTGAACACAGATATTTGTGGTGGCATGCACCTTAACAAATAAAAACATGCGGGCATCTCGGTCCGATGTCCGCATAGGTTCTTGTTCAGTTGTTGCTGAATAAAAAACATGCCGGCTCCACCATTATCTTATTCCCTTTAACAATAAACGAGAATCAACAACCCGTCAACCTGAAATACTAATAAATGGAACTTTATACTGCATTCGTACGTCTTATCCGTGTAATAAAAAAATAATAATTCGTTCCTTTGGAGGATCAAAAATGAAAAAAAGTTACGGCCTTATTATTGTCAGCCTGGTGATCATGGGATTGCTTTCAGCCTGCTCGCTTCCACTTTCTTCTGCCAGCCAGGAAAATCTACGCACACTGAATGTCAGCGGAACAGGACGTGTCACGATCGTACCAGATATGGCCACAATCAATATCGGCGTCCGTACCGAAGCAGAATCTGTCACTGATGCACTGGACGGTAATACTGCCCAGGCAAATGCGATCTCACGCACCCTGCAGCAGATGGGCATTGAAGAAAAGGATATCCAGACATCTAACTTCAATGTTTACCCCTCAGAACGCTATGATTACATGACCGGGCAGCCAGGAGAAAAGTACTTTGTCGTCGAAAACACCGTCACCGTCATCGTGCGAGACCTGCCCAGCCTGGGTGAGGTGTTGACCGCCGTCGTTGATGCTGGTGCCAATAATATTTACGGGATCAACTTCAATGTCGAAGACCGTGAAGCTGCTGTCACAGAAGCCCGCCAATTGGCCATTGAGGATGCCCGCGCTAAAGCTGGTGCCATTGCTGAAGCTGCCGGGGTTGAATTAGGTGTGCTGATCAACATCAACTTTGTCGAAGGTGGATACCCGCAACCCTATTTCGATGCTGGTATAGGAGGTTATGGTGAAGCAGAAGTCCCGATCGCTGCCGGTACCCTGACCATCACGATGGAATGCAGCCTGACCTACGCTATCCAATAAAAACAATAAATAACCTTCATCGACCACCTTGCTTAAACTTTGATAGCAAGGTGGTTTTGATTTAATCCAGCATAAATTGCCTGACAATCTCTAATATTTATCAAGAGGCAACCTGCGTTACAATTACATTATTGCCAATCACCATCTCGAGAGGTTTAGATGCCCAAAGCCATTGTGTCTGTTTTTGATAAAACTAGCCTGGTTCCATTTTGCCAGGGATTAACAACTTTGGGGTGGGAACTGATCGCATCCGGTGGAACTGCTAAGCACCTTAATGATGCTCAAATCCCGGTCGTTGAAGTAGCTGATTACACCGGCTCACCGGAGGTGCTGGGGGGCCGCGTAAAAACCCTCCATCCGGCCATCCATGCCGGGCTGCTGGCACGGGACACACAGGATGATTCTGCTAATCTTGCGGCCATGGGATGGTCTCCAATAGACATGGCGATTGTCAACCTGTATCCCTTTGAGGACGTCATCCTTAGAGAAAATACCTCGCTCGAGGAGGCCGTCGAGATGATCGACATCGGCGGGGTGGCATTGATGCGAGCTGCTGCCAAAAATTTCAAACGGGTAATTTTGGCCTCTGATCCCCAAGATTATGAGATTATCCTGTCCAAACTAGAACCAGGAGAGGTCGACGAAACTTTCCGCCGCAGTCTGGCAGTTAAAGGCTTTCAGATCACCACAACATATGACCGGGCAATTGCCAATTACCTTGGCGACATTGCCAGTGAAACACTGACCCTTTACCCCATCCAAACCTTGCGCTACGGTGAAAACCCCCATCAAGAAGCAACACTCTATGGTTACCAACCAGATCAGACACCAATGGGCGGCACGGTGCTGCATGGCAAACCCCTCTCCTATAATAACCTTCTGGATTTAGATGCGGCATGGCGTGCTGCCGTCAGTTTTTCAGCGCCATCTATTGTGATTGTCAAACACCTCTCACCCTGCGGCATCGCTGTCGACCAAAATCTAATCATTGCTTATCAAAAGGCCCTGGCAAGCGACCCGGTATCCGCATTTGGCAGCGTGATTGCCAGCAATCGCGAAATTGATTCAGCTACAGCGGCACACATGGGTGACCTGTTTATCGAATGCATTGCAGCACCGAGCTTCTCTGAGGAAGCTCTGGCTTTGCTGACAAAAAAGAAAAACCTGCGCTTGGTGGAAATGCCTGATCTGAACCTGGAACCACCATTCGAATGGCGGTCTGTCACCCGCGGTTTACTCAAACAATCACTTGACATGGGTGATCCGGAGGGCACCAGTTGGCAGGTGGTCACTACGCGAGAACCTGATGAAGCTGAATGGCGTGATCTCCAATTTGCGTGGCTGGCAGTTCAACATGTTAAATCCAATGCTATCGTCTTCGCCTACGATCAGGCTACCATAGGAATCGGCGGCGGACAGCCCAACCGGGTGGATTGTGTGCACATGGCCATTGAAAGGGCTGGGGACAAAGCTCAGGGGGCTGTCATGGCTTCAGACGCCTTTTTCCCCTTTGCTGATTCCATTTCTCTGGCTGTAAAAGCTGGCATATCTGCCATCATTCAACCAGGCGGGTCAATTCGTGATGCTGAAGTGATTGAAGCTGCCAACCAGTCTGACCTGGCCATGGTCTTCACTAACGTTCGCCACTTCAGGCATTGATTCACTCTCCATAAATTAATTGGAACTACTCAGTTTATAAAGAAATCGGGGATGAGTTGTGCACTCCATATCCCCGACTTTTCAGTTGCAGGGAAACCTGAGTAAATACATTTAATTTTTTAATTTATCCAAGTATAATGAAAGTAGCAATACAAACCCACACAACACGATATTATTGATAGTCCCATTAGTTTAAAATTAAATTCAGGAGTTAAGAAATGCAAATAGTCACAGACAGCGGCTACGATCTCTCAGCAGAACAACTGGGTGAGGGCAAGTTACACACGCTGCCGCTCAAGCTCACGCTCAGCGGCACAACCTATCGGAGCGGTATTGATATTCAATCCGAAGAATTTTATGCCATGCTTGAAACCACCGATGATATGCCGATCACTTCCACACCATCCCCAGGTGAGTTTTTGGAGCTTTACCAAAAGGCTGCCCAGGAAGACCCGGATATCTTATCCATCCATATTTCTTCCGGGTTAAGCGGTACATACAACTCTGCTGTCACGGCAGCAGGCCAAATGGAAGGTGCTAACATTACCCTGGTGGATACACGCACGCTCTCCGCTGAAATGGGCTGGCAAATTCATGCTGCACTCCGGGCGATAAAAGCCGGCTGGGAACTGGAAAAAATCCTCGATCTGCTCAACCAGGTACGACAAAGTTCTGAAATGGTCTTCACGCTGCCGGACCTTTCGTACCTGATCCACGGCGGCCGGATCAGCCATTTGAAAGGACTGCTGGCTTCTTTATTGGGAATAAAACCTATCATTGGAGTCAACAAATCTGACGGCAAATACCAGGACTTAAAAAAGAGCCGTACTTTCAAAAAAGCTGTCAAGGATATCCCGGTTTATATCGCAGAGAAATTCAAAGAGGGCACCCATCTGCAGACACAGGTCGGCCATGCCGGAAACCCGGATGCAGCTGCCCAATTGAGAGAAGCAGCGGATGCATTATTTCAATGTGAGTGGCTGCCGGATGTCTCCATTTCGCCAGTCTTGGGTGCACACACCGGCCGAGGACTGGTGGGTATTGCCTTTGCAGCAATTGAAGATCTTCCCTCATTGCCCTGATAAACTGGCATTCCGTAACTGCTCAGGCTGCCATGCAAATGAAAGGTCGGGGGTGTGGTGAGGCGGCAAAGCCGCCTCACCACACCCCTTATTTCTTCATAAGCTGAGTAGTTACGGCATTCCATTTAAATAATAATTCCCCGATGTTGTTTGAATAATCATCGGGGAATTTTCTTTTAAATGTTATCTATTAAGGCAGCGGGTTATTGCCTGCCCAATCATCACCCAGGATGACCACAATATCAAAGGCTGCATCGGGGTCGTAATTATGATTGATATTATTGACATGGATGCTCATTGTTTCAGCAATCCAGCGCAAAGCGTAAGGTGTCGCATTATAAATCGTCACCTCTGTATTGACTGAATACTCTGCATCGGTTTCTTCCAGGATATTAAACCCGAATTCCCGCATGTATTCTGCTGTTCGTGCAGCCAGCCCTGCGTGGCTGGATGCATTGCGCACAGATATCCGCGCATTTTCCTCAGCAATTAACGCTGACAGTTCACCTTCAGATACCGGCCCTAAAGCTGCCCCAATACCAAAAACCTCATCGCGTAATAAACGGATCCTGTCAGGAACCGGCCTGAGGACATCCAGCCCTTCGGATGATTTTGCCAGGGTCACATATTCGTTGCTGATTACCACCTGTGTTATTTGGGTGCGGTCAATCGCAATCCCAGACCATCCAAGACGAATGGCATCAGAAAGACTTAAGTTGGTGGTCAGACCGGATGCCAGATCATTATAAATTTGGGGAGCATTGGCTACCAGTCTGGGCATCATGTTGAATTCAAGGATGCGGTCACGGATGCCCATGATCAGGTACTGCTGCCGGGCTGCCCGGTCAAAATCACCACCCTCGGAGGTACGAACCCTTGCAAAAGCCAGGGCATATTCTCCGTTCAAGGTGTAAACGCCGGGTTCCAGCGTGCGTGTATTCCACTGACCCCGCCTGTCCAATACAATCGGTTCTTCGACAGTCACTTTGACTCCATCAATATGATCAATGAAATCAACAAAAGCTTGAAAATCTACCTGGGCATAGTAGTGAATGGGCACACCCAGCAATTCTTCCACCGTCCTGGCAGCCTGGCCTGGTCCGCCCCCAGGCAAATTATATACTTCACCCAGGTAGTAAGCGGTATTGATCTTGGCATTCTCAAAACCAGGGATCGACACCCAAAGATCGCGCGGGATGGAGATCATACCAGCTGTATTATTGAGCGGGTCAATCGTCAAAACGATCATCGTATCCGTCCGGGGGGTGTCGCCTGCCTCCCAATCTCGAAAATCCAGCCCCATCACCAGCAGATTGACCCGGCTGACACCATCCCATGGGTCTGGGGTGGGCAGATCAGCACCAATGATAACTTCAGGCAGTTCGTCGCCATCCTCAATTGGATCAGGCTGCCTGATCACCGGGTCTCCCGGCAGGGCAAAGGTGTCATTTTCTGCAACCACCTGGCGGGTCAATCGAAACCCCAAAAATGATCCGGCCATTGCCAAAACAATGGCCGCCGCCAAAATAATCTTGGTGGGTCGGTCTTTAGGAAAATTAGTTTTCAAAGTATCAATTAAACGCATATGTTTTTCTCATTAAGTTGCCAAAACAACCGGCCTCATTTTCTTTCATGTCAGACCGGATTGTATTCGGATTGATTTGATTTAGAAGTGAAATTTTAATCCATAGGAGGGGGTGGAACCGGCAGGCTGTCCTTGACTGTATCCACCCATTTATCCCCTTCGTCGATTAACATCACAGGGATATCTTCCACAATTGGATATTTACGGTCACAATCCTGGCAGATCAGCCAGCATTCCTGATAATATTCAAGCAGCCCGTCTTTATCCTGTACACAATTAGGGCAGCGCAGCATGTCGAGTAATTCTTGACTTACCATCTAACCTCCGATGAAACGCCCCTGTCTCATTTCGGGGGGGGGGCGGACAGCCATAATTCTAATGCAAATTATGGTGAATGACCAGTATGAAAAATTTAGTAAGTGTCACAGAAAAGAGCTGAGCTGATCAATCACCGTTGGACTCAGGGATACCCTCGGTGCCTGGGCCATATTCAATAATTTCCTGCCAGGGCTGGTAGCGAGTGAAGATTGAGTCTGAAAAATGCACCTGGCCATTAAGAAATACAGTGCGATTAACCCTGACGTCCGCACCATCAGCAGCGTAATCCACTCGCTTTGTTTGACCCTGGGCTAAATCTGGGTTTTCTCGATAGAGCGTCTCGGGTGCTGGCACAATATTCGTCAAACCGCTGGATGATGTTTCCACTGTACGGCCATCACTGGTCGAGTAGAACTTCCATGTCAGGGACACACTGCCGGGATACGTTTCCATCAGTAACCAATGATCTGTATCATTGGTGAATTTTAAGTCTACAATCGGTACATAGACCGAGGCATCCAGTCCAGCCAGGGCAACATCCCTGTTGCCGTTCGGGCGCTGTTCATAATAACCGACCCGGTAAGAATGTGGATGCCGTTCAACGATCGGGAACCCTGCAAAAAAGGCTGCCCGAAACAGGGTGGTGCTCACCTGGCAAACACCGCCGCCAATCCCCTGGATGGTACGCCCGCCAAAAATGATAGGCGCTTCAGCATAGCCGTTATCAAGGCTGATATCATCCAATGCCTGCACCATGGAGAAGGTCTCACCAGGTGCGATCAACAAACCATGAAAGCTGGCGGATGCAGCAGTAATATTCTGAACCCTGGGTGGGTCTGAACCATAAAAATACGAGATTTCTTCACGAACCAATTCTGTGATCCCCAGTTCTTCTGCTGTGACATCATCAGCCACCGCTGGCATATTGATGTGAAATTGCAAATCTACGGTATGAGCCCCAGCAAACACCTCATCCTTGATATGTGCAACACTTGTTTCCACATCCAGCTTCCGGCCGATCACTGCCGGTTCGATCACTTCCAGCTGACGGGTGTCAACATTAAAGATAAATCGCGTATTAACTGGTTCCACAGTCAGGCTGGGTGCCAGGCTGGCAAGATAGTTGGTTAACAAGGTTTCATGGATTGAAATTTGATAAACAGGCTGATCAATTTGACCATTTTCTTCCCGCTGGATCACCAACATGACCGCAAGTTCCTCGGGTTGGATCGTCCAGGATTTGTCATCTTCCGGCACAGATAATTCAAGCGGCTCACTGAGTATTCTGCGAGCAATTTCAGCCTGAGGTTCAACATCCACAATCAGCGGGAGCGTCTCTTCGACAATCACCGGCACCTGGCCATCTTCCATCCCCAGCAATGTTTGCCTGAGCACATCCAGCGTGGCGGGGATATCCATCTCGAATCCTGCCTGGCTTTCCTCAGCGATCACCTGTGCAGATTCAATCCTGAATGTCGCATCCTTCACTGGCCGGTCAACCTCAGAAGCAATTTTTTGCAGGAATTCCATGGCAACGCGCTCATCATAATAAGTTACCGGCGAAATTTGGACACCGGTAAACCATGCCCTGCCCTTATCCAATAAATTAATTGGCAGCCAATTTTTTCTGCCAACTGCATAAGCAGCTTCAGCACTGTTTTCTGGGTCGATCCGGTATCCCAGCTCATGCGGACTCGCCTCCCATACCTGGCCTTCAAAGGTAAATTGCACCATTCCTTGATCAGCGTACTGTAACGCTTCCACCAGGCGCTGATCCGCTTCTTCCAAGGATAAACCTGAAAGCTCCAGGTCATGGACATGCACGCCAGGATAAACCCGGTTGGCATAAGCGACTTCAAAACCAAACAACAGCAAGATGACCAGCAATCCAAAACCCACCAGACTGAGCGGTAAAGCCAGGAGCAGCTGGTTGAGAATATTATTTGAGCCGTGTTTAATTTCTTTATTGGACATAGTGCATCCAATTATACTGCACGCTGATTAAAAAAGTATAAGAAAATTTTTATGCCCCTTATTTCTATAAATTGAGGTTTTTTGTTTCATTTGTTTATTCACTGCAATCTATATCGATTGCGATAGGTGCCAGCTGCTCCTTCATCACACCCTTAGAGCCGGCCTGTCTGATGGTCTATGACCCCGGCAATTACCGGGTCTTTGATTTCGTTAAAGTGGGTTCCTTTCTAACCGTGATCATCTTTGCCATTGCATTATTGATGGTCCCCTGGTTGTGGCCGCTGTGATATTTTTTTCTAGTCATCTCCATCTGCCGCGCCGATCAACAATTGTTCTGCTTTGGTAAACACTTGTTTACGCAGTAATACGATGGTCAGCAATACTGTAATTCCGGCAGTCACAAATATTGAGCCTGAAACCACAAACTGATAAAAGCCGGCGTAGGCAGGATTCTGCCCCGACAAGACCATCCCCGCCATCGCACCTGGGATCCAAACAATGCCCAATGACTGCAGTCCATTGATATTGGGTGTTAAGGCAGTCGTGACTGCCCGCTTTGCGTATGGTTCAACCACGCGTTCTGGTGAAGCCCCCAGCGCCAAGCCTGCCTCAATCTGCCCGGTATGGGCAACCAGTTCAGACCGAAAGCGTTCAATCATCAGGGCGTTGGCGTTCATGGCACCGTAGACCATCATGCTGCCGATAGGGATAATAGAGGTTAATTCCTGTTCAATCACCCCCAGAAATGTCATCACAGCGATCACTGATCCAGAACCTGCGGCAATCCCGATCAAAGAGATTCTTAATGCATTAGGGATGTGTTTGATCCTGCGAAGGGTCATCAAAGCAGCAGCGACAATCATGCCAGCAATTATTGGCACAGCGATCCACATTTCTGCACTAAAGATCACGGTCAATAAAAACCCAACGATCACAATCTGGATCAGCCCGCGGCCCAACCCGACCAGGATTTCATTTTTTAACCCAAGCTTGAGACGGATTGTTAATAACACCACCAACAGGGCAGCCGCCATGGTGATACCAGCTTGAACTGCCCCTAAAAGGATCTGGTTATCAATCCACTGGGCGATCACGCAGTACCTCCGCTGCAGGTCCATCTGCAATTAAATGTCCTTTTTCCAACAGTAAAACCCGGTCAACCATCCGGTCAAGCTGCTGACTTTCATGGGTGACCAGCAAAAAGGTGACCTGCTGTTGCTTGAGCACTGTTAGAATCGTTTCCTCCACTTCTTGTTTGGACGATTGATCCAAAGAAGATGTGGGTTCATCCAAAAGTAGCATATCTGGGTGGTTGGCCAATGTACGGGCCAGGTTCACACGCTGAGCTTCCCCGCCTGATAATGTGCTCACTTCCCTGTTTTCATATCCATCCAGATCAACACCAGATAATAATTGTTTAAGTTCTTGATCATTCAAGGTTGAACCATGCACAGTTGGGCCAAAACGTAAATTATCAGCCACTGAACCTGGAAAGAGGTAGGGGTTTTGCATTACCATGCCTAATCGTCGCCGTAAGATTCTCGGAGGAATTTCGGTATAATCCTGTCCCTCAATCCAAATTCTGC
This sequence comes from uncultured Candidatus Brevefilum sp., assembly GCA_964497065.1. GTDB lineage: Bacteria > Chloroflexota > Anaerolineae > Anaerolineales > Anaerolineaceae > Brevifilum. The sequence continues at coordinate 6,940 of CAZCBW010000057.1, read as the reverse complement.
CGCTGGTAGGCTCATTCAAACGGTTCAACAACCGTATGAGCGTACTTTTGCCAGACCCGGATGGTCCAAAAATCGCCACCCGTTCACCCGCATCAATTTCAAAGCTGACCTCAGATAAAACGTCGTGGCCGTCAATGCTGTAAGCCAATCCCGCCACGCAAAGAAAAGGTTGGCCGGTTTCCCGAAACTTATCAGACAAGGTGAAACTCCATTATTCGCCCTGTGAGTTCATGGCCATCTCCAAAGCAGAAAGAATTTCCTGTCTGCCTGTAAAGGGACCGATCCGCACATACTGCAGTACGCCATCCCGGTCAAGGATGAACGTCTCAGGCACAGAGGAAACCTGGTAAGCTTTTGAGATTTCGCCACGCAGGTCCGGCCCATTGGGATAACTCACTTCAAATTTTGCCAAGAAATCCCTGGATGCAGCCTCGGTATCCATATAGGCTACACCTAAAAAAACCACATCATCTTGCTGTAAGCGGATGATTTGCCAGGTCTCTTCCAAAAGTGCCACATCATCCGGGCAGGTCGTACACCAGGATGCCCAAAAATTTACCAGGACAACATTACCCCGTAAATCTTCAGTGGCGATTAATTCATTGGTATAGGTTTGCAAAAAGAAATCTTTAGGTGAATCGCCAATACCTGTTCCCACAGAATCATCCTGCAAAAGGCGGATGCCGATGATACCCAGGATAACAATAACACCAATGATGATAAATACACCCCATATTTTTTGGTACTGTTTCTTATTATTCAAGCTAATTTCTGGCTTATCAGTCAAGGTTTCTCAGGTCCTGTTCAACTTTTTCGAAGTAAGGATCTAAGTCTTTACGAACCGGTTGTTCCGGCTCAAAAGGACGGGGTCTCAATTTCAATGCTGTGAACACAATCCCTATCACGATTGCAGCCGGAGGCACAATATAAAGGAGCCAATTCAGCCCCTGACGAGGCGGTTCACCCAGAACACGGTCACCATATTGGGCGACAAAATAATCTTTGATTTCCGCTTCTGACCAACCCTCTGCCAGTTGTTGACGAATCAAGCCGCGCCACTGTCGGCATGCTTCCAAGGCGCATACGTCCAGTGAAATATTCTCGCACACAGGGCAAAACAGCTGGCTGGCAACCTGATTGACAGCATCATCTGACGGCATGCCTTCCTGTGCATAAACAAACCCTTCAGAATACAACAGCATGGTAATCATGGAAGCGAACAAAAATACAAATATTATGCTTCTCAAATTAATCCTTTTTCGACCCATAAAATTATTCGATCCAAGCCAGATTTTTGCCTAAGGATACCATATTTGAATCGTATTTCTTGCTGTTCATGGTTCAATACATTTACAGACCTACCCAGATTTATTCATAAATGTCCTGGGCGAAGGGGCTTTGATCACCAGTAATTCCAACATTTCATCATGTTTATTTTGCACATTCATCTTCGTTTTGTACGGGATTTTTAGTAAAGTCCCCTTAGGATAAGCTTTGACTGCCTGATCATCTAACCCAATCGACACCTGTCCTTGTAAAATGGTCATATACACATTGGAATTTGAGGAATGCAGCGGTAAGCCTTCATCCTTGTTAAAGCGCATGTGAATATAATCAATATTCTCATCCTGAATTACTTTATCAACAGTTTTTTCTTTTGTTTGTGATAATTTAAACACTTGCTCAATCATTTTATTCTCCAATTATTTAATCTCTACCCGTTTATTTTAGAAGTGATTTATACGTAGCTCAAGTGATGCTAATTTCCAACCATTATCGCAGCCACATCTTCAACCACATCACCAATGGGTTTGAGGTCAAAGTTTTTCACCAGCACATCGATAACATTGGGGGATAAGAAAGCCGGCAGTGTGGGACCCAACCGGATCTTACGGATTCCCAAATGCAGCAACGCCAGCAGGACAATGACCGCTTTCTGTTCATACCAGGCAAGGTCATAAGAAATTGGCAGGTCGTTCACATCTTCGACATTGAACGCCTCAGCCAATGCCTGCGCAGTCTTGATCAGCGAGAAGGAATCATTGCATTGGCCTGCATCCAACAGCCTGGGGATGCCGTTGATCGAGCCCAACTCGAGCTTGTTATAACGGTATTTCGCGCAGCCTGCCGTCAGGATTACGGTGTCCTCTGGCAGTGCTTCAGCCACATCCGTGAAATATTGGCGTGTTTTTTTCCGTCCGTCACACCCACCCATGACCACAAAACGTTTGATATCGCCCTTGTTGACTGCATCAACCACAGTCTGGGCATGCGCCAGGATGGATTGCCTGGCAAATCCTGTGGTGATGGATTTCTCCTCCAGGGGTTGTGGATGGGATGACTGTTTGGCAACTTCAATCAAAGCAGAAAAATCCTTTTGACTGCCATTAACTCGATCCGGGATATGGGGACATCCAGGATACCCCGCCTGGCCGGTGGTGAAGAGTTTATCAGCATAGCTTTCTTTAGGTTTGACAATGCAGTTGGTGGTCATCAAAATAGGGCCGCCAAACTGTCCAAACTCTTCCCGCTGCTGCCACCACGAGCCGCCGTAATTTCCGACAAAATTATCATATTGTTTAAATCGTGGGTAGGCATGCGCCGGGAGCATTTCGCTGTGCGTGTAAACATTGACGCCTGTTCCCTGGGTCTGCTGCAATAATTCATCGAGGTCTAATAAATCATGCCCGCTGACCAAAATACCCGGGCCGGGCTTGACGCCGAGATAAACCTGGGTGGGTTCTGGGTGCCCATAGGCCCCGGTATTGGCTTCGTCTAATAAAGCCATGGCCCGCAGACCAAACTCACCTGTTTTTAAAACCAATCCAGTCAAAGTATCAACTGACAGGCTGTTGTCTGTAATTGCTACAAGCATATCCTGAATAAAGGCAAGCGTTTCTGGATCGCGCAGCCCCAACACATGGGCATGATCCGTATAGGCGGCAATGCCCTTCAAACCAAACAGGATCAAAGCTCTCAAGGAACGAACATCCTCATTAAGGCTGTCATCTGCCATTTCTCCTACTTCAACTGCTTTGGACAATAACTGATCGATTTTATAATCGGCCGGATGCCACGCTGCCCAATCTGGAATTTCTTCCATGATTGAGGTTTCATTTTTGGATTGATATGCACTCCGCACAGATTTGCTGAGCTTTTCGCGATTATCCACAGCCTGTTTGATCAAGGAAACAAACCGTTTTTCATCAAAGTTAGCATTGGTGATGGTTGAAAACAAAGCCTGAACCACAAACATCTCGATCTTTTCATCCCTGACATCAAATTCAATTCCTTGTTTTCCCCAAAATGCGATACCTTTTAACAAATAAACCAGTAAATCTTGCAGGTTGGAAACATCTGCGTTTTTTCCACACACACCAAATACTTTACAACCGACATTTTTGAGGGCTTCCTGGCATTGGTAACAAAACATTGCGTCACTCATTAATAAGATCTCCTTATATCTTTTTTTAAAATTTTAATCGATGGCGTTCGTTTAGGATACGACTTAAATCACATCAGATACGTTTGACAGAATAATATTTTGTTATATAATTAGTTAGACTAACTAATTATTAGGAGAGATTATGGGAGCCGACAATCAATCCCCTGTTGAACGATTGCTGCCATTATTTAAGCGATTAAGAAGCCTAGGCCTGGATCAGTTCCCTGAACTGGAGGCTGAAGTTTCGCCTGCGCAAGTAATGCTGCTTGAACAAATAGCCACAAATCCAGGTTGCGGTATTCAGGAAATATCAATGAATTTAAATTTAACGCCGCCAACGATCAGTGTTGGTGTGAGCAAGCTGGAAAACCACGGTTTAGTCAAACGCCAGATAGACCCTGGTGATAAACGTTCAGTTCAACTTTACCTCACAACAGAAGGTCTTGCATATTTTGACCAGTTCAAAACTGCCCGCCTGAATAAACTAAGCCTGTTGACCAAAAGCTTAAGCACAGAAGATCAAGAAATATTCGTAAATTTACTGGAACGTGCAGTGAGTTTTGCGGAAAACCATTTAATTTAGTTATCTTTACCAATGAAAGGAAGACATGAGTCAATTTTTTAGTAATCTGAATAAATGGATGCGGAAACTCCATCGCTGGGTTGTATTACCGGTGCTCATCATCGTTGTCGCTGGATTTGCAACACGCGGCACGCCCACAGGGATCAATGTGCAGCGGATTCAACAAATTTCCATCATTTTCATGCTGCTAACCGGATTATATCTATATCTTTATCGTCAGTGGTCGCTTTTGGAAAGGCGCAAACGTACCAACTCCAATTGATAACTTGTTGATTATCGGTTTAAAAGACATCACCAGTTATCGATCACTGCATAGAAGAAAATAGAAATAAAATGCCTCGATTAAATTTTTATCGAGGCACTTTTCGTTTAAAATCGAATTTAATTAACTTGCTGCCGCCGGGCCGACATATTGCGCGCTGCCAAAACCCATGATCAGGAAAAAGATCAGGTTGAGAAAGATCAACCCCAGTGCAAAGCCTGCCCCCTTGCCAAAGGATTTTGCCAGGTCAAACGCCAGGATGAACATGATCACAAAATTTACTAGTGGAATGAACATCAAGATTATCCACCAAATTGGACGACCGACAATTTCCAGCAAGACAACCAGGTTATAGACGGGAATCAATACCGCCCAACCAGGTTTACCGGCTTTGGTGAAGACCTTCCACATGGCAACCAGGCCTATCAGCCCAACTACCAGACCAACCAAAGCGCTGCCAACACCAAGAAGCATACCCAACAAATCCTCTTGTTGTTGAAAAAAAGACAAAAACGGGAGAAACTGAAGCATGGTTTTAATTCCTTTCGAAAATAATGATTGTAGATAAAGAACAGCTCAGACTATTTCTATTTTAATTGTATTTTTTATAAAGTCAAACTTTTAATTACTATTTTGAAACTTCAATTACTTGATCATACATTTTCTTTAATTGCGAGAGGTGCGTTAAATCGTGCGAAGCAAAATAACTGACTTGCTGTTTCAGGGTCAGCTTACCAAATTCCTCATGAAAACCTGTCCGCCACCAATCCTTGATGGGTAAGTCCTCCAGAAAAGCCAACGTGTCCGCCCGTGAGCTGCGGCAGCTAGCAAATTAGAGTCACCTAAAAGGGTATTTTTTAGTTGTTATATTTCAGGTTTTTGCAGAAAACCCATTAATATTTCTGCTAAAAACACCTGTGTTATAATCTCAGATATATGAATAATAATGAAAATTCACTCCCAAATACCAATAATAAAAATCTACCTTTGGCAATAAATGAAAAAAGCCAATTTTATCGATCAGTGGTCGCAATTATTCACACAAAAACATGTGATTGCAAACCTAATCATCTTAATTGTTTGACAGGAAAAGAATGGTTAAAAAGCCAGTTCGGTGTTTGGCAGTTCTTTTACGAGGGTCGAGATATCAAGGATAAAAACATTCACCCTGCTACATTTCCCATTTCCTTAGCTAAAAAAATCATAGAATTGTTTTCTCATGAAGGGGAACTTGTTATTGACCCATTTGTAGGGAGTGGTACAACCTTATTAGCGGCACAAGATTTAAACAGAAACGCCATAGGATTTGATCTTCAAAATTCATATATAGAAACTTGTAAAGAACGTTTATTAAACAACAACCTTTTTAATGAGGCTCAACAAATAGGGGTCCAAGATGATGCACATAATATAAATCAATATTTAAGGCCAGAATCCGTTAAATTAATTTGGACTTCACCACCATATTCAAATTTATTAAACAGAAAGCGAAAAAATAAATCGAGACGTGGAGATGAAAGAAATAATGATCAATTTGGAAAAGTAGAGCAATATTCACAAGACCCAAGAGATTTAGGGACAATGCCAATTGAAAAATACACAAAAACAATGGGTGATATTTTCGAAAAGCTTCTACCTCTCATTGTTCCAAAAGGGCACTGCGTGATTAATGTTCCAGATATGTGGTGGGAAAACAAGAGAATTACAATACATATAGCATTAGTAGAAGAGCTTCGCAATCGAGGGTTTGAACTTAGAAATACTATAATTTGGGATAGGACAAATATTGTCAATCGTGTTGGCATATTTGGCTGGCCCTCAAATTATATAACAATGGGTACTACATTTGAGTATTTGTTAGATTTCTGGAAACCTCCAGCATAAAAATGGTAAACAAAAATGAGTATCATCAATATCAGCAACTAATGTTAATTGGTGATCAGATGCCAACCTATCATGAAAAACCAAAAAGAGGGCTTTCTATGAAAATTTATACCAAAGAATCGCTTATTGATGAATTAAAGAATATCCGGAATATGGGTTGGATTCCTAATGCAAGAAAAGGCAATTCGGGTGGTATAGGTAATACATTAGAAGATTTATTAGAAATCGAAGAAAACAACTTACCTATACCTAATGCTGCTGAATGGGAGCTTAAGTGTCAAAGATTAAAATCAAACGCTTTGATTACACTTTTTCACATGGAACCTTCACCTAGGGCATTAAAATTTGTTCCTCAGATATTTCTACCAAATTACGGCTGGCAACACAAAGAAGCTGGTAAAAAATATTCACATCATGAGAAAAGTTTTCGTCAAACGATAAGCGGTCATCAAAGAAGTGATAGAGGATTTACAGTAGAAGTTCAACGTGATAGGAAAAAAATTACCATTTCTTTTGATTCAGCCAGTGTTGATTCTAGAAATAAAGATTGGTTACTATCAGTTGAAAAACGTGTAGGTTTAGATGAAATAAATCCTCAACCTTATTGGGGTTTTGATGATTTAAGGAATAAAGCAGGCACAAAACTTCTTAATTGTTTTTATATCCTCGCAGACACAAAAAGGATTCAACAACAAGAATATTTTAATTATTCTTGGAATCAAGGATTTAGTGCAACGGATGAGGAGGTAAAATCATTCGTATGCAA
>CAZCBW010000056.1:0-18565 GCA_964497065.1 uncultured Candidatus Brevefilum sp. | reverse complement strand
ATTTGCGCTGGCATCGGCAGTCTCTGCCATCCCGGCAGGCCTGCCTGCGGTGATGTAATGGATGAACCCCCAAGGAAAGCCAATGCACGCATCATCAATCTGGAGATTGCTCGAAATATCATTTTCGTGGCCATTTTTATGGCTGTAGGGACGTTATGGATGTTCTTCAATGCCAATAATGGAAACAATCTGGTTTATGCCCAGACGCTGGTGTTCACCACGTTGGCTTTCTTCCAGGTGTTTAACTCCTTCAACTGCCGTTCGCGGACAAAATCGGTATTCCAGCTGGGATTTTTCTCGAACCCTTACCTGTTTATCGCCATTGTGACCTCAGTCTTACTGCAGATTGCGGCAGTCTATGTGCCCTTCATGCAAAGGATGTTAGGGACTGTTGGGTTGCAAACACAGGATTGGGGCTTGATTGTGCTGGTAGCCAGCTCCATTTTCATCGCTGATGAAATTCGTAAGCTGATCCAACGGCGGGCAATGCAGAGAGCATAAATAAAATTGAAGTTATCGATAGGCTGCTATTTTGGCAGCCAATTTTTATGTCCTTTGGAATAATTTGAGTTTTTGGGCTAGGTAACCGATGAATAGAAAAATTAGAATGACAAAACTAACTACGATGAAAATCCATTTGAATAAGGTAAACCATCCAGCCAGGTGAGCGATGAATGGTGTTGCTGTTGGATACCTTGCCATGACCAGGGCAGCTGAGCCATTTTCGAATAAATCAAATGCAAACCCGAGAAATCGAATTAGATTTAACTGCTGCCAAACTTTATTTTGCATTTTAATTTGTTTTGATAACCAGCTGATACTTGTTATAAGAAAAAGTGTATAAGCAATCGGCCAGGCAATGTCAAAGGTAAAACGGGCCCGAATATAGGCATTTCGGCCCGCCGCATCATATTGTTCAACAAATTGATAAAGTTGATCTGCTGTGTAAAACAGCGAGGTGTCCGGAGAGCCAATGCCGTTTGTATAAAAAGCTGCTCTGGCTGCCTGGTCTGGCAGGATGAAGATCATAAATAACACAAAAATCAAAAAACAAATCAAAGCGGTTATGCCTGTTGAAACGGTTAATAACCATGTCGAAAATTGCTTCATCAAACCTCCAATAATTGATCAATTTATTTAACGAACAATACCCAATTGTTAAGATCAATAAATTTAAATTTGGGTCTAATAATCATTAATATGAAATTAATTATGGTAATTACTCAGCTTATGAAGAAATGGGGGGTGTGGTGTGGCGGTTTGCCGCCACACCACACCCCCGACCTTTCATTTGCATGGTAGCCTGAGCAGTTACTAATTATGTTATAATGGGTTAAATTTTAGGGGCGGTATATGAGTTTTTATTGATTAGATAATGCCCCTTCTAGCTCATCTGAAGTTTGTCTCATGGAAAGGTGTTTCTGATGCAGGCTGGGTTAGGTTATTTTCCAAAAGTTATTGAAAAACGGGGGAATAATGATTTCGGTGTTTAATACCAAAAAATATATCAAAAAAATCTAGTGATGAATCTCAATTAATCTTATTTTTAGGAGCCTTACAATTTTTTAGAGGAGAGAAAAATGAAAATCAACAAGTTCTGGATGAAGGTTTTTGTTTATTCATTTTTAGTTTTGATTCTTTTATCGTGCCGGCTGCCGTTTGATTTATCAGGTAGAGGCAGTGGGTCTGATAATGGAATGGCTTCAGAGCCAGAAATTGAAATTACTATTTCAACCGACATTGTTGTTCAAGAACCGACAATGCCTGAACCAACCCCAACCACCACACCAGATCCACTGATGGGCTTGCCTGAACATGTGCGGGAAGCCATTGCGTGGGAGACCTCATTTAATGATGATTTTTCTGATGATTCAAAAGGATGGTTTACCTCTGAAATTGCTAATGACGATTCATATCAAAGTCGTGAAATCGCCAATGGGCAGTACTTTTGGACGCAGGAAATTCTAGAGGCCTGGGATGATAACTGGATTAATCTTGCTGTGATTCCAAACAGAATTTCCGTTACTGATATTTATATGTCAGTGACAGCTCAGTTGGTTGAAGGGTATGCAGATACAGGTTATGGATTCGTCTTCAGGCAGTCTGGGGGCGGAAGCTATCAATTTCTTGTAAGAGGGGATACATTCAGCCTGATGGCCGCAGATTCTAGTAATTCTACTCCGGTGATTGATTGGACGCCGAGTGATGCTATTAATCCGGGTGAGATGAACGAACTCGCTGTGGTGGCCAACGGTGAGAATATCAGCCTGTTTATCAACCAGGAGATGGTGGCAGATATTGTCGACAGCACCTATAGCTGGGGTCGTATGATGCTGGGATCTGATTTGCAAGTTGAGGGTGAGAGAACGACAATTGCCTTTGAAAATGTTTTGATAAAAACCAGGGCAGCGACCATTTATTCAGAAATAGTTGACTGGGGAAATGTCCTTCAAGAAAACTTTTCTACCAACGAAAATGGCTGGTACATCGGTGATTTTTCAACAGAAATTTATAACGGAAGAATTAGCATTGAAAATAATCACTATTTAGTTGACATCACTGCTAAACGACCTTTTGTTCAAACTTCCATTCCAGAAGAAATGAATCTAATGGAAGATTTTTACCTTTCTGTGGATACGGTTATCAATGAAGGCTCGCCGGGATCATATTATGGACTGGTCTTTCGCCAAAATGATAATGGCTATTACTTTTTACGTTTGGATGAAGATGAATTTGGTTATTTCTTTGATGTTCTGTTGTTTTACGAAGGCGAGTGGAATACTCTAGTCCCCTGGCAGAGTTTAATCAATGTTGTAAAAAAAGGGGAAGAAACTCGGTTAGGCGTTGTAGGCCAGGATGATCGATTTGTCATATTAATCAATGAGACTGCTGTAGTTGAATTTAAAGACTCAACATTGTCTTCTGGAAAAATGGGTATAGGTGTTGGCCAAACAGAACAAGGTGCAAGAGGTGTGTGGGAGTTCATGAACTTTCAGGTTGCATCTCCTAATGGCATGGATACTGTCGATGAACCAACGCAACCAACCATCCAGGTGGAGGTACAACCAACGAGTGGAGCAGCAGCACAGCCTGATAGCACACAATCTGTCAACCCCAAAGACAATGCCAATATGGTCTATATCCCTGCAGGTGAATTTTTGATGGGGTATGAAGGCAGCGGGGCAGAAGAGGATGAAGGGCCGGAACACACGGTTTACCTGGATGACTTCTGGCTGTATGAGACGCCGGTGACGAACAGTCAGTATCGCCAGTGTATTCAAGATGGCATCTGTACGGGGACGTTGTCCAGGTTCCCGGATGATCAATACCCTGTGACCAGAATTGACTGGGCACAAGCCGTTGCTTATTGCGATTATGCGGGCGGCAGGCTGCCAACCGAAGCTGAATGGGAAAAAGGTGCCCGGGGTACGGATGGCCGGTTGTTCCCCTGGGGTGATCAATCGCCGACCTGCAACCTGGCCAATTATCAGGGTTGTTATGGCAATAAAGCGACAGAGGTTGGACGCTTCCCGGATGGCGCCAGCCCCTATGGCGCCCTGGACATGCTGGGGTTGGTGTGGGAGTGGGTCTCAGATTGGTATGATGAAGATTATTATAATTATTCTCCAGCACAAAACCCGACCGGTCCGGTGGAAGGGCAGTTTCGCAGCCAGAGAGGGCATTCCTTTGAGAGCAACCTGATCTACCTGCGCCTCACGGACCGCGGCCGAAGCGATCCGACCAGTGTTGACTATCGCAAAGGGTTCCGGTGCGTGCTGCCAGACCTGCCATAATTTGTAGTAAAAAATCAAGTTCGACTAATGATGATTTGCTTGATTAATTAATTTTATCTCAAATAGGTGAAGTTCTGAATAACCTTTAGACGTTATTTGTGGTCTTCATCTTTTTAAAAAAGTATCTTTGTTTAGTGGTAACTACTCAGCTTATGAAGAAATAGGGGTTGTTGTGTGGCGGCTTTGCCGCCACACAACAACCCCGAGCTTTCATTTGTAAGGCAGCTTGAGCAGTTTCGTTTAGTGTTATTATTTCAATTGATATTATGGTTGTGAAAAGGATAAACTTCAGTCTGCCCGTGGATCAGGTATACCAGGCTGATATGCTGGAAAACCATCAGACGAGCTGGATTTGAACAATGATGTATTTGATCTTGTATTCAAGTCTATGAAAACGAAACACTCCATCATAAATTTAATCAAATGAAAATTAATTGGTCTTGTGATTCTTCTTTAACTATTAATTTATTGGAGGATTCTTTGAAATGGACTTCTTGGGGCAGATATGGAGATCTGCCCCTGCGTCATTTTTCTCAGAACTTATTCAGCGTAACCAGGGGCATCGTCCAGAAGGCGTTTTTCACCTTCCAGTGCGCGGATGTGGGTCACATCCTGTGAAACTTCAATACAACCCTGGTAAGCACCGGATTGGTCATGCATTGCAAAATAGCGAATATGGATGAATTTGCCGCCCATTTGAATCCAGAATTCTGCCACATCCCGTTTGCCTGACCGGAAATCATCCAGGATGATCTCAACGCGTTTCACGGATTGAGGTGGGTGGCAGTTGCTGACCTGGCGTCCGATGATCGAAGGTGAACGGTCGAAGATCCGTTCTCGTCCCTGGGTGAAGTAGCGAACCTCGTCGTTTTCGTCTACAAAGGTCACATCAACGGGCAGGTTGGTCAACATCAGGTTGATCTGTTTGGGGGTCAATGCACCTGTTGTCAGGGACAGCAGGTCTGTTGTGCCTGTGTCTGACGTTAGAATGGGCTGTGTTTGTTCATCAACGTCAATTTCAGGCTGCCAACCGGATTCTGGCGTCACATTGAAATAACCGATTTCATCCTCTTGCTGGCGGATTTCAGCCCATTCAGCATCGCTAAGTAATCTTAATGCTTCGGGGAAGAGGATTTGCTCTTCTTTATAGATCATTTCATTGATATTTTGGGCAAGAGGCTTGAACTGCTCAGCGACCGTGCTGGCATCCGGTTCGGTCTGGTTGATGGCACTTATGAATGACTTTATTTCAGCCCTGATCTCATTATCCACCCCCCACATCACCTTGGAAGGGCCTTCAAAACCTTTTTTCTCAAGGTATGGGAAGAGAATGTTTTCCTTGCGGGAATAATGTTTTTCGATCGTGCTCAGGTTTTCAGCCTGCTTATGGACTGACTCGAGTGCAGATTGATCGCCGGCTGCCCATGCATCGATCGTATCATGAATCGATTCTAGCAGCCGTTGGGTGACTTCGTTTTCCATACGAAAGGTGAATACAGGATGGCCAGGCAATGATTCAGGCGAAAGCTCTTGATCGAGCGATTCCCGGAAGATAGCAACATGAAAGTCGCATAAACGCTGAATTTCACTGACGGTGACTCCTTCACCAATTAATGCCCGTTCTGCTTCAGCAATCTCACTGGCTGTTGCACCGCGGATTGCGTCGCCAAATTCCTCTTTCAAACTATCAACACTTTCACCGGCATGCAGACGGCGGATGACTTCTTTCATGGCTTCTTTTCGTTTGCTGATGTTATTGATATATTCACTCATAGGAATCTCCTTGATTTAAAAAAATTTAATTTATTGGATGGCCCAAGAGACTGTCATGGGCAGCCGAATGGCGCCGGTTGGGCAGACGCCTTCACACACAGCACAATAGGTGCATGTCACTGGCTGGTTGAAGATTGGGCCGTTATCTGTCATAGTCAGGGCATCTTCAGGGCATTCTTTAATGCAAATATTGCACTGGTTGCAGCGCTGTAAATTGATTTGCGGTAAAAATTCTTTGATCATATTTACTCCTGATTCAACTATGACTTAATCCTACCAATATTGAACAGGAAATGAAACGACTTAAGTCACATTGATTAAGGATGTTGAATATTCAATTATTCCGTATGTTCACGAGTAATTTACGTAAGAACGACAGACGAAGTGCCGAGGAATCGAAGACAAGTGTCGCCTCTATCCTGCATGTTTTTCAATACTCTGTAGAGTGGCTATTGATGAGATATCTATGATTAACAGGGGGTTACATTTCTGATTCCGCTGTCAGGCGATTGCGATCAAGCAAAATGATTTTCTGTCGATCACGTTCTATCATCCCGTTTTCTTCAAAATCTCTTAACAGCCGTCCAACGACATCGCGAACTGTACCAATGTGAGCCGCGATTTCATCTTGTGTCCAGCCCTCAGATGATTGTGGCTGGTCAGCCAGTTCGATCAAGAACTTTGCCAGGCGGGCATGGACCGAATAAAGTGACAAACCAGCTGCTAATTGGGTCATTTTCGACATACGAGCAGCAAAGATTTTTAACAGGAGGGTTGAGAAATCCGGATGATGTTCTGTGAGATAGGTGAAATCGTCATCCGGGATCACCAACAATGAGGTATTGCTCAATGTCTCAACTGAAGCGAGGTTAGTTTTCTCTTCAAGAAGGAGTGAGTTGACGTTGATCGGCGCACCAGCCTGCAATCGAGAAAGAACCTGAACGCGCCCATCGCGATTCATTCGGTGAACTCTGATATCACCTGATAAGAGGAAATAGCAGGCTTCTGCTGGCATCCCTTCAATCAGCAGGGTATAGCCTGATGGGAGGTTATGTAAAAAAGAACGTTGTGAAAGCACCTGGATTGTTTCAGGCGTCAATGTTGAAAAAATTAACATTGATTGGAGGACTGATGAAGGTGTAGTCATCTAATTTATATGACGATTGTAAATGAGTTTGCTTATTAATTTTACCTAAGGATGAACAAATAAAAGGTGCAGACCCGGCTGAAATTATTTTAAAACTTTGGGTAACTGCGCAGGCTAGCCTGCAACTGCAAGTGGGGGTACAACCCCAATTATTTTATAAGCTGAGAAGTTACAACTTTGGTAAGTTAATCTTTCAATTTTATTTCGATGATGGCACCATTGGCAATTTTTCTCATTTCAATTTGGCTGCCGCGTCCTTTGATCAACTGAGATAGCTGCCGGTGGCCATAACTGCGGGGGTCAAAGCCCGGGTCTATCCTGCGGAGTGCTGTGCCGACTTCCGAAAGCCGGGTCCACCCATCATCATCAGGGCCGACCATATCAACAGCCTGGTTGACAAGCTCGAGTAATTCTCGATCCTGCGAACTGAGATCATTTGCTTTTCTTGGCTTACTGCTGGCAGTGCTTCTACCCCTCCGGTTGAGGTTTTCAGTGTAAATGAAAACATTACAGGCGCTAACGAAAGCACGGGGGGTTTTCTTTTCGCCAATGCCAACGACCAGCAAACCGCTCTCACGAATCCGGGTTGCCAGGCGGGTGTAATCGCTGTCACTGGATACCAGGCAGAATCCGTCCACCTGGTCTGAATGGAGGATATCCATGGCGTCAATGATCATAGCGCTGTCGGTGGCATTCTTACCGATGGTGTAGCGAAATTGCTGGATAGGTTGGAAAGCATGAATGTTGAGCGTATCCTTCCAGGAACTCATATTGGGGGTCGTCCAATCGCCATACACACGTCGGATGGTGGCATTACCATACTTGCCAGCTTCAACGAGGATTTGTTCAATTAACGATGCCTGAGCATTATCGCCATCAATCAGGATGGCAACCCGGCGCTCGTTGTCTTCATTTCGTTCAGATGATATTTGGTTATTTCTAGTCATATTTGAATTATACCTATTCTTTTTTAATCAAGTTAAAACAATTTTCGAAACTATTTAGCTTATGAAAAAACAGGGGGTGTGGTGTGGCGGCTTTGCCGCCACACCACACCCCCGACCTTTCATTTGCAAGACAGCCTGAGCAGTTACCAATTTTCTTATTGTTCATTGAATTTTGTGATGTGAATCAAGGATTGGTTTGTATTACTGCATAATCTCGGCAGGTGCACGCCTGTTTTTTAACAGGTCGGCCATGATCTGCATGGGTTGGTCAATATGCCTGAAAAATAATTGATATCCCTCACAAAGATAATTCAGCCCTTGTTGATCCCTGTTATTAGGGCAGCCGCCGTTGCAGATGAAATGGATATCACATTGCAGGCATTGCTCAGGGAGGCTGGATTGTTTGTTCAGTCCAAAAGCTGCCTGCTGCTCGCTGTTGATCAAATCAGCCAGAGGTGTATTGGTGATGTTTCCTAATAAATACTCAGGAGCCACAAAATGATCACAGGCATAAAGATCACCGTTATGTTCCAAAGCTAATGCATTGCCGCAGGTTTCGGTAAAAATACACAGGCTGGCTGGCTGCCCAATCCAAACACCCAAAGCGACATCAAAAATTTGGACGAAGACTTTACCAACATCTTGCTGAACCCATATATCGAATATAGTTTGCAAGAACTTCCCGTAGTCCAAACCGTTCACTGACAACTCAGAAGGTGCGACATCGCCAGGCTTATTGGGATCAGGTATCAATTGCACGATGGGTATGAATTGGATGAACTTTGCACCAATTGTATCGCGCAGGAATTGGTAAACTTCCATGGGATGATGGACATTTGCCTGGTGCACACAACAGAGGATGTTGAAATTGACCCGGTGTTTTTTAAGAAGGTTGATTGCCCGAATGACTTTATCAAACTTCTCAAAACCTGAGTTTGATTGCCTGTAAGCATTGTGAAGGGCAGGCGGCCCATCCAGGCTGATACCAACTAAGAAGTTGTTATCTTTGAAGAAATGGCACCATTCGGAATTGATATTGATCCCATTGGTTTGAAAAGCATTGATGATGTGTTCGCAGGGCTGCATGTGCTTGTTTTGAATTTGAACAACGGATTCAAAAAACTTCAGTCCCATCAAAGTTGACTCTCCACCTTGCCAGCTGAAGGTTACGTCTGGACCAGGGTGAGCGGCAATAGTTTGTTGGATATAGCTCTCCAATACCTCACGGGTCATTCGGAAGTTAGAGCCTGGATATAAATCTTTTTTTTGGAGGTAATAGCAATAATCGCAGGCCAGATTGCAAATTGGCCCGCGCGGTTTTGCCATGATATGAAATGCCTGCAATTCATGCATGGTGTAATCATATCATGCCATTCTGTGCAATGAATAAAGGGGAGTATTTAGGCTGAAAGAACTGTCATTTCCTGGTTTTGGACGGGGCTAAACAAGTGGGCAGGTTTTAAATTCGTCCTTGTTTAGCATAGTAGCGCTGGTGATATTCCTCGGCAGGATAAAAATCTGCAGCCGGTACGACTTCGGTGACGATTTTGCCGTTATACTTTGTCGATTCATTCAGTGCCTGCTTGACATGCATAGCCGTCTCTTGCTGTTTTTCATCATGATAAAAGATGGCTGATCGGTATTGGCTGCCAACATCAAAGCCCTGGCGGTTTGGGGTGGTCGGGTTGTGAATCTCAAAGAATTTTGTCACCAGGTCCTGATAACTGATTTTGTCCGGGTCAAAGGTGACCTGTACGGCTTCTGCATGACCGGTCTTGTCACTGCAAACCATGCGATAGGTTGGGTTTTCTACATCACCCCCGGTGTAGCCTACGACTGTGTCAAGGATGCCTGGCGTTTTTAAGAACTTTGCTTCTACGCCCCAAAAGCACCCGGCTGCAAACGTCGCTATTTGTTGTTCTGTTTTATTATTCATTTTTTTATTCCTGATTGGAATCTGGTTCAAATCGTAAAGATTCTGAATTGACACAGTATCGCAACTTCGTTGGCTTGGGTCCGTCATTGAATACATGGCCTAAATGTGCATCACACCTGGCACACACAACTTCTGTCCGACGCATACCGTGGCTAATATCTGTATGCTCTTCAATATTCTCATCGTTTACTGGCATAAAGAAGCTTGGCCAACCCGTGCCTGAGATAAATTTATGGTTGGATGAAAACAATGGTAGGTCACAGCAGATACAATAATAGGTTCCATCCTGTTTATGGTCATAAAAAGCACCACAGTATGGGGCTTCTGTGCCTTTGCGGCGAGTTATTTCATATTGCTCCTGCGTCAGCTGCTTTCGCCATTCTTCATCTGATTTGGTTATTTTATTGATCATTTATAGCTCCATAATCTTGAGTTATCTATGTTACCATAATTATGATAAATACCATATAAAATATGACGTATTCTTATACAAAACATATACAATTTTTTAACCGGAAAACAATTAGCTGATTTTCTACCCTGGAAACTTTGGGTATATAATAAGGCCTTGGCTTGTTTTAAATAAAGACCAACTAATCAGCTCATGAAGAAAATGGGAGTGTTATGTGGCGGCTACGCCCCACATAACACTCCCAACCTTCCAGCTGCAGGGCAGCCTAAGAAGTTAAAAAAATGATTAAATTATTGAGTTGGCATTGAAATCGAAGGTAACACAGATGCTGGGATTATTATCGGGTAAGATGGCAAATAACGGCAAATATGCAGCTCTTGATCAGGCAGTGATCTCGATTGCAAATTTTGCTGCAACTATTCTGCTTGCAAGATTTGTTTCTCCAACCGAATTAGGCATCTATGTGATTGGCTTTCTGGCAATATACCTGGTACGGGCGGTGCAAAATGGGGTTATTGTTCAGCCGTTGAATACTTTTGGCGCTTCGAAAGCAAGAGATGAATTTAAACAGTATTTTACTGCCATGGCAATTCATCAGCTGATTTTATCTGGGATAATTGCGCTGGCTGCGGTCTTATTAGGATGGATATTAACCTGGTTAGGGAATGACACGATCGGCCCCACAATTTTTATTTTATGGTTCAGCTTTATTACCTGGCAAACCCAGGAGTTTCTGCGGCGGGTTTTTTATACCAGGGGTGTCGTACATAAGGCAGTATGGATCAGCTTAACTTCTCAAATTGTGAGGATAGGGCTGATTTTGGTTTTTTCACGGTATTCTCAAATCTCCGGGCACACCGGGATAAATGCGATTGGCTGGGGCAGTCTGGCTGCTACATTACTTGGCATTTGGCAGGCAAGGAAATATTTTTCAGGAACGCTTATAAATGTTGGCGCAGCCTGGCAAGAAAACTGGCAGTTTGGACGCTGGATATTGGGTGCCAGTGTGGCTGATTGGATGGTGGTGGATTTGTACCCGATCATGATGGCAGGGATGATCAGCTTTGCCGCAACAGGCATCTACCAGGCACTGCAAAATTTGGTTGCACCAATCCACGTGCTTCTGCGGGCTGTGGACACATTTGCCACACCAATTTTAGCCAAGACTTTTGACCAGCATGGATTATCCAAAATGAGGAACGATTTCAAATGGATTTATATCATTTCTGGCATCCCGGTTATGATCCTGCTACTGTTGGCAATGTTTTTCACACCCCAGCTGCTATTTTTAATCAGTGGTGATACGTATCTTCCTTATGCTGATGGCATTTATGTGATGGTTTTGTTTTATTTCTTCCTGTTTGTGAATCGGCCGCTTCAGATCGCTTTTCGGGCTGTCAGGCAGGGTAAGCAAATCTTTATAGCTAACATTCTGGCAACGCTTAGCATCTTCACTTTGGGATTCTGGCTGATCAATACCTGGGGATATTATGGTGCTGTAGGCGGGCAGGCACTCAATGCGATCATCATCAGTGTTGTCTTGTTATTTGCCTGGCGTAAAATTGTACAGGAGGGTGATTCAAAGGTTGCTGTGGAATAAGGGTTAATATTTATTTTTGAAATCCTTCTGACGGATATTGCAATCAATCAAGCCCTGGTTTTTTGACATTTAATAGACTGCGGATGGTCGAAGCTGGGTCATTGTTTGGAACCCAACGTAATACAAAAACCAATAAAAATGCTGAGAAGATGATCTTCAAGTCAAACCAGAGGGTGGCGTTTTCGATATAAACAAGATCCCAGGCCAGTTTTTCTTCCGGAGAAATATGATAGGAATCGGCAACCTGTGCCAAACCTGCTAAACCAGGCCTGACCTGGTGCCTGGCAGCATACTCAGGCATTGTCTGCAGGTATTGGTGCACCAGAACCGTTCTTTGGGGTCTTGGGCCAACGTAACTCATATCCCCAATCAGAATATTGATCAGCTGGGGTAATTCATCAAGCGCAGTTTTCCGTAAAAATTTTCCGAAGAATAATATCCTATCATCATCCTCATAACCTAATATTGGGCCGGTATCTTTTTCGGCATTTGTGATCATAGAGCGAAACTTAAACTGCTTAAAGTTATTGCCGTTTAAACCAACCGAATTTTTTACAAATAAAACTGGTCCGGGATCTTCCCACCAGATCAGAAATGTGATCAGAAACCAAGCAGGAAAAGAGATCAGTATTGAAATTGATGCAAGAATTACATCGAAATAGCGTTTGATATCATGTAAATTACCTGAGGTAATTCGAAAATCTTTGTGGGCCTCTGTTACCTCTTTCTCAACAAACTTTGTTGGTGGTTCATTATTCTCCCATATCCCACTGGAATGGATTGACGAAAAAAAGCTTCCAAGAAAACTACCAGAGAACACAAAGAAAAAGTATATCAACCTGTGCTGCGGCATTACAGGTTGCGGCTTGACGAATGAAATGATGAAGCTGATTGCAAACAATGTAATCAAAATGACCCGATGAAGGCTTCGATGTTTGTGGTCATATTTGATTGATAATTCTGTCAAAGAAAACCCAAGTAAACAATACGCAAACAAATCAACAAAAATGAAATAAGTATTATTGAGATTGGCCACTGGTTTTTGAGGAAGTATGAAATCTACAAAAATAATTGCAATTATAGCAATTGCGACAGATGTCATAAATAAGAAACTGTTAATGATTTGCTTTCGTTTTCTATTCTTCACGAATGCCTTAATTTTATTAATTATTGTGTCTGATTTCTGGTTTATTCTAACCTGTATTAACAGATTAACTGATTATAATTCTTGAGCCTTCAATCATTGATCCTGTATCCATTATCCTGTATGATGACCAAATATTTATTATATAATGTGTTTATCCATTTTGGCAGATTGCTTTTTATCAGGATAATTCTTAACAATAGCTGGGATAACCAAGGCAAACCAGCCCTTTATGTTAAAATTGCATTCTTCAACATGCGATTTAAGTTAATCACTAAATCTATTTCATAATCAATCATCATATCGTTTTCACGTTGGAAATTTGAAATGAAGAAACTAAAGAACTTAAGTATATTGCTGGCTCAGGGGCTTTTTATCCTCATTAACTCTCTTTTTGTGTTGATACCTAACAGCCCATCTAATTCCCCATATTCTTATCGTGACTCTGGTGTGTTCTTATATACCGGATGGCGGATTCTAAATGGTGAGATTCCATATATCCACATTTGGGATCATAAACCACCTTTAATATTTTATATCAATGCGCTGGGATTGGGATTGGCAAATAACTCAGTGTGGGGTGTGTGGTTGATTGAGTTGGTGTTCCTTTTCATCGCTTCCTTTTTGGGTTTTCTTTTACTGAAGAAGTTGTTTGGTGTATATGCTGCTGTTGTTACGACATTTGTGTGGTTGCTAGCGCTAGTGTTTGTCATTCAAGGTGGGAACCTGACAACCGAATATACACTCGTTTTTCAGTTTGGTGTTTATTATCTATTCTTTAAATCCCATACAACAGAAAAACAAAATTTTCACATGGTGATGATTGGTTTATTGGGAGGATTAGCTTTTTTTACAAAGCAGACCGTGGTAGGAATTTGGATTGCTGTTGTGATCTATTTATTGATTATTGGTATAAAACAACATAAGCTAAAGAATTTTATTAAACAATTATTGTTAATCATTGCAGGGTTTGCTACTGTGTCGATCATCATTATTGCATATTTTTATTACCATGGTGCATTGTTTGAATTTTGGCAATCGGCTTTTGTTTACAATTTTGCTTATTCTCTCAAAAAGGTAAGCGGGCTGAATGCTAGGATTTTGGGATTCTTAAATATATCCGCCATCACAAAAACAGGGATTTATCATTTTTCAGCACTTGGGCTTCTCTTGTTGATATTTGGATATAAAAGATTGGAATACAGAACTCTTCCCATTTTATTAGTCGCTTTGATCTCTTTTCCAATAGAGTTATTGTTGATAAATTCACCTGGAACAACCTATCCGCATTATTTCATGACAATATTGCCAACTTTATCAATTTTTTGTGGATTGTTGTTTAAATTTGTTGATGATTTAATTCAAAATCAAAAAGGTTATTTTTTAATGAATTTCTTAGTTTTAGTAATTACTTTATCCTTAATATTATTTGGGTCGTTATTAGATTATCGTAACAATAACCGAAGTCTACAGGCAAGGATGAATGAGTCAGCTATCTTATATATTGTTGATCGCACCGAAGAAGATGATTATGTTCTAGTTTGGGGTGCTGAGAGTATGGTGAATTTTTACTCTCAAAGAGTCAGCCCAACCCGTTTCGTGTATCAATATCCCCTTTACAGAGAATCATATGTCACAGAAGCTCTGGTGGTGGAATTTCTTGACGATATTATAGAAAAACAGCCTAAACTGATTCTAAACTCCTATGGCAAACATGCACCAATTTACAATTTTCCAATCGAAAGTGACGAAATTAATACAAAGATAAATTATATTCGGTCAATCTACGAGGTCGTTGACGAGGTCAATGGTTGGCAGGTATTAGCATTAATGCCATGATAAATTATTGATCCGCAAAATATTTATGTTATTAAATTATCATTTAGGTATTAGGTTTCTTAATGAAAATTAAAAAATCTCATTGGCTGTTAATTGTCTTAGCGTTTTTTTCTTTTTTATGGTCATATAGTTTTTCGACTCGAATTGGTTTATTTTTTGTTGTACCGTTATGGCTTAAGATCATTGTCATTATTACTTTGACGGTCAATTTCTGGTTGTTAGGTTTTCAACTCATTCTATGGGTAAATCAAAAAATTGAGAGGAAAGCAATCAGAAATTGGGCAATGGTTGGCTCTATTGTCTTGTCTGGAGTTATTTTTTTATTTTTGCCTTATGAACGTGTACCATTTCGAACAACTCATCATCTTGAGATAACTGCACTTGAAACCGACGTGCAATTAAAAGCAATTTTATCGCCTGATGATAATTTAATTAAAAGGGAAGAGTTTGAAATCAGCGGTGGTGTGGAGGAATATTATCAGACAGGCTTTCGCATACATGATGGTGCATATATTAAGTATCAAAGACCATTTATCGGAAAACTATCTTTATTGTTCACCGTTGATTCAGGGCCTGCCAGAATATACTGGGATGGCACAGTAAAAACATTTGACCCTTCATTAAGTAAAGAATCTGGTCATACTATTCATGGTGGTTGGCAAATTTACTATACGGAAGATGCAAATGAAGTTGAGGTCAGGTTACCAGGAAATAATTGGGGGCAACCAGATTTGTTTTGGGCGTTTTTAGGAACCCTGTTGCCAATCAGTGATTTTATCACGCTGACTTCGACTTTAACGTTATTAATTATCTTTTGCTTTCAAAGGGTGAAGCCCAAAATAAAGGATCAACTTAAATTTGAGCTTCTTAAACTCTGGGTTGACTTTTTAATATCTATCACATTGATCATTGTACTTCTCAGGGTTGGTTTTCCTGAATTTTTGCCCTGTTGGTTTTTGTTGATATTTATTCCGACCAACCTATATCTATCATATTCCCAGATAGATTTGTTACAACGAAACAGCTATCTTAATTTGGAAATCTTTTCCGAACTTTCAAAATTCATAAGAGACTCCAGAGAAAGGATAAGCCAATCCAATAAGAAGTTGTGGGTTTTTTGGATATCCATGGTGATAATTGGGCTTGTAGGCAGTGTTATTCAACTTTCGATGACATCACCCGGAATGATTGTCTCAGGTGATTCTATCCATTATTTGGAAGGTGCTCGAAACCTGGCTGAGGGACATGGATATGTGATTAACTTCATTGCGAATGGGCCGATAGCAATAACAGGGTTTGATCCGGGATACTCGATATCACTCGTGCCAGGCATCTTGATGGGGTTGGATGCACAGGTAACGGCAAGGTTGCTTAATGCATTATTGTTATTTCTAACAGTTATTTTAATAGGATATATCATTTACCAAATTGTTGGTAAGGTTTTTCCAGCTGTGATTGCAGGATTATTTGTGATTATGTCGACTGTAACCGTTTCGATTTTCTCCTTTGTGATGAGTGAACCACTTTTTATCGTACTTCTTTTGACGACGATGTACTGTTGGTATATTCAGATTAAGAAACCATCAATAATTAACACTTTCCTGGCAGGACTGATTTGCACATTAATGCTTATTGTGCGGCTAGCTGGGATTGTTTTTCTTCCTGTGTTGGCGTTGGGAATATTGGTCTATGAAGAATTAAATATTAAACATCGAATCAGCCATGCCTTCATTTTTGGTTTTACTTCTATGATTGCACCGATTCTTTTTTTTCTTCGAAATAAAAGTATCACAAACACAAGTGGTCGGACTCAAGGTCAAGGCTTTGTTCCCTTCCCACAAGAAAGCTGGGAAGTGATTGGAAAAGAATTTTCTTCCTGGTTTAAGTGGCACGCATATTTCAATTATGACCACCAGCGATTCAATGCTGTGATAATTACCTTTGGTTTTATTTTGGTTTTATTTACCATTTGGCTGTTATTTCGCTCAAAGCTTAAATCAAAATATCTTTCAGATAAATTAATCGTATTATTATTATTTTCATCATTACTCTACTTTTTATCAATTATTATAAATTCTATGACGTCTGTTCCGACACCTACAACTAGTGGCATAGTTCGTTATATGATTCCTTTATTTTATTTATTATTGATCATCGTTGTGGTTTTATTTAGTTTTTATTGGAAACAGCCCTATCTTTTCCCAAAAATGATAATTTTATTTATTTTATTGGTTGGAATGCAACTTTATCACACCGAATTGTTAGATCTGTTAATTAAGACTCCAATTGTTTATCGGCATTATACTGACAGGAAAAACGAATGCGGAGATGATGTTATCCGAATAATTGATCAGCTACCAAATATAAATTATTATTCAAACCGATGTGAATATTTTTATTTTGTTACAGGGCGTCAATGTAAGCACTTGGATTTTGATCAAAGTGCATATTCTCAGGATGGTGAAATTTCTCAGGCAATTGAAACTGGTGAAATTATTGCCTTCACGCAAGGATTTGGCTCAAATCCACCAGGCATATTTTCTTTTTTGACAACTTTAGAACAATTTGATAGAGCTTGCTATATCAGTTTTTATCGTTGGAAAGATTGACTTGGTAACTAATTCAACTTTAAGCATGGCTCAGATAAAAAGTTTTTATACCATATGTTCGGCTTGATAGGTCATTATTTTAGGGGTGTTGACGGTATAATGCACAAATGTCAAAGATGTTAAATTTTAACCACCGATTGAGTAAATAATTAATTTCCCGATGAAGAAACCCACAATAATCCTTTTAATTTTTATATTTGTAGTTGTTTTTATATCAACTGGCTCTTTTGTTTTACATCGTTGGAATCAGCCTTTAGGTGTATCGTTAGACCTGGCAACACGTACCCCCACCATGGAAGAAGCCACACAGGTCGTTGAGCCTACACCTGATGTGGAAAATGAAATAATGGCAGAGCAAGAAGCGCCAACTTTATCCCCCGAGCCAACTATGCAGCAGACTTACTGCGGTGGGCCGCCTGTGATGTACATTCTTGGGATGGGTGTTGCCAGCCGTGATCTGGATTACCAGTATGGTCTTGCTGATGTTATCCGGGTTGCCCGGGTTGATTTTGTTACCCCTAAAATCACTGTGCTCACCCTGCCTCGTGATTTGTGGGTTGAACTTCCAGGAATCAAAGAACCCTATTCTGAGACAGTAACCCACGGCAAATTGAACCAGGCTTATCTCTACGGCGGGCCGGGGAACGATTATTACATAGGCTCAGGTGGCGGGCCAGGTTTATTAGCACATACCATTGCTTATAATTATGACCTGTATGTTGACCATTATGGGGCAGTTAATATGTTGGCATTTGAACGCATTATTAATGCCGTCGGTGGGATTGATATTTATCTCGATCAGGACTGGGATGGACGCCCTGTAGATGATAATACAGAAGATATGGGTTATTTCCGTGCAGGGCAGTGGACGATGACGGGTGAACAGGCGCTGCGTTTTTCTCGAATCCGGAAAAAATACAGTGAGGTTACACGAACCGACAACCAGAGCCTGGTTTTATGTGCTTTAAAAGAAAAGGTCACCCGGCCAGGAGTAATAACTTCAATACCAGAACTGATCAGTGCTATGATCGGGATGGTACAAACCGATTTGACCCCCGCACAAATCCGTCAGCTGACCTGCCTGCTGCCTCGACTTGAGAGCGGCAGCCTACAGTTCATCCGTTTTCCGGATGAGATGATGGTCCAAGGCAGGGTTTATGATCCTAATCTGCGTAACACGACATTTGTGTGGGATATCCCTGTGGAAGATATCCAAGCTTTTATCCGAGATTTCACTGATGACAAGATCTCGGTGGAGTCTAGTGGGGGCATGAGCTGTCCTTGATACTTATTGAAAATTATCAAAACCATTAATGACTCCACTGAAAAAACGACAGGACAATATTAGTCCAAATTATACCCTC
>CAZCBW010000055.1:0-19492 GCA_964497065.1 uncultured Candidatus Brevefilum sp. | reverse complement strand
CGTGAATGGTGAATTGGAATTTGATCTCAGGTATCAGTTATCAGTTATTGGTGGGTTGTCACAGAATTTGTCGGATTTACAATTCAATTCAATACAGGTAGGCTTTTTTGTTTGTGATTTCGCAAGCCAACCCACCCTACGGATCATTATCGTGAATGGTGAATTGGAATTTGATCTCAGGTATCAGTTATCAGTTATTGGTGGGTTGTCACAGAATTTGTCGGATTTACAATTCAATTCAATACAGGTAGGCTTTTTTGTTTGTGATTTCGCAAGCCAACCCACCCTACGGATCATTATCGTGAATGGAGCATGGTGAATTGGAATTGGTGATTAAGTTTAAAAAGCTTTTATCCGTTTATTTTATTCCGATGATAAAATAGGTACAGCATCAGGGAGGGTGAGCATGCAAGACCCGTCTCCACAGGCCGTTGAAAGAAGATCCCCCGTTGAGGGGTTTTTGCCATTTTTCTGGCTGGCGATAGCTGCCCTGAGCGGGGTACTATTAGCTGGCCTGATCGCGCTGCCGGCCTGGGTGTGGCTGGCTGGTTCAGCGTTCACCTTGCTGGCATTACTGCTCGCCTGGCAGCTTCCAAAATCGCTTGCTATCACCCATCTTCTGCGCAAATGGACAGGGATCCAAAAAAGACTGCCACCTGCCATGCTTCTGTGCATCGGGTTGTTGGCTGGATGGCGGTTTGCATCCACCCATACCCTGATCACACCACAAGACCTGGCGTTCTATAACGATCGCGGTGTGGTTGAGGTGGTCGGCAGGATCGTCCGGCCGCCTGATGACCGGGATCACCACACCAACCTGGTGGTGGATGTCGAAAGGTTAACGCTGTTTGGAACCGGCGATGGGGGCTCTACCGTTCAGCCAGTCACGGGCAAACTGCTGGTGCGGGTGCCGCCAGGGAATGTTTGGGCATACGGTTACCGCATCCGGGTCATCGGGGTGCTGGAGACACCGCCGGAATACGCTGACTTCTCATACCGGGTGTACCTGGAAAGGCAGGGCATCCACAGCATGATGCCCTACTCCCGGGTTGATTGGGTCGAGTTCACCCAGGCAAACCCGATGCTGGCATGGATTTTCGGCCTGCGCAATAAAGCGTTAACCACTTTGCAGACGATCTTCCCCTCACCGGAGGCAGACCTGTTAGCAGGCATCCTGCTGGGGATCGAACAGGGGCTTTCACATGGACTTCAAGAGGCTTTTCGTCTGACCGGCACGACCCATATCATCGCCATATCAGGGTTCAATATCGCCATCATCGCCGGGCTTTTTTCGGGGATATTAACCCGGCTTCTTGGCCGGAAATGGGGCGCTGTGACAGCCATTATTGGGATCACCGGGTATACCCTCCTGGTGGGCGGCGATGCTGCCGTTGTCAGGGCAGCGATCATGGGCGGATTGGGCACATTTGGCGGGATGTTTGGCCGCCGCCAAAACGGGTTGAACAGCCTGGGGCTGGCAGTTTTAGGCATGGTGCTGATCAATCCCAACATCCCCTGGGATATCAGCTTTCAGCTTTCTGTTTCGGCAACGCTCGGCCTGATCCTTTACGCCCAGCCATTAGAAGAGCGGTTTGTCCGAATGGCTCAGCGGTGGGGATCTGAAGCGCAGGCACAAAGGATCGCCGGCCCATTCAGCCAGGTTTTCTTGTTTACTTTGGCTGCACAGGTGATGACACTGCCCATTGTGGCTTATCATTTCGGCGGGATATCATGGGCAGCGCTGATCGCAAACCCGCTGATCCTGCCTGTACAGGCGATGGTGTTGGTCTTGGGCGGTTTGGCTGTGGTTGGGGGACTGATCCTGCCCGGTCTTGGACACATTCTGGCCCTGGCGGCACTGCCGTTTGTGCGCTATACCATCCGGATGGTCTCATGGATCGGCACCATCCCCGGCGCTGACCTGGTGCTGCCAGATTTCAATGTGCTGTGGCTGGTATTTTTTTATGCACTTTTATTCATCCTGACTCTGATGCCACCGATACAACAAATAGCCCTACAGGAAAGAGTTTTCTCTCACCAGACCATGCTGATCCTCTTAACGGGTGTGGTGATCTTTACCTGGAACATGGCCCTCACACATCCGGACGGCAGACTTCACCTGATACTGCTGGATGCGTTTGGCACCGTCCTGATCCAGACGCCGTCCGGGAATGTTGTGTTAATCGGCGGCGGATCGAGGCCGTCTCATTTAAACCAGTCCCTTGGGGAAATGCTGCCCACAGGCAGGCGCAAAATCGATTTGATGGTCATCGCCAGCACTTATCGGGATGATCTGATTGGGCTGACAGGGCCATTGAAAACCCACCAGGTTGAGGCGGCCTGGTGGGGGGTGGATATTGAAGCCAACCAATCCACAAAAACGGTGTATGCACACCTCAGTGCGAAAGGTGTTCCGATCCAAACGATGGCGGCAGGCCAAAGCTATCAACTCGATGAGGATATCACACTGAGCCTCTTGCAGATGGGAGGCCGTGGCGCAGTCTTCTGGCTGGGATGGCAGAATTTTAGTGCGCTGCTGCCAACTGGCAGGGTGGATGATAACTGGCTGAATGTACCTTCACCGCCGAGCATGATCCTGCTGCCGCAAAATATGGATCGGTTGGGCACACCCAGCCAGATTAAAGATTGGCAGCCGAGGGTGATCTTGCTGCCTCTCAAAGAGGCCGATCTTCCCCTGCAAGGCGAGCATCCTTTGCTGGCAGAATTTTCAGGCTACCCGCTGCTCAGCACACACAGGTATGGGTGGATCCGCGTCAGCACCGATGGGGAGCAGATGTGGGTCAGCAGCCAGAAGTAAGAGGGTGGGGATTCTGTTTTGCTTCAGCAGATTTGCGACACCTTCTTAGGGACAATTTTCCACCTCATCCGGCGCTATGCGCCACCTTCTCCTCGATGAGAAGGCTTTGTAAGAAAATGGCGGGCAGGCAACCACTGCCCACGCTACAACTGCGGGCTGTTGATATAATCATAACCACACCCATGAAAGGAAACTTTGCCCATGATGGAAAAATTACCTGAACAATTTATTGTCAATCGAGACCTGGCGATCGCAAGGCAATCCGGCGCGCCTGTGGTGGCGCTGGAATCAGCCGTGATCACCCACGGCTTGCCGAGGCCTGAAAACCTGGCCCTGGCCCAAGAGATGGAATCGATTGTGCGAGAAAACGGTGCTGTGCCGGCGACGATCGCCCTGCTGGAGGGCAGGATCAGGATCGGGCTGACCGAAGATGAACTTCTGAGACTGGCTGGCCTGGAAAATACACGCAAGATCAGCCTGCGCGATTTTGGGATTGCGTTGGCTGGGGGGTTGAGCGGCGGCACCACGGTTGCGGCGACGTTGTTTGCAGCAGAAAAAGCAGGCGTCAAGGTGTTCGCCACCGGCGGGATTGGGGGCGTTCATCGCGGTTCGACTTTTGATATCTCAGCAGACCTGCCCCAATTAGGGCGGTCAAAACTGGTGGTGGTCTGTGCCGGGGCCAAGGCCATCCTGGACCTGCCTGCCACACGCGAATACCTCGAAACCCAGGGTGTGCCGGTGATCGGCTATCAAACGGATGAATTCCCAGCATTTTACACTCCCCACAGCGGCTTAAAAGTTGATCATACGGTTGATTCCCCTGAGCAGGCTGCCGAGATTGCCAGACAGGCCTGGTCTGCCGGGTTGTCATCGGCCATTTTGCTGGTAGTGCCGCCGCCAGAAGAAACGATTTCTGGAGAGGAAATAGAAACCGCCATCCAGGCAGCGCTGGATGAAACCCAGCAGGCCGGGATCCACGGTGCAGAGGCCACCCCCTACTTGCTCAACCGGGTCAGCCAATTGACCGCCGGCAGGAGCAAACTCGCCAACCTGGCACTGCTCAAAAATAATGCCCGGGTGGCAGCACAGGTGGCAGCCGCGCTTGAAGGCCCTATTGGCAAGAGGGTTTAAAGCTGTAATAAATTAATTATGGCTCGGGTGTCGGGGTCGGCTGCCGGGTATCCGTCGGCAGCGGGGTTCTTGTAGGCGTCCGCGACGGGGTTGGCGTGGCGGTATTGGTCGGCGTGAGCGTAATCGTTGGGGTCGGCGGGTCACCGGTGACTGTGAACACCCCTGAGACTTTCCACTGTGTACCAACAAAGAGCTGCACTTCGTAAGTTCCGGGCAGCCATTGATTGCTGGGCGGGTTCCAATCGGTATAACCATATCCACCGGTGCCATCCTGCCACGGCCGGGTCTGGTAATGAACGAGTTCACCTTCGTAATACCACAGGGCGGACCATTGTGAGCCGACGACCATATTGTTATAACTGAAGGTGGCAAAAAAACGTCCCATTGGATTGGCAAATTCGATGGCCGGGTCGACAGGCTGCCAGTTATTATCAATTCGGCGGGAAAATACAACCGGGCTGAAAGCTGTATCCAGGTTAGGCGGCACTTCTGCTTCAAATTCCGCCTCAATTTCTAGGGGCATGCTGGGGGTGCTGGTTATCAATGGGGTATTTGTGATCGCTGGTGTATCCGTGACATCAGGGGTACTGGTCAGGCTGGGCGTTGCCGTGAACAGCGGCGTCATTGTGATCGTTGGTGAAGGTGAAAAATACAGGTAGACTATCGGCTCAGAAAAATTGAGGATCAACCAGGTCAGCGGTATCAGGACAATTGCCACCAGGATCAGCCGCCAACCGCGCATCATGCGATCATGCCGTTTTCTAAAAAACGGGATATTTCGGCTTCTCAGCAGCTGCTGGATGCCAAAAAAAATCGTGATCACAGCAGCGATCCCGGTCAGAATCGCTGCCATGATGACAGTTGAATGAACGTCAATTTGCTGCATGAGGTAGTTTTTCCAATGATTAGCCGAATTATAGCCGATTAATAACCCGACCATAAGACTGATATGCGTTAAAATAAAGTTTACAAGCACCACGTTATGTGAAATTATGCCTCTAGAAAATGGTTATTTATTAAGAAAACGCTATCGGATCCTTGATATTTTAGGTCAGGGCGGGATGGGGGCCGTCTACCGTGCCCTGGATGAAAACCTGGACATCGTCGTTGCCATCAAAGAAAACGCATTCTTCACCCAGGAATATGCCCGTCAATTTCAACGTGAAGCCAAGATACTGGCAGCCACACGGCATCCAAACCTGCCGAGAGTGTTTGATTATTTCGTGATCGACGAGCAAGGCCAATACCTGGTGATGGATTACATTGAAGGTGAAGATTTACGCCAGTGGATTTCTCGCGAGGATGAACCCACAGAAAAACAGGTGCTGCAAATTGGTTTGGCGATATGTAATGCCCTGATGTATTTACATTCTCGCAAGCCAGCCATCACCCACCGCGATATCAAACCTGGCAATATCAAGATCACCCCGGATGGTGAAGTGATCCTGGTCGATTTTGGCCTGGTGAAATTACACAGCGACACAGAGTTGACCGCTACTGCTGCCAGGGCGATGACGCCGGGGTATTCACCGCCGGAGCAGTATGGCGACACACCGACAGACCATCGCTCTGACCTGTTTTCTTTAGGTGCCACACTTTACACAGCACTGGCAGGTTACCTGCCTGAAGACAGCCTGGCGCGCACCACTGGGAAGAAAGCATTAACCCCGCTCAGGTATTACGCACCCCAGGTTTCATCTAAAACAAATATGGCGATTGAAAAAGCGCTGGAACTACGCTTTGAAGACCGGTGGCAGTCTGCAAAAGCCTTTAAAGCCGCATTGCAGGAAGCCTGGGAGCAATTACCGCAGGAATCAGACTCACTTGCCTACGATCCGGCTGCAAACACCAAACCCGATCCGGCATTGGCATCAGGCAGTTTCATTCATGAGATCACAGATACAACCAGGTCAAGGCTGATCCGTGAGACTGAAGATGGGCGTAAGATCATCGACTCAATCTGGTTGACGATTGGAGTCATTACCTTTGTCTTGGTGATCATTCTTGGTGCAGCCCTGTCTGTTTCAGACAATTTATTCAACGTGTTTTCTCTGCCGCTGATGGAAGAGCCTGGTCAAGCACAGGTGATGCTGTCACCACAGGAACCAACACCGTTCTTCACCCCCGGAATGTGGCCAACTTCGGTTCCAATAAATGCTGGTGGAGAACCTGAAAATGGGCTTCCGTTACCTACCCCCACTGGCGGCGGTGCAGGCATGATCGCTTATGTTTCTGAACGCACCGGTGAACCGCAGATCTGGCTGCTGGATGTTGCTACAAGGCAGACCTACCAGGTCACAAACCTGGCAGACGGTGCATGCCAACCTGATTGGCACCCGGATGGCAGCCAGATGGTTTTCACCACGCCCTGCTCCAGCAAACGGTCACGGTATCCCGGTTCAAGACTGATGATCATTGAACTAGATTCCGGGCAGCTCAAGCCCCTGCCGCCTTCATTAGAAGGTGACTTTGGGTCTGCCTGGTCACCGGATGGGGAATGGATTGCCTACACCACCCTGATCAACGGACAGATGCAGCTGGCCAAGATCAACCCGGAAGACCTGACCATAACCCGGATATCTGATGGTTCCTATGATGATTTTTCACCGGCCTGGTCCCCTGACGGCAGCCAGCTGGTCTTTGCCCGCATTCGAGGTGTTTCACAGATCTGGATCATGGATGCGGATGGGGGCAACGCCGTTCAATTCGCCCGATCAGGGATCATTGATAACTTTAACCCTGCCTGGTCCCCGGATGGCTCGCTGATCCTCTTCAGCCAGCCCCTTGGTTTGGAAAGCCCCAATAAGCAGCTGTTTGGCATGCGCCTGGAAGACCTTGGGGAAGAAGAAGCTTACCGAATTCTTCCCAGGACACGGCTGGATTACGTCCCGCTGATGGACAATGTGGATATTTCACCGGATGGGCAGTGGCTGGCTTTTGAGTACTGGTTCTCTGATGTTCTCTCAGATATTTACATGATGGCTTTCCCTGGGTCTAACCTGACCCAGCTGACCGATCACCCCGCCATGGATTATCAACCCGTTTGGCGGCCGCTGCCAGAATAAGCCAGCAAAATCCTGCTAAGCAGTTTCTTTAATAATATCCCCACCAAGATTTAGGAAAGACTCAACCTGTTCAAGTGAAGGCAAAGCTGGAATCGCGCCAAGCTGTGTGGACGTTAACGCACCGACTGCATTGGCGAATTTACACCCCTGTGATAATCGGTGTGGTTCCATCATCATAGCGGGGTCATGACACAATCCGTACAACAGCCCGGCAACAAAACCATCACCAGCGCCGGTTGTGTCGATGGCTTTGACGTTGAAGCCTGCTACCTGACCAGAGAAATCAGGCGTGAAATATTCGCACCCCGCCTGACCCTGCGTGACGACCAGCAGCTTTAACCGATCATGCCATAATGTTCTCGCAGCTTGATCAACTGAAACCAATTCAGCCAGGAAATTCAGCTCTTCACCACTGACTTTGATGACATCTGCCTTGTCCCAAACAGAGAGGATCCCGTGCCTGGCAATATCGGCATCAGGCCACAGCGGCAGCCGTAAGTTGGGGTCATAAGAAACAAGCACACCGTGTTCGTCAGCAACTGTCAGCGCAGCCAGGGTGGCACTGCGGCTGGGCTCATCGATCAGACTGATCGAGCCAAAATGGAAAATTTTAGCCTGCTTAATTCGTTCATTGTTTACTTCTTCCGGTGTGTATAACATATCCGCACTCGGGTGGCGGTAGAACAAAAAATCTCGCTCACCATCTTCTTGAAGTGAAACAAATGCCAGGGCAGTTCGCGCCTGGTCTGAGAAAACCAACCCGCCTGTATCAACCCCGTTATCTCTTAATACTTTTTGTAAAAATCGCCCAAAGGCATCCTCGCCCACCTTGCCAAGAAATGCGCTGGAGACTCCTAACCGCGCCAGCCCAACAGCCACATTGGCGGGTGCGCCGCCAGGCGCCTTCTTGAAAGCAGGCGTGTCAATCAAATTTGTTCCTACTGTGGCAGGCACAAAGTCAATCAGCATTTCACCCAGTGCTACAACATCAGCCATAAGTCTTTAGTCCATGTATATGATCATGATTTGTAACTGCTCAGACTGCCATGCAAATGAAAGGTCGGGGGTGTGGTGTGGCGGCAAAGCCGCCACACCACACATTTCTTCATATGCTGAGTAGTTACCAGGATTTAATTATTTCCTGGGCAGCTTTGTGAACCAAACGAGATTATTTAAAACCCAGCTATTCATTTTCGTCGCGTATAATTATTGTAACATTGTCAGCGTTTATGATATCTTATCAGAAAACCTCACCATAAAGGAGCAGCGCATGGAATATCGACATCTGGGAAAAGCAGGCGTGAAAGTTTCTGAATTGTCCCTCGGCGCATGGGTTACCTACGGCGCCCAGTTTGGCGTAAAGCAAGCTAAAGAAATCATGGCTGCTGCTTTTGATGCTGGGATCAATTTCTTTGATAATGCCGAAGCCTATGCCAATGGCGAAGCAGAACGGATCATGGGCGAAGCGCTCAAAGAACTGGGCTGGCAGCGTAAAGATTACCTGGTCTCAACCAAGATTTTTTGGGGCGGAGACGGCCCCAATGACCACGGCCTTTCATACAAACACATTATGGAGGGCACCAACAACGCCCTCAAACGACTAAAGCTGGATTATGTTGACCTGATCTATGCTCACCGGCCTGACCCTGAAACTCCGATCGAAGAAACCGTGTTTGCCTTCAACCAGGTCATCCGGGAGGGCAAAGCCTTTTATTGGGGCACCTCGGAATGGGCTGCAGCTGAGATCATGCGGGCTGTGGATTTTGCCCGGCGCAACAACCTCCGACCCCCATCTATGGAACAGCCGCAATACAATCTTCTCAGCCGAAAACGCTTTGAAGATGAGTACACACCGCTGTATAAGGAACTGGGTTACGGCACAACCACCTACAGCCCCCTTTACACAGGCATCCTGACCGGAAAGTATTTAGGCGGCATCCCTGAAGACAGCCGAGCTACACTTGACGATTATCCCTGGTTCAAGAAGCGCGCGGAAGACCCTGAGCTTCTCGCCCTGACAAAACAATTACTCGAGGTGGCAGAGGACCTCGGTGTGACCATGGCGCAAATGTCACTGGCATGGATTTTGAAGAATCCCAATGTCAGCACGGTCATCACCGGGGCCAGCAAGGTTTCACAACTGGAAGAGAACCTGAAAGCAACCGAGATCAAAGAAAAGCTGACGGATGATGTTATGGAACGCCTCCGTGAGATCGTTAAAGATTATGAAGGATAATCAAATATAAACAAAAGGACCTCCTTATGCCACCCATACTTTATCTTTTAGACGGCCACGGCCTGGCTTACCGCGCCTATTATGCCCTGACTGCCGGCGGCACACGCTCGAGCGCGTTTCAGACCAGTAAAGGTGAACCGACTGCAGGCGTCTACGGGTTTACCAGCATCCTGATGCGGATCTTTGAGCAGGAGCATCCTGATTATTTGGCCGTGGTCTTTGACCGCGGCAAAACCTTCAGGCACAGGCTCTATGAAGAGTATAAGGGAACCCGGGCCAAGATGCCGGATGACCTGCGAACACAGGTCGAGCGAATGCGTGAAATTGTGGATGCGTTCAATATCCCCCGCCTCGAACTGGACGATTACGAAGCGGATGATGTCATCGGGAGTGTGGCTCGTTGGGCGGCTGAAGAAAAGGGACTGGGCGTCAAGATCATCACCGGCGATAAAGACCTGTTGCAGCTGGTCACCGATCGGGTGATCGTGAACCTTTCTGGCAGCAAGCTATCCGATGCGAAAGACTTCTTGCCGGACGATGTGGTTACCAAGCTGGGCGTCAACCCGGCGCTGGTCGTTGACTTCAAAGCCCTGTGCGGCGATATGTCAGACAACATCCCCGGTGTTAAAGGCATCGGAGAAAAGACAGCCGTTAAATTATTAGATCAATACGGCTCGCTGGATGGGATCTATGTCCACATCGACGAGATCACAGGCAGGACAAAAACAGCGCTGGAAAACAGCAAAGAGGATGCTTACCTGAGCCAAAAACTGGCCCAAATCGTGACCGATCTGCAGGTTCCCCTGGACCTTGACCAGGCACGCATCGACCGGTTCAACCCCCAGGCGGTTGAAGACCTGTTTCGAGAGCTGGAATTCCGCACATTGACCAACCAATTGAACAACCTGGTTGGGAAAATGCAGCCCCTCATCCCGCAAAATGAACAGATGGACTTATTTAAACAAAGCATGGACGCCAACCAAGAAAATTCTGGGATTGACACCCTCCTGGTGGATACAAGTGAAGCCCTCACGCAAATGGTGAAAGCGCTCAACGAGGCTGAGATGATCGCCTTTGATACCGAAACCACCTCCACTGACCCCATGCAGGCCAAACTGGTCGGCATCTCGCTGGCCGTCAGGCCTGACAGCGGTTATTACATCCCGGTTGGCCACCTGGAAGGACAGCAGCTGACTGTTGAAGAAGTCATGCAGGCTTTGGAAGCACCGCTGACCAACCCCAATATCGGCAAAGCCGGCCATAACCTCAAATATGATTACCTGGTCATGCAGCGAGCCGGATTAACCACTGCTCCCCTGGCTTTTGATACGATGATCGCCGAATGGCTGATCAACCCGGCTTCGCACAACCTGGGCCTGAAGAACCTGGCCTGGGTGCGGCTGGGCTATGAAATGACCCATATCGAAGACCTGATCGGGAAGGGCCGTGCGCAAAAGACGATGGACCAGGTACCCATCAAAGAGGCTGCAGGGTATGCAGCCGCCGATGCGGCCATCTGCCTGCGGTTGATCCCACAGTTGATGGAAGAGCTCAAGTCACACAAGGCTGACGATCTGTTCTCAACGATGGAAATGCCGCTGATCCCGATTTTGGCTGCCATGGAAGCGGACGGGGTCAAATTAGACCTTGGTTTTTTCGAAAAATTTGCCCATGAGCTGGAACAAAGATTAGACCAAATTGAAGAAGAGATACAAAACGCCGTCGGGTATGAATTCAACCTGAACTCGACCCAGCAGCTATCTGAGGCACTGTTCGAAAAATTGAAATTGGAACCGCCAGACAGGGCACACAAAACCGCCTCAGGATTTTATTCAACCGCTGCCTCAGTACTGGAAGCGATGACCGGCCAGCACCCCGTGATCGAACTGGTGCTTGAATACCGTGAGCTGGAAAAATTGCGCTCAACCTATGTGGATGCGCTGCCAAAACAGATCAACCCTCAAACCGGCCGGGTGCATACCTCCTATAACCAAACCGGCACGGTGACCGGCCGGATCGGCTCTTCCGACCCCAACCTGCAAAACATCCCCACCCGCACGGAGGTCGGCCGCCGGGTGCGCAACGGGTTTATTGCTGATGATGGCTGGCTTTTGCTGGCGGTGGACTATTCACAAATTGAACTGCGGGTCGTTGCCCATATGGCCCAGGACAAGGCCATGCTGGAAGCCTTCCGATCTGGACAGGATATCCATGCGGCTACCGCTGCGGCTGTACACGGCATTGACCTTACAGAAGTGACGCCCGAGATGCGGCGGCATGCAAAAGCGATCAATTTCGGCCTGATCTACGGTATGAGCGCTTACGGCCTGACCAATACCACAGACCTGACATTGTCTGAAGCTGAAAACTTTATCGAGACTTATTTCAAAGAATTTCCGGGGGTTAAAAAATACCTGGACGGCATCCGCGAAAGTGCGGCTGAGCAGGGATATGTTGAAACCCTGGCCGGGCGGCGGCGGTACTTCCCCAACCTGAAGAAAGGCGCCAGCCATGTTTTGCGCCAGCGGGAAGAGCGCGAGGCCATCAATGCCCCCATCCAGGGGACGGCCGCAGATATCCTCAAACTGGCCATGCTCAAACTGCCGGGTGAAATTAAACGGGCCGGCTTAAAAGCAAGGATGCTTTTGCAGGTGCACGATGAATTGATCTTTGAAGTGCCTGAAAATGAACTGGAGCAAACTACAGCGTTGGTGCGCAAGGTGATGGAAAATGCCTATACGCTGGATATTCCCCTGAGCACTGATGCTAAAGCTGGTAAGCGATGGGGTGCGATGCAATCACTCTCAAGCGGCTGAGTCAGGCCATCACGCTGACACGGCTGTACAGCTGTTCGCGAATCTTCATCACCTGGCGGCGCAAGCGGTCATCAGTTTCCATTAAGTTATTAACCTTCTCACACCCATAGATCACAGTGGTATGATCTCGACCGCCGATCATCGCCCCGATTTGCGGCAGCGATATGCCGCCCTCCTCACGCAGCAGATACATCGCCACCTGGCGAGGCAATGCCACCTCTCGGGTGCGTTCACGCCCCTTCAATCGATCATGTGAGACACCAAATGACCTTGAAACAGCCTCAAGCACATCCTTGGGCTGCAGATCTTTATCCTGCGGCAAAAAGTCAACCAGCGCATTGTGTGCCATTTCCATTGAAAGCGTGATGCCGCTCAAATCTGCATAGGCCAGCACCCGATTGAGCGCCCCTTCCAGCTCTCGGATATTGGACTGCACCTGCCGGGCGATCATCTCGAGGATGTCCGCCGGGACCTCACGCCCATACCGTTCGGCTTTAGCACGCAGGATGGCCAGACGGGTTTCAACATCTGGCGGCTGGATATCAGCGGTCAGCCCCCATTCAAACCGTGAACGAAGCCTTTCCTCCAGCGTCACCAGTGCTTTGGGTGAGCGGTCTGACGAGATCACCAGTTGTTTATCCTGACCGTGCAGGGTGTTGAAGGTGTGAAAGAATTCTTCCTGGGTGGACTCTTTGCCGGCAATGAACTGGATATCATCAATCAGCAGCACATCAACCTGGCGGTATTTCTCACGAAAGGCCGGGGTTGTGTGCGTGCGGATGGCATTGATCAGGTCATTGGTAAATTCTTCTGAAGACACATACAGCACATTCAACCCGGAAGGCTGGCAGGCATTCCCGATGGCATGCAGCAGATGGGTCTTCCCCAAACCGACACCACCGTAGAGAAACAACGGGTTATAAGCCCGGGAGGGATTTTCAGCCACGGCCATGCAGGCCGCGTGCGCCAGCCGGTTATCTGACCCCACCACAAAGTTATCAAACCGGTATCGGTTATTAACGGTGCAGTTTTCATGGGCTGCCGGGAGGGTCACAGATGGCGAGACAGGTTCAGAAATATTTTTTATAGCTGTGTTGGGTGACCAAACTTTAAATTCTGTTGTCACCGGGCAGCCCATCAGGCCGGTCAAGGACCTGGCCATGATAGCACTGAGCCGGCTTTCTAACCAATCTCGGGCATAGGCGTTTTTTACGCCAATCTGGAAGCAGTTATTTTCCTCGTCGTAACCAATCAGCTCAGCACTGCTGACCCAGGTATCATAGGAGGCTTTGGGCATTTCTAACTGCAGTTGACCGAGGGTGGCTTGCCAAGCTTGGGCTGCTTCCATGAATGATTCCTCTCTTCAGTGTGATGTGATGATCCACCGATGATGATAAATAAATTTGACAAAAAAACACCACTGGAAAATGAAGAACAGTGGCGGATAATTTCGACTGATTATGACATTGACCATTGGATGGTTATGTCGTCGCCCGCTCTAAGAAGTTGTATCCCTATTCTAATCGAGTAAATCACGAGTCTCTAATTTTTTGGGTTATTTTTGCTAAAAAAATTCCATTCTTTAAGACTGGTCAATATTAAAAAATATGATTCATTTGATAAGAATTAAACCGCATTTTATTTTGCCTGTAGATGCGAATTTGTGGGTGCAATCAAACTCATGCCCCCATATATTGGGGATGACCTGACGAAATTCAGTCAATTTTAAGTATATAGGGTTGCGCTTCATAGACCAGGTTTGGGACAAATGCTCAAATGTTCGAAAAAACGATTCAAGATTCGGAATCGGCTATTTTTCAGCGCCGATCATCATCCTGGCAGCCCGCCGGCCGATCTCCACAGCGAAGTTGGTGCCGCGATCCCAGGGATAGACCTGGCTCATACTGGCAAAATACAGGCCCGGGATGGGTGTGTTAATGGCGGGTATGTTTTGAGAGTGATCCACCAGGGGAACCGGTTGGGCATATTTGGTACGGAACAGCCAGGTTTTTTTGATCCATGAGCGGTCAAATTCAGGATTGAACTTCACAAAATGCGGCAAGAACCGCTCAGTGAGTTCTTCTTCGGTCAGGTCAAAATATTCATGGTCTGGCTCGAGATAGTCCCCCACATAGACGATATGATCGCCGCCAAAATTCGATGGCGAGAGGAAGTTGGTATGCTCCACCAGGGATAAAAATGGAAAACCGACACTTTTTGGAATGTTGAACCAGTAGTATCCCTCAGTGGAAAGCTGCCGCTTCATTGTAAAGATCATCACCACAGCCCCCATGCTCTTTAAAGAAAACAGGCCAGAAAGATAATCCTCAGGCAGGCCAGGGGCCAACTTCGAAAGCAGCCCCGGAGAGGTGGTGACCAGCACCTGGTCAAAAACCTGGCGTCCGTTAGACGTGTTGACTTCCAATTTGTTTTCAGCAGCAGGCATGATCTGATCCACACGGCTTTCCAACTGGATTTCAACCCCCATCTGGCGCAGGCGTTTGGCAAATTCATCGGCAAAAGACTGGAAGCCGCCCTGGTAGGTGCCCAGCCGGCTCGTGCGGACGTGCAGGCGTGCCCACAGCCAGGCCATATTGACCTGTTTGGCATACTGTTCACCAAACTTCCCCAGCATCAAGGGTTCCCACATCGATTCGTAGACACTGTCACCGGCCCATTTCCGCATCCACGCATCCACCGTGGTGGTCTCCAACTGGCGCCAGTTTTGCGTCATCCGCAGGTAGAGGCCGACCAGCCCAAAGCGGATTTTATCAATCCCCCAACCTAAACCCGGATAGCGCAGAGCGGCCAGGATCGAATCAAAGGGATAGTATTTTCCCTGGTGGTACATCACCGTGACCGGCCGCGGAAAAAGCACCTTGTCTGACCAGCCCAACTCGTCGATCAAACCCAGCATATGTTCATCGCTCTGGAACCAGTGATGATAATATTTTTCCACAGACCAATCCCAATGGGGTTCTTTTATACCCGAAGCCAACCCCCCGACATGATCTGCGCCTTCAAAGATCGTTACGTCTCTGCCAGCCAATGCCAGATCATAGGCGGCTGACATCCCACCAAACCCCGCACCAATCACCGCCACTCGCTGCTTTGATTCAGTCATCTGTGCTGCCTTTCGTTGTCTCCTGCCCGGTTGGGGCTGCCTGGGATTCTAACTCGCTGACGTCCAGCGTCCATTTCAAGCCTTCACGAATGAAAAAGAAGGTGCCCACCAGCGTGATCGGCAACCATAATGCCACCCGCAGCACCAACGTAAAACCCAGCGCTGGTTCTGAAGCTGCGCCGTAGGCTTCAAGCATTGCCCGGCCGGCCGCATCAAAGGTACCCAATCCGCCCGGTGCAGCAGGGATCAGCAAGACCAGGTTGACGGCACCGTTCAGCAGCATCAACTGGCCAAAATTCAACCCCAGGCTCAAGGCCTGGTTGACGCACCAATAAAGGCCCGTTTCAAGCAACCAGATCAGGCTGGTGATTAAAAAGATCACCACTGCATCCTTCGGCGACCGAAGCCGCATCAACCCATCCAAGAATTGATCTGCCACACCGATCACCGGCTGGCGCAGTTTTTCTGGCAGCAAGCGGTTGAACAGGCTGTGCATCAGGCGTTTGGCCGGCAGCGGGTACATGGCCACCAGGATAAACATCCCCAGACCTACCATGAAGACAACCGCCACCCAGGCGGCCACCCCGCCAAGCTGAGAGAGCGCATCGTTCCCGGAAAGGCCGATCAACTGCCCCAGGTTAAGCAAGACAAACCCAACCACAACAACCGCATCAAAAATGCGCTCAACAACGATGGTGGCCAGCGAAGCTGAGATCGAAATTGATTCTCGCCTTTTGAGCACCACCGCCCGCAGCACTTCCCCCATCCGCAGCGGGAAGACATCATTGCCCATATACCCGATGGTCACAATGGGAAACAGCGTCTTGAGTGAGACCTGTTTGAGCGGTTTGAGCACAAAACGCCACCGCCAGGTGCGCATCAACACCGCGCTAAAATAGATCACCAAACCGGGCAAGAGCCAGCCGTACTGCACGCTTATAAGGGTTTGCCACAGTGCGGCGAATTGAATCTCACGAAAAGCGATAAATAAAAAGATGGCTGAGATCACCAACCCCAACCAGATCATCCAGCGTTTATTGCTGTGCTTCATAGCTGAAATTCTACCATGCAAGGCTGACTGTTGAGAATAGACCAAAAATTTTACTTTGTTTGAAAAATCCAGCTGTCAGGATTTCAAAATGGTATACTTGCCGCATGTCATTGATCACTGCCAACCGCCTGGCCAGATCCTTTGGGCCAGAGGATATTTTTGAAGATATTTCCCTCTCGATCCCATACCGTGCCCGGATCGCGATTGTCGGCCATAACGGCGTCGGCAAGACGACGCTGATCCGCATCCTGGTCGGGTTAGACTTCCCCAATGCCGGGTCTGTTCAGCATGCCAAAGACCTGCGAATCGGGTACCTGCCGCAGGAGGCCACGCTGGTCACGCAGGGCACGCTGTGGGAGCACTGCCTGGAGGTGTTCGCGGATATTCGCGAGATGCAGGCAGCTCTGGAAGACAGCATGGCGGCCATGGCTGATGCGGACAATCGAGACCAGGCAGTCGCCCGCTACGGCAGCCTTGAACAGGCTTTCGAACAGCGGGGCGGGTATACCTACGAAGTACAGATCAAGCAGACGCTCTCCGGCCTCGGTTTTGACGAAAAGGATTACCACCGCCCGATCACACAGCTTTCAGGCGGCCAGCGCACCAGGGCCATGCTGTGCAGGCTGCTGCTGGAAAACCCCGATGTGATGATGCTGGACGAGCCCACCAACCATCTTGATATCCAGGCGGTGGAGTGGCTGGAATCCTACTTTAAAGATTGGGATGGCGCGCTGGTGGTCGTCTCGCATGACCGCTATTTTTTAGACCAGGTTGCAGAAACGATCTGGGAGATGACACCTTCGTTGGAGGTCTATCGCGGCAATTACACTGCCTACCTTTCCCAAAGAGAGGATCGCTACGCCCGACGCCTGGCTGAATACCAATCTCAAACCGCCTTCATTGAAAAGGAACAGGAATTCATCCGGCGAAACATCGCCGGCCAAAACACCAACCAGGCCAAAGGCCGCCAGCGGCGGTTGGAAAGGCTGCTGGAAGATGCCCGCCTGGCACCGCCGCCCAAAGAACCGCGCCGGATGCACATCCAGCTCAACCCCGTCACACGCTCGGGCGACCTGGTTTTGCGCACGCACCAGTTGCAGGTCGGCTACCATGACGAAGGCAAGCC
Source organism: uncultured Candidatus Brevefilum sp. (assembly GCA_964497065.1). GTDB lineage: Bacteria > Chloroflexota > Anaerolineae > Anaerolineales > Anaerolineaceae > Brevifilum. Next base: position 2,125 of record CAZCBW010000055.1, on the reverse strand, counting down.
GCTGTTTGACTGCCCGGACCTGATCCTGCAGCGGCAGGAATGTGCCGCCATCATCGGGCCTAACGGCGCCGGGAAGACCACCTTTTTAAAGACCATCCTGGAGAAGATTCCGCCCTATTCCGGCACAGTCCGGTTGGGCGCCAGCCTGGTGATCGGCTATTTTGCCCAGGCGCATGAAGGGCTTGACGCCGACAAATCGCTGATGCAGGAAATCAACAGTTCTGCCCCAAAGATGCTGCCGGCAGAGACTCGCAGCTACCTGGCAAAATTCCTCTTCTCCGGGGAGGATGTGTTCCGCAAGGTACGCACACTTTCTGGAGGCGAACGCGGCCGGCTGGCGTTGGCGAAACTCTCGCTATCCGATGCCAACCTGCTCTTGCTGGACGAGCCCACCAACCACCTCGACCTGCACACGCAGGAGGTGCTGGAGTCGGTGCTGTCGGACTTCCCCGGGACGATCCTGATGGTGTCGCATGACCGCTACCTGATCGACTCACTGGCCACCCAGATCTGGGAGGCAGACCCGGAGACGCAAACGCTGCATACCTTTAAAGGTTCCTACACCGAATACAAAGCGCACCAGTTGAAGATGCAGGAGCAGATTGAACCCAAACTCGTGCAGGAAACCGGGTCACCGAAAAAGCCGGCCGGGGATAAAAGCCAACCAGCCAAAGCGCTCTCAAAATATGCCCGCCGTCAGATGACCGCCCGCGTGGGTGAAATTGAAACGACCGTCCAGAACCTGGAGGCCGAACAGGAAGTCCTCGCGGCCCAGCTGGAATCCCCCCCGGACGATCCGGATGCGGTGCTCAGGCTGGGTGAGGCGTATGTGGGTTTGCAGAATAAGGTTGAGGATCTATTGGCGGAGTGGGCGGAGATTGAGGAGCAGTTGGAGGGGTGAGGGGCGAGTTGGTTATCAGGTAAGTGGTAATTTGAGACAATTCCTGGAGCGCGGACTTCAGTCCGCATTCCAAAAAGAATCTAAGCCTGGAGCGCGGACTCACTCGCATTTAGGCCATAGGCCGTAAATGTCAGTCCGCATTATCAAGTGAGCAAATCAATCATTTGCATCAAAATCACAATCAAAGATTGGATTATTGATAAAATTTACTTCCATTTTCTTCCCCCCAATTAACAAAAGATTTTGATAATAACTGGGATACAACATTTCATTTTAGGCTATCACATAAGTCCTTGCGGACTGAAGTCCTCATTCCAAAAAGAATCTAAGCCTGGAGCGCATACTTTTGTCCGCATTCCAAAAAGATTCTAAGCCTGGAGCGCGGACTTCAGTCCGCAGAATCAAGTAGGATTTTCATTCATATGCATCAAAATCACTATCGAAGACTGGATATTTGATAAAATTTTCTTCCATTTTCTTCCCCCCAATTAACAAAAGATTTTGATAATAGCTGGAATACAGCCATTCTTCAGGCTTTATCACATACTCATGTTTAACAGGATTAAAATGGATGTAATTATATCGCTGCCAATAGTCATGATCATCCCTGATATACCGATCCCAATAACTGTACCAGACCGATCTACCCTGGACCTGATCTAAGCGGTTTAGTTGAATTGCCGTCACACCGTGCAATTGCTGTAGAAATTTAGGTATCTTGCTGCCGTCATCAAAATAGCATAAAAGGTGATAATGATCGTCCAGCAAGACCCAGGCACCGGATTGAACTTTGTACGACTCTAACAGGTGAGTAAACACATCTTTCCAGATATCTTTATGCTGATTGGTCACGAAGATGGGCGTTTTACCAAGCGTATGGGCTGTGATGAAATACCAGCATTCGTTGATCAGAAGATGCGGCGGCCTATGATCCATAGCATTCCCTCATGTAAATATTATATACATTCTTGCGGACTGACACCACGCCTTTCAGGTTCTGTGCATGAGTCCGCACTCCATTAATAACCTAAGTATTTATCGCGGACTAACACCACGCCCTGCGGGCTTTATGCGGACTGACACCACGCCTTTCAGGCTCTGTGCATGAGTCCGCACTCCATTAATAACCTAAGTATTTATCGCGGACTAACACCACGCCCTGCGGGCTTTATGCGGACTGACACCACGCCTTTCAGGCTCTGTGCATGAGTCCGCACTCCATTA
>CAZCBW010000054.1:19088-19838 GCA_964497065.1 uncultured Candidatus Brevefilum sp. | reverse complement strand
TCATTGCGAGCCCCTTGTGGGCGAAGCAATCTCCACCTCGCAATTCAAGATACAGCGCACTTCCCCCAATTACATCGATCACGGCATATGAAGATTGCTTCCTCACCGCCTGCGGCGGATCGTCGCAATGACAGATGGGGCAGGTATTTACAAACCCCTAGAAACAAACCATCAGTGGAAGCCCCTTCGCGGAATCATCATTGCGAGTCTGCGACAAGGTCCCCGAAGCGCTAGAGAAGTGGAAAGCAATCTCCATCTTGAAAATCAAGAAGTCGTGCACTGTGCCCATCTACTTATCGCGCGAAAATATGAGATTGCTTCCTCACCGCCTTCAGCGGATCGTCGCAATGACAGGAGGGTTTGGTCATTGCGATCCCCTTGTGTGAATCCGTCAATGCATGCCCCTTCGCGGAGTCGTCATTGCGAGCCCCTTGTGGGCGAAGCAATCTCCACCTCGCAATTCAAGATACAGCGCACTTCCCCCAATTACATCGATCACGGCATATGAAGATTGCTTCCTCACCGCCTGCAGCGGATCGTCGCAATGACAGGTCATTTGGTCATTGCAAGCATAGGAAACAATTTATTAAATAAAAAATGGGCGCGAATGGACTCGAACCATCGACCTCACGGATGTGAACCGTGCGCTCTAACCAGCTGAGCTACGCGCCCTAAAAACTTATAACTAGGCTCTAACCAGCAGTCCCTACAGAGATCTGCGAAGCTACGCGCCCTAAAAACTTATAACTA
>CAZCBW010000054.1:0-18988 GCA_964497065.1 uncultured Candidatus Brevefilum sp. | reverse complement strand
GCCACACGCCCTAAAACAAAAACAAATTTCTGCGCTCTACCAGCAGTCCCTACAGAGATCTGCGAAGCTACGCGCCCTAAAAACTTATAACTAGGCTCTAACCAGCAGTCCTTACAGGGATTTGCGAAGCCACACGCCCTAAAACAAAAACAAATTTCTGCGCTCTACCAGCAGTCCCTACAGGGATCTGCGAAGCTACGCGCCATACTATCTCCAGCATTATAGCAAACCTGCCTCGCAGCGTCAATCAGGCAAATTGTCAGTATCAAGGCAAAGATAAAATATCCTGCTTTACCCTAACGCAAAAAACCTACCTATTGACACCTCGATAGGTATTTGCTACAATCAGCCATATCTTCATATGGAAAGACGTTGAAGAGGACGAGTAAGCGTTAGCCAATGGCACAGAGAGCAGGCGCCCGGTGAGAAGCCTGACCGAATGGGTACGCTGAATGGACCTCAGAGTTGCAGGGCGAAACAGGATGGAGTAGCCTGAGCCGGTGTGCCCCCGTTACAGGGCCCTGGGTATAAGCGCATTTGAATCAAAACAAATCGCCGTACTCGGACAGAGTGAGGCTGGCTCTTTTCCCCGTCGCATCACCGGCGGTTTTTTTTGTTAAGGGTTTAGTTATAAGGCAGCCTAAATTGGGTGGCACCACGGACTGAACGTTCGTCCCAAATCGGGATGAACGTTTTTTGTTTAAGAAAGTGATGCGTAAAGTGTGATGAGCAAAAAAGTATTTTATCGAATGGTAATCAGTTTAATGAAAAGTAAACTATTTGAATATGGCTGTCAAAATAGAATTCTCTTTTCATCAAAAGCAAATGGCGAATTTTATGCCCTTTTCCGCCCCCCTTGAAGGATTCTTCACAACCGTTAAAGATGATTGATCATGATTCAAAACTCTCAACTTTCAAAATCTCAATTCTCAAAAATTTTAAGGAGTAAACCATGTCTGACCAAACCCGTTTCAATTTGAACGAAAGCGATCTGCCAAAATTTTGGTACAACATCAACGCCGACAGCCCGGTTGCACCGTCGCCCGTATTGAACCCGATTACCAAGGAGCCAGTTACCCCGGATTTCCTCTCTGTGCTTTTCCCCATGGAATTGATTCTGCAGGAGATCAGTACAGATCGCTACATCGAAATACCCGAAGAGGTACGTGAAATCTACAAGCTGTACCGTCCAACGCCGCTGCAGCGGGCACATCGGCTGGAAAAAGCACTGGATACCCCCGCGCACATCTATTATAAGAATGAAAGTGTTTCACCGGGTGGCAGTCATAAACCCAACACTGCCATCGCCCAGGCTTTTTACAACAAGTCTGCCGGAACACATGCGCTGACCACAGAAACCGGCGCAGGGCAGTGGGGTTCTTCCCTCTCCATGGCTTGCAAAATGTTTGACCTTGACCTGGAGGTATATATGGTGAATGTCTCTTATCAGCAGAAACCCTACCGGCGTGTTTTTATGGAAACCTACGGCGCTCAGGTATTTGCCAGCCCTACCGACCGCACCCAGTATGGGCGCAGCCTGCTGGCACAGGACCCCAACCATCCCGGATCACTGGGGATAGCTATCTCGGAGGCAGTGGAAATTGCAGCAACATCCAATGGCGCCAAGAAATACAGCCTGGGTTCTGTACTCAACCATGTGCTTACCCACCAGAGCATCATCGGTGAGGAGGCACTGAAGCAGATGGATCTGGCAGGAGAATACCCACACGTGGTTATCGGCTGCGTGGGAGGCGGATCAAACTTTGCGGGGCTGGCTTACCCCTTCCTGCGGGAGAACCTACTCAACGGTCAACGCACACGCCTGCTGGCGGTTGAACCGACTGCCACTCCGTCGCTCACGCGCGGGGTGTATGCTTACGATTATGGCGATACGGCCCAGATGGCACCGATCACAAAGATGTACACGTTGGGGCATACTTTTGTTCCGGCGGGGATTCATGCCGGCGGCTTGCGCTATCATGGCATGGCACCTAGCCTGAGCGCTTTGTTTGATGCCGGGCACATTGAGGCGGCAGCCGTCAAACAGCGCAGTATCTTTGAGGCTGCCATTCTATTTACCCAGACGGAGGGGATCTTGCCCGCACCGGAGAGCGCACATGCCATCCGTACGGCCATTGATGAGGCTTTGGATGCCAAGGAAAAAGGTGAAAAGCGCGTCATCCTTTTCAACCTCTCGGGGCATGGCCACTTTGACCTCTCAGCCTACGAGAAATACCTTTCTAGTGAACTGGAAGATTATGAGCACCCGGCAAAAGCCATAGCAGAAGCCGTGACCCACCTGCCGGAGGTGAAGATACCTGCTTAGCTGCCCCTTGTTTACGCAAGCTTATTAAGGGAGGGGCCAGGGATGGGGTCTCTCCCTCATTATCACCGATAGTACTGCTTCTACTTTGCCTAACACAGGCAGTTTCGACGCTCAGATCTCGCGGATATCCACGATCTTGACGATCAGCGGTGCCATCACCGTCTTGAGCTTATCCATCGCAACGCCGCGCACCTTCAGCGTCACCATGTCTGAGGCCTTGGCTTCGTCAGACAGCGTGCCAAAGAAGGCCAAAATATCGCCGCCGGCTTCATAGATGGCCTGGCTCAGTTGGGCGATCGACCCGGGTTTGACGGACATCTCTACCGTCACCCGCACACCCTCATACTGGGCACCAAACATCTCGATGAACAGCCTGAAAAGGTCCGATTCGGTGATAATGCCTACCACATCCCCGCCGCGCATCACGGGCAGCGCGCTGATCTTATTTTCAACCATCAATTGGGCGGCGGCTTCGATCGGTGTATCTTCCGTGCTGGTGACCACGTCCTTTTGCATCACGTCTTTGACCTTGATCTTATCGACCAGGTAATTGATCTCCCAGATGCTCAGGGAGGTGGCCTTCGTCGGCATAGCGTGTTCGAGGTCGTTCTTACTGACTAGCCCGACCATCTTCCCATCTTTGACGACCACCAGCCTGCGGATGTTCTTGTCCTTCATCATCGTGAAGGCTTCAGGCAGCGTCATATCGGGTGAAACAGTCATCAGCGGTTGAGACATGCGGTTTCCAACGATCATGGGGTTGGTTCCTTTCCTTGATGATTAATTTGATTACCAGTACATTAATTATACAATCTAACGCGCCAATAAGCACCATTTCTGTAGGGCAATCACCAAGTCAGAAATATGGTTTACTGACTGAGTGAGATTACTTTGCATTCCTTTTGCTAATTCCCACAAAAAAACGGAATGGGAGTTCCATTTAAGACAGGAAGGTGCTTAGAAGCTCTAGGCGTGGTATTCTTTTTTACTTATTAATTCAAACTTAATCGTCGATGAAACTAACTCCACCTCATCAGTCTGCTTCGCAGACAGCTTCTCCTCGAGGAGAAGGTGGCGCACAGCTGCTGGAGCAAAGCGGAACCCGCACCTGCTTTTGGTGGGGGCAAGATGAGGTGGTTTTCATGTACACATATTTGACATGATCAAAGCGAATGACTTTGCAATTGCCCTGAGTAACCCCTGGGGTATATAATTATTGTTGATGTAGAATTTCGAGTATAATTATTTAAATTATTATCACATCTCAATAACTTGCCTCCCCACCACAGCCTTTACGTCCACATTGTCTGTGCCGATGGTTCAGGTGAGCGTCAGCACAAACTGCCGAACAGGACCTGGAAAAATTTTTGACCGAATCAGCGCGTTGCTGGTCGGCCAAGAGGCAGAGGTGATCGCCCGCAACGCTGATGGCACCTACTGGGTCATCCGCAATCCTGCTGGCAGCGGACACTGCTGGCTTTGGGCTTTTTATGCAACTACGCAGGGATCTACTGCAGGTCTGCCCGTTTGGGACTCGCCACCCACACCAACCCCCGATGTAACCGACACGCCCCAACCCACCACCTATAAATCTGACAGCCTTGACATCAACCAGACCGGAACTGCAGATTTAGATGAAGGAGTCACACCCGCAGGCGCAACAGCAGATATTTGGTTTGAAGCAGTATCTGCCGCAGAAAGATATCTGACCCCCAAAAACGGGGCAAAGATGGCCATCTGGGGCACTTCTTCGGCTGGGATGTATGACTGCATCGGCGCGGCTTTAAGTACTAACAGGATTCCAATCGCAGATGTGCCTGTTGGCACCTATGTCTGCTATGAAACCAACCAGGGACGACCGGGTGCTTTTCGGGTCAATGCACTTGCCGGAACGGTATTGACCATCGGTTTCACAACCTGGAACACACCCTAAACACCTTGATTGGCAGGTCATATACGGCTAAAGGATCATATACAAGGTTAATTTTTCATACATAGCTACCATGATCAAACCTACTGAATGGGTTTTTGAAAGCAGCAACTTTATTGATCGATAAAGTGTGAAAGATTTTCGTCTTCCCAAAATAAAAAAGAACAGAAAAAAGCTTATAAACATTTAAACCCCCCTTTATTGTGGTATAGAATATATGTGTTTTAATATCGAAAAATCTACCTCCCTGCCCACAGGTAGACATTGCTTGCTTTCTCGGTTTACTCGTTCTTTGAAGCGATGTGACCCACCAATCAATTCAATGATATGGGCATGATGGGTCAAGCGATCGAGAAGCGCTGCGGTCAGCCGTTCACTGGCAAACACCTGAACCCAATCCGCAAACTAGAGATTAGTCGTGATGATAAAAGGGATGCGCTCATAAAGCTCAGAACAGAATGTAAAAAAAGCCTGAGCGCCTATCTCAGATATAAGGATATTGGTTGAATTATACAAGTACAGTAAACGAATATGTATTATGGAATATATAGAACATTACAAACCTGCAGCCCAGTTTATTTTATGAGGTTCAGTAAGCCTGCTTATTCTGGTTTTCTGGCGACGATGACCAGCGAAAGGCCTTTCCAGGGCAGCAGGGGGTCGATTAACTTAATAATTGGCACCAAGACATTGAATACCTTTAACCCAAAGCGTCCGATCGTCTTTTGTTTGGCGACCTTGCCGCGATACCACCATCCCAACACGCCAATCTTGTTAAGCGTAAACAGCTCTTCGATCTCATAATCTAAACTTGTCACCAAGGATTTCAAGCGTTGTTGATCATAGCGGCGGAAGTGGCCAATGGCTGAATCAAGGTTTGAAAACAGTTTTTCACCCCTGGGGACGATGATGATCATTCGACCGCCTGGTTTCAGTGCAAGGTCGGCATGATTGATCATGTTTTGATCATCTTCAATGTGCTCAATCACATTTGAACACAGGATTGATTCTGCCTGCGGCAATGCTGGCGGCGGGGGCAGGGTTGCATCCCATGGGTAGATTTTCACACTGGGCGTGTTGAAATAAGCATTTTGCAGCACCTCCAGGTAGATCGGATCAATTTCTGTGGCAATGACATCGGCATACTGCATCAGAATACGGACATTATTCCCGATGCCTGAGCCAATTTCAAGGACTTCATCACCGACATATTGTTTGATCCGTTCCAGCGTCCATTCGGTGTATTTGGGTGCAGCCTCCATATCGATCAGGTCTTTACTGCCATAGTCACCTTCAAACATATCGTCAATGATCCAAAATTTAAGGATTGTCCCCAAGGCTTTTAGCCCGTCTTTCCAGGTGATCTTTTTCCCCTCAGCGTAAGTCCGCCCGTGGTAGCTGATCGGCACTTCGAAGATACGCAGCTTGCGTTTGGCAAATTTGGCAGTCAGTTCTGGTTCAATGCCAAAGCCTTTAGATCTAATTGGGATGGTCTTTGCGACATGCAGACGGAATGCTTTGTAGCAGGTCTCCATATCCGTCAGGTTCAGATCTGTGAACCAGTTGCTGACAAAGGTCAGGAAGCGGTTGGCCAGTGTGTGGCGAAAATAGAGAACCCGCCGCTGTTCCCGGTCTGCAAATCTTGAGCCGTAGACGACATCCGCCTTGCCGCTGAGAATGGGTCGCAGAACGGTTTCATAATCTCCCGGGTCATATTCGAGATCTGCATCCTGGATGATGCCGATATCACCGGAGGCAGTCTGGATAGCAGTGCGGATGGCATTGCCTTTGCCCTGGTTTTCTTCCAGGAGGATTGGACGAATGATCTCGGGATGGGCTTGCTGCAATTCACGGATCACATCAGCGGACCCATCCGTTGAACAGTCATCCACGATCACAATTTCCATGGAATCAATACCATGAATATCTTGCGCTAAAACCCTGCTGATGATCTCCCGCAGCGTGCGGTGTTCATTGTAAACTGGTATCAAAACGGATAATTTCATAAGTTTCCTATTGAATGATAATAACCGCAGAAAATTATAGCATTAACCCCCAACCTCCGGGCTCTGCACATATAGATTTTTAAAATTTATCATCTCTTTCGACGCGACCTGATCAAATGTGATAAACCTTTAAAAAATTGTCCATTGATCATCATCAAAATGCCTTCACCCATCTGCCGGTTAAATGCCTCACCACCAAACATAATGATGGTGCGCAGCGGTGCATCCTTGAGCATTGCCCGTATCATCCGGGCATTAGGGCTGTTGATATCATCGCCGCTCACTTTCAAAGTCTGTTTCTCAATGACTCTCTTTAATATTCTTGCAATCAGGGATTGCTGCATATCACTGATGGGTGTGTTGGTTGTCGTTGGTTCACCCGGAGTGATGTGATTCACGGGAACACTTTTCCCCAACAAGCTCTCAAAGTCTTTTTGCTGGATGACAGCATTTGAGGGGAAGTTCTGATAAGTTGGCAGGCAGTCTTTTGGTGGCAGCGATTGATCAGGTTGGTTTGAAAGAACTTTTACTTCCGCTGTTAAATGGATTTGGTGTGAGGAAGCACCGACCAAGATCCGGTAGATGCCTGTTTCAACCTGCCAGTCACCGAGTTCAGTATTATAATAAGAAAAAGCTCGCTGACCCAAACTAAAGCTGATTGTTCCTGCCTCTCCCGGTTGGAGTGAAACTTTCTCAAATCCTTTCAGCTCTAATTTTGGACGAAAAGCTTTCGGCTCTTGCGGGCTGATATAAAGCTGAATGATCTCTTTGCCAGCGACTTGGCCGGTGTTGCTGATTTTTACTTTCACAATCAGTTCGTCTTGATCTGAAATCTCAGGCTGGCTGGTGTTGATATCTTCATAGGCAAAGGTTGTATAGCTCAACCCATGGCCAAAGGGGAACAGGACGGGTTTCTCAACGGTTTCATAGAAGCGATATCCCACAAACAGACTTTCTCGATACTCGACGGTTTTTGGCCCGCCGGGGAAAAATGCATGGCAGGGTGTATCCTCAAGCCGCAGCGGGAAGGTCTCCGCCAGCTTTCCGCTGGGGTTGACCACCCCAAAGAGGACGTCAGCGATCGCACCCCCACCAGCCTGGCCCCCAAGATAGGCTTCCAAAATGGCAGGGGCTTTTGACACCCAGGGCATCTCGACGGGTGCGCCATTGCTCAGCACGACGGTTACCCTGTCGTGTTTGGCACAGACTGCTTCCACCAACTGGTTGTGGCATTCTGGCAGCCGGAGATGTTCCCGATCCAGACCTTCAACCTCAAAGATATCCGGCAGTCCGATATTGATCACCACGGTATCGGCATAGCGGGCAGCCTGCACAGCTTCATCCAGCAAGCCATCATCAACTGCATCGTTTCTAAAGTGATATCCTGGGGCGTAGCTGATATTCTCCGCTCCCGCTATTTTGACCATTTCGTCGTATAGATTTTCCAGCCGGGTCGGGTTCATCGATGAACTGCCTGCGCCCTGGTATCGCGGTGTTTTAGCAAAAGCACCCAGCAAGGCAACTGTACTACCAGGCTTAATTGGCAATATCTGCCCGTCATTTTTAAGCAGGACAATGCCCTCAGCGGCGACCTGCCGTGCAAGCTGATGGTGCGCATCAGCGTCATAGGTGTCGTTAACTGACAGCGCATCCTGGGCTTTAAAAACCAGGTCAAGGATTTGCCTGACTGCCTGGTCTAACACCGATTCGTTTAGTTCTCCATCGCGAACAGCCTCAACGATAGCCCGGTCATTTTCAGGGCTGGGGCCGGGCATTTCCAGTGCCAGGCCGGCTTTCAGGGCTGCCACACGATCATTCATCGCACCCCAATCGGTCATCACCAACCCGGTGTGCCTCCATTTATCTTGCAGCAGATCTTTGAGAAGATCAGGGTGTTCACAGCAGTAAGTACCGTTGAGCCTGTTGTACGCTCCCATCAGAGTCCAGGGCTGTGCTTCACGAACGGCGATTTCAAAACCGGCCAGGTAGATTTCATGTAATGCGCGCTGGTCAATGACTGCATTGATCGTCATTCGGCGGTATTCCTGGTTGTTGGCTGCAAAATGTTTTAAGGAGGTGCCAATGCCCCGGGATTGCACACCCTGGATATGGCTTTTTGCCATCTCACCTGAAAGATAAGGGTCTTCTGAAAAATATTCAAAGTTGCGCCCACATAAAGGGGATCGTTTAATGTTGACCCCTGGGCCAAGAATCACCGAGACTTTCTCCTGCCGGCATTCATTGCCTAAAGCTGATCCAACCCGTTTAATAAGATCCCGGTTCCAGGTTGCCGCCAGGGCTGATGCAGTTGGGAAGCAGGTGGCGGGAATGCTTTCATTTAATCCAATCTGCTCAGCGTGGTTTTTCTCCTTCCTTAACCCATGAGGGCCGTCAGCGACCATGATCGAGGGAATCCCCAGGTGTTCGACTGGCTTGGTATACCATGCATTAAGGCCAGAACAAAGCGAGGCTTTCTCTTCCAATGTCATTTCTCTGATCAGGTTTTCTATATTAGAAGGCATAAAATCCTCTTATTTATTATTATGGAGTAACTACTCAGTTTATGAGGAAATGGGGGGGTTGTTGTTTGGCGGCTTTGCCGCCAAACAACAACCCCCCCCCCGATCTTTCAGGTGCAGGGCAGTCTGAGCAGTTGCACTGTGGAAATATTTCGATATTGCATTAGTTTCTAATAAACCGACCGATTATTTTCTTATACACCCAATTGTATACTGAAGTTAATATTTGGTTCAGTGAAAGTCACTGACGGCAGGCTTAAAACTTTGTGATTATAATTGAAATCTGAAAGATAAGATTTCTCAGGTTGATAACCTTGTGAGATTACGAATTATTGAGCTTCTCTGATAAAACCGATTGGCGTATCATTTATATCCAGGAAGCCGATCGTGTCAGGCAGGCATTGGCTTAATACTTAAAAGCGATCCACTTTTTCAGTCCTGAATTAGTAGCATTGGGCAGCAAACAGGAATTAAACCTATGAATCTATTAAGGCGGTTAAGGTATTTATTGGAGGCAGAATGCCGCTGATATTGTTAATGAGCCTTGTTATTTTTTTAATTGTTGTAATCTACCTGGTATACAGTCTTGGATGGGGAACACCTGTTTCTATTCATTGGGCTGTGGAGCGTTTAATGGTGCGTTGGGCCCTGTCAGACCCGGAGATGCTGACCTCACTGGGGCTGATTGAGAACAGGATTTTAGATTTTCACAGCGGCCGATTGACAGATGCTTCTCCCCGGCAGCAGTGGGGACTCCAGCAGTTGGAGCGTAACGGGTTGGCGTTAATCAACCGCTATGCCCCTGCAAAACTGGCAGGTCAAAAATGGGTCACCCGACAAGTGATGCACTGGTACCTGTCCAATCAACTTTACAGTCACCGGTTTGATTATCATTGGGCATCCAGCCCGGCTTTCATGGGGCCGTACCCGGTTAATCATGTCTTTGGGGTTCAAATTGAGCTGGTCAATTTCCTGTGTAATTATCACCAAATCAAAGGCAGCCGCAGTGCCCGCCGATATCTTCAACGCCTGCTACTGGTCGATTGGAAGCTGACCGGGTTGCGCGAAAGTTTGCAATTACGAGAGTCCAGGGGTGTTCTGCCGCCGAGATTTGTATTGGAAAAAACCCTGGTACAAATGGATACATTGATCAACCAGCCTGTTGAACAAAACCCCCTGTATACAAGTTTCATAGCACGGATGGTTGAATCCGGCAGGTTTTCTAAACGGGCTCAAAAGCGCTGGGGGCAAAAAATTAAATCCGCCATTGAGTCTGAGGTGATGCCAGCATACCAGAAACTGCATGTTTACCTCACAGATCAGCTCCAGCGGGCAGAGGTGGATGCCGGTATTTGGAAACTGCCGGATGGACAGGCTTATTATAATTTTCTGCTGAGAAACCATACCACTTTAGAAATGGACGCTGAAGCGATCCATCAGCTCGGGTTGGCAGAAGTTGCCCGCATAACCGCTCAGATCCGATCTAAGCTGGAGGGGTTGGGCCTGCCATCAGAAAATCCTGCTGACCAGATGCGATGTATGATGCAAGACCCCCAATACTTATATCTGGATAAGGGCAGAGAAGACTTCATTATTGGGATGTATCAGTCCATCCTGGATGATGCTAACCAGGTGATGCCCGACGTTTTCAGGCAGGGACGTTTGGATTCCATCCGGGTTAAAGCGATGCCAACTTATAAACAAGATGATTCTCCGATCGCTTTGGCTGAGCCGCCGGCTTTAAATGGCAGCCGTGAGGGCACGGTGTGGATCAACCTTCGTGAACCGGAAAATATTTACAGCTGGGGGATGCAAACCCTGGCATACCATGAGGGCATCCCCGGGCATGTTTACCAGATGGCCATGGCACAAAAGATCAGAGGTTTGCCTTCTTTCAGGCGTTTCTATTTCTTTTCAGCCTATTCGGAGGGATGGGCGCTGTATGCTGAACGGCTGGCCAGTGAATTGAATCTGACAAATGCCCTCAGTGAACTGGGACGATTGCAGGCTCTGCTTTGGCGGGCTGCCCGGTTGGTGGTGGATACCGGCATCCATGCTTACCGTTGGACGCGGGAAGAGGCTATTGATTATATGCATGCAACGACAGGGCTGCCTGAAAGGGATGTGGTCACTGAAGTTGAACGTTATATCGTCATGCCGGGGCAGGCCTGTGCTTACTATATTGGGTATTTGAAGTTTAGTGCATGGCGTCAAAAAGCTAAAGCAACCCTGGGTGATGCATTTGAGATCAAGGACTTTCATGATGTCCTGATCAATAACGGTGGGCTGCCTTTGTCGCTGCTGGAACAATTGGTCAATGACACTATTGACCATACAGCCCAGTTGAACCCGGTTGGCAGGACTGGGGAATTATTAAATAAAGATATATTTGCCTAAGAAGCCGTGCTCAATCGATCCCGGTTGCTTTGCGGGCTGCAGCCAGGTAGGGGGCACCCATCTGACGTGCTTTTTGAGCACCTTCCATTAATACGCGGTCAAGGTAAGCTTTATCGTCGATCAATTCTGTGAAGCGTTCTCGCGCAGGTGCAAATTGGGCCAGGATCAGTTCGGCCAGCTCTTTCTTCAGATTTCCGTAGGCAGCCCCGCCATTCAGGTACAGCCCGCGGATGACCGCCAGCCGATCAGGCGGAGCAAAAAACTGGAGCAATGCGAATAAGTTATCACCATCCGGATCTTTGGGGTCTTCAGGGCGTTTGCTGTCAGTCACGATCCGCATGACCTGTTTGCGCAATTCCTTTTCAGGTGCGAAGATCGGCAGTGTGTTGTGATAGCTTTTGCTCATTTTTCGCCCGTCAATACCCGGGATTTTCATCACGTTTTCCTGGATGATCCCCTCCGGCACCTTGAGGATGGGGCCATAGGTGCGGTTGAAGGCTTCAGCGATATCTCGGGTGATCTCAATATGTTGTTTCTGGTCGATGCCAACCGGGACGACATCTGAGCCGTAGAGCAGGATATCTGCGGCCATCAGAACTGGATAGTAAAACAACCCGGCGTTGATGCCCTCATCGGCATCATGCCCCAGATCAAGGTTTTCATCTACTGCTGCTTTATAGGCATGGGCGCGATTGAGCAGTCCTTTGGACGTGAAACAGGATAAGATCCAGGTGAATTCAGGGATCTCGGGCACATCCGATTGGCGGAAAAAGATGGCTTCATCCGGGTCAAGCCCCAATGCCAGCCAGCTCGCTGCTACTTCATAAACCAGCTCACGCAGAGCAGCTGGATCGTGCATGCTGGTCAGGGCATGATAGTCAGCGACAAAGTACATCCCCAAATAGTCTTCCATCAAACTCAAAGCAGGCCGGTACATGCCCAGGTAGTTGCCAATATGGGGCCTGCCAGTCGGTTTGATTCCCGTTAGAGCAATTGGTTTCATTCGATTTCCTTTTAAATCAATTTTTGTAACTGCTCAGTCTGCCCTACAACTGAAAGGTCGGGGGTGTGGTGTGGCGGCGAAGCCGCCACACCACACCCCCTATTTCCTCATCAGCTGAGTAGTTACCAATTTTTTACTTTGATGCGCTTATTATATCCGATAGAACAGCATGGTTGTTTGAAAATTCAGATCTTCTGGTGTAGTTAATCAGATCGTACAGTCATGTGGGATTGAGCTTGGAAAAACCAAAATACCAATTCACTGACCACAAATAGCGATTTCAAGTTATGATAAACTGGCAATATGACCAACGATAAGTGAGGTTTTTGTGGCAGAAACGCATGAATGGTTAGCGACAATCAAGTGCTTCCTGATGGATATGGACGGCACAATTTTCCTTGGCAGCCGGCTGCTGCCCGGCGCGAGGGCATGGTTGGATTTGCTGGATGAATTGGGGAAATCATATTATTTTCTGACGAATAATTCTTCCAAATCCAAATTGGAATATGCTGAAAAATTCAAAAAATTTTGCCTGGCTGTTGAACCTGGGCGTATCTTTACTTCAGGTGAAGCCACAGCGATTTATTTAAAAAAGCACTATCCAAAGACAAGATTGTATGTGGTGGGCACCCCGGCATTGGAACAGGAATTTCAGCGCCATGGATTTATGATCACAGAAGAAAACCCCGATGTGGTTGTGCTGGGGTTTGATACGACACTGACCTATGAGAAACTGCGCAGGCTCTGTGATCTGGCTTCTGCAGGCAAACCCTATATTGCCACCCACCCCGATATCAACTGCCCGACTGAAACCGGGTTCATGCCGGATATCGGCGCAATAATCGAACTGGTCTTCACATCCACAGGACGCCGGCCGGATGTGATCATCGGCAAACCCCATCAACCGGTGGTTGATGCACTGGTTGAGAAGACAGGTTTTTTGATAACCGAACATTGTATGATTGGGGACAGGCTATACACAGATATTGCTTTAGGGCAATGGGGCATCCGCACGGTGTTGGTGTTGAGTGGGGAAGCAAGCGCAACGGATTTGCCCAACGCAGCGCATCAACCAAATCTGGTGGTGCAGGGTATCAGCGATATGGTTGGTTATTTAAAAAGAATTTAACAGCAGCAGTGCTGGGTCAAGAACCCTTAATCAGCACGTTTTTTCTGCTGGTTGATCAGCCATGCCAACCCGCCTGTCAATGCTGCCAGGATGGTCAATGCGGCGGCAGCCTGGATGACGGTTTTCTTTTCCATGCCCGGCAGAACCACATTTCCATCGCCGTAATCCTTAAAGAGCTGCCCCCAGCGCGTTTGCAGAGCATCTTTGGCTCGCTGCCGGCCGACGAAGGGGTACCAGTAGACGTTATGGTAGAAATTGCTGGCAAAGTAGCTCCAGGGGACTAACGGGCTTTGCAAGAGCGGTTTTTCCAGCGGTTTGAGCGGCCCGTGGTAGATCAACTTCTGCCCCTTGGAAGCGAAGGTGTCTTCCTGGACGAAGTTCCAGGGTTTTTCCTGCTCGATATCATACCCTACGATCTCAATATCCCTCGGGTCGCCGATACCCAGACCTTTTTCGTGTGCCAGCCGGATGAACCGGATGGAGAGCGGGTCAAACCCCTGCAGCCGGGCGGAAACTGCATCAATGGCGACCTGGTCTGCCGAGGCCAGGAGGATATCCTTTTCATGCCAGCGCATAGCTCGCGGGCCAGGGCCGTCACCTGCAAAGGTACCATCCATCACGGCAAAGATGCCTGGATGAATTTCTTGCTGGATAGTCAGCAGGTCTACCAATGTTTCGTGGATCACGCTGTGCGTCCAGTGGCGATGGCGGTGGAGCAGACCGCCGAAGGCATTTTTCATCGCACCGGTGATGGTTGTGAAGACATGGGTCTTGACTGTCGGCAGCTGCAGGATGTTCATCCCGATCAGTGCTTTGGGGATGAAGATGCCCTCCGGGAAAACCTTATCGAGCACCATCATCGGCTTGCTGGGGTGAAACTCGATCCACTCAAACATATCTTCGTATAGATAAAGGCAGGGCACCTTGTAAAGATCGGTGACATACTTATGCTTATTATTCGCTTCGCCATCACTGGTATCCACAACGACCGTGTCGTTATGGACGCCGACCAGGTTTTGATAGCCAAAGGCGCGCAAGCCGCGAATAACGCCTTCCAGCTGCCAGGGTGTGGTTGAACAGGCGGGGTACCAGGTCTGCCATGAGATGTTGATCTTCAAGCCGGTCTGGTTCTCTTTGGGCAGCGATTTTTCAACCTCTGCCAGGGTCATCAATTGTTCGATGTCATCAAGTACGGTCTCGGGTGTGGTTTTTAATACGGCAACTTTACCTTTGCCGGGGAAATCAGCCATTTATTCCTCCATTGAATTTTTTAAGTCCTATTATTATACCCACGCTAGCAATTCTGGTCTGTGAGTTTTATCGATGGGATATAATCAATTTATGGAGTCGGCCGATGACTGAAATCGAAAGAATTGCATCCTATCTTGATCCGTTGAGACTGGACGATTGGAAATATACACCAGAGACCGGGTCAACTAATGATGACGCTTTAGCCTGGGCTGATGCAGGTGCCGGAGATTGGTCGCTGATCTGTGCGGATTCTCAAACTGCCGGTCGCGGGCGAGGGAAGCGACGCTGGGTGACGCTGCCCGGGACGGCATTGGCATTCAGTCTGGTGTTGCGCCCGACACAGGCCGAAACCAGTGTGTTCCCCAGGTTTACTGCCCTGGCTGCCCTGGGATTGGTGCAGGCATTGGGCAGCTTAGGCTTGCAGGGCCAGATCAAATGGCCGAATGATATTTTGCTCAATCAGAAGAAGGTCGCCGGTGTGCTGGTTGAAGCATCCTGGCAGGGGACAAACGCAGAAGCTGTGGTGATTGGGTTAGGGGTCAACATCACGCCAGACGGGGTGCCCGCGCCAGAAACAACTCGATATCCCGCTGCATCGGTCGGTCGTGAATTGGGCCGTGATGTTGACCGATGGGCACTGTTATTTGATATCCTCAAAAACATGCAATCGTTACGTAAAGATTTGGCAGGTCAGGATTTTTTAAATCGATGGAACGAACACCTGGCTTTTAAAAATCAGTGGGTCAATTTCCGAATGCAGGGCAAAGACCCTCAGCGATTTAAAGTCCTGGGTGTTAAATCGGACAGCCAGCTTTCATTATTGATGGAGGACGGCAGCATGATCACTGCTGCGGCCGGCGAAATCCTGCCGGAAAATGGGACCAAACAGCGTTATTGGGATGATGATTAAGGATAGAAGCATGAACGATCCACACACGGAAGATCAAAACCAGTCAGACCCGAGAGATGACCGCGAGTTCCCAGAATGGCCGGTGCCTCAGGAACCGTATCTGGAACCACCGCTGGAAACCAACCCTGTTTCTGATGTTATTGGTGAGAAACCTGAAGAAGCGAAAAGTGAACCGGAACGTGCCCTAACCGTTCAAAAGAACCTCGAGCAGCCTGAACGCCAGGAACAGAAACCCTCGCATTTTGGCGAACACCCAGCCAACAGCAGCCTGCACCAGGCCACACAGGAAATCCAGGTCTTCCATTCACCTTACTTCCCGCGCGGGATTTATGAAGATGCGCAATCCGTTGAAGCTTTCTATGGCCGGGGTGAACCCAAACCCGGATACTCTCCCTTCTCTGAACCTGGAAAGGTGCGTTCTAAACTCAAATTTCCTGATCTTTACAAGCCAATCTTGCTGGTGATCGCTGCGCTGCTGGTACTTATCCTGCTGTTTTCTTCTGTCTTTGGTAATTTAAGTCTTTCCCTTTTTTAAGTTAACAGGTAATTGCTCACGCCGCACTGCAACTAAAAGGTCTCGGGTGTTGTGTGCCGGCTAAGCCGGCACACAACACCCCCTATTTCCTCATAAACTGAGTAGTTGCGTTGACAGCACACTTAAATATAAAACCCCCGAGAAAGAGAATTTTCTCTCGGGGGTGTATTTGGTTAATTCGATATTATTCGGTGATACGGGCCAGCGCAGCCACAGAATCACCTTTTTCAAGGTGCATGATCGTCACACCTCGGGTGGCGCGTTTCTGAATTGAGATATCCGATACAGCCATGCGGATGACAATCCCGTGGCTTGAGATCAAAGAGACTTCGTCTTTCTCCTGAACAATCCGGGCTTCTGTGATCTTGCCAATGGCGCTTGTGGCCCGTTTATCAATCGTGCCGATGCCCATCGTCGCCCGACTCTTCGGGGAATATTCTTCAAGCCTGGTTCGTTTACCAAAGCCTTTTTCTGTGACCACCAGCAGGTGGCCGTTGGGTTCAACGACTTCAAGTGCGGCCAGGCGGTCACCCGGTTTTAGACGCAGCCCGATCACACCCATCGCCTGACGGCCCATGGCACGAATTTCAGATTCTTCAAAACGCAGTGCCTGGCCGTTGCGGGTGACCAGCATGACCTCATCTTTCCCGCCGGTCAGCGATACCCAGCCGAGCTGGTCATCCTCTTCCAGTGAAATGGCGATCAGGCCAGAGGGTCTCACAGCACTGAACTCAGACATCTCTACCCGTTTAACCCGACCTTTGACGGTTGCCATGGTGCAGTAATTGGCGGCCGAAAATTCTGCCACGGGCACGATGGCGGTGATCTTTTCATCTGAGGTGATATTGATGATATTGATCAGGGGGATGCCGCGGCCGGTGCGCCCTTCTTCAGGAAGCTGCCAGACTTTTTCAGCATAAACTTTGCCCTTATCTGAGAAAAACAGCAGGTGGCTGAGCGTATTGCAGCGGAAGAAGAATTTCACCTCGTCTTCATCGCGCATTGATTGGCCGATCACACCGCGCCCCCCGCGACCCTGAGAGCGGTAGGTCGTTTCAGATACGCGTTTGACATAACCTTTCTGCGTCAGGCTGACCAGCACCTCTTCGTTTTTGACCAGTGATTCTTCTGAAAGGTCGCTCGAGGCATCCGGTGCGATCACCGTGCGGCGTTCATCACCAAAACTTTCTGAGACCTCGTTGAGGTTTGTGCGGATGATCTCGAGGATCTTCTTGGGGGAGGCCAGCAGGTCTTCAAGGTAAGCGATCTGGGTCATGACTTCTTTATGCTCGTCCATGATCTTCTGGCGTTCCAAAGCTGCCAGCCTGCGCAGCTGCATATCAAGGATGGCCTGAGCCTGGATTTCGGAGAGCTTGAATCGTGAGATCAGGTTTTCTTTGGCCGCGTCGGCATCATCGGATTCGCGGATGGTCTTGATCACATCATCCAGGTTGGCCAGCGCGATCAGCAAGCCGTCTAAGATATGCACCCGGTTCTTAGCCTTTTTAAGTTCATACTCACTGCGCCGGGTGATAACATCCTGCCGGTGTTCCAGGTAGAGCTGCAAGGCGCGTTTAAGCGGCAGCAGCCGCGGTTCGCCTTTAACCAGCGCCAGGATCTGGGCACCAAAGGTGGACTGCAGGGGGGTGAATTTGTACAGCTGGTTGAGCACCCGCTTGGGTTGAGACCCTCGCTTGAGGATGATCACGATGCGCATGCCGGTGCGGTCAGATTCATCCCGCAGGTCGGCGATCGAATCCAGACGGCCATTTCGGGCCAGTTCAGCAATGCGTTCGATCAGGGTGGTTTTGTTTAACTGGTAGGGAATTTCGGTGATGGTGATGGTGAATCTTCCGCCTGAGTCTTCTTCAATCATGGCAGTACCGCGCATGATGATCTTGCCTCGGCCGGTGCTGTAGGCCAGGCGAATGCCCTCATCGCCAATGATCATGCCGCCAGTCGGGAAGTCTGGCCCTGGCAGGAATTCCATCAGCTCTTCAATGCTGACGTCGTCCATCTCGTCATAGCGGTCGATCAGGTAGTTCAGCGCTGCCACCAGTTCCCGCAGGTTATGGGGCGGGATATTGGTGGCCATGCCCACTGCAATACCCGATGAGCCGTTGAGGAGCAGGTTGGGCAGGCGGGCGGGGAGCACCTCGGGTTCTTCCAGCGACCCGTCAAAGTTTTCAATGAAATTGACCGTTTCTTTTTCGAGATCGACCAGCATTTCTTCGGCCAATTTTGAGAGCCTGGCTTCGGTATACCGCATGGCTGCGGGCGAATCGCCGTCGACAGACCCAAAGTTACCCTGGCCATCCACCATCATATAGCGCAGGGAGAAATCCTGTGCCATGCGAGCCATGGCATCATAGACAGCCATATCCCCATGCGGATGGTACTTGCCCAGCACCTCACCAACGATGCGGGCTGATTTACGATGGGGTGTATTTGCCCGAATGCCCATATCCCGCATGGCATACAGGATGCGGCGGTGAACGGGTTTTAGCCCGTCCCGCACATCCGGCAGTGCCCGGGCCACGATCACGCTCATGGCGTAATCGAGATAGGCCTCTCGCATTTCATCATCAATATCAACCTGTGTAACGATTCCGATATCCGTCATTAATTTGGGTCCTTAATAAAAAAATCCATCACTGGTTTTGATTTAAACCAGCGCCTCCGTGATGCTGAAAAGGAGGCGCCGGGCATACTTGCATACCTTGCAATTATACCCCAGGTAGCGGCTTTTATGGGGTTAAGGGGAGGTTTGAAATTTAAGCTATTAAATGAAAGAAGCAGCCAAGACTGAATGGATTTTCAACCTTCTGTTTGAAGATTTTTCGGAAATATAGAATTATTCGTTACTACTCAGCTTATGGAGAAATAGGGGGTATTGTGTGGCGGCTCTGCCGCCACACAATACCCCCCAGGGCAATTGCAAAGTCATTCGCTTTGATCATGTCAAATATGTGTACATGAAAA
>CAZCBW010000053.1:0-19953 GCA_964497065.1 uncultured Candidatus Brevefilum sp. | reverse complement strand
TGTTTGTGAACTATAACACGGTTGCCATTTTTCCATTTCACGGTGAACCAAGACAGCAGTACAGTGGAAATTAATTCGCTAATACACTGGACCTAAATACTGCATTGCTAAATGAACCGAAAAAGACTAAACAATTGAATCTAAAAATTGAGCTAACGAAGAAAATTCACAAAAAACATATTTTCGATATTGTTGATTATTTTCTCAGGATATTGTTTGACATCAATTTTCTTTCTGGTATAAAGGTGATAATTAAAGATTTATCAAAGGATTCTTATGAAGTCATCAGACGATAAATTCGAACTTAATACATCGACAAGCATAGAAAAAAAAATAAACCCATTAAATACTTTTATTAATTTTATTCAGCAACGTTTGACCATTATCGAAACGCTCATTGTTTTGATATTTTCCGCAGTAATAGGGATCGCTTTTGCATTCTATGGCCGTGGTGGGCCAAATTCATCTGATATTACACTTTATATGAATTTAGGTTTAAATGGCATCCGAATGCCCTTTGTGCTAAATCGGTATTTTAATATATTTATGCAGCAATTATTCGTGTCCATCGCTCCTAATCCGATTGAGGGCTATCATTATTATTGGGGCTTTTTAATGGGGATAACTACTTTCTTGATATACATCTCTGGGCGATATGCACTATCAAAAAGCAATGCTTTTAATGGTGTATTGGCGGTAGCAATTTTTTATTCCATGTCAGTTTTAGCTGGTTTGTCCGGTGTAATCGTAGTTGATTTTCCAGCTATGGTTGTCATAACAGCGATGTTTACAGCTTATATCATTTCAGCCAACCATGGACATACGAAACCTTTGTTAATAGCTGCAATTGGAATCTTGTTTTACCTTGCATTTAAAACAAAAGAGACAACAATGCCTGTAGCTGTTATTCTAATTGGTTTAGGGTGGGTGGGGGATAAAAGGTTTAATTGGAGACTTTTATTTAAGAATTTATTGTGGGTATTTGCCGGGGTTTTGATTGGCATCATAATATTTGCATTCTTAAGCTGGGCTATTTTGGAAGATCCATTTTTTGGCCTGAGAATAAGTGAGTGGCAGGAGTTTCGTGACACCTACGCTGTTTATTCATCGAATGTGTTTGCAACAATGAATGCTATGGAAGATGGTGTGATGGACGATTGGTATAAAGGCTATTGGTTTGAATATGCAATGCTACCTTTCCTGTTATTCTTGATCTCGGGATTTTTGGCAGGTAGAGAAGCATCATATCAGAGAAGAGTATTATGGCTTGCGCCTCTTGCGTTTGTTGTGTTGATGATTTTTACGATCAATAATCGGCTTGGGTATGAATCAAGATTTGGTTTACCGGTAATACCGATCGTCAGTATTTTAGCGCCACAATTTATTAGTTTAAATTTACCCAAAACCAAGAAGTCACAATTAAAGTTCTGGATTAGTTTAGCAGCAGGATTGATTATTGTAATAGGCATCCGGGTCTTGCTTCGGCTTATCATTCCGCCCTTAAATTATGATTTAGGCTCTGTCGTTTTGCTGATGTATTACCCGGTTTTTTTTACGTTTTTACTTTTTTCTCTATTTTTCTTCACAGAACGACCTGTTTGGCATTTGATCAATTTTTTTATCGTCGTTTCATTATTATGGGCACCGATCGCGTCAAATTTTCGGGCGATGTTTATTGTTAAAGAAAATCACCAGGAATTTACAAAGATTGTATTGCCTTTTTCGGAATTTGAATCCGAAATCGAATTTTTTCCAGAAATGCGGTTTTTTGCATCCTATCATGCTTTCAGAGCAAGCAAGACTGATATGGTAAAAAATATTGATGAACTATTGTCTTTATTCAATGTATATTTTGATGCCCAATCCACCAGAGAAAGTTTTGTCTTTCAAGAAGATAATCAAAACATCTCGGAAGATCTGCTTTTTGAGGATTTTGATTATATTCTTCTGTCTTCTGTTGATTGGATGAGGGTTCAGAGAAATGAAGATAATTTGGAACAAATGCTTGAACGTTACCAGGTCTATTTTGGAGATGGTGAACGGTTAGTCTTATTGGTAGAAAAGTAAAAAAAGAGTAACTGCGCAGGTTGCACTGCAACTGAAAGATCGGGGTTGTTGTGTGGTGGCTCCGCTGCCACACAACAACCCCGATTTCTCCAAAAGCTGAGTAGTAACAAAAAAGAAATTATTCAATAGTTCGAGTGTCAAATAAAATATTGATTCCAAGTATCTAATAAACAATTAAATTTTTGTCTTGTGTTCAGCTGCAAGGAAATTATAAAATTAATTAAAACTTTTTGAAAAAACCAAAGATTTTGTTTTTAATTATTATCAATAAAGAAATTATGTGAAATTTCCAGGAGGTCTGCTGCCATTTCTCAAACGAAATATCACTAAAAATCTTATTACGATATCCAGGTTTCGGTGAAGGCTTTTTAAGGTTTGGCGGAATAGGTTTGGGTAAGCCTATTATTTTAAATATTGCTGACGAATGAATGGCAGACAATAAGGTTTTCCCTTTTTCAGTGTTTACTAACATAAGAGATGTACCATACCGATCAAACAGGTCAGGATGTTCTTGTTTTACTCCCCAATAATCTCCTAATGTAATATCTGATACACGCTTGGTACTTGTGTAAGGGCATTGATAACAACAAGGTCTAAGGCTTAAGTTTGCTAAAAAGAGTGCATAATAAGCATCCTGTAGTGAGTATTTCAACTTGTTTTTCTCATTAAAACTTAATTCGAAGAATAGATTTAATGGGTTTCCCCAACCTTTCTTTTTTGTTCTAAAATCGATATTGTTTAAATTGTCCTTATATTTATTTTGAAGCGCTGAAAAATGGGTTTGAAATAATCGTGGGGAAGGAACACCATGGCAAATGATGTCGCAGGTATAAAGGTTGGTAAATTGTGCTTCTAGACAATTATTTAATCCATCAACCTGGCATGGTGTGCCAGAAAATAATACAGGTATTTTTTTATTGAGATCGCTTTTCACTTTCGAGAAAATTTTATTTGTGTCGCTTTGGACGTATTTTGATTTCCTCATTGGTAATATTTGATCAAAGTTTTCAGCTCTGGTGTGGACAACCCTCAAATTTACGAAGTCATACACCGCACCATAAACCGCACCATTTGCAGTAATTATTTCGTTAGCGATTAGACTGAAGAAACCTCCTGAACTGCTATTGAATCGAACATTTTCATCACAGCTATAACCAGCTACAAAAGTAGGTAACCTGTTCATCTCATTATTTTGAGGCCAATTAAACCCCGGGCATGTATCAATACATTTTCTACATTCAATGCAGTTTGGTTCATCCACGATCGGATAGTAGAAGCCTTCATTATCCAAAGCCATTTTGATGCAGTTTTCAGGGCAAATGCTGACACACACTGCACAACCATAACATTTGTTTTTTGGTAGTGATGATATATTATTTTCTGCTTTTGATGGAATGTTCATGAAAGATTCTTTTTAATAAAAGCTAATGAACGATTAATTTCATTCATTAAATTTCTGTTGACTTCTTGGTAATCTATTTTTCCCAAAGGTATCCTATTTATACTTGTAATTCGATCAGATAAGTTTAGTTTCCCTAATAATGAGGTAATCCGCCCGGCCTTTTTTTGTGGAAGAAAGGTGTAAAAAGGCTTTTGGAATAAAATGCTGAAACCTGTTCCATGAAAAGAATCTGACAATATCTTATCAGCATGACAAAAAAGATTAATGAATTCATTTGGCGTAATGTGACCAACTATTTGAATATTTCGGTCCCCAGTAAGGAATAAATAGGGTGAGATAACCTTTATCAAGCAATTATTCTTTTTTGCCAACTTCTTTGCTGTGGCAATGATAGATTTATCCTGATGTAATTGATAAATTAAAATATAGTCTTCATTTACAACGCGTTTTTCAATGATCTCTTCCCACTCTTGAATTGATAAAAGCAGGCAAGGATCTAAAACACATTCAGCATCTTGTCGTAAATGAGGCAGCATTGTTTGTTCGCGCACAGATATTGCTTTAAAGTTTTGAACTAAATGGTTAATTAATTCTAAATCAGATGATGAAAATTTCTCTCTGCCAAAACTTGCAGCATAGGCAATTTTTTTCGATGAAGTGTTGAATTGGCCAAAATAAAGATTATCAAACCCATTAGAAAGGTCTGGGTTCCAAATCTGATCACTTCCAAAGAAAAGACAATCAAATTGGTCAGCATCTTTTTCAAAATCAGCAGCACTGCTGTATGATTTTTTAGTTAATGTCAGATAATTATTCCGGAAATACCGAAAATTTTGTTGATTCTTAATGGGGTTTTGAAATGTAAACAAATAATAGAAATTCTTGATCAAATTTCTATAAAAAACGCCTTTGTTCCGGTAATCGATAATTTTACACTCACAGCCAAGTTTCTGTAATGTTTTCATTAACGCATACGTTTGTAAAGAAGCGCCATAATTTTCTGCATTATGAAATGTTATGATTCCTGCTTTTAACATCAATGTTTCCTAGACTTAAATGTAAAGGTCTTAATTGGATCAATATTTTAGAATTAATTTATTTTTATCTTGCTACAGTAGATCAATACTGCTCATTTGCTTTTGGATGATTTTTCTAAGGATATATTTCTTTTGTTAGATAGATGTTCGATAAATAAGGCTCGAATTGAGTGAAGCGTAATACCTGTTGAAAAAAGAGTTAAGCCAAATAAACACAGGAGCACACAAATCATAGCATATCCTATTGCCAGTTGACCCAGTTTGATGTATTGGTTTATGACAATCAGCCCCCAAATGACACCAATTGCGAGACTGATAATACCAGGCACCCCGAAAAATAATAGCGGCCGATATTGGCCAGTGAGAGAAATGATGCCATTAAGAACGGTGACACCTTGTTTCCAGGCTGAGCGTTTTTCTTTTTCAAGGTATTGAATTGTTATAGGCACATCCAATATTATTAAACCATGCTCGGATGCCAGAAACTGCATTTCAGATTCAACAGAAAAACCTGTGGAGTTAAATCGAAGGACTTGGTATGCTTTTGGAGAAAATGCCCGATAACCGCTTTGCGAATCGGACACTCTTATACCTGAAATCATGCCTGTGATTGAGTTTAGGAATTTGTGACCAACTTTGCGATGTGTGGGTGTGTTCGAAGTATTTGCAATGTATCTTGAACCTATTGTGATGTCTGCTTGATTTTGGACAATTGGGCTGACAATTCTGTTTAGTTCTTCAGGCAGATGTTGACCATCAGCATCAATTATCACAATTGCTTCGGGGTTTTTGGAGCGTGCATAATCCAGACCGGCGTTAAGTGCTGCACCTTTTCCCTGATTATTCTCCAGCGTAATTACTTCAGCGCCAGCAGCTAACGCGATTTCAGCAGTATCGTCTGTCGATCCATCGTTTACCACAACAATTTCGTTGACAAATTGTTTAATTTTTAAAATAACTGATCCGATCAGCCTGGCTTCATTAAATGCCGGAATAATCACTAAAATATTCTGATTTGAAAAGTCAAATTTCGAATTGTTTTCAATCCTGGCTCGGTTATCTTGGCCAGAATTTGGTGTTGTGGTCATGGGTCACCTCCAATACATAATAGCATAATTTGGTGATTTCATTGAGGTTGTAGCATGTTCTGATCAAGAATAGTTAAACCTTGGCATTGATGTTTTCATTATCTGATATTCAATGGCAAAAGGATATTTCGTGATCGATAATGAGATTATAAATATCATGCAAATAAATTTCTCTAAACTTCAACTGGAATGCCACCATTCTTTGCAGAATTTATCAGTGCTTTAATAACACGCATGTTGTCCACTGCGTCTTTTATTTTATATCGTGTTTGATCACTTGTGATGGACTGCATGAAATCTTCGGCTATCAGGCGGTATTGATCAACCTCATTAAATTTATAGGTTTTAATTTTATCCGGACCTCTTACTTCAGTTATCAAAGATTTATTTTTTCCAGGTAAAAAGCAATTTGGTATCTCTAAATATCCCTCTGTGCCAGCAATGAGGCACCGCTGTCTTGATGTCATATTGAAACCACAGTCAAAATGGGTGGTCAACCCGTCTCCAAAATCTAAGATACCGGTTAATTGTTCATCTACACCGGTTTCAGCCCAGACTGCTTTTGCCATCACAGATCTTGGTTCTCGGCCAGCTATCAAGCGGCTGATATTGATACAATAACAACCAACATCCATTAAGGCACCACCGCCCATTTCTGGTTGATAGCGGATGTCGTTTAAGTTCTTCAATCTAAAGGTAAAACCTGTTTCAATGACCTTTATTTCACCAATTTTGTCCGAATGAACAAGATCAACGGCACTTATTATTCTCGGATGATGCCGGTACATAAACGATTCCATCAATTTCACACCATTGTCTTGAGCCGCATTGATCATCTCAAGGCATTCATCAGGATCTAGGGCCAATGGCTTTTCACACAAAATGTGCTTTCCAGCTTCTGCTGCTTTTAACGTCCATTCTTTGTGCAGATGGTTAGGGAGGGGAATATACACAATATCAATTTTCGGGTTGTCTAACAATGCCTGGTAATTTCCATAAACTTGCTCAATTTTAAATTCAGCAGCAAATTGTTCTGCGCTTGCTTTATTTCTGCTGGCAACTCCAATTACATTGGCTTGATTAGATGCTTTTAAAGCCGGAACCATTGCTACGCGCCCAATATTTGCTGTGCTGAGAATTCCCCATCGAAATTTTGTTGTCATGATGTTTTCCTATCTTGTATTTGTGAGGTAAAGTCCAAATTTTATTCTATTGAAAATGATACTGTCGATAAATTGATCAATAAATAACAAGCATTTATATTATACAGTTATTGATATCAGTATTGTAGGTGCGAACTTGATTATCAAAAAATCTTTTGTGAATTTGTGAAATAGAATCCCAATGTTTTTGAAGGTTCTATCAGTTTATTCATCAAATCGATGTAAATTGGGAATTCACTTTTCAAATTTAAATGACATGTGGAAACTTTGGGTTGACTAAAAAATTGTCCTGTGCTAGAATG
This sequence comes from uncultured Candidatus Brevefilum sp., assembly GCA_964497065.1. Lineage (GTDB taxonomy): Bacteria > Chloroflexota > Anaerolineae > Anaerolineales > Anaerolineaceae > Brevifilum. Next base: position 12,894 of record CAZCBW010000053.1, on the reverse strand, counting down.
TTTTCACGTTACGGAAAGATTCCGCGGGTGTAGTTCAATGGTAGAACGTCTCCTTGCCAAGGAGAAGGTTGAGAGTTCGAGTCTCTTCGCCCGCTCTAAGAAAACATGATGGCTGGTATCAAGAGGCTTGGACGGCCACAGGTATCAGCTTTTGTTTTCTTGGCGACGTAGCCAAGTTGGTAAGGCAAGGGTCTGCAAAACCCCGATCACGGGTTCGAGTCCCGTCGTCGCCTCTCAATAAAACACCCTAAACACTGGGGTGTTTTATTACGGATCACGGGTTCGGCACATAGTAGGCTACGCGCTCCCATCATCGCCTCTCAATAAAACACCCTGAACACTGGGGTGTTTTATTATGGATCACGGGTTCGGCACATAGTAGGCTACGCGCTCCCATCATCGCCTCTCAATAAAACACCCTGAACACTGGGGTGTTTTTTAATGGTTCACGAGTTCGGCACGTTGTAGGCTGTGTAACATAGCTAGAGCTTTGCTTTTTCCACATTCATTAATTGCTTAAATTCATCATACTTGGCCGCATGGGTTGCTATTAAATAATTTGAATGGTATTCTTTACATACCGACCGGTCGGTATTTTGTTGCGCAAAGGAAAACTATGAGTAAAAAAAGTTACAGCATTGATACCCGAGAAACACTACTTGCAACCGCTTTAAGCTTGTTTTCAGAAATGGGTTATGATGCCACCAGTGTTGCCCAGATTTGTGAACAGGCACAGGTTAGTAAGGGAGCCTTTTATTATCATTTTCCTTCCAAACAGGATTTATTCTTGTCGTTAATGACCCAATGGTTGACGAAAATGAGAACAAATTTTTTAGCTGAAGCAAGAAACGCTGATGATGTTCCTGCAGCCTTAGAAAACATGGCCGCCATCTCTGGTCAAATATTTTCAGAACTGGATTCCGGGTTTCCGATACTGCTTGAATTCTGGCGGCAGGCTAGCAGAGATCCCCTTATTTGGGAACAGGCCGTTTCACCATACAAGGAGTATTTAGAATTATTTGCCGGAATGATCCAGACTGCAAAAGAGGAGGGCAGTTTCAGTGATACTTTAGACCCGCATCTTGCGGCCAGGGTTGTGACAGCCCTGGCAATGGGTTTGTTATTACAAGCATCCTTTGATGAAGGTAATGTTGATTGGCAGCAGGTTACGGTCAGCGGTATCAAAATATTAATTGAGGGTATGAAGAAGAATCAATGAATCTTATAACTGGCGGCGCTGGCCACCTTGGCAATGTATTGGTGAAAGAATTGATCGGGCGTGGTGAACGGGTGAGGGTATTAGTTCTCCCAGGTGAAGAGACGCGTTCATTAAACGGTTTACCTATAGAAATTTTAGAGGGCAATATATTGGATCAGAACGTGTTAAAGCGCGCCATGCTTGATGTCGATGTGGTATTCCATTTAGCTGCCCTGGTGTCGATCACAAAGGGCAAAGAAGACCTTATTCACAAGGTCAATGTGGAAGGCACCCGCAATGTGATCAATACTGCAAGAGCGTCACACGTTAAGAAACTGATTTACACCAGCTCTATCCATGCTTTAGAGCGACCGCCTAAGGGCATAACAATTGATGAAAGTTTGGCCTTTGACCCTGATAATCCTGCCGGGATATATGATCGCACCAAGGCTAAGGCGTCAATCTTAATTCAGCAAGCAGCGGCAGAGGGATTGGATGCCCGCATTGTCTGCCCAACCGGTGTGATCGGCCCATTTGACTACCGCCGGTCCGAGGTGGGTGAATTAGTCCTTTCCTGGATGCAGAAACGCATGCATTTTTTGATCGAGGGTGCGTTTGATTTTGTCGATGTTCGCGATGTGGCTATCGGTCAAATATTAGCTCGTGACCATGGTGCGCAAGGAGAAACCTATTTACTGGGTGGCGAACGCATAGAATTGAAGTTTTTGCGTGACCTAGTGCAAAGGGTGACGGGGTTAAGGACCCCAGTGATTACCTTTCCCCTGCCAATGGCGATGATTTTAGCACCTGCGGCTGAACTCTATTACAAAATGACAAAAACAAAGCCAAAACTAACCCGATATTCGATAGAAACTGTGATGAGCAATTCTGATATCAGTTCAACAAAGGCAAAGACTCAACTGGGTTACAATCCAAGATCTTTGTCTGTGAGTATTGTTGATACAGTCAACTGGTGGCTCGAGAACTTATCAATCACAAGACAAGCCCTCAGGTTTTAAAATTTCCAACAATGTTATTTTAATAATCTGGTCATCTGGCAATGACCTGGCAGTTTGGACAATAATGGGTGCCGCGCTGTCCAACATAAATCTTATTGATCAATTCACCGCAAACGGGGCATGGTTTACCATCCTGCTGATAAACATTAAAATAATTCTGAAATTGACCGCCGCGATAAACCCAATCCAGGCTGGCACCAAACTGTTTGATTCCATGCTTCAAAGTCATTTCGATTGCCTGATGTAATTTAATCGCTTCATCTTTTGTTATGGAGGATGATTTTCGCAGTGGGTGAATTTTTGCCAAAAAAAGTGATTCGTCTGAATAAATATTGCCCAACCCTGTTAAAAAGGTTTGATCCAATAATAGTGGTTTGATCTGTCGGTTATGTTTTTGCAGCATGCTAAACAATCGCTCAGGTGTGAACTCCTTATCTAAAGGTTCAGGACCGAGGCTGCCAAAAACCTCATTGGGATCGTTTACATACCATAATCGGCCAAATTTCCGGATATTGCTGAACACAAGCCGCCACGGTGTATAAAAATTTACGATCACTCTATCGTGTGTCTGATGCGGAACAGGATCGATATTTTCCTTTATCCTTTTCTCCATCCGCATATCGCCGCTCATTTTTAAATGGCCAATCAAGTGCCCCTTATTAAGGGGAAAATGTAAAAACTTACCGCGGCGGCAGGCATTGATTAGCTGCTTGTCTTGCAAATTTTTCTTGAAGGTTTCAGGGTCAGGGGCAGCGATGATCTTATCCCAATGCACAAAAACAGTGTGGATAGTTTCACCAATCACAGAAGGAGTATCTACGGTGCCTTCTTTTAGACGCGTGACAATGGTTTCAACTTCGGGCAATTCGGGCATGGGGACTTTCTTTAATGAATGTTTTTCTCACTCAATACAATATTATTAACGAAGATTTGAATTTTTTTGCGAATTATTTTGAAGGGGGATCATGCTTGCGCTAAAACCGTCCAGATTGGCAGGCCATAGTTGTTTTGTTTAATTGTTTTTAGGACATTAAAACCATTGTCTATCAGCAAGTCATATAATGGGATTGGGCGGCAATCAATTATTTTCGGAAAGCATTTATGTGCTGTTTCATATAGACGAACAGCCAAAGTGCGAGGTGATGAGGTCATCGAGATAAACACAAAATGTCCTGACGGCTTAATCACTCGACGCATCTCATCAAGAGCCTGATGTATTTCATTGGAAGGTAAGAGGTCCAGGGTAAATGAGCAGAACAGGTGGTCAAACAAGTTATCTTTAAAAGGTAGCATGGTGCCATCCCCTTGAATATGGTTTATGAATAGCAAATTCTCATCTGTCTTCAACTTGCTCTTGCTTAACATTTGCCAGGATATATCAAGGCCTGTGAAGTTTATTGGAGGCGAAAAACTTTCAGCCATCAGTCGTAAAGCCGTACCTGTGCCTGAACCGATATCCAATATTGACTCACCTGCATAGGGTGATATGAGATCAATCCCAACTTTAATGATCTGCTTTTCACTACGGGTCAGCCAATCATAGTATCTGCTGAGATTGTCATAATTTTGTTTGATTTTTTGTTTTGATTGGTGAACAGGGATAAGATTCTTCAAGATATGGAATCAATCCTAACTCGTCGTTATACAATTGATCTCTATTATGTAATTTTACCTGAAAAATTACCGCCTCAATTGAACAAGCAGAGAGGATTCGGAGATAAGAATTATGAGGGTGAAATTTCCATATCAGCATCCTGGCCAAGTTTAGATTGGTTGGCCTGGATTTTATCCGGAGCAATGATTTCATCTTGATCAAGACCTAAACCAATTTTCCGAATTTCCTTATGGAAAAAAGCAACGACACCAGTAACGATCGTTAATATACCTCCTACCAGGAACCAGATCTGGTTATTAGTAGCATCGGAAACCGGCCCGGCGATTATTAAACCCAACGGACTTGCCAGCCCAGCACCGGCTGTCAGAAGGGTAAATACACGGCCCTGGATATCCGGCTCCACTTTAGCTTGTAAGACTGCCATCAGTGGGCCATTGACCATCGGGTTTAAAAAGCCAAAGATGGCCATACCGGTGACTGCTAAAAGATAATAATTTGAAGGTGCTAATCCTATTGCCAGGAGGGCACCGCCTGAAAACGTAAGGGCGACTAACGAAGTCAGAATCCGATTCTTAAAGCCTCCCCATGCGCTTAAAACAAGCCCACCGACGATAACACCGATGCCAAAGGCTGAATTGATGAACCCCAATTCATAGGCGCCCATACCAAAATGCTCTGTAATCACCAGGGGAAGTAAAGAAAATGCTGGTGTGATCAGCAGGTTTACCAGCATGGCGATGATGATGATAGATAATAAACTCGGCCATCCTACCACATAGTTCCAGCCTTCTACCAGGTCAGACAGGACGGTGTGTTTACCGTTTGCTTTCTCGGGACTGATCTTTGGCTGCGGAATTGCGAAAAACAGCAGAGGTATCACAGCCAAACCGGCTGTAGAAACATCGATGAATAAAACGCCTTGCATGGGCATGATGGCAATCAGGAGGGCTCCTAATGCAGGGCCGATAATATTCATGATGCCGTTTAATGCCTGGTTCGCACCTGCAACCCTTGAAAGGTGTTTCTTTGGCACCATCAATGTGGTTGAAGCGGACATAGCTGCCCATTGAAATTGCGAACAGGCAGACCGGACGAACATAGCCAAAAAAATATGCCAGATGTGGGCTGAATCCAATAAAAATAATATCGCGACAATCAGGGTGAAAAATGCTGTGATACAGTCAAAAACGATCATCACCATTTTTCGGCTCCAGCGGTCAACCAGTGCACCTGCGAAGGGTGAAACAATTACCTGGGGAATTATGCTAACTAATGTGCCTAATGCGAGGATGGTTGCAGACCTTGTTGTTTCAGTGAGATGCCAAACAAACGCGAATCCGACCAAGTGGCTGCCAAGCATTGAAAATGCCTGTCCAAACCAGATGGCGAAGAAGCGGGTCTGCCATTTATTATTTTGATAATCTTCCGGGGATGAATTTTCAGACATAAGTGTTTAAATTAATCGGTCGAAAATTTTAGTTAAATGTTAGGCTGTGAAAATACAGCAAGACATTAATGTCTATTTGGAGTTTTAGAATTGACTTATCCGTCAATAATAATTGGGGATCAAATCGTTATGAGATTTTCCTATCGTATCAAACAGCCTGTATAAAGCTATTCAAGAAATACTTCTACATGTTCGCCGTCGTTATCGTCAAAGATATCGACGATTTGACCGGTTTCACCGGCGTTTAGCCATGAATTCAAGTCTTCCATATCGAGCCCTTCAATTTCAGGTGCAAATTTTGCTCCCATACGCATGCCTGAATTAATCAACGAAACTGGCAGGCGAACATTAACCCTGGTTTTCCCGGTGTCAGTATCCGTAATTAAGACACGGAGATAACGTGGTTTTTTGCCGGTCGGCATGCTTTTCGTGCCAGAAGGTGATGCTGCAGGTGTTTCACTGAGATCATCCAGTGCCTCGATAAGCCTGGCACCTTCGGCTGCGGAGATCTTTCCTTCTTGGATCATCATCAGAATACGCATTCGTTCTTCTGTGGAGGCCATCGTTAATTCCCTTTCTTAGATTCGACTTCCAGGCCTTGTAAGAGCTGCTGTGCCTGGAGCGCTGAGATTTTCCCAAGTTCAAGATCATCTAAAATCCTTCGTCTATCTTCAGGTGATAATGTAGGTTCCTCATCTTTGCCAGGTTCAAATCCCAGTGCCCGGATGACATCATGCAGTCGGTTGCGCAGTGTGGGGTATGAGAGGCTGAGTTCTTCTTCCATCCGGTTAAAGCGTCCCTCACAGCGTATGAAAGTCAACACAAAATTTATTTGGCTTTCAGTTAATTCTGTTAACGGACCGGCATGAGGTTGAAAGTGCCCCTCAATGGAAGAGTCACAATGAGGACAAAAAAAACGCGTAATCAATACGTCAGATTGACATATTGGACACTTTTCAGGCATTTTTTGCATCAATAACTCCTCTTAAACTGCAGTTACCGCTCCGCTCAATAGGTTATGCTATAATTGGTGTGTCTGACAGTGAATAAACTTCTAAATTTCCTCATTGGTTGAAGACCAAGAACAATTCTTGTTTATATTCTAGCATAGAGCTTGATATTGTCAACAGTAATATTGATATTATTTATATTTAAGGTGTTTAGCATTGAAATTATTTAATAACGATTAGGTTTTAGTTTAGTGAATCAAGTCTGCAACATTTAAAACGAATAACTTATTCACCGGTATTTAACTGGTTATACAGATTCTTGTCAGTAAACATATCTGGGAGATATGATTGATTTAGAGAAATCAAGAATATTTTCAATAATATGGAGGACCTTATCGTGAATAAAACAGTCAAAATTCAATCTGATTGGGTTGAATGTATGCGGGTGGATGCCCTGGCGAGCGGGCATGAGATCATCATGGATCAACCCGATGGTATGGGGGGGAAGAATGCCGGCGTTAATCCATTAGAACTTTTATTAATTGCCAGGGGTGGCTGTCTTGGTACTGTTGCGGCTATTGTTGCAAAGCAGGAGCGAGTGGCACTCAAGCCGGTGCGTTTATGCGGTAAGTCTGGCATGATCTGGGTATAATGGTATAAAACAGATTTATACGGAGTGAAAATGGCAAAACCGATTGTTGAATGCATCCCCAATTTTTCAGAGGCCAGACGGCCAGAAGTCATCACTGAAATACTTGATGAAATAGAATCAGTTCCCGGCGTCAGTGTGCTGGACAGGCACTCTGATATGGATCATAATCGAACCGTGATAACCTTTGTTGGCGCGCCAGACCCTGTTGAAGCGGCAGCATTTAAAGCGATTGCCAAAGCAACCGAATTGATAGATCTTGAAAAACATCAGGGGGAACACCCCCGGATAGGTGCTGTGGATGTTGTCCCCTTTGTGCCAATATCAGGGCTTTCGATGGAAGATTGTGTTGAGTTGGCGCGTCGATTAGGCAAGCGTGTGGGTGAAGAATTAAATATCCCTGTTTATCTATATGAAGATGCTGCCACCCGGCCTGATAATTCAAACCTGGAAAACATTCGCCGGGGGCAGTATGAAGGATTGAAAAATGAAATCACAGATAACCCGGCAAGGCAACCCGATTTTGGCCCTTCAAAATTAACTGGTGCTGGCGCAACAGTGATTGGTGCCAGACAACCATTGATTGCCTTCAATGTGTATTTAACCACGGATGATGTAGTTATTGCCAATAAGATTGCCAGGGTGGTTCGCCATTCTTCAGGAGGTTTACGGTTTGTCAAGGCAATGGGTGTTCAGGTGGAGGGTCGAGCCCAGGTCTCGATGAATCTGACCAATTATCATCGCACTTCAATGGCCAGGGTAGTAGAAATGATTCGACGAGAAGCCTCTCGATATGGCGTACAGGTACATCATTCAGAACTGGTCGGCCTGGTGCCGAACCAGGCTTTGATTAATGCTGCAGTCTGGTATATGCAGATGGATCAATTTGAGCCAGAACAGATACTTGAGACTCATTTGTTTGACACTCCGGCCGATGCTGACCCAATCGCGTCAGATAAACCGGAAAAAGTTTTTCTAGACGCTTTGGCTTCTGGAGATCCGACACCAGGCGGCGGGTCTGCATCTGCATACGGCGCTGCTATGGCAGCTTCCTTGGTGACGATGGTAGGGCGAGTGACTGTTGGAAAAAAGAAATATGCTGAAGTTGAAAAAGAAATGGGTCAGATAATTGAACAGTCCATCGAATTGGGTCAGATACTTCATCAAGCCGTTGAAAAAGATGCAGCTGCATTTACAGCCTTTATGGAAGCCAGAAAACTGCCTCGTGAGACAGAACAGGAAAAATCTGAGCGCAATAAAGCGATTGAGGCAGCATCGATTTATGCAGCCAATGTGCCGCTGCAAGTTGCCCGGAACGCCCTGGTTGTGATGGGTTTAGCAGTCAAAGTTGCTGAGTTAGGTAATGTCAATGCGATTTCAGATGCAGGGGTGGCCGCGAATTTATCTGCAACAGCAATCACAGGAGCCGGGTTAAATGTCAGAATCAATTTGATTGGCCTTGAAAACGAACCTGAGCCTGCCCGAATGCTGAACGAATTGCAGAGCCTTGAAAAGCAGTCCGAAAAACACCTTACTGCGCTGCAGAAGATACTGGTTGAGCGTGGTGGCTTAAGTTTTTGATATTTTCTGATGAATATATTAGTTGTGAGGTTTTTAACTGCCGTTTTTATCGGCTTATTTCTTTTCGGCTGTGCTTCGACTTCTGAAGCAGAAGTGATCACACCGACTTCGACTCAACAATTAAAGACGCCGACAGAGACAGCAGCCATTTTAGCGCAGCCTGAACCTTTACCGACATTAATCTCTCCTTCCATGACACCAGAACCAGAAGAAGATTTCATTGTGCAAATCATGGATATGGCTGCTTGTGAAGAATTATTTTGCCAGGTGGCATGGCCAGGCATGTTGGAAAGGCCGGTTGCGCAGGGTGATGAAAATACGATTGATTTTTCTTATTTGTATGCCAACACCAAACAAAGCACACTGCCGCCGCATCATGGTATTGAATTTCTAGATGCGAATGGCACACCAGTTTTTGCTGCAGCACCAGGGGAAGTTGTGTTTGCAGGGCAGGATTATGAAATCCTTCTAGGGCCGTATTTTGGTTTTTATGGCGAAGTGGTTGTGATCCGGCATCAAGGATTATTATTTGAATCTCAAGATGTCTACACCCTCTACGGGCATCTCTCTCATATCGATGTTGTTCAAGGCCAATTTGTAGACACCGGCGAGAAGGTTGGTGAAATTGGTATGAGTGGATTTGCAGAAGGACCTCATTTGCATTTTGAGGTCAGGCTTGAAGAGAATGATTATTTAAACACCGTCAACCCAGTCCTATGGTTTGAACCGCGGGTTGTGGAGGGCATGGGACAAACAAGCCTGCTTGCGGGGGTTGTCATAAACCACCATGGTGACCTCGTGCCAGAATTCCAAATAACTTTAGAAAAGATCGATGTGAATGGTGATGCAACGAGATACTTTTATCCTGAAACTTACACACTGAATGGAATCAATTCACATCCACTGCTTGGAGAAAACTTTGCCTTTCCAGATATTCCTGCAGGCAATTACCGTTTGTCATTTATCCTGGGTCGCCTTTATGAGAATCATTTCACAATTGATCCAGGTTCGTTAGGATTTATTAAGATTCAGTTTGATTGAAACGATTATGATTAGATAATTAGAACAGGCAGATAAAGGAGACAATTTTTCATGAGCATCAAAGCCGATCGATGGATTCGCCAAATGGCGCTCGAACAAAAAATGATTGAACCATTTGAAGAGGGGCAGGTCCGCCAGGGTGTGATCTCCTTTGGGACTTCTTCTTATGGTTATGATATCCGTGTTGCAGATGAATTTAAGATTTTTACCAATGTCTATTCTGCAATTGTTGATCCAAAAGACTTTGATCCCAAATCCATGGTTGATTTTAAGGGAGATGTATGTATTATCCCCCCAAATTCCTTTGCCCTGGCCAGAACTGTCGAATATTTCCGCATTCCTCGTAATGTATTAACCCTGTGTGTCGGAAAGAGCACCTATGCCCGATGTGGGATCATTGTCAACGTGACACCTTTTGAACCTGAATGGGAAGGCTTTGTGACTTTGGAAATATCTAATACCACGCCGCTGCCAGCAAAAATATATTCTAATGAAGGCATTGCTCAGGTATTGTTTTTTGAAGGTGACGAACCTTGTGAAGTGTCTTATGCTGATAAAAAGGGTAAATATCAATATCAGCAGTCGATTGAACTGCCAAAACTATAAATTAATAATTGATGATCAAAATCGCCCTTGCTTCACAAAACCCTGTTAAATATCATGCGGTTCTCAATGGGTTTGAACGAATGTTTTTACAAGATCAATTAAAGCTGAAAACTTTCCCTGTCGAATCTGGTGTTGCAGACCAACCGCTTTCAGATCAAGAGACTTATCAGGGCGCATTTCAACGTGCAGGGTCTGTTAAGTAAAGTGCACCAGGGTACAACTATTGGGTTGGTATCGAAGGCGGCTGTGACTATTTGAAGGATGTCATGGTCGCTTTTGCCTGGGTTGTGGTGTTATCAGAAACGGTTCAGGGTCAGGCCAGATCAGCCCTCTTTCAGCTTCCATTGGAGGTTCAAGCCCTGGTTGAAAACGGATTAGAGCTTGGCGATGCAGATGACAAAGTTTTTGGTGAGTTGAATTCAAAGCGAAAGTCTGGTGCTGTTGGATTGCTCACAGATGATGTGATCACCCGCACAGATTTATATGAACAGCCTGTGATTCTTGCGTTAATTCCTTTTAAAAACCCCCTACAGTATTAAGATAATTTACTCAACATATTGGCGCCATGGCATGACCTGCGGCACACCATTTAATTGAACGACCACATCAATTAACTCGTAAGCCTCAAAGCCATTTTCGGAGAGCTCAACCTTTAAAATACCGGAAAGGTTAGGTGGAAAGAGAAAGTTGTCAAAAACAAAATTGCCCATGCTGTAGGCAATCAGGCCATCCTGGTACTGCTCTATTCTTTGTAAAACATGGGGATGGCTGCCAACAACCAGGTCAGCACCACTTTCAATCGCCAGGTGGGCAAATGCCTGTTGGTGTTGGGTTACCGTCTCAAAGAACTCGTATCCATTGTGTACCAAAACAATGACAATATCTGCCTGTACTTTAGCTGCCTGTACCCCTGCTTGCACCCGGTCTGGATGAGCCCAGGCGATACCAGGCTTATCTGTGTCTGCTTCCCATGATGTGTAGTCATAAACGGCCGCAGGAATTTCTGCAAAGGCTAAAAATGCCAGGCGTAAACCATTTACTTCTAAGAAAACTGGGGCGTAAGCTTCTTTGTCGTTCATCCCGGCACCCACCGATAAAACCTGGTTGACTGCCAATATATCGATTGTATCTTGCAACGCTTCGACACCATAATCTAAGCTGTGGTTATTGGCCAGGCTGACCACATCAAAACCAGCAAAGGCCAGTGACTGACCGGCTGCTAATGGTGCACGAAAGGCATAAGGTTTATTTTCAGGTTCACCACGTTCTGAAATAGGGTTTTCCAGGTTGCCTACAGTAATATCTGCCTGGTTTAAAGTCTCCGCTGTATAGAAAAAGGGGGCTTGATAGCCCTCAGATTCGATCAGATCACCAATCGTGCGTCCCAACATGATATCCCCTACAGCCATCAATGTCACTTTACGGCTGGGGGTGGCGCTGGGCTCGATTTCGGATGCGAACGTAGAGGTTGGTATACTCGTTGGTGTAATTGGTGTGGAGGGTATATTATTCGGCGGAATGTCACTTCTGTTATTTGAGGTGATACTTTGTGGTGAGCTGATGGGGAGTATTACTGATTCAGCTGGCAGCACCTGGCATCCCAAAAGAGCCAGAAACAATGATGTAAAGATTATTAAATTTAACCACCTGCTCATTTTGGCTGTTTGAACCTGAAATAATCTACTGATTTGAACGGCGCAGCATTAACAAAAATAGGCCAAAAATAAATCCCCCGAAGATGATCAGGAGGGCATCCTGGCGGTCGCTGTGATCTTCAAGAAAGACAAATGCTTCAGTATTTCCAACTTTGGTTATCGGCGTTTCACCATTGAGCGATGCAGTTTCATCAAGCTGCTGGGGAAGTTTTTTGTTCACTGGTTTAGATTTGATGGTTATAAATGGCATCACGAACTTAAGTTTAGTCTGGCTGATACCAGGCACTTTTACCAAGTCTTGCAGATTTTTGAAAGGCCGCTGTTCAATGATTCGTTTCGCCAGCCCTTCTCCAATTCCGTTAATGGTAACAAGTTCTGATATTTTTGCTTGATTGACATCTATCAATTTTTGTTTCTCTACCATCATCAACTCCTAAATTTATGTTAAAAAATGATCTTGATAAATACATGCTACTTCTTTAGTATAACTTGATAAATGCGTGATGACAATTTTATTCGTGATTTGCTGAATATATGTTTTATAATAATTAATTCAAATGGCAAGCAATTTTACGTTCTCAACCCATTAAGAATAAACAACATGAGATCAAAATTTCCAACAGTCCCGTTTTGGGAAACAAAATCACTCAATGAAATGTCCACTGAGGAATGGGAATCCCTGTGTGATGGCTGTGCCAGATGCTGTTTGCATAAGATAGAAGATGAAGACAGCGGCGAGATACATTTCACTAATATTGCCTGCCGGTTGCTTGACCTTGGAAACTGCCAGTGTCTAGATTATGCCCATCGATTTAAAAAGGTATCAGATTGCCTGCAGTTGACGCCTGAAAAAGTTGAAGAACTTACTTGGCTTCCCAAAACATGTGCCTACCGGAGGGTCTCGGAAGGTTGGGGGCTGGCCCGGTGGCATCCGCTGGTATCGGGGAATAAAAAAACCGTGATTGAAGCAGGGATTTCTGTTAGTGGGAAAACGATTTCTGAAAAATCGGTTAACCTGGCAAGAATCGAAAATTGGGTTGTTGATTGGATTGATTAGAATTGGTATTTTGCATATAATATTAATGACTCCACTGAAAAAACGACCAGACAATATTAGTCCAAATTATACCCTC
>CAZCBW010000052.1:0-20049 GCA_964497065.1 uncultured Candidatus Brevefilum sp. | reverse complement strand
TTTTTGGCTGGTTTAGTTCAACATTCTTGTTCTTTAGAATTATTCAACACCCTCAATGAGAATCTTAAGGGCATATGTTGATGTCGTTAACCAGGATGTCGGCGTTTAGCTTCAAAAACATTGGCTAAGCTCTCAAGTTTTGTGAGCAGACGGCTTAATTGAGAAATTCCTTGAACACCCACTACAAGCCTGATAACCGCCAGATGCTGATTCATTTTCATGTTCATGTCAATTAGGCTTATATTTTCTTCTGAAATTGTTTTTGAAATATCAGCCATCAAACCCTGCCGATCATAAGCTTTAATTTGAATTGGCACTGTAAATATTTTTCCTGGTTGACCCCAGGAGACTCTTACAAGTCGTTCTTTTTCGGTCACCCGGAGAATATTGGGGCAGTCCTGGCGATGGACGGTTGCACCTCTGCCGCGAGTGATATATCCAATAATCTCATCTCCGGGCATTGGATTACAGCATCTTCCTATTGTTGTGGCGATGCCTTTTAAGCCCATGACTTTAATTGCGTCTGATGGTACCATTGACGGCGGTTCATCAGCTAATTCCAGTTCGAGTTCGCTATCTAACTCCTCATCTTCGACTTCAGCAATTTTATTTACAACCCTACCAACGCCAATATCCCCACAACCTATCGCAACATACAAATCGTCAATGGATTTAACACCTAATTCTGGCAGGATTGGATCGTAATCGATATTTTTTAAACCAAGACGTTTAAATTCTTTTTCAAGAACGGTTTTCCCTTGCTGTAAATTGGATTCACGATCTTGTTTTTTGAACCATTGTTTGATTTTTGATCTTGCCCTGCTTGTTTGTACCAGTCCTAAGTTCGGATTTAACCAATCTCGTGATGGACCGCCGCGCTTTGCCGTTAATACTTCAACCTGGTTGCCAGTTTCAAGGTTGTAATCTAATGATACAAGTTTGCCATTAATTTTTGCGCCTCTGCAGCGATGGCCTATTTCAGTATGGACATGGTACGCAAAATCAATGGGTGTTGATCCGGCGGGCAAATCAATGATGTCACCTTGGGGTGTCAGAACATAAACCCGATCTTTAAAGACATCCGATTTCCAACTATCAACAAGATCTTCTGCATCCTCATCATCCTGCTGCCACACCATCAAACTTCTCAACCAGCTTATTTTTTGCTGATAGTTTTCTTTAATTTTTGATAAATCCTCTTTATAGTGCCAATGGGCTGCAATACCAAACTCGGCATTTTCATCCATTTGTTCAGTGCGGATTTGCACTTCTAGGGGTTTTCCATCATCGAAAATAACAGCTGTATGAAGAGATTGGTAGTTATTATCTTTTCTTGCAGCAATGTAATCATCAAATTCACCAGGTATAGGCCTCCATTTCATGTGGATTACACCCAGAGCACGATAACATGTGACGACTTCATCCACCACAAGGCGAACACCTCGTAAATCCATCAGCATCTCAAAGGGTAATTCTTTACGAGACATTTTTTTATAAATGGAATAAATATGTTTTGGCCTGCCGGAGATTTTTGCATGGATGCCTTCTACGGCAAGTTCATCTTTAAGGTGTTGAATGATTTCTTGAATTTGTTGTTCCCTGTCCGCCCGCCGGTTTGCCAACTTTTCCGCAATCTCTTTATATGCTTCGGGGTTCACATAACGCAATGCCAGGTCTTCAAGCTCCCATTTAATTTGCCAAATGCCCAACCTGTTTGCAAGGGGTGCAAAAATGTCAAGTGTCTCTTGAGCAATTCTTTTTTGTTTGTCTTCAGAAAGATATGATAATGTGCGCATGCTATGTAGTCGGTCTGCGAGCTTCACCAGTACAACCCGGATATCATCGCTCATTGCCATGAACGTTTTTCTAAGTGCTTCTGCTATTTCGTCTTCACGTATCTTTCGATGGGGAGGAATCTCTTTTACTTTGGATAGGGCATTGTCAAGTTGATCGCCTCTGAGCAAATTGGGCAGGTGGGTTAATTTTGTGACTCCATCAACAAGGCCAACAATCTCATCATTAAATTCTTTTCGTATTTGGTCGATCGTAATGTCTGTATCCTCAACAACATCGTGAAGTAAACCGGCTATGATCAACTCAGGTGGAACCGTTAATTCTGCAAGAATTGTGGCGACAGCTTCACAATGGGAGAAATAGGGCTGTGCACTGGCTAAAACCTGCCCTTGATGTGCCTCTTTGGCCAGTCTATAAGCTTTAATGATCTGGTCTCTTTCGAGAACAGGGTAATTTTTTGGTAATTTTTCTAAGAATTGTTCTAAGGGCATCGCGTAATTTCTTTCATCGCGTGGCTAATTATGGTCTAAAATTGAGTCTATCTTATTCAATAAGTTTATTCCAGGTCGATAATGTATTGTTTTAAACCCTAACGATTCAGCCGCCTCAATATTCTCGATAAAATCGTCTACAAATAAGATTTCTTGAAAAGCGCATTCAATTGCATTTGCTAAAAATTTGTAAATTTCAGGATCAGGTTTTGCAGTACCGACTTCAGAAGAAATAATAATGTGATCAACAGATTTCTCTTGTTGGAGACCATATTGAGCCATGAGTGCTTGTCGGGCGTTGACCCAGGCATTGGTCAGAAAAGCCGTTTTAAAATTATCCCGCAAGGATTGAATATATTCCAGTAATTCATGATCCAATTTATCACCCGCCCAAAAAGCCTGTTTGAATTCCGGAATCTTCGAAAGTGGAAGATTTAATCTTTTAGCTGCCTCTAACCAAATCTTTTCGCTGTTTGATTTTCCAATTGTTGATTCTATCGCTGGTTGAGAATTAAAAATAAGCTCATCAAGGTAGCCCTCTTGCAGATGAAATTCATTTTCCAATTTACGCCGACTGCTTCTATCTTCTGTTCTAATCAGTACGCCGCCGATGTCCAACACAATAGCTTTGATCATTATTTTAATTGTTCCATATTTTTATAATCACGGTGAAAACTCAATCGATCGAAAATGATTTTATCTTCCTGTCTGGTCTGATCCATAATGATATTATTTATTAATTTGCCAACACCTGGGCCGAACATGAATCCCTGACCACACATTCCAACTGCAAGTAAATATCCCTGCAAACCATTAATGCTGCCAATAATTGGTGAGCCATCAGGTGTCATCGGATATGTTCCGCGCCATACACGGCGAACACGAAGATCTTTTAGAATTGGCATGATCTCTAATAGTCGTCTTGAAGCTAAAGGCAGAAACTCACTCGAAGCGATTGTGTGCGAGCCAATAATCGGTGGATCAGGTGTTAAGCAAAAAATTATTTTCCCGGTTGGATGTTGGTAAAAATAAAAATTAGCTGATCCTGGTCTAGATCGCATATCTACGACCATAGGCTGAAAAAGACGCTGCATAGGCTCTGTGATGGCTGCTTCGTGTGAATCGGGTTCAACAGGGAGAACAATACCAAATTTCTTGGATAAATGCTTCGCCCATCCTCCCGACGCTTCCACAACCCACTGTCCATAGTATCTTCCCCGGTCGGTTATCACACCCTTGATGCGGTTGCTTTGTTTTATTAATTCTAGAACTGTCTCGCTAAACCGAAATTGTGCGCCGGCCAATGTGGCCTGTTTAGCAAATGAAAATGCACATAAAAGGGGTGATGCACTCCCATCTCCAGGAGAATAAGTCCCTCCAAGAAGATAGTTTTGGTTTAGGGTGGGTATTATGTCTAATAATTGTCCTTTGTCAAGCCAATTAATATTTAAACCATTATTTTTTTGATATTGCACGAGATTTTGTAAAAATATTGCATCGTCATTCTGATAAGCTAAAAAGGTATAACCGCCTTGATGCCATTCAATATCATCACCTGTCTTTTCTGACCAAGAAGCAAACGCATTCAAACTACGAGTACCTAAGAGAATTTTAGCTGGGTCGGAATGTGTGGCCCGGATACCACCAATGGCATGTTTATTGGATGCCTGACCCGCACTTGGATATTGATCAATAACCACCACTTTCAAGCCTGCATCCGCCAGATAATAAGCAGTAGGTAAACCTATGGAGCCTGCGCCAACTATGATAACATCATAGGTGTTTCGTGTAGATGCCATTTACCGTTCTTCCTCAACCCGTGGTTTTGCAATTGTTTTAAGTGGAACTTCAACAAATAAGGGTCGATAGGGAGGGTCAGTAATTTCTCGGGGATCAATGCTTTCTTCAGAGAATATATTTTTAATTAATGCCATGCAAGTTTTACCACCACAGGCGCCCATTGTGGCTTTTGAAACTGCTTTAATTTGGTTGATATCACTGATACCTGCTCTTATTAATGTTCGTATTTCTTCGTCATTCACCTGTTCACAACGACAAATGATCGTTTCCTCTTTGTCGGTTCCCTGGTACTGAGAGGGATATGTCTCTGGCAGAGACCAGCCAAAATGTGGTTGAATCCCGGCAATTTTCGGTGCGATACCTCTTGGGGTTTGGATGCGAACTATTTTTGTATGTGATAAAGAAGGCTGTGATTTAAGTGAAACGACTGGAAAGCTGCCAAGGTATTTACCATCAATATCTGTTGTCGGAACAGATTCTCCCACCTTAAGTTTCGCATTGATCAACTCAACAGCAATTGAAACGATGGAAGTGTGGGTGTCATTGTTGAGGTTAACCAATGTAATTGCCAAACCTGGACAAATAGCTACACACTTTTCACATGCAATGCATGAATTTAGTTCATCATGATAGGTGGGTACTTCCCTGATATTTTCAGGATTGAACTGGATTAGGCCTTTAGGACAAACATCTGCACAAGGGTCACAGGGGATTTCCTGTCGGCAGTGCATGACGGGAAATACGTCAGTATTATGTTCCTGATATTCAAAAGACAAAACTTTTCCTGGCTTTGACTTCAGGACTGCTTCAAACCTGAACCATTCATCAGGTACCGGTGAGACAGCATGTCCAAGGTATTTTGCAATCTCATACCCTTTGATTTTTCCTGAGTAAATGGCTGCTGAGGCCTCTGCAATTTGGTGTGCATCACCTGCAACAAACACCTTTAGGCCTACTTCTCTGGCTGGTTCTACAAATTCATCAACCGGGTCGAGGCCGATTGCTATCAGAACGCAATCACAGGATAATCGTTTCTCAGTACCTGCAACAGGAATGAAATCTTCGTCCACCTTGGAAATCAAAATACTTTCAACATGTTCATTCCCATGTGCCTCAAGAATGGTATGTGATGTGTAAATCGGGACGTTCAACCGAGCCAATTTATCCTCATGGACTTTATAGCCACCACAATGCGATTGCGCTTCAGCCAAGCCAATTACCTTTATTCCTGCCTGGATGGCATGATAACCAGCTATCAAGCCGACATTACCTCCGCCCAAAATAAAGAGTTGATTGGCTGGCCTGACAAGATCATGATTGACTAAAGTTTGAAAAGCACCCGCACCATATATTCCGGGAAGTGTGTTTCCCTTGAAAGGCAGACTTAATTCTCGGGCACCGGCAGCAATAAGCAGCGCTTGAGGTTGCACGAGTTTATAGGTTTCAGATTCAACAGACCAAAGTCCAATGGATTGATCTTCGAATATCCCTACCGCTATTGTGTCAAGCAACGTGGTCACAGATTCATAATATGCCAGGTCAGTAGTTAATTGTTTAGCAATGTCAGTTCCTCTGGTTCCTGCATAAACAGCTTTTCTAGAACCAAAAAAACGATGTGTCTGTAAAATTAATTTTCCACCCAGGTGTGATTTGTCATCGACTAGCAATGTTTTTATGCCAAGCTTTCCTAACTCGATTCCAGCTGAAAGACCTGCTGGGCCGCCACCTATGATCAGGACAGGGACATCAAATATTTGAGGTTTATCGAGTGAATTTGAGTCATAGGGATTAATTGAACTTGTTTTTAAAGCCGGTACGCCATCTATAGGCAAAATGGACATACCAGGTTTAATTTTTGTCATGCAAGCCTTTACAGGACGGCCATCTGCCAGCACCAAACACTGTGAGCATTGCCCATTGGCACAAAAAATGCTTTGTGGTGCATTGTTCCTGGGATGATATCCAAATACATGGATGTTGTTGGCAATTAATGCAGAAGCAATCGTCTCATTGTGCTGAGCAATAAGCTGTTGGTTTAGCCATTTGATTTTAATTTGTTTGCTGGAAGGGATATTAATGATGGGGTGTGATCTTATGCGATTATCCGGCATGATTGGTAAACAATCCTTTTGCTGAATTTAGCTGCATATTTTGTTACTTTTCAGTTGTAGTGAAACCTGAGCAGTTACCATATTTTTATAATTCATCACCGATCAACCAATGCGTTGCTATCAATAAAATAGCACCACCAGGCTGTTCAATAATCCTACCATCATTTTTTCTGATACTCATTAAATGCCCCGACCCAAGGTTTCCCCATTCGATGTCTGTCACTCACTTTAATATTTTCAAAATGATGCATGATTTGAAGTAAAAGTTCAGCGGTCTTTGGCCAATTTTGGTCGTTGAATGTGGTGATTAAATTTTTAGCTATTTCCCCAGACCACTGCCAATCCATACGATATTTGTCTGCTTTAACCCAGTACCCGCGCTTTTCCCAGGCTGCCACCGATTTATCGATTCCGCTGGCGATTTCCTGCAAAGCTAGGATTATAAAAGCAATCATATCCTGCGTATTTTTGTCAGGTTTTGCCTGGCGCATAAATTCTCGTATCGTTACGACAATTGCCCTGCTTAATGTTGATCTTTCTTTCCCTGGCGTTGATGTTCTTATGATACGGGTCACAAAATCTCCATTTCTAAATATCTTTCTTATTCCGCCACATATTATACTCACCTGTTGATGAAATTCTTATAATTTAATAGCATGATCATCATTGACGATAAAATTTCTCTCGCGTATAATTGCTGTGCATTTTACAAGGGGAAGTGCTGGAATTGGCAGACAGGCGTGACTTAGAATCACGTGCGGCAACGCGTGAGAGTTCGACCCTCTCCTTCCCCATAATATAAAAATTTTTTATTTTAAAGGAATGTACATTGAATATTGAAAAAGAACTTCAGGCTGATCGTCAAGCTGTACTGACAGTAACTTATGAGAGTGGTGAATTTGAAGCATTCAAGCGGCGTGGTGCGAAGAAAATTGCCAAAAGTACCAAGATCCCTGGTTTCAGACCTGGTAAAGCACCTTATCAAGTGATCGTTAACCATTATGGCGAATCTGCTATATTACAAGAGGCAATTGACATCTTGCTTGAAGATGACTATCCAAAAATTATTGAACAGGCTGAAGTGGAACCGTCTGGTCCGGGAAATCTGGATTCGATTGAGAGTTATGATCCCCCTGTGTTCAAATTTTCAGTTCCACTCGAACCAGAAGTTGATTTAGCCAACTACAGGGACATTCGTAAGGATTATCAACCTGAACCATTTGAAGAAGATCAGGTTGATGAATATATTACCAACTTAAGGCGTAATTCGGCTACGATAATTCCAGCAGATCACCCTGCTGAAGAAGGTAATTTAGTTTATTTCAATTTAAGCGGAGAATTCCTAAATCCTGAAGAAGGCGAAGATTCTGTGATTACCGATAAAACACCTCAACAGATGGTGATAGCTGAGAAAGGTGAGGAATCATCTTCAGAATGGCCATATCCTGGTTTTTCAAGAGCTTTATTGGGAGTAAAGGCTGGTGAGACCAAGGAAATTCAATATGCATACCCTGATGATGCGGAAGAAGAAGAATATCGAGGGAAGACCGCAGTTTTTTCAGTTGATGTTCAGTCAGTCAAAGAGCTAGAACTCCCAGAATTGGATGATGATTTTGTTCAGTCCCAGGGAAACTTCGAATCGGTTAAGGATTACCGAAAGAACCTTGAAGAGCAGTTGCAGGAACAGCATCAGATGCAATACGATCAGGAATACTTTGATGAGCTGCTCAAGGATATTATTGAACAGGCAATAGTTAATTATCCACCACAGATGATGGAGCATGAAAAAGAGCATGTTCTTGAAGATATCAAATCCAGGCTGGAACGCCAGCGATTAGATTTTGAAACCTACTTAAAACTACGAAATCTTGAGGAAGAAGCCTTTATCGAAGAGGAAGTCATTCCAGTTGCAAAAGAAAGATTAAAACGGTCATTGATCATTGACAGTCTGATAGAAAAAGAGCAAATCAAAATTGATCAGGTTATGTTGAAAGATAGAATTAATGATGTCATGACCGAGGTTTATTACTCGGGTAATGCCGAAGACATGAAAAAGCAAATGGGTGATGAAGCGTTTTCGCGAGTAATAAGCATGGAAGGTGTATCCCGCACGATGAATGCGCAGTTGCAGACTCGATTGAAACTAATCGCCACTGGTCAGCCTATCCCTGAAGAGCAACCTGAAGATGAGGTTGAAGATCCAAATAAAAAAATTACAGAATATGAAGATGACGAAAACCCTGAACCGAGTGGAAGCAGTCTTGAGAATGAAATTCCTGAATCGATAAATAACGAAAATCTAAGTGAACAATCCTTGGAATTGGATCCAACAGAAAAAGTAAATCACGTCAGTGATGAGAAGGTCGATGAAAACACTCCATCAGAAACCACTCAAAAATAATTTGTAACTTACAAATAAAAAAGAAGGTGAAAATGTTTAACAATGAATTTAGTTCGCTCGTCCCAATGGTTGTTGAATCATCAGGTCGAGGTGAACGTGCATATGATATCTACTCATTATTATTAAAAAACCGGATTGTATTTTTGGGATCTGGTATCAATGACCAGGTAGCAAATCTGGTTGTGGCACAGCTTTTATATCTCAGCAGAGAAGATCCGGAAAGCGGCATTCAAATGTATATCAATTCTCCAGGCGGTCAGGTATATGCCGGTATGGCTATATATGACACGATGCGGATGATCCCCAACAAGATCAGCACTGTTGCCGTTGGTGTTGCTGCTAGTTTTGGTACGGTCTTGCTGGCAGCAGGTTCTAAGGGGCAGCGCTATTCACTGCCCCATGCTACTATCCACATGCACCAGCCGCTTGGTGGTACTCAGGGCCAGGCATCTGATATTGAAATCCAGGCCAAGGAAATTTTGAGGATTAAAGATCGCCTCAATAAAATACTTGCTGAAGCTACCGGTCAAGACGAAGAAACGATTATCAAAGATACTGAACGTGATTATTATATGAGCGCTCAAGAAGCTGTTGATTACGGACTGGTGGATAAAGTTTTAGAAACACCTGAAAAATAATTTAGACAAATGTTTTTATTGGTGCCGGAATGCAAGAGCTTTCCGGCATTTTTTAAATGGAGTAATGAATGATCTCTAATTATCTTGAAAATATCAAAGGGCTGATCATTGATATGGATGGTGTTCTGTGGCGTGACTCACAACCTATTGGCGATCTTCCATTAATATTTGACAGGATCAACGAATTAGGTCTCAAGGCCATCCTGGCAACAAATAATGCAACAAAGACTGTTCAAGAATATATTCAAAAGTTATCATCGTTTGGGGTAGATTTGGAAAGCTGGCAGGTCATAAATTCTGCACAGGCAACGGGCATCTATCTGCAAAAAAACTACCCTAAAGGCACAAAAGTTTATGTCGTCGGTCAACAAAGTTTGATGAATACATTGGAATCCTATGGATTGTCAGTTGTAGATGATGGTGTTGGCCGCATAGAGATTGTTGTCGCTTCATTGGATTTTGATTTGAATTACAATAAGCTAAAAAAAGCTTCTTTATTGATTCAATCGGGTTGTGAATTTATCGGAACCAATCCTGATGCCACATTTCCAACTCCATCAGGCTTTATCCCAGGGTCAGGTACTGTGGTCGGAGCATTGGAAATTGCATCTGGAAAGAAAGCAACCATCATGGGTAAACCACAACCGCACTTATATCAAATGGCTTTAGACAGGCTGGCAATAAAACCAGGAGAAACTTTGGCTATCGGGGATCGTTTAGAAACAGATATTGCGGGTGGGCATTCAGCTGGTGTGCATACTGCACTTGTATTATCCGGTGTTTCAACCCGAGAACAGGCAGAAGCCTTTGAGTTCCCACCGACAATCATCACTGATAATCTTTATGGTTTGGTATTTTAATGGCTAATCAAGAACAACTCATTTATGATTTATCGTTGGAAGCATTAGAGATTAAACTGGCAGAAATTCAACAACCTGCCTATCGTGCAAAACAAATTTGGCATGGTATCTACCAATCTTTAATTTCCAATTCCCATCAGATCAGCACATTACCAAAACCATTACGCGAAACTTTAGATGACATCTTTACCTTTCAAGCACTTGAACCTGTAAGGGTGATTGAATCTCGAGATGGCAGGACAATCAAAACATTATTTAAGTTAAGGGATAGGCATTTTATAGAAGCTGTGTTGATGCACTATGAAGATCGGCATACGCTGTGTATTTCTTCTCAATCTGGTTGTGGCATCGGTTGTTCTTTTTGTGCAACCGGCCAAATGGGCTTTAAACGCAACTTAACCAGTGGAGAAATCATCGAACAGGTCTTATATTATGCACGCCTTTTGGCTGATCGCGAACAATCTGTCACAAATGTTGTGATGATGGGGATGGGTGAACCTTTTCAGAATTATGAAAATGTGATGGATTCTTTGAATCGGTTAAATAATCCTGAGGGATTTGGCCTGGGTGCAAGACGTTTTACCATCAGCACAGTTGGGCTTATACCAAAAATCAGGCAGTTTGCTGATGAAGGAACACAATATAACCTGGCTATCAGCTTACATACTGTGAACGATGAATTACGCTCTAAATTAATCCCAATTAATAAAAAATATCCTGTGAAGCAATTGGTCGATGCCTGTCGTTATTATGTTGACCAAACCAGCAGAAGAGTGACTTTTGAATATGCATTGATTCAAGGTTTGAATGACGCAAATGAGGATGCAATTGCGTTGGCAGAAATGATCAGAGGGATGATATGCCATGTCAACCTAATTCCTTTGAATCCAACTGAAGGCTATGATCAAAACCCCACTAGTGCTGACCAGGTTGAATCATTTCGCGCAATCCTTGAGTCTCGAAATATACCCTGTACTGTACGCGTGCGTCGAGGTATTGAGATACAGGCAGGTTGTGGTCAGCTCGCTGCTGAGTATCAGTCATAATTATTTAAAAGATTCCACGTAACTGCTTAGTCTGCTTTGCATCTACAAGGTCGGTGGGGTGGTGTAGGCAACCCACTACCTATTTCCTCATCAGTTGAGCAGTTACGATTCAGCATGTTATAATCGATGCGTTATGAGTGAAAGTATGATTAATAAATGGCGATCGGGATTAGAAAAGACCCGAAAAGTAGCCTTTGGCAGGATTTCCAATTTCTTAGGGACTTCAGAAATTGATCATGACACATGGGATGAATTGGAAGCCTTGTTGATCCAGGCAGATTTGGGGCTTGAAACGACAATGTCTGTCATTGCAGCAGTGAGAGATAAAGTGCAAATCGAAGGATTGACCCAAGCTGACCAAGTCATCACCGAGCTAAAGACAGAATTATTCAACCGCCTTGAAAAACCTGTCCTGCCAAACTTTGATGTTTCACCTTTCGTCATTATGCTGGTTGGTGTGAATGGGTCTGGTAAAACAACAACAGCAGCTAAACTTGCCCACTATTTTTCATCGCAAAACAAACCGGTTTTACTGGTGGCGGCAGACACTTATCGTTCTGCTGCAATTGACCAATTAAAAGTCTGGGCGGATCGTGTTAGCGTTCCAATGATTTCAGGTCAGCCAGGAGGTGATCCTGGTGCAGCAGCTTATGATGGAATCAATGCTGGTATTGCTCGAAAAAAATCAGTAGTGATAATTGATACTGCAGGCCGGCTTCATACCCGCTATAATTTGATGGAAGAAATAAAAAAGGTCCACCGGGTCAGCAGCAAAGCTCTGCCAGGAGCACCACACGCCACATGGCTTGTTTTAGACGCCACAACAGGCCAAAATGCCTTCCAACAAGCAAAGGCATTTCAAGAGGCAGTTGCAATTGATGGAGTGATATTAGCTAAAGTTGATTCTTCGGCAAAAGGAGGTATGGCTTTTGCCATCAAAGAACAGTTAAGTTTACCGATATTGTTTGCAGGTTTGGGAGAAGGTATTCTTGATCTGCAAGTATTTAATCGGGATGCTTTTATCGATGGTGTTATTTCATCATCATAAGGAGAAATTATGTCGGAAGATCTTGAACAACGGCTTAACCATGCTTATGAAAAATTATTAAATTTACAGGAGCATCTTTGACTTAGCTGAAAAAAAAGCTGAGCTG
This sequence comes from uncultured Candidatus Brevefilum sp., assembly GCA_964497065.1. GTDB lineage: Bacteria > Chloroflexota > Anaerolineae > Anaerolineales > Anaerolineaceae > Brevifilum. The sequence goes on along the minus strand of CAZCBW010000052.1, from coordinate 7,754 downwards.
GCTCGGCTGGAAAAAGAATCTCAGAATCCTGATCTCTGGGATGATCAGCAGCATGCTCAACAAACAATGATCCGGCTTTCAAGCTTGCGGGATGAAATCGAATCATTTGAAAAATTAAAAAAATGGTCTGAAGATGCCCTTGAATTAGCCAAAATTGCTGATGATTCAATGCAGGGTGAGTTGGCAATCGAAATTAATAAAATCGAAAATGCCATAGATCGATTAGAGCTAACCACACTGTTATCAGGTAAATATGATCGTGGTAATGCCTTATTGGCGATTCATGCAGGTGCAGGCGGGACAGATTCACAGGATTGGGCAGCTATATTGGAACGAATGTATCTTAGATGGGCTGAAGGTCGCGGCTATAAAACAGATATTCTGGATCGTACGGAAGGGGAAGAAGCAGGCATAAAAAGCGTGACAATCGCAGTCAGCGGCAATCTTGCTTATGGTTATCTTCGCCCTGAAAAAGGTGTACATCGTTTGGTGCGTCTGTCACCCTATGATGCTGCCCATCGCCGTCATACTTCGTTCGCACTTATTGAGGTTTTACCTGAAATAGATGACATGAATGAAATTCATATTCCAGCAGATGATATTAAAATGGATGTTTTTAAGTCTTCAGGGGCTGGCGGCCAGAGTGTGCAAAAGAATTCAACCGCTGTAAGATTAACACATCTTCCTACTGGTTTAGTTGTGACCTGTCAGAATGAACGGTCACAGGTGCAAAATAAAGAAAATGCACTGCGCGTTTTGAAAGCCCGTTTGCTGGAGATTAAGCAAAAAGCACAGGAAGATAAAATTTCTGAGCTGCGGGGCGATTATATTAAAGCCGAATGGGGGTCACAAATCCGTTCTTATGTACTGCATCCTTATCAAATGGTTAAGGATCACAGGACAGATTTTGAAATTGGAAATGCCCAGGCAGTCCTGGATGGTGATCTTGATCCTTTTATTGAAGCTTTTTTACGTAAGATAGGACAATAATAAAAATTGTTACTACTCAGCTTATGAAGAAATAGGGGGTGTTGTGTGGCGGCGGAGCCGCCACACAACACCCCCGACCTTTCAGTTGCAGTGCAACCTGAGCAGTTACTAAAAATTAATCTAATATATGGGCTAAATTAACCATATCCATTGAAATGGATTTTTGATTTGAGATCACTTCTTTAAGTGGTGTTGTAGTGACCTCACCTTTATTTAACCCCACAAGCACACCAAATTCTTCACGATTTATGGCTTCGACGGCACCTTGCCCAAAACGACTGGCTAAAATGCGATCATATGCGCCAGGACGCCCGCCGCGTTGAACATGTCCAAGGATTGTTGCCCGGATATTGAACCCCAAACGGTCTTTGTGTTGTTCAAAGAACCCCGTCAATGATTCAGCATTAAATTTTGCACCTTCTGCTACGACGATAATAGCATGTGCCTTGCCATGTTCATAGGCTAACCGCAGGCTTTCTGCGACATCTTCTGGGTCTGTTTCAACTTCTGGGATGAGTATATATTCTGCACCACCTGCTATCCCGGCCATTAATGCAATATAACCACAATTACGACCCATAACTTCAATCAAAAAAGCCCTTTGATGTGATGATGCTGTAACTTTAAGGCGGTCAATGGCTTCAAGAGCGATATTCAAAGCTGTATCAACCCCTATTGTCATTTCGGATCCGCACAGATCGTTGTCGATCGTTGAAGCAATACCAACGACCGGATATCCAAGATTGTGTAGATGATACGAGCCTGTTTGGGATCCATTTCCTCCGATTATAACCAACGCATCAATGCCAACCTGGCGAAGTGTTCTTATGCCTTTACGCCGACCTTCTTCAGTAAAAAATTCCTCACATCTTGCTGAGCCAAGGATGGTACCGCCTTTATGCAAAATACCACCAACATCGCGTGTTCCCAACCGGTTAATATTCCCGGAAATTAATCCTGCATAACCGTTGCGGATGCCATAAATGTCCCACCCTTTGTCAATACCACACCTCACGACAGCTCGAATAGCTGCATTCATTCCTGGGGCATCACCTCCGCTTGTTAACACAGCGACGTTTTTCATAAAGACCTCTCTTCATTATCATTGAAACTCTTCATATGGTGCTTAAATAATCACTTTTGTACAACACATATTATAATCATAATTAATTGGTGCGAAATTATCCAAAACAAGGTAACACAATGAAAAAATTGTTAAAAGACTTTCAGGACTTCATCACTCGGGGAAATGCTATTGATCTAGCTATAGGCATAATCATCGGCGCTGCCTTTACTGCTGTTGTTAATTCAATAGTCAACAATTTGATTATGCCGCCCTTTGGTGCCATTCTTACCAACACTGATTTTCAGGACTTATTCATCATCCTCAGACAGGGTGAAGAGGCACTTCCACCAGGTGCGACACTGCAAATGGCACAGGAGGTAGGAGCTGTCACTTTTAATTATGGACTGTTCATTTCTGATCTGATTAATTTCATAATTATTGGGTTTGGTGTTTTTTTAATTGTAAAAGGCATCCAGAAAATGGAAAAGCGGGTTGAGAGAATTAAAGAATTGGTTGCTGAGGGAAAAGAAACCCCAGATGAAGAGCCAAAAGAAAAAAATTGTCCTTATTGTTATAAAACCATTCCTTTCAAAGCTGCTCGGTGTCCATTTTGTACGTCACATATTAATATGAATTCAGTTAATGGCAATGACCATTTATAAGGATATTTTTGTTGCCATCCTTGATGATGATCCCTTTGCTCTTAATTGGATGGGACTACTGATCGTTCGGGATTGGCGCACCAGGTTGATTGGGGAGTTTCAAACATCTGCAAGTTTATTGAATTTCTTAGAAAATTCCGATCAACAAATCGATGTATTAATTTTGGACAATGATCTGGTTCAAGGCTTTATGGAAATTACTGAGAATTTCCAACAATTATTTAAAAAAACACCCACCACGAAAGTAATTATTGCCAATAAAAAAACTTCAGGAAAATCGATTAATACATATGATAAATATAAGAAATTTAATGGCTACATTAACAAGAATGATATCGGTTATTCGTTGAACTGGGCAGTGGTATTTGTTCATGAAGGCTATAGAGTTTTTACACCTAGTACTGAAAAGCTATTTAACCTAGAGAACTCTGCTTCGGAAAAGAAAAATTTAGTGATTGATGGACGCGGAAATATCACTGGACTAACACCGCATGAAGCTAATATAGCTCGCATGGCTTTTATTTACAGCCTGGGCAGGCGTGATATCGCTGATGAAATAAAAGTATCAGAACAATGGAGCTACAGCATCGTCAGTGAAATATATAAAAAAATCGGTTTAACTGATATCTTAAATGGTGATTGGGATCATTTTGAATTTTTCAACGATAATAAGATTATCAAAAATCATCTTATAAATATTACGAAGCAATTAGGCAGGTCGCACAAAGCAAAAGATATGGAAATGTTAGCTTATCATCTGATAACAATCCCCGAGATTATTCATTAAATAAGCATATAATGAACCAGGTTATGTCGAATAGATCCTTAATTACTTTTACAAAGTCCAGTTTGGTCTTACTCTCCAGCTTTTTTTTGATTCTCTTTTTAATCGGATATATATGGTGGCCTTTATTAGATGAATACATCAGCTACTTCAACCCACAAATTCCAGTCTGGCAGCAAATTGACTGGTTATTAATTGGAAATTTTTTGGTCATGAGTGTTCTGGTCATGATTAATTCCGATCTACAACAGGATATACCATTTATCCTTATCAGTTTAGCAGGGGGGTTCATTATTGAGTTTTGGGGAACTTCTTCTAGGCTTTGGCAGTACTATACTTTTGAAGTTCCGCCAATGTGGATCATTCCTGCTTGGCCAATTGCTGCGCTTTCAGTAAAGAGGATCAGTTTGATCCTTAATAAATTAATATCAAAATTCTCGAATGACAGTTTAGTCTTTCTGTATTATTTGATTTATGGTCTTTTCTTTATCTTATTCTTGGGGTTTGTTTGGCCGATGCCTGCTCATCCTTTGACGATTTTAGCTGTGATATTGTGCGGATTTTTGATCATCACAGAGGAAAACAATCGATTTTCATTGGTTATTTTGTTATCTGGGTCTATATTGGGTTATTTTCTTGAGCTTTGGGGTACCACAAGGTTGTGCTGGACTTACTATACAGGAGGTACACCCCCGTTATTCACTGTACTAGCTCACGGTATGGCATCAGTTGCAATTTGGCGAGTTTTTAAGTTATATCAAAATTTAATTTCAAGGTCGCAAATCCACTGGGTTAAAAAATACTTAGTTCTTAATTAAAGAAGGACTGCGCAGAAACAACTTCTTGCAGTCCTTCTGCTTGTATTTACGGATTTAGTACTCGACCCATAAATAAGATTGAGCCTGTCGGGTTGTGTCGGATGAAGAACATAAAGGGTCGATCCACAATCAATGAAATTGGTTCTCCAATTGGAGCTGAAGTCACACCAACAATTACTGCAGTTGCTGCGGCGGCTTCTGTACCCAGTTCGTCCACATTGATGATGGCTTTGTGGAGTACATCACTGATGTGTAAGTCCTCTATGTCAGCCATTCCTGAAAAATCAGATAGGTCTGGATCAAAAGCTGCCGTCATGCCCAATATAGAAAGCGGTTCTTTAGCGTCGATGGTGGTTTCAAAATTAAATTTTGGCAATTGCAAGTCAACTCGTTCCGATGACATATTGCCAGCTAATTGGGTCAATCGTTCAAGATTTAGCGAGTTCTCTACACTGGTAAAAGTTCCGTGATCAGGCACGACGATTGTCATGCCAAATTCAGTGCTCAAATATGGCAAGTTGACCGCCTGGAAATTTTCTCCACGAAGATATTGAAGGCGTTCACCATTCAACTTCATCATATCAACCATGACCTCATCATCATCCAAAGTTGTGAAAACTGCTTCTGAAGTTGCTGATACCTCAAACGGATGCATCCATGACCCGTTAAAATAGATTGCATTAGCCAAAACCAACCTGGTTAATTCATGAATTGAACCTTCAGGCAGAAGATTCATGATTTTCTCTTCTGTTTCGTCTGCAATCCATTCATTGATTGCCTGTCGGGCTGATTCAGGTTCAGAAATGAAGTCAACTCCATAGATGCCCGCACCATAATTCCTGGACAGATTGTCAATGAAGTCCGATTTAAAATCGAAATTTATCTGACCCCAGATTGAGTTGGCAATATTCAACTGGAATTCACTGCCATCTGTAATATCAGGGCTGTCAGATTGGGCGTTCTCTATCGCTAAGGTCAGTCCATTGAATGCTTGATGGATTTCATATTCCGGCAAGGTCATTTGTAGAACTGAAAGCATCTCATCCTCTGTGGAAGTTTCTGACCCAGCCATAGTCATGCTCAGTGCAATAGACAGACTGAATGGTGAAAATATGATATTTTCGTGTTCTGTTATCAGATTATTATAAAAAGCAAAGGCAAATTCTGAATTATCCTGTGCCAAAATCTGAATCTGTTCCTTGCTGATAGGTGGCTCTGTTTCCCGTGCCAGTTCACTTTTGATAAATGAGACTTCTCCCATTTCCGTCTCTCCTGGTTGTTCGGTTTGCATATCTTCGGTGATTGAATCAGAAGTTCCTGCACAGGCAGATATTATCAACACAACCAATAATACGCTTGATAAAATTATCTTCTTCATACATCCTTTCTCCTTTTAAATTATTTGCTTTAATCATTAGACGGGAAAAAGATAGGTTTTGTTCCAGACGATCTAGTTGTTTAAGGTTATATATAAATAACATCATAAATATCTTATATACTTTCAGACATATATGTACTAAGATTAGTAACTGCTCAGCTTATGAAGAAAAAGAGGTTGTTGGGTGGCGGCGGAGCCGCCACCCAACAACCCCGACCTTTCAGTTGCAATGCAGCGTGAGCAATAACTTAGACTAGTAAATTAAAATTATTGGAGTTTTCATATGACAGAACAAACTTTGCAGAAAGTTGACCATAATGCCTTAAGAACAAATCAGATCATCATCATCTTATTGAATATAACAGCATTTATTTTCGTTCAACCCTGGTTGGCTGCTTTTGTAGCCTTGGTTATGTTGACCGGGGTATTAAGGCGTAAACCAGGATTTGATTTTGTTTATAAATTATTTCTATTACCAACAAATGTGATTAAGCCAGACATACTGAACGATCACGCTGAGCCGCATCAATTTGCACAATTACTCGGTGGGGTATTCACTGGATTAGGGGCTGTCCTTTTGTTGGGACAGGTGATTATTCCAGGATGGATCTTGATTTGGTTTGTTGTTGCACTTGCTGCACTCAATGCATTTGGTGGTTTTTGTGTGGGTTGTGCAATTTATTATTGGCTGGGCAGGTTTAAAATCTCTGGTTTTTCAAAAACGCCGCCTGAAGGAACTATTCCAGGTAGAAAACCGGAGCGATAAAGACATGGTTGATGTGATCTATCGTTTTCTGCTGGCTGTTGGAATTATTTGTATTGGTTTGCTATTATATTTGGGAGCAAATCAAATCGTGTTAGCAAGAACCAAGCACAGCAGCGCGAGTTTACCGCAACCACTACGTGGCGTGCCTATAATTTTGTATTTTACAACACCTGATTGTGCCCCTTGTAAAACCATTCAACGACCAGCCATCCAAAAAGTTAAACAAACTTTACAAAATGGTTTAGACGTTATTGAAATTAATGCTTCACAAAAAGTGAAATTGGCAAAAGAGTGGAATGTGATGTCTGTCCCAACAACCTATATTATTGACACGAATGGAACAACAAAGTTTGTAAATCATGGTGCAGTAAGGGCAGAGAAGTTGCTAGAACAAATTAAGCAAGTAAACGGCAGCAGTGAAAGAATTTACAGCTGAATCAATATTGCCCGCGCTGGTGCGCCATCACTGCCGTGAATAAGCATTGGTAAACAATAAATTTCATAAAATCCCTGTTTTATGTTCTCCAGGTTTACCCCTTCAAGTAATACACATTCTTCACCTAAAAGAATTTGATGTGGCTTTATCGTGTCATCAAAAGCTGCAATTGAGAGATAATCAATGCCAATCAGGTCAAAATTAAAATCGGTTAAATATTCTGCGGCAGATGTGTCAATGCCAACATAATCCCTTTGAAATTCATTTGTTGATAATTTCCAATTTGAAGAATTTCGGGTCTTAAATAAAATCTTTTTGGTAATTTCCCATTTTTGTCTGGTAGGATGTGCTTTTAATACTTCAGCTGTTATCAGATTGATGGAATTATCTATTTCAATGACATATACTTTGCCAATTAGTTTAGAAACGGGAATTTTATCTATAGAAATACCAGACTCGATGAAGTGAAAAGGTGCGTCAATGTGAGTGCCGCTGTGAACACTGAATTGTATTTTTGAAACATTGGTATTGTCGCCATCTCCGATACGAGAAGTTTGTTGGATGTCAATAGGCGTATCACCAGGCCACACTGGAAGGTCATTCGTAATGGGGAGCGTTATATCGAATATTTTCATCTTCTCATGTGCTTTCTTTTTTGGTTTCTATCAAATTCTGAGAAAATTTCAAGGGTCAAATATGATGATACTACAAGATTGAAAAATCGTAACCACTCAGCTTATTGAGAAATTAAATAAAGATGATAGGACTTGATAGATATTATCGTTATAATCTAAATATGGTAACTACTTAGCTTATGAAAAAATAGGGGGTGTGGTGTGGCGGCAAAGCCGCCA
>CAZCBW010000051.1:0-20204 GCA_964497065.1 uncultured Candidatus Brevefilum sp. | reverse complement strand
ATTTTTGGCTGGTTTAGTTCAACATTCTTGTTCTTTAGAATTATTCAACACCCTCGGAGATGTGATCTATTTTGCTGTCGGCTCGTATCCAGGCGGGTACACAATTACCAAAGGTGTCAGTCTGATAGGCGGGTGGGACGGCGTTGGAACTGGTGCAGTCAATGTGGATCCTAATTTATTTAATACAATATTTGATGGAAACAATGAGCGGCAATTATTGAAGATTGATGAGGATACTAGTGCGCCTGTGAAGTTGAATGGAATAACATTTGAACGTGGTTATGATTGGATTTTCGGTGGGGGAGTGATGATTAAAAATGGGCAGGTTTCTATTGAAAATTGTGTGTTCACGGATAATCATTCAGAATCTGGGGGAGGTGCGCTTTTTTCGGAATCGCCTGATTCTCTAATTATTGTCAATAATATTTTTGAATCTAATATTGCTGTAAACAGTGGTGGAGCAATTTTTGTTGACCCGGCTAACTATCCCGACGTCAGAATTATTGGGAATACTTTTATTGACAACAAAGCATCTTATGGCGCAGCTATTAGTTCATTGAGGACGGGGATTATTATTCAAAAAAATCAAATTTTTAATTCAGAGGGATATTCTGCAATTTCAATTGATTACAATAATTTGGCTTTAGACCGAATTATCGAAGTAAGTAATAATATCATCGCTCATGTTCGCAATTTAGAAACTCCTGAAAGAGCTTTATGGATTTCAGCCAGTAATGGTGTTACTCATCATATTATCAATAATACATTTGTGGAAGCTGGTTATGGTATAGATGCCCAAACTGCGACAACACTGTATATAACCAATAATATTTTTGCGAATTGCACATCCAGTATTAACAGTTCTGGCAATCTTAGTGGAACGAATAATTTATTTTCGATGAATGGGGCAAATCACAATAAATTATCGAACCCAATTGAGGTTCAGGATGTGTTATTTGTTGATCCAGACATGAATAATTACCATATTGAGCCAGAATCTCCTGCTGTTGATGCAGGTGCAGTTGTTTCACTAAATGATGATATCGATGGAGAAAAGCGTCCTCGAGGTTTAGCATTTGATATAGGTGCTGATGAAGTCGAAAGTGGTTTTTATGTTTATTTGCCTTTGATCATTCGATAGAAATCCAGATTAAAACTGGGTTATGCTGTGGATAAAAAAATTTCAACTTAAAAAAACTATAGAAAAAAGTAAATTTTGGACAAAGGTTATTTTTTTGCTGGTAAAATTATGGAGGCTTTTCAGTCAAACATGATGAAAGTGAGATGAGAATGCGAAGATTTTTTGTGGCAGGTAACTGGAAGATGAACCATACCATTGCTGATGCCAGGGCGTTTATGCAGGCATTTATTCCGGCAGTCCGAGGGGTTGAAAATGTGGATATGGCTGTATGCCCATCTTATCTGGCAGTTCCAGCAGTAGCTGAATTGTGTCAACCAACGGGGATTAAAGTCGGTGCTCAAAATCTTTATTGGGAGGCTTCTGGCGCTTATACCGGCGAAGTTGCACCTACGATGGTCAAAGAGCTGTGTGATTATGTGATCGTGGGGCATTCCGAACGGCGCCAGTTCTTCGGCGAGACCGACCAGATGGTCAACATGCGGTTGAAGGCAGCCCTGGCTGCTGGCTTGCAGGTGATCGTGTGCGTGGGTGAAACGCTGGAAGAAAATGAAGCCGGCCAGACGGAAAGTGTTGTGACTCGGCAGCTGACTGATGGGCTGGCAGGCATCACGGCAGCACAGGCTGAAGCCATCACAATTGCCTATGAGCCTATCTGGGCTATCGGAACGGGCAGGGCAGCCACCCCTGAGGATGCCAATACTGTGCACAAGGACGTGATCCGGCCGGTGTTGACCCAGCAATTTGGTGAGGCACGTGCCCAGACCATGCGCATTCAGTACGGCGGATCGATCAAGCCGGATAATGCAGCTGATCTTTTCTCGATGTCAGATATTGACGGCGGCCTGGTTGGCGGCGCAAGCTTGAAAGCAGACTCTTTTGCTGCCATCATCAAAGCTGCATCGATGGTCGCGATTGTGATGGAAGAATCTAAAGCTTAGGCATCGAATTTAATCGGAATTAAATAAAAACCCCAGGATTTTTGAAAATCCCGGGATTTTATGATGATTTTCACTAATGAGTTAACGTGTCAAAAATGGGGATCTGATTTGTTTTAATTCTAATCATGTGCCAAACTGGCGATCACCTGCATCCCCTAAACCTGGCAAGATGAAGCCGTGTTCATTCAGTCTCTCATCTACCGCAGCTAAATGGATGGGCACATCCGGGTGGGCATCATGCAGACGTTTGATCCCCTCTGGTGCGGCGATCAGGCCGACAAACTTGATTTTGGCCACGCCCCATTTTTTCAAAATATCTACCGTGGCAACAGCCGACCCCCCCGTTGCCAGCATCGGGTCGAGGATCAGGCAGACGGAAACCGTTGGTGCAACTGGCAGGCGGTTATAGTATGCCACAGGTTTGAGGGTGCGCTCGTCCCGGTACAGCCCGATATGCCAGACTTCAGCAGAAGGCATCAGTTCCCATACGCCTTCAACCATCCCAAGGCCTGCTCTCAGGATTGGTATCAACCCAATTTTCTCTCGCAGATTCTCCCCACTTGTTGATGCCAGCGGGGTTTCAATTGTGACAGCATCTGTTGCCAGGTCAGTGGTGGCTTCATAGGTCAGCAATGCGCCAAGTTCACGCACTAATTCACGAAATTTCTTAGGTTCGGTATGCTTATCGCGCAAGCGGGCTAACTTATGTTTGACCAGCGGATGGGTCGACTCAAAGACATTTTTCATAGTTTTCCTCATGTGGTTGGTTCGAATAATTCAAAACAATTTCTGCCAGTTGAAAATTATTTATGAAATGCATGTCGGCTGTAGACAAATACAAGCATCCATATGGCCCACAACAATGTTGTGACCATGATCCAGCTTTGAAAACCGGCTATATTTCGTTGAAGGCGGTTTATCATGGCATAGCTAAAGCTGGCTAATGAAAAAGCCTGTATTACCCATGCAGACCATTGTCCGAACCGGCTTCCTTTGCGGTCAAGCTGAAGCCATCGAACGCCAACCAAGGGGAGTAAAGTTATACTGGCAGCTGTGACAACAGCAAAGGACATGATCCACAGTGAGAGTTCAGCCCCCTGTTCGATCAATGTCAGGGAACTGCCCAATAAATATAGGATGAAGGTAAGGCTATAAATGACTTCGGGGATTTTGTTTGGTTTTTGCGTCATGTCTGATTTGTTCCTTCACTACACCATCCTGTATCAGCGCTGCTTGCGGTTCCACTGGCTGGGCCAAACAGCTGGGACAATCGCGGCGATTCCAAGTGCGATACCCAGCAAACCAGCCAGGGCAGCCACGATACTAGCCAGCGGCAGAATCATCGTCAGAAGAAATCCCAGTAAAGCCAGCAGCAAGAACACACCCGCAATCACAGCCATTATTCCGGCAATTTGGAATCCCTTTTTCTGGGAGGCGAGCCGCAGCCCTGAAATTCGGCCGGATTCTCCGTTGACAAATAAAATTTGTGGGTCGCCGTTATCATCGGTATAGAAAGTTGTATACATCGGCAGGAAGAACTCAGTCCAATGGAGATGCTCATATATGGCTTCCAGGGTGAAATTACGCTGATGCTGTGCCTGAGATGCATCGACACAGATGTTCCCAATAGCCTGATCCACCAGCGGCTTAGCCTGCGGCCATGCCTGTTCAGGCGGCAGGTCTGGCATTTCAAGGACTGCGCTGCCAAGAAGCTGGGGTTCAAAATCACTCGCTTGGCTAAGCGCGTAATTCCCTGTCAAAGCCTGCCGTTTTTTGTGTCCATCAAGGGCAGGGACGGAGACATTTTCGATATGGGTGTTTACCTGGCCTAAGCGTGGTTCCCAACGGATGCGGGTTTCAACTTCCTTTTGAGACTGCCACTGCCCGCTGACATAGGTTTCTTTAGCGCTTTCAACCTGGTAATCAAAACCTGCTTCCATTTGCCAGCGGCCGCTGACGTCACTGTCGACCAACCAGAGCGGCCAGAAAACAGGGATGGTTCGGTTTAACAGAAGTTCTGTTTTGAAGTCTTCTGGCTTGATCCACATACCCAAAACGAATTTCTCATAAATCCCAATTAATTGCTGCCGGTTAATCTTAAAGGGCAGCAGTTTTTCTGGGACCCCTGGCCTTGATAGGATGGGTTGTGTTGTAAGATTACCGCGTCGGCAGAGGGGACAGGTTGACCCAATTCTGTTGTCAGGTACTAAAAAGATTCGCTGGCAATGTGGGCAGCCAGCTGGCTGCCGATCTGAATGCCATGGATGTTCGTTTTCTTCAATCAATTCGGCAGGGGGCAGTGTTTCTGTCATTATTTTGCCTCCGACTGTCTTGCTTTATTGAACAGGATAAAACTGAACACCAAACCAATGATGAAGAGGATGATACCCAGTACGATGGCAAACATCCCGATACCACCAACCAGCAATAAGGGGATCCCGATCAAACCCAGTAATGTGCCGGGGGTCAGGATGGCAGCGATTGCCAGCCAAACTTTCCACCAGGCGACAGGTTTCTGGCCGGCAACCAGCCCGGTTTGCCCATTGACCATCACCTGGTAGACCTGGTCTTCATACTGATAAGATGCCAGGTAGACAGGCAAAAGAATGTACCGCCAGGCTTCTTCAGTGAAGTCTGCACTCATACTGAAATTACGCACATGATTTGTGGGGATATTTTGGTGACAGGCATGCCTGGCTTTTTCACGGATAGCTGCTTTTCCCGTCTCCCATGCTTCTGTGAGGGGCGTTTCATAAGCCTGCGCCTGCCACCCGGCGAGAAAATCTGGCTCATAGGCAGCAAGGTCGTTCATTTGGAAGGGATACAGGCGTTCTAGGATGGTGTGGCTGATATGCTGGTCAGCGCTGCCCGACACAAGAAAATTTTTAATGGGAAGGTTCACACGGCCGTTTTCCCAACGCCAATCAATGTGAGTGCGGGTTTCCCAGCGTTTTTCATGGGCGTTGTAGTGTCGCTCTGTGCGCTCGTATCCCACCTGTGCCCGCCAGTGAGCCAGCACTTTGGTATCAAAGGTCCAGAAGGGCAGGTAGATGCCGACAAATTTGCGCAGCACAGTGTTTTCAGCCAGTTGATCCGGGTGATACCATCCTTTGCCCAACCACACCGAGGCAAGCTGGTGTGTTTTCTCTGGTGCGATCTTAAAAGGGATCAAAAACCTGGGGCGCAGTCTCTCATCCGGGGCAGAGACGACATTGACTTTGTTGGACGCGCAAAAGGAGCAGCTTGTGCTGATCGTGCCTTCAGCAATTGAGAGGTCACCCCCGCAGGCATCACAATGCAGCACCTTGCGTGTTGTGCCCCAACCGCGTGCGGCTTGAGAGAGGGTTTCCAGGGTGAACTCAAAATTTTCAGCTGTCTTGCCTAAAACAGCAGCCTGTATTGGTGCAATATAACCGCAGTGTTCGCAAGCAACACTCCCTGCGCTGATGTCATAGGTAATGGTTGCACCGCAATTTGGGCAGTCGTACCGTTTGGTTTGATCCTGCTCGATCGCCTTTGCTTGCGGAGCGTAAACACTCACGCCTTGAACCTGCGAAGGGGTTTCGATAAATCCTTCAGGCGGTACCCATCGGATTGATTGTGTTTTTGCCATAGATCGATGCTCCTGGGCGGTCATGGTCATTTTGTCTGATTCTAACCCAAACTTTTAACAAATGATGAAGGATTAGGATAAATACAGCAGATTAAGTTCCCCTACCAAGATTAAGTACTTGCCTTATGCGTTAGAATCAAGTCATGTTGATGATTATAGACGGCCATAACCTGATCCCTCATATGCCGGGGGTCAACCTTTCAGACCCGGATGATGAAATGCAGTTAATTCAGATGGTGCAGTCATACTGCCGGCTGCGCAGAAGGACGGCTGAAATTTATTTTGACAAAGCGCCAGCAGGGCAGGCGCGTGCATACAGCACCGGGATGGTCAAGGCGGTTTTTGTGCGTACTGGCCGGACAGCAGATGATGCTATTATAGACCGGTTGAAGCAGTTAGGCAGGCGTGCTAAAAACTGCCTTATTGTCAGTTCAGATAGGCAGGTCCAGCAGGCATCCCGGGCAGTTCATGCGGACGTGGTCAGCGCGGCAGCATTTGCTGCTGATTGGCGGGAACTCAGCGAACAGTCACCAGAATTTGAGCAGCCTGAGCAGCCCCTCACAGAAGATGAAATCACCTATTGGCAGCAGCTGTTTGAGAATAGAAAACCGCCCGAAAGCGGCAATTGAAAATATTATAAATTGGATAAAATTAGTAAACTCTAATATTAAATTAATGTAAACAAATCAGGGATACAGTAAACTGGTATACAAGACACAAAAACTTTTATTGGTATTTGGTGTGTCTTCCACCAGGAAATCTGAGGGACATGATTTGTTCTAGAAGACGATTGGTGGTTTCCTCCCTGAAAATTGCCTGGTATGTCCCCCCCATACCAGGCAATTCTTTTAACTAAGTTGATCAATAAGACTATAAACTAATTATTCAAAGAGGTAATCAATGCGAGTAACAAAAATTACGCTTTTTATATTGATTATTGGACTATTACTGACTGCCTGTTCGCCAGAAGATTTGGCAGAAGGTATCGGTCAGGATATTTTGGAACAGGTGATTCAGGGGATTTCCCAGGCCGTTGGTTTGGTTCCATCTGATGGAGAAGAAGACATTTCGGTTTTGCCGGATCCAGAACCAGCAGACGACGATGACCCGGCCACTGAAGCTATGGATACCTCCATTTCATGGCGTGAGGAGCATATCTTGATCGAATCTGATGTTCCTGCCTATACCATCGACATTATTTATCCAATACTTGAAGGGGATTCCGAAAGTGTAGACCCATTCAATCATGAGATGGCATACCTGGCAGAGGTTATTCAGGAAGTTTTCATTCAGTCAGTTGAAGAGCGCGAAGAACAGCGAACGGATGATTCAGTGCCGGCAACCAGCTTTTTGGAAATCACTTATGAAATGACCTATGCAGAGCATGATTTGATCAGCGCCTACCTGCCCGTGACAACCTACCTGGCAGTTGCAGCCCATCCGGCAATAGAGTCCTTTTCTTATAATTACGACCTGAGCAGCCAGACCTTTCTGGTGCCTCAAGACTTGTTTATATCTGGGATTGCTTACCCCGAAGCAGTCCTGACGACAATTGAAACGGCTTTGATGGCAAGGGATTTTGGTTACCAACCCGGATCAGCAGCAGAGGTGATGGAAACTCACACCAACTGGAACGTAGTACCCGAGGGACTGCGCATCAATTTCGATGCCTACCAGGTTGGGCCAGGTGCAGCCGGGCCGCAGCTGGTGGTGATTCCCTGGGCTGAGATTGCTGAGCTATTAGATACAGGAGGACCAGCCGGGCACTTCATCGTCGAGTGAAATAAACACGAAAGACATTCACTTTTTTAACGCAGAAAACGAAATACTTTAAAGGTATGATTAAGTCTGTTTGTAATTAATGAAATATTCTGGTAACTGCTCAGGTTGCCTTACAACTGAAAAGTCGGGGGTGTTGTGTGGCGGTTCCGCCGCCACACAACACCCCCTATTTCTCCATAAGCTGAGTAGTAACATATTCTGTTCTTATAATTGGATAAGGTAAAAAACGATGGCAAAAATTCCTGAGTATCAAGGCAAGCGATTATTAAGCGTTTTGGCGCATCCGGATGATGAAACATTCGGAATGGGGGGCACCCTGGCATTATATGCCCGAAAAGGTGTGGTTGTCCACTTGATTTGCGCGACGCGTGGTGAGCTGGGTGATATTGACCCCGAGTATAAAGATAAGATCAAAAGCGCAAGCTGTTTGCGGACCCAGGAATTACGCTGTGCTGCCGATTTGCTGGGGATTGACCAGATTCATTTTTTAAACTACCGTGATTCTGGCATGTCCGGCTTAGAGGCCAATCATCACCCCAAAGCCCTGGCAGCCCAGCCGATCGATAAGGTTGCCAGAGAGATTGCCCATAAGATCCGGCAGATCAAACCCGATGTTGTGCTGACTTTTGACCCCATCGGGGGGTACCGCCATCCTGACCACATCGCCATCCACCAGGCAACGATCGAAGCAGTAAAACTTGCTGAGGATGAATTATTTCAGGACCCGGAAGGTTTGGGGGTTTTTAAACTTGAACGCTTCTTTTTTCATACCATCAATCATAATTTCTTAAAGATCGTCGTGTGGGTGATGCGGTTGATTGGGCAGGATCCGCATCAATTCGGACGTAATAAAGATATTGACTTGACAGCATTGGTTGAAGTGGACTTTCCAACTCATGTGAAGGTGAACTACAAACCGGTCAAAGAGATAAAAGAGCAGGCATCGCTGTGCCATGCCAGCCAGGGTGGGGCTGATATGAACAAAGGTTTTCGGGGGTTCATTACCCGGTTGTTTGGTGGGCATCATGACACCTTCATGCAGGCTTATCCTGAACCGGCAGAAAACCTTAAAGCCAAACACGACCTGTTTGCCTGAGCGTAATAAAAGAAGGGAGAGAGATGGATTTTCAATTAATTTTCCAGGAGTGGTTGTCATCCTTTTTATTATTTTTGCCCAAACTGATCGCAGGGGTTGTGATCTTCATCCTGACGTTGGTTGGCTCTGGTTTTATTGCCAGGGCGGTTCGCCGGTTGGTCGCCAGGCGGATTGATAAACCTGAGGTTTTACAGCTGATCTTTCGGATCAGCCAATGGACCGTTCTGTTGATTGGAACAGTGGTCGCACTGGAACAGGTTGATTTTAACGTGACGGGTTTTATAGCAGGCCTGGGGATTGCCGGGTTTACGATTGGGTTTGCCCTGCAGAATATTGCCCAAAACTTTATCTCGGGGTTGATCTTGCTCTACCGGCAGCCGTTCAACCTCGGCGATTTTATTGAGGTCGCCAGCCATAGCGGAATTGTCAGGCAAATCAATATTCGGGATACGGAAATTGAAACACTGGATGGGGATATGGTCATCATTCCCAATAAATCAGTCTTTGAGAATCCGATCGTTAATATGTCCGCACTCCAATTTCGCCGTCGGACAGTGATGATCGGGTTGGGGTATGAGGAAGATGCTGATCGAGCCATGGCAATCTTTTTGGAAGCAATCCGGTCGGTGGATGGCGTGGTGGATGACCCTGCCCCAATGATCCAGGCCGTTGCCATGGATGATTCGGTCCTGACGCTTTCGGCTTTCTTCTGGGTAGACCAGAAAAAAGGCGGGTTGCTAAAGGTGCATTCGGATGTGCTTAAAGCGATCAACACAGCCTCGATTGAACATAAGATCAACCTGCCCTACCCGATCCAGACGGTACTGATGAAAAACGCAAGTACTCCAAAGGGTGGGTAGAAAAAAGTGATATTCAATTAAGCGGGCAGCGACCCATTTATGTGGTTTATTATGAGTCAGATACTAGCTTAGCCCGGGAATGGATATTGGCATTTCTTGTGCGGGGGTTACCAATTAATTTATCCAATAGAGGAAACACTGATAAGCACGATGATTTGATCTGATTAAGGTACTTAAAAAATCTACCAATTGGAAGGCAGTATTCTATTAATTAGAGACAAATTAATCCAGATGAAATTGACCTTGTATGTATTAAGTTGTCATGTTTGATTAAAATTATTGACCAGGTATTCTCGTTATTAAACAATTTATTTTTGATAAATTCGTACATGATCAATCCATACCTCACGCCCATAGCCTAATTCAAAATCAAAATCATTATTAGCAAAAACCAATGATAGGGTGTAATCACCTTTCTTTAATGGTAATTCAAGGTTGTGGAATTGCCAGTGGTTGCTTTCTATCTCGATCTGCCCTTGATAAATGCCATCGAGGTAGATTTGGAAAACGGGATACTTGTTATGAAGGGGCAAACCTCTCCCTAATAAGACAATTTGATAATTGCCATCTGATGGAATCGTTACCTCATTTGTCAGTGTGGCATCATTGATCAGCCAGGCATGATCATGAATTTGCGAATACCAAGGATGCCATGTTTGTACTGTCATATCTTCGCCTTCAATGACGATGGGTGAATTACCTGGCTGCCATCCTGCCCCCAATGATGTCATTAACCCGGCGAAAAAACGCTGACCCCGCCAACCCCCATGCTGCCATTGAATCCCATTGATGATCAGTTCACCCTGACCGATTGGAATAGACACCAAAGTAGTGGGTTTGCTGATCATATTGATCCCGGTCTGGTTTTCAACTGGCTGAATTGCAAATCCGTAAAATAGAATATCTTTAACCTCGATGGGGTCAGAGTTTCTGTTGATGTATTCGATGCCAAACCGCCTGTTTCCCGGCTGAATATTTTGAGTCCATATACAATATTCATCCTTGCGAGACGAGGTAATCGTGATGATTCCGACTAAATGTTCATCCACCCAAATCGTTGCTTGAGGGGGATCGTCACCATCATAATTTGCTAAGGCCTGCAAGCAGATCATGTGTTGTTCAGTTTTACTTTCCGGCACGATGATATCCCATTCGTACAAATCATTTGAAAAGTAAACAATATTATTGTCCCACCCCCAAACGTCACCAAAACGGCCTTTTGCGCCAGGCAGGGTGCCCATCGGGATCCAGTCTGAAATACTGATCTTTGGAAGAAATACCGCTTCTGCTGCGCCTGATGCCATTGCGGAGGCTATGAGATTAAAGGGCTCGGTTTCTGTCAGCCACAGAAAATCCTCCCGGAATAAATTTTCAGAATTCTTCCATGCGTTGGGATAATTCAAATAGGCAACACCCCGATATGGATGCATTTCGATTGTCAGATTCCAATGATCTGCCAGTTTTTCAAACAGTGACGGTTCAGGTTGGTCGAGCAGCAGCACCCCGCCATTCTGAACAAAATCATCTAGTTCTTCTAAATGATTTTCGATGCTATCAAGTTCTTTATGAAGGATAATCACATCCGTGGAGGAAAGACTCAGGTCTTGATCATCTGGATCCTGAATATGCCAGTCAATTTCCAAAAACATTTCACTTTCCTGGATTTCCCCGGTTGGATCACTTAATACAATCCTCCCTTTTGCTTCCGGCAGACCGTCTAAATAGTTAAGCATTGCTTGGAGCAAGTGGGGTGCGACCGGTTCATCATCCAACTTGGAGATCACAGCCAGCTGACTCACGATCCAGTGCCCCTGGCCTTGTTTTATTTCAAGCAAAGGTGCAGAATTCATCCCTTTCATAGATCCACTGGCGACCAGAGGGGTCATGCCAGCAGTCCCTGTTCGGACCGGGTCTGCATAACTGACCAATAAATCCCCACGCCACCAGCGAAAATCTTCCGGCTCGAAGGTGCTCATGATGGGGTGAGAAGGTGTTTGGAGAAAAGCGATTGATGAACCAAAGCCGGTAAAAGTCACCGGCAGAACCGAGCTGATTGAGTCATCTTGTTCAATTGCCAACACCCGGCCGCCCTGCTGGACCTTATCGCGTAATTCTAACAAGGTCTCCAGGGGCAGTTCGTAGGTGGCATTTTTCCCGAGGATCAGGATTTGTTCACCATCCCAGTTATCCAGGGATTCCAGCACAAATACACCTTCTTCTTCACGCCAAAGATTACTGAGCGATTTCTCAGGATCGTAGAGTGCAATGCCTCTGTGAGGGATTGTCCAATTTTCTGGGTTTGGAAATACTACCAGGGTGTAATTTTTTTCAAAGTGGATATTTTCATCAACTATCATCTGGAGCCGAAGAATAATTTCAGAGCGTTCCTCAACTGTGGGCATGGTTAAAATAAGCTCGTGCTCGCGTATATCCCCTGAGGGCATCGAAAAATTCTCAAATCCCTCTTCCAGTACTTTTTGATCATAAAAAAGAGACCATTTGAAGGTAACTGCGGGTTGAGGTTGCATCGTATCGTTGAACAGAGCAATTTTTCGTGATATGGTCTCATCACTGAAGAAGCGATTGTCATAATTTACCAAGAATGCTGCGAGCGGCTGGTTCATTTCCCGCATGACCACCCACTGTGGGTTGTCTTCATGAAGCATGAGTCTGCCGTCAGACCAGCCTTTGAATTCACCCCACATGGTAAAACCGCTGACGCCCTGCAGCCGGCTGGCCAGGATCTGCATTTCAAACAAAAACGCCTTGGTTTTGTAGAGCGGCTGTTCGTACCAGATCCAGGGATCATATTGATGGAGATAGGGCAGGTAAGCCTCATCACCCACAAAAAGCGTCAGCCGATTTGGGTCTGACCCTGGCATACACAGCTGTTCACCAATGAATAGAGGCTTACTGCGGTCCCAAAAAAAGGCATCCGAATCCCAAAATGTAAATGAGCTATCATAAACCCAGTCCAATGGGCGCATGATAGGTTGATCGGCATAGAAAGCGGCAGCAGGCCAGTAGCGCTGATCGGGGTACACATTTGGCTCGTTGGGATAATGGTAACCGAGCACATCCGCTTTGCCACCTGGATCTCCATCCATTGAAAACACTACGGGCCGCGATCTATCTGCTGCCCGTGCAGACTCAGCCAGATTGGCTAATTGGCCAATCACCGCCTGATCGCCACGCAGACTTTCATGATAAAACTCTGCACTTAGACTCCACATGATCACGGAGGGATGGTTTTTCAGCCTGTCGATCCTGCCCAAGATATGCTGTTGATAATTATGCCAGAATACCGGGTCCCTTAGGCGGTAAACGGTCTCCCCATTACCTGCATCAATTTGTGGGATCATGAGAATACCAATCTCATCGGCTAACTCATAATTGATACCAAATTGTTCGTCATATGTTCGGAATGTGTTCACATTCATTGTGCGGATATTGAGCAGTTCCTCACGGATCTGTTCAGCGTCAGGCGTCCCATGGTCACCCCATGAAACCGACAGCAGGTGGATCTTTTCGCCGTTGAGATAGAAATCTGGGCCTTTGACAGCGATCTCGCGGTAGCCAAAGCGGACCCGCTCTGCATCATGACCGGCATTGCCAAGGCTGATTTCGAGGATATACAGATTGGGTTGGAAGGGCGTCCACAGTGCCAGAGGTGGGTTATTAAAACGAATTTGTACTGTTTCGGTTTGGTTTGCTGGTATTAAAAGGTTATGTCCTTCAGAGATTATCACAGCGTTGCCTTGCAGCGGCCATTGGTTATCAGCATCCTTGACCCCCCCGAGCCATGGGAAAATGCGTGCGGTGACAGCCACCGGCGCTTCGTTAGCCGAGTTGTTTCTCACAGAGATTTCAATGTCGAGCTGAGATTCAGAAACGAGCGTGTGGATGAACAGGTCTTCAACATACACCGTTTCGGTAATTCTCAGCATGACACTGTCCCATATGCCATAAGCCATACCTCCCGAAATCGGGCTTAGGAGACGATCCTCAGCAAGGTAAAAATCTACATAAGAGAGTCCCTCTGTGTCAGGAATTGGGCTTGAAAGTAACCCGGTCCAATCATGGATGCTGATCAGGATTTGATTTTCTTCACCAAAAATAACCGCCTCAGTGATATCCACTTCAAAGGGTTCATGGCCGTTGAAACATCCGCCAACTTCAACCCCATTGATGTAGATTGTGCTGTTGTATTTGACCCCGCCAAATCGGATGGAAAGCCTTTTGCCTTCCCAATTATTATTAACTAAAAAATTACGGCGGTACCATATTCGTTCGTAAGATGAACCTTCTAAAAGCGATGGTACCTCAATTGGCTCCCAGCCACGTATTGGCACCGGATCTTCCAGAGAATCAACCTTGATAAATTCCCAGGTGCCATCCAAAAATTCCTCGTAACGACTGCCCCAGCCCTCGTTGAGAATAGGCGTTGCTGTTGGCTCTGGGGTTGGTGAGATTGTAGGATTAGGAGTAGGTAGATTTACAATTGAAGTTGATGTAGAGGGGATTGAGGCATGGGATTCTTGATTAGTGGCTGAACAACCTGTAATTAAGAGGAGAAAAAGAATAAATAAAAAAATATAGCGGGAATAATTAAAAATGAACTTATTTGTTGGAAACCCTATCCTTGATGAAATCACATCAACCCCTTTCAGTGTTCAGTGGTGAGATAGATTGAATTCTATCATTTTTTATTGTTTCCAATAAACTAGAATTGAGGGCAGGATATTCGGAGAAAAACGATTTCTAATCCATTTTTATTTAATGGTGCCAAAGAAATTTTAGATGGCGCAGGATTAATCGATGTAAGTCACAAGAGAGAAATTCACTGGGATGTAAGAAAGAAAATTAAATTATTTAGGTAGAAGTACTATAGTTCATTGGCCAAACAAAAAATTTTGCTTATTTGACAATTATTATGTAAAATAGATTAACTCATTATTCAAACAAAACAGCTTGCTTGATCCTTAAGTACATTAACCTTTACCAGTTGAAGATCATCAGGTTTGTTTGCTTAGCCTGTGAATAATGGATTGATTCCTTTGGAACTGATCAAGGAGTTTTGAGATGAACTTTCAACAGGCCGACCAGGTTTTTCGTCATTTAACCCGCCAATATCATGAAAAAAAGATATCGATTGCAGTTTACCGCGAGAAGGTCAATGAACTGCTGGTGACTGACAGCCGAGGCGCTGTTTGGAAACCCCAGGCTTTTACGGGGGTCTGGCATGTTCAGAAGGAAGGGCAGTGGGTCGCTGCCCGGCCTCCTGGCTATACACCGGCGGCTCAGAAAGCCCCCCCGAAGAAATCACGTGGGAAAATCTTTGCGATTTTTGCAGGGCTGGGGAGTTTAGGCGTGATTGCCCTGTGTGTGTTGACGATTGGGGCAGGGGTTTTGCTGTGGTTCACCCCTGATTTGATGGATTGGGTCTCTCAAGAAGCTGAAAGCTGGGGTTTTGTTGTTGATTCAGAAACCTCAGGTATGTTTTCAAGTTCTTCTGAATCGATGGAAATTGTCAGCACACTGCGAATCCCTGCTGATTCTAATCGACACACCGATGAACATGGCGTCAGCCTGGTGGTACCCAGTGAGGCACTTGAAGAAGGTTCTGAGCAAATTGTGATGAATGCATATAGCCTGCCGCGTGAAATCAACGATGAGATATCCGAAGCCTTTAATATTGAATCATTGATGTATGAAGTTGGCGTTGAGGGTGAAATGGATGGCGCAGGAAAAGCCGAGCTGGAATTTCCCTTTCAGGGCAGTGACGCGGTTTTGATGGTGGTCATCGATAATGAATATTATGGTTTCATTGAACAAACGCCTGAAAACGGCATTGTTAAAGTACATGCCCACCTCGGCAATATGGAGAGCGGGGAAATCACCCAGGCTTATTATGGTGATGAAGAAAACGTCGCGGAAAGTATTCGGTATGTGCTTCTCAGCCCAAAATCAGAGGTTGGTCAAAATGAGGGATTTCAACCTGTTGCTTATTTGCCTTCAAGTCGTCAGAGTGAAAACTTATTTTCGGTGGATATGTATGATGGAAAACGAGAAATTCAGGCACGAGACCCACAGGATTGTAGTTATACTTCAAGTGGGGGTTTTGTTCAGCCAGCCATAAAAAATGGATGCAGGACGAATTTAGAAAAAAGTGTGATTGTAAAATGGACCGAAAAATATTCGGATATAACTGGTAAACCCCAGGGCATAGACTTTACCCAACAGGAAGCTGACAATCTGATCAACGTCGCGGAAAGTATTATTGATCGGTATTATGATGCGGGCTTCACGAATGCCAAAATAAAATCGCAATGGTTTGGATATGCCCTGTCGATTGTAGTCACCCCTACGGGCGACCCTACTTATAATTTTAAAAATGGTGTTCTCTACCTGCCAGCATCAGCCGCCAAGGGTTATTCTGCTGATAACCCACCGGTTGATTTGATGCATGAACTGGCGCATTGGATTCAACACAAGAAATATTCCTTTGTTAGAGCCAGTATTTCAGGTTCGAGTCGTTGGTGGCTTGAAGTCAGCGCAGAAAATATGGTTTTTATTATTGAACCAAAGAATATTGATTCCAATCTCAATATTTATCGAGTGATGAATGGTTTTGAAAAAGCCCCCTTTACCTGGGCGATGTTTGGTGAACAGGACGAATACGTCCATGCCCACCTGTTATGGGTCTCGATGTGTTCCAACCTGGGCGTCTGCCCGCTGGATCAGGAGCAATTCAAACAAGCCATTAATACCGGGATCTATCCCTTTTCTGATGCCACCCGTCAAAACTTGTTGGTGAATAACCTGGATGATTATGCACTTTATCTCCTTAATCATCCGCCGCGCACATCCAATTTATCTGCAGTTACCAACATAAGAATGGGATTATCCGGCGATTCCCGTGTTGGAGGGCTGGTTAATGTGGGGGTGGGAGGTGATGTTAACCTTAAATTCAATGGTTGGGGAAATGAACAACATTTTTATGATGGAAATGATGGCCCGGCCAACACTCCCTCAATGCGTATTGATGCCCAGATCGAAAAAGGCGGGGTCTACCCCTTTACAATATCCAGTGGGGATTTGCGTAGATCATCTCTTCCCGTGGCTTTAGTGATTGAGCCAGGGCCGCCCTTCTGGCTGAAGATTGGTGATGCCGAACCGGTGCGGTATGACGGCGACCAGCAATATACGATTCAACCGATCAGCAAAACCTTTGGTGAAGAAGTGGTGCGGATCATTGCCCTGGGTGATGGTGATGAGAACCGTTTTCAAGCACAGGCAGCTTTGATCGATCTGCAGGGTGATTGGATGATTACAGATCCAGAACCGGTATCTTTAAATCACAACTGTGAAGCCAAATTAGAGGAAAGTGATATTTATTTTCTGGTAGATCGACTTTCTCACCATTTTGCCGCTCGCGGCAGTTATGTGTATCAACAGGAAGAAACCGGGCTTTCTTTGGTGTTTGAGCCAGAGGAAGGGCATGCACTTTCTGAGGTCATTTATATTCGAATACCGCCTGACCCAGATGATCCAGAAGATGTTGAAGAGCGTATTCCTTATAACACAACGTATGCCGGCAAAATCTCACTGACACCTGATTCGATTGAGTGGACCATGGATATGAATATGACTGTGATCAAAAGTGAGGATGGCAGCCAGTTGGTGCCAGAAAACCAGCGACTAAGCGGTTTTCAGGGATGGGAAGCCATACTAATTCTGATGCTTTTGTTGGTGGCATTGCCAGGTGGTTTATTATTGGCCAGCAAGGATAACCTCAGGCTGCGCAGGATTTTATTATTGATCATGATCCTGAATCTGGTCAGTCTGGCATGTATAACTGAGATGATATTCAATTCTAATGTCAAACTGGATAAAATTGAATACACAAGGCCGATCGAGGTTCCGTTGGTGGTTGATGATACACCAATCTTCAGATTATCGGGGGGCCAAATCGTTACAAATCTAAGTTTAACCTATGAGGATATCAGCGATATCGAATTTGATTCAGATACCTGGGGATTTGAGGGCGAATCCAAACCGAAAACCTGCACGATCGAAGTCGTATCGAAAGATGATGTGCGTGTTTACCAAAATGGCTACTGGCGAGATTTTAATATGTTCGATGAATTGCTCAATACCTATGACTGATTTGCATAATCATAAACCCCGGGATTTTAAAAATCCTGGGGTGCAAACTTAATCATTAATCATCCAAAAATTCACTTCACTGCAAGGATAGAGCAATTCTAATCATGCCGGCATCCCATTGATCGCCGTCGACTAACAGCACAAATTCAGTTTCTGATTCAGGCACCTCGTATCCCAGCAACAAAGTGATGGTTTCACCCTGGTTGTATTCACCCACCGGTGGGATGAAGCCTGCCAACGCCATGGCGGAGGTATCCGTCAGGTATGCAAGGCCGGTTATATCTCTGAGATTAAATTGGTTCCAGGGAATACTCACCGGGGAGGGTGAATTTGTCGTCAGAGTCAGGTCGACAATGACATATTTGTATCCTTCTGATGGCATTAACATTTGCTGCCCTGGTTGGGAATAAATTTCATTGACTTGAAGGATCAGGTCATTGATTTCAATGACTTCGCCTAATGAATAGGCAGCTAGTGGGGTCTCGCCGGGGATGAGGATAGGCGGTGGGATTAATGCAGGTTCAGACCCCAGGTCGAATGTGACTTGTTCTGGTTGTAAGAACTTAAGTGCATAGGTAAACTGCAAATCGCTCACCGTTTGTGGCAGGTGGTAACCGGCTTTACCACGGATTCGCTCACCCGGCAAAAGTTCTCCATCAATGATGCCGCCTTTGGCAATAGCCGATGCCATAATATCAAATGAATAGTTTTCACGAACGCCATCTGCTACAGCTGTCAGCGAGGTTTGGAGCAGTGAAGAAACAAGGATTGGTGAAGGCCCGGTGTTGACGATGATCAGGTCCACAGCGATGTACATTTGATCAGGGTCTGGTTTGAAATACTCGTCCTCTGGCAATATTTCCCAACCCAGAACCATGACGATCTGGTCTTTAATGGCAATCACATCCCCAGGTTGATAGATCCCTGGCTCTTCTCCGGGGCTGATCGTGATGATCTCCTCAGGCGCGATGCCGGCCCCTTGCTGACCAGGAAAAACATCATCGTCAGGCTCATCTGTTGCAACAATGATAGGATCGGATGGTGTTTCAGCTGGTTCGGTTGGATCAGGGAGGGCTGGAACTAGCTCCTGTTCCACGATTGTTTCCAGCTCTGAGTCGCTGCTGATTCGGCAGGCAAGTGCAGCGATCATCAGAATGATCACGGTCAGCCATAATTTCATGTGGAGGGAATTTCTTTTTGATGCCATAGGATTTCCTTCTAGGTTATGCCGTCGTCGAGTTAATAAGTCATTTCCATTTATACAGGATTAATTTCCTGGCTGTGCCAATTGAACACAGCGAAAACCAATCGTAGATGTGGACATCTCGGGATCCGCTTTATCGCGGTTTGTCACTCGGAGCTCAAAATTATTACTATTCCAGCCGCCGCCCCTGATTACTTTTTCACGCCCGCTTGATGGCCCCATTGGGTTTTCATGGGGTGATTTTAAATAATAATCTTGGTCATACCAATCCCAGATCCAATCCCAAACATTGCCAGCCAGATCCATGGCATTGTATTGATTAGAACCTAGGGGATACTGGCCAACGGGTGAAGTAGTAGCAAAACCATCATCCTGTTTTTCGTTGGCGCTGTTCAGGGGGCAGTTCACATCACAAAAATTTGCCCGTTGCCCAGAGGGAAGATCACCCCCCCAAGGATATTTAGCAAAGGTTGAGTGCATTCCTTTACCAACTCTTTCCCATTCAGCTTCTGTGGGGAGCCTTCCTCCAGCCCACTCACAGTAAGCAGCCGCGTCTGCCCAGGTTACATGAACAACGGGGTGATTTTCAAGACCCATAATGCTGGAGTCAGGGCCATCAGGTTGCTGCCAGCTGGAATTGTTTGATTCAATCCATTCACCCTCATTATTAAGATTGTAGCTGACCCCGGCTGCCTCAGCATGGGTCTGGTAGCCTGTTGTTTCTATGAATATAGAAAACTGCGCGTTGGTCACATGTGTTTGGTAAAACCAAAACGCATCCATTGTCAGCCGATGTGATGGCATTTCATGTTCAAGTGCGGTTTTATCCTCATAAAAAAACGGGTCCATTTGCATGCCTTCCCACCGTTCGCCCGTCCCCATATAGTATTTTCCTGCAGGGATAAAAACCATCCATGCACCATCAATTGGGTTTGCTTGGATGGAGTCATCATCAAATATTGCCGCGGTTTCTGATTCCTCAAAAATGGTGGTCGTAGGCTGCCCGTTCTCGATTAATAGGGGCTCAGTGGCAGAATCAGGCCCTGAATTGACACTTGTTGTCACTAAATCTGAGAGCATCGACAGGTTGCAGCCGAGGATTGACAGTATGCAAAATACGACCAATGCAGATGCGGTAAGTTTTTTATTCGTTCTCAGCATAATAACCCTCTTTCATAGTTGAATTTCCCGAGTAAATAATGAAAGCCATGCTTTGATTTATTAACACTAAGTATTGAGCTTTGATTGATTAATTAAAAGGAGATGTTCGAGCTGCATTAAAACGTTGATGGCATTCTCAATACAATTATTATACATGAAATTTTCAGTTTTATTTTGATGTTTTTGATTGTTTACAATAACTAAATTGTAACTACTCAGCTTATGAAGAAATAGGGGGTG
>CAZCBW010000050.1:0-20331 GCA_964497065.1 uncultured Candidatus Brevefilum sp. | reverse complement strand
TGCAAAGTAATCTCACTCAGTCAGTAAAGCATATTTCTGACTTTGCGATTGCCCTGGGGGTTTCTGTCAAGATTTTCAATATTTATAATAATGGTTTCAAACTTTTAGTGCAAAAATTTAGATAAAGAACTTTTTTAGATGGGTCTTTAAATAATAAACCCCAGATTTAATAATTCCGGGGTTTATTGTTTCTATAACAATTTATGCAGGCCAGATCCACCGGCCGCCCCCTGGTGGTGTGATCTTATCAATCTCTGCCATTTCCTCAGGAGTCAGGTCAGGCAGCAGCGCAGCTTTGAGGTTATCTTTCAACTGCGAAATCCGTTTGGCACCCGGGATGGCCACCGTAACAGCCGGATGCTGCAGTACAAATTGCGTTGCCAGTTGTGCCAGTGACCGGCCATCAGCCAACGGGCGTAATTTTTCAACCTTCTCGAGGTCTTCTAAGAAAATTTTGTTCTCATCCGGGTTGTCAATCCAATTTTGACGAAAATCGCCTTCTCCAAATTGAACATCTTTGTCAAACTTGCCCGTCAGAATGCCCATTGCCAATGGACCACGCACCAAGACCCCGATATTATTTTCCATGGTATACGGGAAAATCTCTTTCTCCGGCATCCGGTTCAAAATTGAATAATCAATTTGGAGTGTTGAGGTCTGGTGATCACGATCAAATTTTTTGATGAAGTCAATATGGCTGCTGCTGACCCCATAAGCCCTGACCTTCCCCTGTTCCTGGAGCTTTTGGAAGCCTTCAATGAAAACCTCTGAGTTTGGTTCCCAGTGATGGATATGGTTTTGAATCACATCCACATAATCGGTCTGAAGCCTTTTTAGATTATTCTCAACACCGGCGACCAATTTGTCGACTGTATCGTACACACTGACCTTTTTGTCATGGTCGAAACCCAGCCAGCCGATCTTGGTGGCTACAATGAATTTTTCCCGCCGGCCCTTCATCGCCTGCCCGAGCAGTTCTTCACTGTGGCCAACACCATAGACATCTGCAGTGTCAAAGAAATTGATTCCCATGTCTAGAGCAGCAGAGATCATATCCAGAGATTCTCGATCATCGACTTCACCCCATTCGTCACCACCAACCGCCCAAAGACCCAACCCAATTTTTGTGACCTCAATGCCAGTTTTACCTAAAACTCTTTTTTCTATTGTTTCCATCCCATATCCTTTCAGTTAGTGATTGTTGTTTTTAGTTTAAAGCTCAATGAACAAGCCTGTGTGCAAATACATCAGGCGCTCACCGAGTATTTGTTTTAATATTTCCATTTGCTTTTCTCCCGTACAATGACCAGAATAAATACGGGGAATATCCTGGTTTAGTAAAGCTTCAGCGATATTTTCCACTGCAATATCATCTTCCTGTGAAAGATGGAAGCCGCCGATGACGGCCTTTACAGGTTGATCGGGAAAAGCCATTCGTGCAGTATCAACCATGTTCAATACTCCGTTATGGGCACAGCCTGTCAATACCACCAGACCGCCTTCATCGAGGATAACGGTTACTAACTCATGAGCAAAATGATCAGGTTGAACGGTTGAGCCAATTTGCATTTTTAATCGAGTATCACCAGATGGCTTTGGATAATTATCAAGGATATCCACAAGCAAGTGTACCCCTGGTAAAACTTGTTGATTCTTGTCTATATATGTTATTCGGTCTGAAAAAGCAGCCAGTATTTCCTTATCTAACCCAACATAATGGGGCAGTGAAGAATCTCCTTCTACAACATAATCCACATTCGGGGTGTAACGCAGATAAACTTTGCCATCTGTATTTTTATCAAGATATCGTCCTAACCCGCCGCCGTGATCAAAATGATGATGCGTCACTACCAGAGCCTCAACTGCGCTGATATCCACTCCCAAAATGGAGGCATTTTCAGCAAATTTGCCTGACAAACCAACATCGGACATAAAGATTATACCGTCATGCTCAATGTAAAAAGATAGGCCATGCTCAGCTTGTAAATCTTCGAGCACAGGATGCGATGCATTTTCTATCAAAGTCGAAATTTTCAAGCGATCTCATCTCTTTTACATTTTTTCTTTAGATTTAATGTGACAGCTTAGGCTGCCCTACGATTGAAAGGACGGCAGTGTGGTATGGCGGCGAAGCCGCCATACCACACTGCCTAATCCCTCACATACTGAAAAGTTACGATTTAATTATAGCAAGTTTTTTTCAAACTGATCCTACCATCAATTAGTCACATATCAAATTTTAATTTACAATTTAATTTCTCTCTTCGAAAATATTAAAAATTCCAGGCCATATTCCGTCATCCTTGCACGATACATCAATCCTCTAATTGTAATAATATGGAATTTTTAAATTGTTATTATCAACCTACAAGTTTATATTTAGGAGGAGGAGGATAATGAACAGGCGTGTAATAATTTTCTCAGCTTTAATTATTTGCAGCACAGTCTTATTATCCTGTAAGCTTATCCGTCAAATGGAAATGACCCTCTGCGTATGGGCAGGTGGAAAAATGGTTTATGACAATTATGATACTGATTATGATTATTGTGTGGAAAAATCGGACACCCAAACACCCGGTATAGAAACAAAGGTTGATCCAATCAAGGCTGAAGAAAACGATAACACTTTCGAGCTTGCTGATGCTGCATCCAGTAACCAGGAAAATCTTGACATTACAGGAACCTTTATAGGCAGCACCACAATCAATCAACAGTGGATTGAAAATTGGGGAGGCAATACTGTTCGGGATGAGATCATCATTGAAATATCAAAAAACGGCGATGTAACCGGATACATCGTGTCATTATGGGATCGTGGTGAAGCAGACCCTATTACTTGGGAGGCTGTGCCTGGCGGCGGGGTACTTCATTGTGTGACAGAAATGAGCATTTCTGGGACTGGCTCACTTTCTGGCAGGCTTACCGAACAAAATAACGTGATCCAAATCGAAATGACTTGGGAAAAAGAGATTTTGCGTTATGACTGCCCGACTGATCACGAAACCCAAACTGAGATTGCGCTATTTAATGCCGAATTATCATTTGCTGATGGCATTATTAATGGGACTGTACCCGGGAAGTTTACCTTTGAAGCTCAGAAATAACAGCAAGCTGGTTCTCAAGAAAACACGGACAAACCAATAGTGTGGCCAATTAATGACCACACTTTGACAATTTATTAATTGGAACTTCTCGAAATCAATTTTAGAAAAAAGTTTTTAACTACCGCCGTAACTCAGCGCTAATTTCTTGATCCAGCAATTTGATGATTTTCTCACGCAATTTTAAGACCTCTTTATCCGTCAATGTCCTATCCGGTGCAATATAGGTCAGACTGTAAGCCAGGCTTTTCTTTCCTTCGCCGACCTGTTTTCCACGATAGATGTCAAAAAGATTCAGCTTTGCCAGGTAATCACCGCCGCCCCGGCGGATCACATCGGCTACCGCTTCTGCGGCAACCGTTTCATTAACGACGACTGCCAGGTCTTCCAATACCGGCGGGAAAGTTGGCACAGCTTCTACATCAAACAGCGTATGGGCATGTTCCAACAATACTGCAAGGTCAAATTCAGCCACAATTACTGGTGATTCAGCCAGTTCATAATTCGCTTTGACCAATGGGTGCAGTTCTCCCATCACGCCAGCCACCTGTGTTCCGATGACAATTTCTGCAGTCTTCCCCGGATGCAAGCTGGGATGTTCAGCCGGTCTGAAATCAAATGCTTCGATATGCAAGCCCATCAACAACGCTTCAAAGATCCCTTTCAGGTCATAAAAATCCATCTCACATGGAACATTGTTCATCCATGAATCAGGTTCCCGCACTCCCATAAGGCCTAATGCCAGCATGGGTTTTTCGTCGGGTAATTGCTGCCCTCCAACTGGTAGAAAAACCGGGCCAATTTCAAACAGCGCTAATCGCGGGTCAAAGCTGCTGTTGTACTCCAAGACCTCTAACATCGTCGCCAGGGTGGACTGACGCATAACACGTCGATCAACCGTGATCGGGTTTTGGATTTCAAGATATTCAACAGCGGGTTGTTCAGCATCTGGCGGGAAGCGGCGTGCCTCACGTTCAGGCGAGGTCATCCTGTAGGCAACCAATTCCTGCAAACCAAGGTTCACCAAAATATCCCGCAGGACTTCTTCCATCGCCAAATCCCGGTCATCTACCTGGGTTGGCAGCGGTTGGTTCAGAGGTACTGTTGGGATTTTGTCAAACCCATAGATCCGACTGATCTCTTCCAGCAAGTTAGCCCTGCCGATGATTCCTTCTTCGATATCCAATCGATGCGGAGGCGTTTTTGCTCGAATGATATCCTCTTCAATCTGGCACTCAAATTCAAGCCTGGTCAGAATATCCGCAATTTCTTGAGGACTGAGCTCAACCCCCAGACTGTCATTAACCCAGCTGGCTGAAAGCTCAACCACAGGGTCAATTGGCGGGTTGGGATAGTTATCCAGAAGACCTTCAGCGATCTGCCCGCCAGCCCAACTTTGCATATATTTCAAGCATAACCGCACACCTGCTTCCGCTAAAGCAGGGTGCACCCCGCGGCTGAAGCGATAGGCTGCTTCAGAAGTGATCTTCAACTTGCTCACCGTTTTGCGGATATTGATGAAGTTCCATGAGGCGCCTTCCAACAAGGTGGTTTGTGTCTGTTCATGGACTTCACTCTCCTCCCCACCCATGATGCCAGCCAGTGATAAAGCACCGGCTGTATCAGCGACCAATTCCATTTCAGTGTCGAGCTTGTGTTCGATACCATCCAACGTGGTGATTGTTTCCCCTGTTTCAGCTGTGCGGGTGATGATTGTCGGCGGCTTGCCATCTGCCCGCTTCACCAGGATGTCATAATCGAAAGCATGCAGCGGCTCACCAAGCGTCAGCATCACATAATTCGTGGCGTCCACAATGCAGTTGATGGGGCGCATCCCGGCCAAATTTAATCGCCGCTGAACCCAATAAGGACTGGGTTGGATTTTTATCCCCTCGATCATCCCTAACACAAAACGGGGGTTTAGCTCAGGGTTCGTTATTTTAATCTCGGCCCGGCCTGCCAGTTCAGGTCCGGTCATTTCTAACTGATCATCCGGGTATTTCAATGGTTTACCGGTGGCTGCTGCAATCTCACGTGCCATCCCAAATATACTGGCATCGCGCACCATGTTCGGGAGTGTATCCACATCCAAGACGGCATCCCCCATATAATCTGCCAACGGCATGCCAGTTGGTGCATCAGCATCGAGGATGATCACCCCTTCATGCGCATCCGAGATTCCCAATTCTTTTTCGGAACAGATCATCGAAAAGGATTCCACACCGCGAATTTTCATCTTTTTCAGCGTGGTTAATTTTCGTCCAGGCTGATGACCGTCATACAGCACAGCCCCTTCCCGGGCATAGGCGACTTTCAAGGGCGCATCCAGCGGGCCTATCCCCTTGAACTCAAACAGGTTGGTTGCGCCGGTCAGGACAATCAACTCTTCTGTACCATCATCAAGACGGCATAATACCAGCCTGTCTGCATTTGGATGGGGCAAAACCTCATTGACCTGGGCAACGACAAATTTCTCAGCCGGCCATGAGAGGCCGATATATTTAAACTCATGTTTCTCACCAGGTGGTTTTGACAGCCCGACCAGCCGAATCTCTTCAACTTCTAAACCGACCATTGTCATCACCTTGGCCAACGCTTCGATACTCAAATCATCAATATCAACAAAATCTTTTAACCAGGATAGGGGGGTTTTCATTTGTAGCCTCGCGATCTATAAATTTTCAGTCATCCGTGAACTGTGTTTTGCAGTTTTTGTGAATAGTGAAAGGTGTGTGGTGAATAGTTCACGATTAATCATAATCATGTGCTTGCTCCCGTATTATCTACATCATACGACGAATTGCCATCTGAGATTGATTGTGAACCCGGTTCATTCCATCCTCGCTTGCTTTCTTTTAAGTATTTCACATATCCATGAATTAGTTTTAGAAGTAAATTCATTCTTTCATTCAGCGTTGAGATGATTTCATCAGAAAGATAACCTTGACTCTCAGCTAACTCAATATGGCTCGACAATTCCATCAAAGAGCCACGGGATATATAACAAAAGCGGATCGATTCTTGATAATAATAGCGTCCATACCCTTCTGCAATATTGGCGGGTATGCTTGCCGCCGCTCGCCGAATTTGATTGGACAATCCGAATTTCTCTTCCACAGGAAGTGCAGGCAAAACATTTTGGTAAACAAAATTAGCCAGTTCCTGGGCATTTCCATATAATTTCAGCCTATTTAAACCTTCCATATTTGAATGAGTCCTATTTCCAAATCACCATTCACAACTCACAATTCACTTTTACTTAAAACTGCCTTAAAAAGCGGATGTCATTATTGCGGAAGTGGCGGATATCATCGATGCGGTAGCGCATCAGCGTGCTGCGGTCGATGCCCATGCCGGCAGCGAATCCAGAATAGACCGCTGGATCATAACCGCCGTATTCCAGAACAACCGGATGTACCATCCCGCAACCAAGGATCTCAAGCCAACCGGTTTCTTTGCAGACAGCACATCCAGCCCCATCGCACACAAAACAACCCACATCCATCTCCGCGCTTGGCTCAGTGAATGGGAAGTGTGAAGGACGCAGCCGAGTTCTGGCATCCTCACCAAATAATCGCCGGGCAAAATCCTCCAATGTGCCCTTCAATTCTGCAAAGGTGACCTTCTCCCCAACCACGAGTACTTCCACCTGGGCGAACTCAATTTCGCTGCGCGAAGAAAGCTGTTCATAGCGCATCGTTGCGCCAGGTAATATCACCCTGATCGGTTCAGGCGCTCGCTCACGCATCACCCTGATTTGGCCAGGTGATGTATGGGTTCGTAATAAGACACCCTCTGTCTTAGTGTAGAAGGTGTCCCACATATCACGAGCCGGATGGTATGGAGGCATGTTCAGGTAGGTGAAATTAAAATCATCCGTTTCAACTTCAGGTGATCGATACACCTGAAAGCCCATGTCACCAAATATGCGTGTGATCTGCCGCAGCACCTGGGTTAACGGATGCAGCCGCCCCCTAGAAATTGGTCGTCCGGGCATGGTCACATCGAGGGTTTCGGTCTCCAACGCCTGTTTTAGCAAATCCGCTTGCAATGCTGCCTGTTTTTCACCCAATGCTGCTTCCAAAGCCTGGCGGACCTGATTGGCCGCCTGCCCCATCATCGGACGCAGATCCTTGGACAGGTCTCCCATACTGCTGAAAACACCCATCACCTTTGAACTTCGTCCCAAATGGGTTACACGCCAATTTTCCAGTTCATCTTTGCTATTTACAAGGTCCAGCGCTTCAAGGGCATCCTTTTGAATTTCTTCAAGATTTGCTAATGCAGTTTCTTTTTCCGTCATAAAAGTCAACCTCCAAAAATAAAATACTCAAGCATGTTAAACAAAGCACCCGTCCTCTCAACTCGAAGAGTGCTTCGCGAAAGGACGGGATGACCGCGGTACCACCTTTTTTGGTTATCCAGGCTCACTGGATAACCCACTCCTTACCAACAGCCTTCAGGCGATTGGCAACCCTGATAACGTTGGGAATCCGGCTCAAACTACCAGCATTTGATCAATGCCTTCACCTGAGCAGCTCAAAAGGGAACTTCAACTGGATTCAGCAGGATGGGGGTCTCAGTCATGCCCGCATCGCCCTGTCAACATCCACCAGTTTACTTTCCTTTGTCAATGCTGTTCAATTTCTCAATGTATGGCTTATTATCCTTAAGATTGTTTATACTGTCAAGGTAACGCCTTAAAAGGTGTTGCGGTCTTTCAAGATAACCTTTTGATATTGATATGATGTAACTGCTCAGGCTGCCTTGCAAATGAAAGGTCGGGGGTGTGATGTGGCGGCTTTACCGGCACACCACACCCCCTATTTCTTTATAAACTGAGTGGTTACGATATAATTTATTTAAGTTCAAATTATAGAACATTGCAATCAATGAAAATTAAATCATTTGAATTCAACTTGAGGGAGCTCGCCGGGTCAATGGGGGATTATGGTGTATTGATCCCATTAGCCGTGGGCTATTTTGCTGTCATCGGGCTCTACCCATCAGGTTTTTTTGTGATGATGGGATTAGCCTGTATCATCACCGGGCTGGTCTTCAAGCTGCCCATGCCGATCCAGCCGATGAAGGTGTTGGCGGTCATGTCCATCGCACAGGTCTGGTCACCCTCGATGGTCTATGCCAGTGGGTTCGCAGAGGGGATCATCTGGCTGTTCTTTGGGTTAACCAACCTGATCGAATGGCTTGCAAAGATCACACCAAAACCGGTCGTGTGGGGCATTCAAATCACCTTGGGGATCATGCTTGCCATCCAGGCCGTGGGGATGATTTCAACTGGCTGGTTGCTGGGGATCATTTCAATCCTGATCATCCTGGCAGTGCGAAAAATTCACACTATTCCTGCGCCGCTTGTCCTGCTGGCATTAGGCATCCTGATCGTCTTTTTCCAGGGCGGCTTTGCACATATTTCTGCCCCTTCTTTCTCATTGCCGCAGTTAACCTCTTTCAGAGTTGAAGAAATCTGGCACAGCCTGGTATTGGCCGGGTTTGCGCAAATACCATTAACGATCACCAACGCCACCATCTCTGTAGCTGCCCTGATCAAAACATACTTCCCTGAAAAAAATGTAACCACAAGGCAGCTCTCAATGAGTCATGGTCTGATGAACCTGGTGGTGCCCTTCTTCGGCGGCATCCCCATGTGTCATGGTGCAGGCGGGCTGGCAGGCCAATATTTTTTTGGGGCACGCACCGGCGGCACAAAGATCATCGAGGGAAGCATTTATCTCACCCTGGGTCTATTTTTTGCCAATACCTTCACCGGCTTATTTTCACAATTTCCCCGTTCTATTCTTGGGGCGATGTTGATTTTGGTGGGTTTTGAGTTGGTAAAATTTTCCAGGCATTTAGAATTCAATTTAGAGCTTATTCCGGTGGGGCTGACCATCATCATCGCACTGATCAGTAACCTCGCACTCGGCTTTTTTAGTGGGTTAGCTGCCTATCATTTAATCCAACATTTGACAGGGAAACGATCGTGTGTAGAAAATGATCCATCGGAACATTAGAATTCATTAGGATTAAAAACGCCAATAACCAGATACCTTAATAATTCTGGTATGGTCGATGCAAACATCGCCCTAACTCAAAACACCTGTAAATATTTGAGAAATAAAATTGATAACCAAAACACCTGTCAACTTTCACTTAACAAATTTCGTAACTGCCCAGTTTGCCCTGCAAAAGAAAGGTTGGGGGTACACCCCCTATTTCCTCATCAGCTGAGTTGTTACCAAATTTCTATTTAATATTTCATTCAATAAGGAAAAATCATCGGCAGTAATACAAGGCTGAGCACAACCACAATCAATGCAATGGGTAAGCCATGCCTGGCATAATCACCAAATTTATAACCACCAGGGGTCATAACCATCGAATTAACCGGATGAGCCAACGGGCTCATAAAGGATGAAGCCAATGCATAAGCAACCCCCATCAGAAATGGATAGGGAGAGACCCCCATGTCAAAGGCCGCGTTTAATGCGATCGGTGACATAACGACAGCCAATACCGGGCCAGGCATGATCATCTTGCCTGCAAGGATCAGGATCATCATGCCACCTAAAACAGCTGTCGGCCCAAATCGGCCGATCGAATCAACCAGTGCACTGCTGATCATAGCTGCTGCACCTGTCTCCTGGATGGCCACACCCAATGGCAGCATAGCTGCGATCAAAAAGATCGATTTCCAATCGATACTGTCGTAGGCTTCTTCCATCGACAACGCCCCGCTCAATACCATTAATGCACATCCCCCGACTGCTGCAAGTGAGATTGGCATGCCAAAAAGGATTGAAATAAACACTACCCCTGCCATGATCATTGCCGCTGCAGACGCTTTTTTCACCCGCGGGGTTTCTTGCAGTTCCATTTTTAAGACCACAAAATTCCGTTCACTGGCCATTGCTTTGAGGTTTTCAGGGGTGCCATAACAAAGCAAGGCATCCCCGTGCTGCAATATGATCTCACCCAGGCCGCTGCGATAAGCACGATCACCACGCCAGACAGCTATAACTGATACATGATATTTCTCGCGGAACCTGGTATCACGCAATTTCTTTCCTGCCAGGTTGGAATACGGCGACAACATCACTTCAACAATTTGGATTGGTCCGCTGGTCAAATCTTCAAGATCAATATCAACATCAGGTTCAATACACAGCGACTGGATGCCCCGGATAACATCAATATCTAACGGTCTGCCCTCGATGATCAAACGATCACCTGCTGCCAGATGCTGTTCAGGTTCAGGCAAATGCCAATCATCCCCGTTTCGCACAATCCTTAAAACCGTAATCCCGTATGCAGCACCCAGGCGGCTCTCTGCTAAAGTCTTGCCATCCAGTGTTGAACCGTAAGGAATTTCAATTGATAACAATCGTTCATCTAATAAATAAGGAGATGTATCTTCTAAAGCCAATATTCGATAGCCGCTGTATTTTTCAAACGCATCCATTATTTCTTCAGAACCATGAAGCAATAGGCGGTCGCCAGGTGTCAGAACCAGATTCTGTAAATTGGTGCGCCTGACGATATCACCCTGGTGAACTCCGAGAACATTCGCACCGTATTGATTACGCATATCTAATTCACTGAGCGTCTTCCCGGCCAAAGGCGATCCTTCAGCGATAGTTATTTCAACCAATGCTGCCCTTCCAATTAGCAGGTTCTCAGCTACCGGGCGGCGGTCATCCACTGTAAATAACGGGTTTTCGCAAATTTCAACAATTCGATCAAGGCGACCCAGTACCAATACCTGGTCACCCCCTTCCAACACTGTGTCGGTTTTCGCCCTGACACGTTCGCCATCTTTTCGCAAGATGCTCAGTGCTGTTAATTCCAAAGCCCGCCCAATCCGGCTTTCGGCCAGTGTCTTTCCAACCAGGAGGTTATCATCCGGGATATCGAGGTAAGCAAGGCGCTCTTGCAAAGCATAAGGGTCCTCGGGGGTAGAGCCATTTTTTGGATCACTTGCAGATAAGACTGTTGGAGGTGTGTTTGCTGGCAAGAATCTTCGTCCGATCAATACCATGTAACCAATACTGATGATTAATATGACGATTCCGCCAGGGAAAAAATCAAAAATACCCAATGGTTTATAACCGGCCTCGAATAAGGCATCCTGCACGATCAGGTTGGTTGCTGTACCGATCAGTAATATCAAGCCGCCATGCAGTGCGCCGTACGCCATAGGCAATAACAGGCGTGACACAGGCCGCTTGGTGCGCCTTGCAATTTCAATGGTGACCGGAAGGAACATGGCTGCCACACCGATATTATTCATGATCGAAGACATCAATGCTGTAACTGACATTAAGACTGCAATTAACCTGCCCTCACTTTTTCCAGCCAATTTAAGCAGCTGAACTCCAATCAAGTTTGACACACCGGTTCTTGACAACCCCGCAGAAAGGATGAACATCGCCCACACCACAATTACCGATGGGCTGCTGAACCCGGCGATAGCCTGGGTCGGAGTAACCAATCCAGTCAGGCCTAAAGCAAATAAGACCAGCAAGGCAGTCAGATCCATCCGAATCAAACCAGTGGCAAAAAGAATGATCGCTGCCATGAATATGATCGTTAAAAGGATGATTTCAAGGGGCATGCAAACTCCAAACATACAAACCAGTAATTCCTAAGATTATACTCAAAACCAGAAAAACCTCTTTTAACGTAGTTAAATTCATCGGCTGACAGAATTCTACATTTTAATATTGCAATTACAGGTTGAAATCAACGAAACACTTCGAATATAATCATATAAATGCATCACTTTAAAGTAATGATTGTGTTGTAATCTGAAAAGAAAAAAGGGAGATTCGATGTCACAATCTGAAAAAATCATAAGGGATTTATTTACACTAGCAGAGGTCAGTGTAGACGGACCCAACCCATGGGATATCCAGGTGCATGATCCGAGGTTTTATGACCGGGCATTGCGAGATGCCTCCTTGGGATTGGGCGAATCCTATATGGATGGTTGGTGGGATTGTGAAGCCATTGACCAGATGATCGACCGAGTATTGAGAGCAAACTTGCGAGAAAAAGTTGAAAGAAATCTGCGCATGGCTTTCCAGGTATTGCGGGCAAAGTTATTCAACCGCCAATCATTCTCCCGATCGTCACAAGTCGCTGAGCGCCATTATGATCTCGGAAATGACCTCTATCAAGCCATGCTCGATAAACGCATGAACTATACCTGTGCCTACTGGCAAAATGCTGATAACCTGGATGATGCCCAGGAAGCCAAGCTTGACCTTATTTGTCAAAAAATTGGTGTCCACCAGGGCATGCAGATTCTGGAATTGGGCTGCGGATGGGGTAGTTTTGCCAAATTCGCGGCTGAGAAATATGGTGCATCGGTAGTTGGGGTCAACATTTCAAAACAGCAGGTTGCCCTCGGTCGTGAACTGTGCCAGGACCTACCAGTGGAACTGCGCTTGCAGGACTACCGTAAAACTGAAGGTCAATTTGATGCCGTTATCTCCATCGGTGTGATGGAACACGTCGGTTATAAGAACTATAAAACCTATATGGACGTGGTGGACCGCTGTCTCAAACCAGGCGGGATCGCCTTCATCCACACGATTGGCGGAAACATCAGCCGCACCACAGGTGATCCATGGACGGATAAGTACATCTTTCCCAACGGAATGCTCCCTTCAATCACCCAATTAGGTAGAGCGTTGGAAGGCCGCTTCGTGATGGAGGACTGGCACAATATTGGCCCCCACTACGACCCGACCTTGATGGCATGGCATCAGAACTTCAATCAATCCTGGCCTGAATTAAAACAACAATATGATAACCGTTTCAAAAGGATGTGGGATTACTACCTGTTAAGCAGCGCAGGCGGGTTCCGCTCTCGCTCAAACCAGCTTTGGCAGATTGTCTTCACCCGCCGGGGTACACCACAACCCGATTGTCGAAAGTCTTGAGTGTCTGCCATGATTGAAACCGAAGTCCTGATCATTGGCGGCGGCCCTGCAGGATCAGCCTGTGCATGGCAGTTGAAAAAGCATGACATCGCTTGTCTAATACTGGACAAAGCCGCCTTCCCACGCGTTAAACCCTGCGCCGGCTGGGTCACCCCGGATGTTTTCAGGCTGCTGGAAGTGAGCCCTGAAGACTATCCGCTTGGCCTGACCCGGTTCGGGTTTTTCAATATCTCGCTGCGAGGTTTGAAGTTCAAACTGCCAACTCACCAATATGCCATCCGCCGGATTGAATTTGACAACTGGCTGCTCCAGCGCAGTGGTGTGGAATATTGCCAGCAATCAGTATCAACAATAGAACACGATAACGGTAGATACACCATCAATGATCAATTCTCAAGCAAGTACCTGGTTGGTGCTGGGGGAACACACTGTCCGGTGCATCGAAAACTGTTCTCCCATCGAATGCAAGAGAACAAAAATGGTCTTATTGTTGCCAAGGAAGAAGAATTTCCCTATATATATGATGATGACACCTGCTATTTATGGTTCTTTGAAGATGGTTTGCCTGGCTATGCCTGGTATGTGCCGAAAACCAATGGATACCTTAATGTTGGGGTTGGCGGCAGTGCTAAAAAGATGAAAGCCAACGGAACTACGATAAATCAATATTGGGATCTGCTGGTAGAAAAGCTGGAAGTTATGAGATTGGTCAAGGATCATGCTTACAAACCCCTCGGCCACAGCTACTTCTTGCGCGGACCATCCCCTCAATTCCATGATGGCAATGCCTTTTTGGTCGGAGACTCACTCGGTTTAGCTACCAAAGACATGGGGGAGGGGATTGGCCCCGCCATCCACAGTGGGTTGCTGGCTGCAGATGCGATCTGTCTAAACAGAAATTATGGCATCAAATCCATTTCTCGATACTCATTTCCCTCGATATTGCGGCTGCGAAGATAGCAAAGGCGCCCCACAAAGTGTCGAGGAATCGAAGACAGGGGTCGCCCCTACCTGTATTATTATTAATCTCTCCAATAATTTTAAGATTTGCTTTTTAACAGAAATATAGTATACTATACTATAGTATAGTTTTATTGGAGGTTGTTAAATATTATGCCGATTTACGAATACCATTGCTCTGATTGCGGCAACGATTTTGAGAAATTAATCCGCTTTTCAGACCCAAATCTCAATGTTCCTGAATGCCCTGGCTGTCAATCAGAAAATACCGGCAAAAAGCTTTCGGTAATATCTGGGTTTTCTACTTCCGGTAGTGGTGCATCCTCATCTGCAGGTTGCAGCAGTTCTGGGCCATTCCGTTGAGCT
Source organism: uncultured Candidatus Brevefilum sp. (assembly GCA_964497065.1). Classification (GTDB taxonomy): domain Bacteria; phylum Chloroflexota; class Anaerolineae; order Anaerolineales; family Anaerolineaceae; genus Brevifilum. The sequence continues at coordinate 5,942 of CAZCBW010000050.1, read as the reverse complement.
TCATAAGATTTATCAGGCCGGCGGCCTGATTAAGTATTTATCATGATCAAGCTGAGTAATTCACAAACAAAAACGGATATCCTAAAACGGCTGTCTCGGATCGAAGGACAGTTACGCGGCGTGCAAAAAATGATCAATGAAGACAGGGATTGCAGCGAAGTCGTCCAGCAATTAATTGCCATTCGTTCGGCCGTCCATTCTGCCAGTTTAACGTATGTACAGGATGCCGCCAGTGAATGCATTCTGAATCCAGATTTCAATGAAAACCAACACACCCAGCAGCAAAACTTAGCTGACCTGGTCAAATTATTAGGCAAACTATCTTAGCATACCATCGCAAACAAGGAGAAAATATGGCTGGCCAAACAAAATTAACCTGGATTCCTGGAAGCAAAACCTACGTCAGTACCGACTCAACCGGACATTCGGTGGTGCTTTCAACGCCAAAAGATAATACCGGTATGAAACCATCAGAGCTGCTTCTTTCTGCACTGGCAGGCTGCACCTCTGTTGATGTGGTCAACATCTTAGAAAAAAAGCAAACTCCTCTGACAAGCCTTGAAATAATTGTGTCATCTGAACAGGATAAAGACCCACCCTGGACGTTTCGTAATATCCACCTTTTATTCCGATTAAAAGGCAAAGGTTTGACCGAGAAAAATGTGAGGCAGGCCATTGACCTCTCAGAAGAAAAGTATTGTTCGGTGGCCTCATCGCTGCGAGGAACCGTAGATATTACAACCAGTTTTGTTATTTTAGATGACGAAGATAATACCTAGCGGTCATCCAAATTTAACGGTGTAAACCCCTCCCCCAGGGCTTCCTGGGCCTGGCCAATCACCATGAATGCTTTAGGGTCAAGATCATAAACCAGGATTCGCAAGCGATTGATCTCCATCCGTGAAACAGCACAATAAATCACATTCTTGGGCTCTCCCGTATAAGCACCTGTGCCTGAAAGAATCGTCACTCCGCGCTGCAGATCTCGCATAATGGCCTGGGCAATCGCATCGGTTTCTTGTGTTACAATCATGGCCGAACGAATAACATTTGTCCCCTGTAAAGCGGTTTCTGCAGCCAACCCGCTCACATAGATCAACACAAGCCCATAAAGCGCCTTCGTCCAACCAAACACAAAACCCGCGCCTAAAACAACCAGCGAATCGGTGATCAAGTAAGCCTGAGAAATCGTCATGCCTCCATGGCGGTTTAGGATTCGCCCCAAAACATCCGACCCGCCGCTGGTACCGCGCCCCCGGTAGACAATTCCCATCCCGATCCCCAGAAGCAACCCCCCATAGATGGTATTGAGCACCAGGTCTCCTGTAACGCCCTCGGCTGGCAGGAAGAGGGCCAGCAGGTCTGTTAATACTGAAAACGCCAGGATTGATAAAATCGTGCGGACTGTGAAACGCGGCCCACCCAGGTACTGCCACCCCAGGATTAAGAGCGGGATATTACCCAGCAGCACCATCATCCCGATCGGAAAAGCGGTGTAATGATGGATCAACTGCGCCAGTCCGCTGATGCCGCCGCTGACCAGCTCGGCCGGAATCAAGAACAACCGCAGTGCGGCTGCCTGAACGGCCGCGCCGACCAGGATCAAAAGAAAATCTCCCAGATCCCGCTTTCTGAATTCGATTTGAGAGAAAAATGTCCTTAAATCAGAGAGTCGTTTTTTCATAGGCCTATTTGATGATTTTTTCGGATAATTGCTGCCTTAAGGATTACCAGCCAGACCATTATAACCGTTACCCACTGTCAAGGACCTAATTATTTTATTCAGCAATATTAAACCGGTTCGGCAGGTGGATGCGCGCCCGTTGACGGAGCACATCCGCTTGCTCTTGAGCCTGGGCCAGCAGTTCAGCTTCGTTCACCGTTAACAGTTTCCGTTCGTACATCAGCCATTGACCGTCCACCATCACGCTCTCAATGTTTTCTTCCCGCATAGATGTAATCATATTTGCAATGGGGTCATGCACCGGCAGCATCCCGGCTGTATTTGGATTGATCACAATCAGGTCTGCCTTCTTGCCAACCTCCAATGAACCGACCTGATCTTCCAGCATTAATGCCCGGGCGCCTTCACAAGTAGCCATCCCTAATACCGTTTCAGCTGGCATAGCTGTCGGATCCAACAGACGAACTTTTTGCAGCAATGAAGTCACCCACATCTCATCCACCATCGACATCCTGTTATTTGAAGGCGCACCATCTGTACCAATTGAGACACAAACCCCGGCATCGATCATCTCTGGCACCTTGGCTATCCCCAAAACTCGCATAGCAGAGGCAGGGTTATGGGACACTTTAACCTGGTTGTCAGCAAACATCCGAATCTCTTCATCGGTTAACCAGACAGTATGTACGGCCAAAAAATTCTTATCAAGCACACCCAGGCGGTTAAGGTGGGTCACCGTCGCAGCGCCGCGTGTTTTTTGGGCAAACTCAACCTCTTCCTTAACCTCAGCTACATGCATATGCACCCCTACACCATAGTCATCTGCCAAACGCTTTGTTCGAGTAATTAATTCATCTGAATTATTAAGAATCGTCCGCAAACCAAACCAGACCTGGATCCGCCCATTCGCGCTGCCGTGCCACTTTTCGAAATGTCCAACCTGGACTGCCAGAGCTTCATCCGTGGATTGCTGCCAATTCTCCGGTATACCTTCCCCCATATCCATCGTGGATTGGGCGAGAATACTACGCAGCCCAAGCTCCGCCATGGCACGGCCCATCCCGTCCACATGCTGACCGCCGGCTTCTGCAAAACAGGTCACGCCAGAGCGGACCATCTCAATCCCACATAATAAAGAGCTGATATAGCTGTCTTCTTCAGTCATATTGCTTTCATAAGGCCAGATCCGCTCATGCAGCCAGGTCAATAATGGTACATCATCCCCCAACCCCCTGGCTAACTGCTGTGAAAGATGCACATGCGTATTGATCATCCCGGGCAGCACCCAGCAGCCTTGTAAATCAACCATCTCCACATCAGCAGAATCAGTAAGATCAGCCATCAGCACATCATTGGGGCCAAGGCGCATGATTCGATCCCCCTCAACCAATAACGCACCGTTTTGATAATGATCCCGGGCTGCATTCATGGTGACAATATTGGCATTGGAAATCAGGGTTCTATCCATTAGTTCTCCTAACTTGATCGTTTTATCGTTTTAAGCTTTTCTAAAATCAATTTGGTTTATTGACCAATATCAGCATCCCACCTTCTGGAAGCATGGTCAAAAATGCTTCTAAATTCACAGATTCAAGAGCCGGCATATCTGGGCTGCAGGCTATTGTAATAATTGCCAAAATTAAGACTGCTTCAATCATTGTAATACGATTGCCGATGCGCAGGCGAGATTCACCCAGAAGATCTTCACCACGCACACACCTTGTGATCAACCAGGCTGGCGGGTAGAGCCTCAAAGATTCATTAACCACCTGTTGGATTTAAACAAGTTTTTCAAAACCAGCATAATCCAGTTCATCACTTCCAAATATAAATTCTAATTCCTGGCAAATCTTTTCCCGGACGACAAGGATATTTACTAACAGGTCCCATCCCCAATGTACGTGTCTGGTAGATCAGGTAATCCAAAGCGTCCATCACCGCCCCTGTCAACAAGAAAACCTGTACACTTCTGACCATTACTTATTGGGATGGTATCTATTAAACCTGGGGTCAGCCAAAGATTTAACCGGCGACAGCCAGGCGGAAAAAGCTGCTGTAAAGCCATGCTGTTTTCTCCTTTTCCCAAATCATAGACGAAGCAACTATTTGAGCCAGTTTTAATAGATCAGAGAAAACATGCCTCCAATAATATTGCAATAGTGCTTGCCTGCTTGACATCGAACGTATGTTCGTGTATTATAATTGTAAATATTTAGCACAAATGAGCGGTTTCACAAAAGGAGACTGATATGATGGCCAGAAGAAAAGCCGGTTTGGGTGAGAGACATCGCAAAATTTTAAAGTTTTTAGAAGTTTTCCAGGCTGAGAATGGATTCCCGCCATCAATTCGGGAGATTGGTGAAAACACCAATATCAGTTCAACCTCTGTGGTCAACTATTACCTAAACCAGCTTGAAGAAATGCATTATATTGAACGTGAAAGCAATGTTTCTCGTGGCATTCGCTTAATCCGCAACATCGAAGGTAATTTAACCAAAGCAGCCCAGGCTGTTTCTGATATGTTCAGCATTCCCCTGGTTGGTCGTATTGTCGCTGGTGAACCTGTCCCAGTCCCTGCCTCAGATTTCAATTATTTTGATCAGGAAACAGGGATTGAAATTGCTCGCAGCCTGCTGCCAGCCAAAGAAAAAACAGATGACCTGTATGCACTGGAGGTCCAGGGTGATTCAATGATCGATGCCATGGTCAATGACGGGGATATTGTCGTAATGCGGCCGATCAGCCAGGTCAGCAATGGTGAAATGGTTGCCGTCTGGCTCTCTGACAGGGATGAAACCACGCTGAAGTACTTCTTCCAAGAAAATGGTCATATCCGCCTTCAACCTGCCAACCCGCAAATGAAACCAATCATCATCGAAGACCCTGCCTATGTGCAGGTTCAGGGTAAAGTTGTGCTTGTCATCCGCCGGATGCAGGCCAGATAAATCTGGATAAAGTCTTAAATAAAAAGACCGCCTCTAATTGAATGGAGGCGGTCTTTTTTGTTTGAGAATTTAATTTATTGAAGTGCGACTTCTGCGCCTGCAGCTTCAAGTTTTTCTTTTGCGTCTTGAGCAATATCCTTACCAACAGCTTCAAGAATCTTGGAATCTGCACCCTCAGCCATGTTTTTCGCATCAACCAGGCCCAGGTTGGTGAGCTGGCGAATGACTTTGATGGTTTCGATTTTCTTGGGACCGGCATTTTTGAGGATAACATCAAATTCTGATTTCTCCTCTACCTCTTCCTCAGCACCACCAGCAGGTCCAGCAACAGCAACTGCTGCAACCGGGGCAGCAGCAGAAACGCCCCACTTATCTTCCAACATCTTGACGAGTTCAGCCGCTTCAATTACGGTAAGCTCACTTAATTGATCCATTAATTTTTCTAAATCAGCCATTTCTAAATACTCCTTAAAGTTCTATTTTTTAATTATTTGGATGCAATCCGCATCCTTAGTTTTTATATTCAGTTCTGACAGCACAATTATGCTGGCTGTCCTTCTTCTGAGTAAGCCCTGACGACTGAAGCCATTGATCGAGCGGGTTCTGCCAGTGTGCGTACCAGTTTGGTTGCTGAAGCCATGATCGTGCTAAGCAAAATTGCCTGCATGACGGGTAACGTTGGCAGGTCTGCCAATGCTTTAACCTGATCAGCCGTAAGCAGTTTTTCATCCACATAGCCTAAACGAATATCGAAAACATCAGTTTTTGTGATATCAGACATCACCTTGGCAACGCTTGGAGCGTCACTGAAAGCAAAACTGACCATATTATTTTCTTGCCAAAAACCCTCGTCGTATTCCAAACCCATTTCATTCATCACAAGCCTGAAAATCCGGTTTTTTACCACGTGGATTTCACCATTTACTTCTCGTAACGAATTCCTCACTGCATTGATAGCGGGCATATTCATTTTTTGAAATGAAACCACAAAGAATGCGTTCGAATTGTCAATCCATTCTTTATATTGTTCGACCATCGCTTCTTTTTCTTTACGTGTAAACGCCAATTTGTTCACCTCCTTCCGGTTTTAGTTTTTAAACCACTGAAGTCTTTGCTTCATTTTTCCGCTGAGGCAAAGACTTCTGTCGATGATACCAAGCGGTATCTACCTTTTTAATCTTTTACCTTCACCTCGGCGGGGTATTAAGCTCACTCGAGAGCACCTGCTTTCTTCAGCGAAGAATTATTAATTATTTAATTGTAACTGCTCAGGCTGCCATGCAAATGAAAGGTCGGGGGTGTGGTGTGGCGGC
>CAZCBW010000049.1:0-21278 GCA_964497065.1 uncultured Candidatus Brevefilum sp. | reverse complement strand
CGGGAAGCTGTACAACCCGTCTTCTCGCTGGACCATCTCAGGATATACCGGGTCTACCAGTGCCTCGAACTCGTGTAAAAATTCCAAGCGCAGGCCGGCTTTGAGGATAGCGTTGATGATGTCACTCATTGGCCACTGCCACTCATAGGTCGGCGATTGGACTTTGTAGGTGGGGTCCATGTAGTTCGTATCGTCTTCATCCCAGAGGTAGGGTTCTTTGTTGTGAAAATAAGATAATTCAAATTTCCATTGTCCCTCATCATCGAAGGTGTACAACAGGGGGTGGCCGTCCATGAGATAGAAAAAGCCGCCAGGTTTGAGATGTTGAGTTACGATCTGTGCCCAGGTGTCAAGGTCTTTCAGCCAGCATAATACACCAATTGAAGTAAAGACAATATCGAACTGATCGTTTAAATTCGATGGCAGGTCGTAAATATCCGCACAGATGAATTTTGCAGGTAAATCAGCCTGTTGTGAAAGTTGTTGTGCAGCCTCAATCGCCAACGGAGAAAAATCAACACCGGTCACCACTGCTCCCCGGCGCACCCAGGCCAGGCTGTCCAGTCCGAAGTGGCACTGCAGGTGCAGGAGGGATTTGTCCGTCACATCCCCCACCTCTTCGAGGATCGTCAGCGGCAGCCAGCGGTCGCCAGCCAGAAACTGCTCAACCCCATAGGACTGGATATGCACAGGGGTAACCTCATCCCAGAAGGCGCGGTTGCCGTCCCTGGCTTGTTCGTAGGGGATGCTGCCATCAATCATTTGTGTCTTCTCCAGGAAAATCAGGAAAGAAATTCACGTAAATCGGTGCTCCGGCTGGGATGACGTAATTTCCGCAGTGCTTTGGCTTCGATCTGCCGGATGCGTTCCCGGGTGACATCAAAATATTGGCTGACCTCTTCTAAGGTGTGATCTTTGCCGCCGTTCAACCCAAAACGCAGTTCCAGAACCTGTCGTTCACGATCAGTCAATGATTCAAGTGAATTTTTAATCTGGTCACGGAGCATATCCTTGACTGCAGAATCAACTGGTGTAGCGGCATCGGTATCTTCAATGAAGTCTCCCAATGTGCTGTTGTCTTCATCGCCAACAGGGCGTTCCAGGGAGATTGGCTCTTCCGCCACCTTGAGAATATTCCTGACCTTGTTGGTAGCCTCTTCCCAGGCAGCAGTATCATCAGGCTCTGGCAGTGAATTGCCATTAAGCGCGCTGCGAATAGCATCGATAACAGGTTGTTCGAGGTATTCTGACTCAAGGGCAATCTCTTCGAGTGTTGGTTCGCGTCCTAATTTTTGCGTCAGATCACGCTGGATGCGGATGACTCGGGAGATCGATTCATACATGTGCACCGGAATGCGGATGGTGCGGGCTTGTTCGGCGATATGGCGGCTGATCGACTGCCGGATCCACCACGTGGCATAGGTGCTGAATTTAAACCCAAGCGTGGGGTCAAATTTCTTGGTCGCCCGAAGCAACCCCAGGTTACCTTCCTGTATCAGGTCAAGGAAGGATATACCGCGGTTCATATACCGTTTGGCAACACTCACCACCAGGCGTAAATTGGCGCGTACCAGGTATTGGTTTGCTTCTCCTTCTAAGACCTGGACCATGACATAATTTTCCTGTAACGCATCATCTGGCGGTATATTGGTTTTAAAGAAATGCAGGGCGGGCATCTTTGGTTTTTCCTGCAGCCTGGTCAGCAGGTTCTGCGCCAGGTTATCTGGCAGCAAGAAAAAACATAAGTACACACGAAAGATCCTGTTGATCAATTCTTCTTGCTGGTTGTGTTTCAGCCAAAATGTTTGTTCAAAATAAGCTCGCAGGTATGAAGGCTGATCGTTTTGAAAGTTTTCACGCAGCTGGCGGGCTTCTGCGAGGGTCAAGGCAAAATCGGGCAACTCTACTTCGGCTTTGCGGGTTGCACGACTGAGCCCTTTGCAAAGTGCGATCAGTTCTTCGACCACCAGTATTGTCAATGTTTTATCATCTGACTGTATGTCAGGTTGGATTTTTTTTCGCAGTTCAGCCAGCAGGTCGCCGGCTTTCAACCGGCTGGAAAGCCAAAACTCATGGTCAGAATCCAATAACTCAATCCGGCCGATTTCGCGAAGATATAAGCGTACCGGGTCTTCAGTGGCGCTGTGAGCGGTCTGCTGAGATTCTGTATTAAGTGTCTCTTCTGACTGTGATGAATCGTGGTTATTTTTATTTGTCATGGCGGTCATCATGTGTAGTTAAAAATTTTATCATGAAGGTTTCCGGCCTGCATAGGTTTGCTGCATTGCACGGTCAAGCTGAATACGGGCCTGAACATAATCCTGGACAAGCCGTTGGAAATCAATGCTACTTTCCACTGGTTGTTCCTGGGGCTGTGATTGCAGGAAAACCAATTGATCAAGCCCCTCATCGATATGGGCACGACGGAGGCGGATGAACATATTTAGCAACGTTTCAAAAATAGAGGCATTGGGCTGGGTACGCCAATCGGGATAGTGTATGGTATCAATAGATGTTACAAGCATGTCAGCCAGCGCTTCGGGAACTCTTTTTTGAATAAATTCACCCGGGTCTTCATCTTCCTGTTCCAGCGATGCTTTTACCAGGTTAAACATCTCCCTGTGGTCGGCGTGGGTAAAATCTCCGGGGTGCAAACATGCCAGCTGGTAACTGCGGAAAGCCCTATCGATAAAGTGGGTCAGGGTTGGGTCTGCGACCAGCGCCAGGATGCAGCCTGCCTCCAGTTTTCTATGCGACCGGCTGACAGTTTGTGATGGTGAGTCTGTAAGGAAGAATTGAGGTTTGCTCGACCTTCGTTTTCGCTGAACACTGCCTGTGGAACGCTGCACCAAAGCGCGTTCATCAACCTTCAAAAGCCTGGCAAGGCGCTGGCGGTAAGCCTCCCGCTCAACACTGCCGCGGATGTCTTCGATCAGCGGCAAGACCTGGCCGGCGATTTCCTCTTTGGCTTTGGGATCATCAATGTCCTCACGCTGTGCAAGCGTTTCCATTACATGGATCACCACTGGTTTGGCCTGTTTAACCAACGATTCCCAAAGTTCGGGGTCATCAAGCGCGATCTCGTCCGGGTCAAGCCCATCTGGCAGCGTGGTGACACGGATGTCTGCACGCAGTCGACCTTCAACCTGCATTAACCCGCGCGCATCAAAGACGACATCACCTTCGCGGTCGAGAGATTGTCGGGCCAGTTCCAATCCGCGCAGCGTGGCTTTCTGCCCGGCTGCATCCGGGTCTAAGGCCAGAACAATCCGGCGCGAATAGCGCTTGACCAGCCTGAATTGGGCTTCGGTTAGGGCGGTCCCCATGGGAGAGACGCAGTTTTTAAAACCAGCCTGGTAGGGGCCGATCACATCGAGGTAACCTTCAACGATCACCACCTGGTCTTTGGCACGGATTTCGCGGTTGGCAGTATCAAGCCCGTAAAGTAAACGGCTTTTATCAAAAAGGGCAGTGGTGGGTGAGTTCAGGTATTTAGGCACATCGTCTTCCCGCAGTACACGACCGCCAAACCCGGCCATCTGTCCGCGGTGGTCGCGGATCGGGATCACCAACCGGTGCCGGAAGCGGTCATAGACCCCGCCAGAATCACGTTCTGAGACCAAACCTGCTTTGAGCTGATCTTCTACAGGGATTTCACGTGAGGCCAGGTAATTTGCTAGTGCATCCCATGAATCAGGGGCATAACCCAGCCCGAAGGTGTCGATGGAGGCATCGTTGAGCTTGCGCTGGTAAAGATACTCCAGTGCTTGCGCCCCGGCTTCGGTATTGCGAAGCTGGTGCTGGAAAAAGGTCACTGCCATGCTGAGCACTTCACGCAGGTGTTCGTTTTCTTCAACCTGTTCTTGCTGTTCTGGTGTGAATTCCTCCAGTGTAACGCCAGCCCGATCTGCCAGCTGGCGCAGTGTTTCAGGAAAATCCCAGCCTTCCCGCTTCATCACGAAGTTGAACAGGTCACCGCCTTCGTTGCACTGACCGAAACAGCGCCATGACTGCGAATCCGGAAAGACGGCAAAAGCCGGGGTTTTGGTATTGGTATGGAAGGGGCAGAAACCGGTGTAGTTCTTCCCCGAATGGCGCAGGTTCACCGTCTCGGAGACGATATCGACAATATCCAGCCTGGCTTTGATTTCATCAATCGTACTCATGCCATGAATTATACGAGATAAAAGTGTATGGTGAATGGTGAGTTGTGGGTGGGAAGAATGTTCACTGAATTGTAAAATAGGATGTTCTGTGGACGATGAGCATTTTCACGAGTTAGTTATTGGAATGAATGCGGACTAAAGTCCGCGCTCCAAAAACCACTTATGGTTAAATGACAACCGAATAATTTTCTGTTTTGTTTAGTCTTATGGATTCAAGTAATTGGTGCAATCAAATGGAATAGCGTAGAACTTTTCCTGCTCAAATGTTTATACAGTTATTGCTGATTAAAATAACAGAGGCGCGGACTCCGCGCCTCTGTTATGTCTTATAAAACTATTGTTTATGGCAGCCGGTTATCGTAACTCTGCAGGGCTTTCATGTAATTGGCCCGTTCAAAGGCAGCCGGGTTGGCGACATTTTTCTGGCTCATGCTGCCGCGCATCTTTTCTACCGAGGCATATTCATAAGCTGTCATCCAGTTTTCCATCTCGGCCAGCATTTCCTCAGCTTTGGCCACGCCTTCAGCCACGAATTTGGAGGCGACCATGGTCACACTGGCGCCAGCCATGACGGCTTTCACCAGGTCAACCCCGGTGTGTACGCCGCTGGTCAAAGCCAGGTCTGCATCCACATGACCGTAGAGCAGCGCTGTCCAGCGCAAAGGGAGCAAGAGTTCTGCTGAGGTGGAGAGGTTCAGCTTCGGTTTCACTTCCATATTTTCAATATCCAGGTCTGGCTGGATGAATCGGTTGAACAGCACCAGGCCTTCTGCACCGGCTTTAACCAAACGCTGGGCCAGGTTGGGCAGGGCAGTGTAAAAGGGACTTAATTTGACTGCTACTGGGATCGTCACGCTTTTACAAACTGCTTCTACCAGCTCGACCAGGTGATCTTCCACCTGGCTGCCTGTCAGATCTGAATCGGTGGCAAGGTAGTAAGTGTTCAATTCAAGTGCGTCGGCACCGGCTTCCTGGATCTTCAGGGCATAGTCGATCCAGCCTGTGTTCGAGACGCCGTTCAGGCTGCCAATCACAGGAATATCAACGGCTTCTTTGTTCTTTCGAATGTGATCCAGATACTGATCTGGCCCAACGTTGTATCGATCAAGGTCAGGGAAATAATCCAGTGATTCAGCAAACTGATCTGTACCTCGAAGCATATAATAGTTAAAGGCCAGGCTGTCATGCACGATCTGTTCTTCAAATAATGAGTACATCACCACTGCGCTGATGCCGGAATCTTCCATTTGCTTGACAGTGGCGGATTTTTTTGAGAGCGCCGAAGAGGCGGCTACCAGGGGGTTCTTAAGTTCTAAACCGAGGTATCGGGTCTTCAGGTCAATCATTTTGCCTCCTATGGGTCTAACTTTTAATATCGGTTACAAAGGCAAATGGTGACGGGTTGAAAAACCTGTCACCATTGCTTGATCTTATCCGTCAAACCCTAGTCTTCCGAACCGGGTTTGGTGTAGTGCATATCTGCCATCTGCTGGTACAGGCTCCAGCGACTTTTAACGTCTTGTTTGGCTTTCGCCATCAACCGTTCTGCCCGTTCCTCGTTGCTTTGCAACAGCATCCGGTAGCGGGTTTCGTTGTAAGCATAATCTTCCAAGGGGATGGTGGGGTCTTTCGAGTCGATTGAAAGCGGGTTCTCGCCTTGAGCTGACAGCTCAGGGTTGAAGCGGTACAACGGCCACATGCCAGATTTAACGGCCAGGTCTTGTTGTTTGAGCCCGTATTTCATGTTGATTCCGTGGGCGATACAGTGGGTATAAGCCACGATCACGGACGGCCCTTCATAAGCCTCTGCTTCGCGGAAAGCCTGCAGGGTCTGGCGGTCACTGGCGCCCATGGCTACCCTGGCGACATAGACATAGCCGTAGGACATGGCCATCATGCCGAGGTCTTTCTTGGGCTGGTCTTTACCATTGGCAGCAAACTTTGCTACAGCTGCGCGAGGTGTGGACTTGGATGCCTGGCCGCCGGTGTTGGAATAAACTTCTGTGTCAAGCACGAGGACGTTGATATCCCGCCCTGATGCCAGCACATGATCCAGCCCGCCGTAACCGATGTCGTAAGCCCATCCGTCACCGCCGATGATCCACACACTCTTGCGGACCAGGTAATCGGCCAGTGATAGCAGGTTTCGTGCTGCAGGGGTATCCAGTTGGGTTAGCTTAGATTTAAGCTGTTCAACTCGTTTGCGCTGTGCTTCCAGGTCTTCTTCGGTTTTCTGGCTGGCATTCAGAATGCTATCAGCCAGGTCTTTACCAACATCACTGGCCATCTTGGTTAGCTGTTCATTGGCATATTCAACAAATTTATCAATCGTCAGGCGCATCCCCAGGCCAAATTCAGCGTTATCTTCAAAGAGCGAGTTTGACCAGGCTGGCCCGCGTCCTTCAGCGTTAACGCTGTATGGCGTGGTGGGCAGATTGCCGCCGAAAATTGAGGAGCAGCCCGTTGCATTGGCGATCACCATGCGGTCACCAAACAACTGGGTGGCGAGTTTGATATAGGGTGTCTCACCGCATCCGGCACAGGCCCCAGAGAACTCAAATAGGGGTTCTAGGAGCTGAGAGTTTTTGACTGTATGCGTGCTGAAACTCTTCCGATCAGGATGGGGGATGGTGGTAAAGAAGTCCCAGTTTTCTCTTTCTTGCTCACGCAGCGGCGGCTGTGGATGCATATTGATTGCCTTGCGGCTGGGGTTCTCACGATCTTTAGCAGGGCAAGCCTCCACACATAAACTGCAGCCTGTGCAGTCTTCCGGTGCCACCTGGACGGTAAAAGCCCATCCATCGCCAAATTCACGGAATTTTGCATTGACCGATTTAAAGGTCTCAGGTGCTTCAGCAAGATAGGAGTCTTTGTAAACCTTGGTGCGGATGGTCGCATGGGGGCAGACAAAGGCACACTTACCGCATTGAATACAAAGATCTGGTTCCCAGACGGGAATTTCAAGTGCTACATTGCGTTTCTCCCACTGTGTGGTGGCAGTCGGGAAGGTGCCGTCAACGGGCATTTCACTGACGCGGACATCATCCCCCCGGCGATCAATGATCTTGCCGAGCACCTCACGCACATATTCGGGTGCCCCTGCTGGGACTGGCGGCAGCATCTGGATTTCGCTGGTGACTTTGTCAGGCACTTCAATTTCAACCATGTTTTTGATTGCGCTGTCCACAGCCAGATAATTCTGTTGAACAACGGCATCGCCCCGTTTGCCGTAGGTTTTCTTGATGGACTTCTTGATCTCGTCAATGGCCTGATCTTTGGGCAGAATACCGCTGATGGCGAAGAAACAGGTCTGCATGATGGTATTGATCCGCTGACCCATATTGGCTTTATTCGCGACTTCGTAGGCATCGATGATAAAGAATTTCAGTTTCTTGTCGATCAGTGCTTGCTGCACTTTAGCCGGCAAGTGGTCCCAGACCTCATCAGGTCCATAGATGCTGTTGAGCAGGAAGATTCCGTTCGGGCGGGCAAATTTGAGCATGTCAAATTTTTCAAGGAAGTTGAACTGGTGGCAAGCCACGAAATTTGCTTCATCTTCTGCGATCAGGTAGGGGGCCCGAATGGATTCGGGGCCAAAACGCAGGTGTGAAACGGTGACAGCGCCAGATTTCTTCGAATCGTACTGGAAGTAACCCTGGGCAAAATTATCAGTTTCTTCACCGATGATCTTGATTGAGTTCTTGTTAGCACTGACGGTGCCATCGGCACCCAAGCCGTAGAACATCGCCTGGATGACATTGTCATCGAGAATCTCGTAGGATGGATCCCATTCGAGGCTGGTGTGGGTGACATCATCAAAGATACCGACTGTGAAATGGTTTTTTGGGGTCTCTTGATCCATGGCATCATAGATACCCTTAACCATGGCAGGGGTGAATTCCTTGGATGAAAGGCCGTAACGGCCGCCGATAACGCGGGGTATAGCTGCAAAGGGAGCGATTCCCTGTTCAAAGCCTTCCTTGACAACATTGACCACATCCAGGTAGAGCGGTTCGCCGCTGGCACCTGGTTCTTTGGTGCGGTCTAATGCAGCAATTACTTTGACTGTACTGGGAAGAGCTTCCATCAGATGTTGAACGGAGAAGGGGCGGTAGAGCCGTACTGAAATCACACCAACTTTTTCGCCGTCTGCTGCCAGCTTTTTGGCAGTTTCTTCAGCTGTTTCAGTGGCTGAGGCAATTAATACGATCACTTTCTCAGCATCCGGTGCACCGACGTAATCAAACAGGTGGTAGGAGCGCCCTACCTGGTCTGCAAAGGCATCCATCACATCCTGGACGATGTCGGGTGTGTCATTATAGAAGGGGTTGACGGTTTCACGACCCTGGAAGAATACATCCGGGTTTTGGGCGGTGCCGCGTAAAACGGGATGATCAGGAGAAAGGGAGCGGTTGCGGTGTTGGGCGATCAGATCATCATCGATCAGTGCCCTCAAGTCATCCTCGTCAAGACGCTCGATTTTAGCAACCTCATGTGAACTGCGGAACCCGTCGAAAAAGTGCAGGAAGGGCACCCGGCTGCGCAGTGTTGCAGCCTGGGCAATCAGCGTCATGTCTTGCGCTTCTTGAACAGAGCTGCTGGCTAAAAGTGCAAAACCAGTTGCTCGAACGGCAGTCACATCAGAGTGGTCTCCGAAGATAGAAAGGGCTTGGGCCGCGACCGAACGGGCGCTGACATTGAAGACGGTCGGGGTCAGTTCGCCGGCGATTTTGTACATATTGGGGATCATTAAGAGCAAGCCCTGTGAGGCCGTGAAGGTGGTGGTCAAACCGCCGGCTTGCAGTGCACCATGTATCGCACCAGCAGCACCGCCTTCGGACTGCATCTCGGTCACATCCGGCACGGTGCCCCAGATGTTTGGGATGCCCTGGGCAGCCCATTCATCGGCAAACTCGCCCATCCCTGAAGATGGGGTGATCGGGTAGATGGCAATGATTTCATTTAAACGGTATGCAACCCAGGCAGTTGCCTCGTTGGCATCCGTCATGATCATTTGACGTGGCATATATAATTCTCCTTGTAACTATTTCGCTGCTAAAGACATCTTCTCAAATAGCAGGCAGGGTACTGGTTTAGGTTTACTCAGGGCAAATTACAGGACGGCCTGAGAGCATCCAATTCTTAAGTATAATCGGATTTACTTGTCTAGATAGTACTTTTTTTCACATTTGAGAATGAAGCCTGTCACATTCCGTGTCAGAAACACAAAATTCAATTTATTATCGGAGGTTTTTAATCAAGATTTATTAAAAAGCCCTGTTTCAAGATATGGCAGGGCAAGGAGCAGGGCAGCCAAAGTTTTGCCGTCATTAAACTCTCCCTGGACTGCTTTTTGGTATACCTCTGCCGTTGGCATGGTGACGATATCTAAAAATTCATCGGCATCGGGGTCGAGGGGTGAATCAAACAGGCCTGCTGCGAGGAAGACGGTCATGTATTCATCGGTATAGCCCGGTGCAAGGTAAAAACCGCCTAATTCCTTAAGCTGGTAAGCAGCTTTGCCAATTTCTTCTCGGATCTCACGCATGGCGCAGACCATCGGTTCTTCACGCTCCTCAAGCACACCAGCCGGAAGTTCTATCAGGGTGCTGTCGGAACCGACCCTGTATTGTGAAACGAAATAAATCTGCCCATCTTCATCTATGGGGATGATGGTCACCGAATCGCCATGCTCCACCAGGTCATAGCCCCGCTGGTCGCCGGTTGGCAGATGAAAGAAAACTTTTGATACATCAAAAGAACGTCCCTGGTATTGTTTTTCTCGATTGATGATTGAAAATGACATAACAGTCCTTTACAAAATAACACGCTGCGAAAGAAGAACCAAGCGCAGCGTGTGAGTAAACTGAGAGATTAGATCAGGTTATGGAATTTCAAGTGTCTGGCCAACTGTCAGCGTATAGGGTTCCTGCAGCTGGTTGACAGCGATGATTGCTTCAGGGGACACATCGCCATAAAAGCAGGCAATGCTGTAAATTGTCTCGCCAGAAGCCACCGTGTGCGTGGTGGGGTGTGGGTTTCGCACCCGTCCGGTGCCTTCCCAGGAACCGGTTTGTGGGATCTGTAGTGCCGTGCCAGGGCTGATGATCTGGTTGGTGCCTATATTATTCAGGCTCAACAGGTCTTCAGGGTTGAGGTCAAACCGTCGGGCAATACAGAAGGGGAATTCACCCTCTTTAAGTGTGTAGGTTGCTGGGCGGGTTACCGTAGGTACGACAATTGTAGGCTCTGGTGTAAAGGTCGGCGTGGCAAAATAATCAACTTCGGCTTCCTGTGTGGCTGTTAATGCTAATTCAGCGGATTCGGTTTGTGCCATGTCGCCGGGCTCATCACCGCCGATTACGATGGGCGTAGTTCGTTCGACATCTGTCGGTGTGGCGGGTGGAGCGGAGGCAGGGAGTTTGCATCCCGTAAGCAGCAGCACAAATAAGACAAGACTGGCGATCACCGTTCCCAATTTTTTACCCATTGGGTCATCTCCTTCACAGATGAACTTCATTTAACTGAATGATAAATTTGATAATAATGATGTTAATAGGATAGTAGCATATTAGCATTTAAGCGTCAAGCCGTCCCCGAATTGACCACTGGCGTTAAGCTTTGTTAATTAAGTGAAATCAGTTGAAGAAATGTAACTGCTCAGGCTGCCATGCAAACGAAAGGTCTGGGGTGTGGTGTGGCGGCTTTGCCGCCACACCACACCCCCCATTTCTTCATAAGCTGAGTAGTAGTTACGAAGAAATTTTCGGAACCATTATTGCTGTCTTGCAAGGTTAGACAAAGAATTACTATTTTTTAAGAATAGAATAAGATACAGGATAGTAAAATCCGTCAATTAATGTTAATGGTCGTCTTACGCAATGCGGATAATATCCTACTAAAAGGACTGCGTTATGAATAAAAGAATAAGAATATTTGTGCTTATAGCTGGCGTGCTGATCTTGTCGACATTGGCTTGTTCGTTGGCAGGGATTGCAGAACAGCTAACACCACTCATTGAAACAGCATCACCGCCGATCAATCAAGTGCCTCCAGTTCAGGAGGTACAGCCGCCGGCTTATTTGGTGCCTGATGAGCTTCTACTACAGGATGCTTTGGTCCAAATGTATGAGGCTGTCAGCCCCGGGGTCGTTTCGATCCAGGTTTTCTCTGAGACGGGGTCAGGACTGGGTTCTGGTTTTGTGATTGACCAGGAAGGTCATATTGTTACCAATTATCACGTTGTAGAACGGGCCAGTGAGGTGGAGGTACACTTCCCAGGTGGGTTGAAAGTTTATGGACAGGTAATCGGTGAAGACCTTGATTCAGATCTAGCAGTTGTCAAGGTGGATGTTGACCCTGAATTCTTATTCCCACTTCAGCTTGGAGATTCTGACCAGATTCGAGTTGGCCAAACAGTCGTGGCCATCGGCAACCCCTTTGGTTTGAGCGGCACAATGACCGTTGGGATCGTGTCTGCCCGTGGGCGAACGCTTGAATCGATTCGGCAGACAGAAGCAGGTGCGTTCTTTTCTGCTGGTGACCTGATCCAGACGGATGCAACCATTAACCCCGGAAATTCTGGTGGGCCGCTGTTGAATTTGAACGGGGAAGTGATCGGGATCAACCGGGCAATCCAGACAAGCGGACCTTCAGTTGGTGGTGTTTCGAATACCGGAATTGGTTTTGCCGTCTCGTCTAATATATTGCGTGTGGTATTGCCCGCGCTAAAACAGGGATTGACACATAATTACCCGTATCTGGGTCTATCCAGCCTGCCATCATTATCCCTGGCACAGGCAGAATTTTTGGGCTTACCCCAGGCGACTGGCGCGTATATTGTTGAGATCGTACCGGGCGGCCCATCTGATCTGGCTGGGCTGCAAGCTGGTGACCAAACAACACCAGCAGCAGGTTTATTAGCCGGGGGTGACCTGATCATTGCTGTAGATGATGTTGAAGTGCTTGAATTCAGCGAACTTCTCAGTTATATGATCCTGAATAAGCAAGCTGGTGACGAGATGGATGTAACTGTTCTGCGTAATGGTGAAGAGATGGTATTTACTGTAACGCTGGGTGAAAGGCCGCCCAGCATCCGGTAACCCTCCAAATGCGGGCATCAAGCTTGCATTTTTGTTTTAAAAGAAACATAATTTTTAGTGGGGCGGGAAAAGAGAGGTGTGTTTTGAAATTATAATAAAGTTCGGTTAAAATTAAGCTACATACCAATGTTGATTGATTGGTGACTCACCTTAACAACTCACAATTCAAAATGGAGGCAATTATGTTTTCCGAAAAAGACCTGCAGACTCTAATGGAACATTCCAATCAAGGTCAGGTGTTGAGTGTGTATTTAAATACCAACCCTGCTGAGGTCAACACGGAGGCAGCCAAGCTTAAGCTGCGAAATCTACTAAAAACAGTTGACCTCCCTAAAGATTCTCAAGCCGTTGAAACTTATTTTGACTTTGAGTATGACTGGGCTGCCCGCGGTCTGGCAATTTTTTCAGACCAGGATGCAGATTTTTTTCAGGCATATCAATTTGGTGTTTCGGTTCCGGACAGGGCTTTTTTCGGAGATCGGCCAGTGATACGGCCGTTGGCTTATCTGGGGGATGCTTTCAAAGGCTGGGGTGCAGTGATCGTAGATATGCAAGGTGCCCGCTTGTTTACTTATAATTACGGCATACTGGATGAGTTTACCGGGATTAGCGGTGACGATGTCAAGCAGACCAAACGCGGCGGCGGCAATGCGATGCCTGGTCGCATGGGCGGGGCAAATACCAGTGCCAAAGTAGAAAATGTGATTGATAGAAACATAAAAGAGGTGATAGGCACAACCACAACATTTTTCTCACGCCACCATATTCGCCGGATCATGATGGGCGGCTCAGAAGAAACTATCGCCCGCTTTATGGAAGAACTGCCAAAAGCATGGCAGTCACTTGTGGTGGGAGAGTTCCCAATGAGCATGACGGCTAACCATCAGGATGTACAAACACAAGCTGAAACGGTGGCATTAGCCACACATCAAAGAATTGTATCAACCCTGGTGGATCAAGCTATTACACTGGCAGCCAAAGGTGCAAACGGCGTGATTGGTTTGATTGATACCTTGAATGCAATTCACGAAGGTCGGGTGAAGACAGTTCTGGTTTTACAAGATTTTGAACAACCTGGTTACAGGTGTGCAGGATGCGGCTATTTGACTGTGCAGTCTCTTGAAACTTGTCCCTTTTGCCAGGGAAGTTTTAACCAAATCAGATCAGCTGTAGAAGAGGCAGTTCATGAAACAATTCGAAAGAATGCAGAGGTCAAGGTCATTGCAGACTGCCAGACGTTGGAGGATGCAGGCAGCATCGCAGCCATATTACGTTACTAAAACCGGAAAAGTCTCAATCTGTTTAAAAGGGTTCAATCGGAGGAAGAAAAAAACCTAATTATGTAATTAAGGATTAACAAAACGTGCGATGATATTCAACTTCCTTGCTTTTTAGGTATAAAATCAGACATATTTGATATTGTTAAACGTTTATTAACAAAAAAACAGGTTTTTCTATTGCTTTTCTTAACATATTTGTTTTATAATCGATGAAATCCATTAAATTAAGGCAGTATTGTGACAATTGATTTCTTGACCCACATGATGATCGCAATTATTTTCTGGGTGCTTTACCTTCACATGGGTAAGCGCCCGTCAAAGGTTGGGATGGTCCCGGTCAGGAAGCAGCAAGATTAACATAAAAAGAAACGATTAGACCAAGCCACCCAACCAAAGGTGGCTTTTTCTTTTTTACTGGTATGAAATAACTGTTACAGAAAGTAAGGAGGTGCTTCGGGCTCAATTATATAAAAATGAACAATAGTTTTGTACTTTTAGTCAATGTAATTTCATAAGTTAGAGGAGAAGTAAAATGAAGTTTAAATATCTGTTTGTCTTTACACTAATTTTTGTTTTGGTACTCAGTGCCTGCGCACCGGCTGCCGAAGCACCTGCTGCTGAAGAACCAGCCGCCGAAGCACCGGCTGCGGAAGAACCAGCTGCTGAAGAACCCGTTGCAGAAGCACCAGGTGAAGATCCCTGTGATGCTGAGTGGGGTTGTGCCGTTGTTGAACCTGGCCAGACCGTTAAAATCGGTATGAGCTCCCCGATGACCGGCCCTTATGCAGATTTCGGGATTGATGCTGAAAACAGCGGTTTAATTGGCGTTGCTGATGCTGGCGATGTTCTGGGTTTCACCTTTGAACTCGTTGCTGAAGATGATGAGGGCGGTGCCGAGGGCGGTGCTGCTGTGGCTAACAAGCTGGTTGCTGACCCAACCTTTGTTGCTATGGCTGGACCATTATTCTCGGGTGCGACCGCTGCAGCAATGCCAATTTATGAAGCTGCTGGTATTCCCATGATGTCCCCCTCTGCTACAGCTGGCTTCCTGACTGCTGAAGGCTCCCGCGTTTTCAACCGTCTGCCGTTTGTTGACCCCATCCAGGGTAAAGCGGCTGCAGAATTCATGTTCAACGAACTTGGTTTCACAGCCATTGCTGTTTTGCATGACGGTGAAGATTACGGCCGCGGTCTGGCTACCATCGTTCGGGACGAATTTGAAGCCCTGGGCGGTACCGTGACCGCTTTTGAAGGCATCACCCCCGGTGAAGCTGATTACACTCCAGTTCTCTCAACCATTGCTGCCCAATCACCTGATGCCGTTTACTTTGGCGGCTACAATCAGGATGGCGCGGTTATCACCAACCAAATGAAAGAAGTTGGGCTCGAAGATGCGACCTTCTTTGGTTGTGACGGTACCTGGGGAGCAGATTACCTTTCCCTCACTGGTGCTAATGCTGAAGGCTCGATCCATGCCAATACTCGGGCACCTGAAGAGTCAGAGATCAAGGCTAATTTTGATGAAGCTTACCTCTCGGCATACGGTGTTGGCCCTGTTGTGCTTTCACCTTTCTCTTACAACAGCTATGATGCAGTTACAATCCTTGCCAATGCTGTCAAAGCTGTCGCATTTGTTGGCGAAGATGGTAATCTTTACGTCCCCCGTGCAGCACTGGTTGCTGAGGTACGCGGTACGGCTGGTTTTGTTGGCGTAGGATCCTACACCTGTGATGCCATTGGTGAATGCAACACTGAAGGTCCTGCTTTCGAACAGGTTGTTGATGGCGAATGGGTCGTCCTCCAATAGTCGATTAACGAAGTGTTAGATACACACGCAGGGAAAAAACTTTCCCTGCGTGTTTGTGTGTTTTGTGTTATATTTTTCGCAGGAGAACAATATATGGAAACAACAGAGAAAAACCCTGCCATTCCTAAACGGAAAAATCTTGGTAATTTAATCAGGAATATTTTTGGTATTATTGCAGTTTTATATGTCCTTTCACGCCTTTACCGCGTGTTCATTGTCCAGAATACCTATGGGGCTGAGACATGGACGAGGTTGTTGATTGCCGGCCTTGTGATTGGCTCTGTCTATGCGCTTATTGCCATAGGATACACACTGGTTTACGGTATTTTATTTATGATCAACTTCGCCCACGGCGAAGTTATGATGTTAGGCTCCTTTGCTGGATTTTTTGTATTTGAGGCGACCAACGCCATTAATGTCACTGCTGCAGATGGGACAATAACGTCCTTTTCCAACGCACAACCGGTATTGTCGATCATTTTAACTTTTGTAGTTGGGATGGGGTTTTCAGCTACAGTCGGCTACTTCCTTGAAAAAATAGCATACCGACCCCTGCGAAAAGCGCCGCGCTTGATCCCGTTGATCAGTGCTATTGGCGCTTCATTCGCATTGCAAAATGCGGCCCTGCTTCTTTTCAGCCCCCAAACAAGAAATTATGTCAATCCAGATGTCATGGCTAGAGGGGCCGGTTTCCAGATGATCATTAACGAAACATCTGTCACCTTCCCTTATACCGGCATATTCACCTTGGTACTTTCGATCTTATTGATGGTCGGGTTGCTGCTGATGGTCAAACGTTCACGTTTGGGAAAATCAATGCGGGCTGTGGCGATGGATAAAGATACTGCAGCATTGATGGGTATTGATGTGAATAAGACCATCAGCAATACTTTCATCATCAGCGGCGCTTTAGCAGGTGCAGCAGGTGTGATGTGGGGATTGCACAACGGCATTTTGCATTATTTTGTCGGCTTTCTACCGGGCATTAAAGCCTTTACAGCAGCAGTTTTGGGCGGCATTGGCAATATCCCTGGTGCAATGTTAGGTGGTATGGTGTTGGGTTTATTGGAAGCCCTCGGACCTGCAGCCCTTGACATCAGCTTCCAGTTAAAGGATGTGATCGCCTTTGTGATTATGATTGCCATCCTGGTATTCAAGCCTTCCGGACTTCTCGGTGAAGTTTTGTCGGAGGAAAAAGTATGAACACCGAAAAATATCTTCGAAAAAGAATTAACAAAGGGATCGTTACCAGCATCATTGTCATCTTTATGATGATGATCGGTTTTCATGTCGTAGCTGCAAATATGATGAGCAAATTGTTAGGCGCTTCAGTATTAAGGGGCAGTATTCCTGATGTAATTTATATGGCTTATGTCCATGGTCTGCTGGCCTTTTTGTTTGGCTGGGGTGCAAGTGATAAAACCCGCGAACCTAAGCAGCGAATTCTCCAGAGCCTGGTTTCAAGCCTGACAGCAGGATTGGTCATTGCATTGTTCAGTCTGTTGTTGAATTTCTTGGTCGCAGAACAAATAGATATCCGAGAATATTTGACGGCTTTTTCAGCTGACAATATGCGCTACTTTGTACTCAATCTTGGCAGCATTGGCACGCTGGTACTTTTTGCCAATTACAGCCTGGTTGGGTTGTCTGCGACTTTGGCTGCGATTTTTATTCAATCAGATCGAGTGCAAACAGCCTGGCAAAAGGTTAAAATAAGTGTAACTTCATTTATTGAGACAATTACTGGAAATATGCCAATATTTATGAAAAAATATTGGAAATTTGTTGCTTTTGGTATACCTCTGATAATTCTGTTTATTTTACCTATGCGGTGGGGGTCCTATCTCAACTTTGTTACCGGTGTGGTTGGTTTATATGTGATCGCCGGCATTGGCTTGAATATCATGGTTGGCTTATCCGGGCAGTTGATGCTTGGGTATGCAGCCTTTATCGCTATGGGTGCTTACAGTATGGCTTTATTGAACGCTCCAACACCCCATGGGATCATGCTCGGTTTCTGGCCCTCCCTGCTCGTTGGTGTTGTTATGGCTATGGTGGCAGCGGTGATATTGGGCTTGCCGATCATGCGCTTGCGGGGTGACTACCTGGCAATTGTCACATTGGGGTTTGGTGAGATCATCCGGATTTTATTGCGCAGCGACTTATTGGTAGACTTCACAGGTGGGCCTCGAGGTATTCATGCGATTCAAGGTCCAACGTTGTTTGGCCGTTCTTTCAACAGCGATTCAGATTTTGTGTATTTGATCTTTGTATTTATCATCATCAGCATTGTGATCTACCAACGGCTGGCAAATTCCCGTACTGGTCGGGCATGGTTGGCAATCAATGAAGATTCGATTGCAGCCCAGGCGACCGGCATTAACCTGCGAGGATATAAATTACTGGCATTGATCATTGGCGCAGCTTTTGCGGGATTGGTTGGCGGGATAGCCGCATCAAGAAATGCTTTCACTGGCCCGAATGATCATTCATTAATGGTTTCAATTAATGTGCTCAGTCTGTTAATAGTTGGTGGGATGAACAGTATCCCCGGCATCTTCTTGGGTGCCTTTGCTTTAAGAGGCTTGCCAGAAATCTTGCGTGAGGTAGAAACTTACCGCCAATTAGCTTTTGGTGTACTGTTGATCGTGATGATGCTTGTGCGCCCGAAAGG
This sequence comes from uncultured Candidatus Brevefilum sp., assembly GCA_964497065.1. Lineage (GTDB taxonomy): Bacteria > Chloroflexota > Anaerolineae > Anaerolineales > Anaerolineaceae > Brevifilum. The sequence goes on along the minus strand of CAZCBW010000049.1, from coordinate 3,249 downwards.
GTTATGGCCTTCATCCAGGCCGATCATGGAGGATGTTGACATGGCCAAGGTTGAAGAAGCAAAAAAGAAAGCTAAAGATTTGAAACGGAAGAAAAAAGATGCCTGAACTTATCATTGAAACGAGAAAAGTCTCTAAGTTTTTTGGCGGATTGACGGCTGTCAATGTCGTGGATCTGAGTATCTCACAGGGATCAATATACAGCATTATCGGACCAAATGGCGCTGGTAAAACAACCCTCTTCAATTGTATTTCCGGGTTTTATACGCCTGAAGTCGGCGAGATTCTCTTTATTGGACAACCCATTCAGAGCAATTCAACAGATTATATTGCCAGTATCGGTATATCGAGAACCTACCAGAATATCCGCTTGTTCAGCAACCTGACAGCGCTGGAGAATATTCTGGTTGGGCAGCATACGAAGTTGAAGACCAACTGGTTTGACGCCATAGTTCACACACCGCGATATCGAAAAGAGAGTAAGGATTCCCATACAGAGGCAGTTCGACTGCTTAATTATGTTGGGTTGAAGGGTTTTGGGGATTATCTGGCCAGCAACCTGCCATATGGTATGCAGCGACGGTTAGAAATCGGGCGTGCGTTGGCAAATTCGCCCAGATTATTATTACTGGATGAACCGACTGCCGGGATGAACCCGAATGAAACGGTTGATATGATCAAGTTGATCCGCCAGCTGCGCGATGACCTGGAAATCACCATTATTCTAATTGAGCACGACATGAAGGTTGTGATGGGCATCTCGGATCGCATCAGCGTGCTGGATTACGGTACTAAAATTGCAGAAGGCTCACCCAAAGAGATCCAGGCAAATGAAAGGGTTATTGAAGCATACCTCGGCCCGGGTGGTGCAGCTTTGGCAGAAAAATATCAAAATAAAAGGCGGACGAATGCTTAAGGTAGATAATCTTCACGTTCACTACGGCGCTATCCACGCCTTAAAAGGTGTCAGCTTCAACCTTAATGAGGGTGAAATTGTGGCCTTGATTGGATCGAACGGGGCAGGCAAGTCAACCTTGCTGAAGACCATCTCCGGTTTACTGGAAGCAACGGAAGGCGAAGTAAGCTATTTAGATGAAGTCATCAGCGGCCAGCCTGCACAGGAAATTGTGGAGAAAGGGGTCATTCACATCCCTGAAGGGCGCAGGATCTTTCCGAAAATGACGGTGGTAGAAAACCTTGAGATGGGTGCTTACCTGCTCAGGGATCGCCAGTTGATCTCTGAACGCATGGAGCAAATGTTTGACCGCTTCCCGGTTTTACGTGATCGCAAAAAACAGCTGGGCGGCACTTTGTCGGGTGGGGAGCAGCAGATGCTGACCATGGCTCGCGGATTGATGATCGGGCCAAAGTTAATGCTGCTGGATGAGCCCTCCATGGGTCTGGCCCCGGTATTGGTCGAGCAGGTCTTTGACCTGATTCAGGAGATCAACAACCAGGGTACCAGTATATTACTGGTAGAACAAAATGCTCAGATGGCATTATCCATTGCTGATCGAGCTTATGTTTTAGAAACAGGGAAAGTCGTGCTTGAAGGCGAAGCCAATGACGTGCTGAATGATCCGCTGGTGATCGAGGCTTACCTGGGCGGATAATTCCCAGTTATTATTTTAGAAAATACAAACGTAGAGGTGATGTGAATTTACCTTTACCTTTCTTTTACAGGGCAAACTGAGCAGTTATAAATTTGCTGTTATTGTTGATCAGCCCAACAAGAACCGCACTGGCAGGTGAAGGCGTTTCTTGAAATCTCTTTCGTGGTGATCTGCGCCTGGTGCAATATGGGTCAGCCAATCTTTGCCAAAGGTAAACCCTTTTGCACCCATGATTTCATCCACCGCTTGTTGATATGGTGGGTAAGCGGCATCGAAACTGAGCGTGCCGTGGTCAAAGTACAGTTGGTGTTCGCCAGCTTTCGGCAGGTTGGCTTGCAGGTAAGGCACTAATGTACCTCGCATAATGGGCCAATGGGTGGAAAGGCAGCCGGCTTTACCGAAAATGTGAGGGTATTCAACTAAAGCATACAACGAGATCAACCCACCCATGCTGGCGCCCATCACAAGCGTTGCTTCTTTATCTGGCAGGGTGCGAAAATCTCGGTCAATATTTGGTTTAATTTTCTCAACGATAAGCGATAGATAAGTATCTGCGGTTAATGCGGCCTGTGGATAATCATGTGTAATTTCTACTTTGACAGCATCTAGAATGTGGTCATCCTCAGCATATTCGAAAGGCCGCAAAGGAAGATAATCGCCTGTTCGATTGAGGGTATTGCCAATGGCAACGACAATGACGGGTTGGATAAAACCAAAGACTGATTGTTTGGTGATAGCTTCGGCAATCCCCCAGGCTGCGTTGTCGTATGAGGCTTCAGTGAAGAAAAGGTTTTGTCCGTCGTGCATATAAAAGACTGGAAAATGGCATTCTGGTTGTTGGTGGTATTGCTGCGGCAGCCAGACCCATACATCTCGCGGCAATAAACCAGGCAGCTCAAAACTGCCATATTCAATTAAGCTGATATTCATCAAACGAACCTCAGATTATCAATAATGTTAAAAAATAAAAGCTGCGGAGCAGCTTTTATTATAATCAACTAAACTGGTATTATGCGTAGACGATCATCGTCGCAAATTCTTCAATTGACGTGGCGTGGATGCTTGCTAATTGTTCTGATTGATCGGGGTCTAAAAGGAAGACCTCGTCACCGTACCCTGATTCGATCGCGCTGCGAGGGTTTGCTAAGAGGTCATCACGAAAACGTGTATTGACGACAGCCGCCGTCATAATCCGGCTGATTTCTTGATGCGGGTAGATCGTATTGATCACCATTCCTGATAACCCTCCTGATAAAAATGTTCTGCGATTTCTTGGATGAAAGCTGTGATCATTAGATACATTATATAGATAAATGGGTTGATATTCAAGCGTATTTAGGTTAAAAAATCAAAACAACTCAATTGAAATCAATTTATTTTGAATTGCCCGTGTTTAATGTGATCAATTGGAGGCAACTTGACCCTGACACACTTACTCTACCAGGTAGATGCTTTTACCGATGAGCCTTTTAAAGGTAACCCGGCAGCTGTTTGCATTCTTTCTTCTGCGATCACAGATAAGAAAATGGGATTGCTGGCTGCGGAAATGAATCTTTCGGAGACTGCTTTTCTTCAGCCGGCTGAAAACGGCTGGCATTTGCGCTGGTTTACCCCAAAAATGGAAGTAGACCTGTGCGG
>CAZCBW010000048.1:359-22465 GCA_964497065.1 uncultured Candidatus Brevefilum sp. | reverse complement strand
TGCAAAGTAATCTCACTCAGTCAGTAAAGCATATTTCTGACTTTGCGATTGCCCTAACGATTCTCCGATTTGATGAATTTAATAGAGAGGGTAGAATTAATCTTTGCTGCAGTCATGCCTATGTTTATTCACAACCGAACATGCTATAATTTATGACTATTCGCAGTTGTTTAGTCAACTATTTTTTAGTTGTATAGTGATTACATATGACCCCTCAACCCGATTCATTTAATACCCTCACGATCAGCCTGGTCATTCTGACAGGCATTCGCTTATTAGGCACCATTGAATTTCTGACCCTATGGATCAAAGAACATCAGCCGCGGCATTTAATCCTGTTTGCCGGTTGGCTGACCGTCACCCTGGGTGCTGGTTGGGGATTATACACACATCTAATGTGGGCCGAAATGGAACACTATTTTTTTGGTGTTTTGGCAGGCCTGGGCACGTTCTGGATCGGGTGCGGCATTTTGTATTATCTCCAAATGATTGATGATAATTTCAACATCAAAACTCGTCGGATTGTGTTCACAGGCACATGCTTGATCATAGCCCTTGGACTCTTGCCCCTGGTCGGCATTAACCCGGGTTCCATTTCTGGCGTTTTGGTCCAGTTTTTTGTTGGGTTCGGGGTAACAACGGCCGTCATTTTTAAGCGGCGTGCATTGATACGTCATTCACCCAGCAGCTATACCTGGCTGGTCATATTTTCCAGCCTGTTTGTCACACTACCCTTTGTGCAAATTTTAGGGCTGCTTGGCCCACCCAACCTCGCAGTAGGTTTTGCCGGCACATCCATCACCATGATCGTCGCCTTGATCTTCTTTCTACATTTTGAATTCAGTTTGGCCAACCGACAGGTCATTGCCAGCCAGGCACAGTATCGACGTTTGACGGAAAACGCCCAGGATTTGATCTACCGTTACGAGATCAGTCCCACCCGCGGTTTCACTTACGTCAGCCCGGCCGCACTGAAGATCACGGGTTATTCGCCTGAAGAGCATTATGCTGACCCAGACCTGGGATTTAAGCTTATCCACCCAAATGACCGTCCGATACTTGAGTCCATCGTACAGGGTTCCATCGATAAAAACCAAACCGTGACGCTGCGCTGGGTCAAAAAAGACGGCACGATCATTTGGTGTCAGCAAAATAATGTGCCCATATACAACAATAAAGGCGACCTGATTGCCATAGAAGGTATTGCCCGGGATATCACCAAGGAACGCGAAGCAGAAATCCAATACCAGCAGTTATTCCATGAAATGCAGGAAGGATTTGCCCTGCACGAGATCATCCTCGATGACCAACTCAAACCCATTAATTATCGCTGGCTCTCTGTCAACCCGGCCTATGAACAGATGACCGGTTTAGTCGCAGAAGAGATCATCGGAAAAACCGTGCTTGAGGTGCTGCCCGAAACAGAACCCGTGTGGATCGAAACCTTTGGCAGAGTGGCAATAACCGGTGAACCCGTCCAGTTAACCCATTTTTCAAAGATGCTAAACAGGCATTATCAAACCAAAGCCTTTCAACCCTCGCCCAATCAATTTGCCGTCATGGTCGCCGACGTGACAGACCGCATCCTCGCAGAGAAAGAACTGCAAGAGAGCGAAGAAAAATACCGACTGCTGATCGAAAACCAGCAGGACCTGATCGTGAAAGTTGATCCAGATGGTATATTTCTATATGTCAGCCCATCCTACTGCCGTCTGTTTGGCAAGAGTGAAGAGGAACTGCTGGGTCAGACGTTCACGCCCCTGGTTCATGAAGATGACCTGCCAGCCACACTCAAAGCCATGGAAGCGCTTAATCAGCCCCCGCACACCTGTTATATCGAACAGCGCGCCATGACCAGGGACGGCTGGACCTGGCTGGCATGGAATGACACAGCTGTCGTCAATGACCAGGGAGAAATCACAGAGATCATCGGGCATGGGTTTGATATCACCTTGCGTAAACAGGCAGAAACCGCGCTTACGCACTCCCATGCATTAATGGAGTACATTATCGAACATGATAACAGCGGTGTGGCTGTCCTTGACCAAAATTTAAACTTCATCTATGTCAGCCAGCAATTTATGAAGGACTATGATGTCACCGGTCAGGAGATAATTGGCAAGCATCATTATGAGGTCTTCCCGGATCTGCCGGAAAAATGGCGCCAGGCACACCAAAAGGCACTGGCTGGTGATGTCAACCGGGCTGAGGAAGATGCTTATTTAAAACCAGATGGCACCCAGGCCTGGACGCGTTGGGAATGCCGCCCCTGGCATCAAGCCGATGGGACCATCGGCGGCATCATTGTGTATACAGAGATGGTCACTGAGCGCAAACAGGCGGCAGATGAATTGCGGCAGCTGAAAGAAGATCTTGAAACCCAGGTAGAAGAAAAAACATTGGAGCTTCAGGAAAGAGTCCAGGAGCTGGAACGCTTCAGGGATGCCACGATTGAAAGAGAATTCCGCATCAAAGAATTGAATGAAAGAATTAAAAATCTGGAGCATGATGATTAAAGGCAGCTGGTGCCAAAATTGCGTATGAAAGGCATAAATCTCGGTCTGGAGCTTACCCTTCGCTATAATTAATAACGGCTTGAGTGATCATAAAGAAGACAAACAGTAACTACTCAGCTGATGAGGAAACAAGGGATATACCCCCAACCTTTCAGTTTCAGGGCAGACTGAGTAATTACGACAAATATTGGTAATTAAATTATGGGTCTACGAAAAATAATCTATCGAAGCAAATCAACGGAAGATTCCTGGAGAGCTTGGCAATATTGCTGCCAAATTGCGAATGACCATCATTTAATTCAGCGACAAAGCCCTCACAATCCATGATAATGCCCAAACGATTCTCGCTCCCATTGATCAATAAATTTTTTTCCTCGCGCACATTGATTGCTTTTTTAACCATCGCGTTGATAACGGTCTCGCTTATTATGTGGCAGGCACAGGAAAGCCATAGCCTTGCCCTGCTGGCTGAAAGCACAAGCAGTAAATCGCAATCTTTGGCTGCCGAAACCCAGTTTAATTACCAAACCGTTTATCAGTCTCTTGAACAGCTGGCTGCAGACCCAACACAAATTTCCCAAACTTGGGAGTACCAGGCCGCTTTTTTACTCGATCAATTTCCCGCCTTACTAAGAATCACCTGGGTTGATGATGACCTTCGCATCCAGAACGGGGTGCCAGCCCGCATTCATGAAGTGCTGATTGGAAGCTCGGTCATCAATATACCCGTCAACGATGATGATATCACCCTGCGATTTCCTGGTGCAGAACAAGGGCAGCTTGTAGGGATATTAAATCTTGAAAAGCTCATATTGATGTCAGCAGAAAATTTGGAACCAGAATTTATCATCCGGGCATCGCTTCAGGGTGATCCTCTCTTCACAACCGCCCCCTTGTCGCCTGAGGTTAATGACTTTATTGCGGCTCATGCCGTCGAACTCGATCAGGCAGGCGAATTAGAACTTTCCCTGGCACCTTCAGGAGGTCTGGTGCAATCCACGCAGGTGAATGCACGGCAAATACTCTGGTTGGGGTTGGGATTTTCTTCATTTGCACTGATTTCAGTTTTCGTTGCCCAATTATCCTTCCGACGCGCAAATGAAAACCAAACCTCCTATCAACAGGTATATGATTCATCTCAGGATGCTATTTTTATCACCGACCTTGATGGTGACCTTTTCGAGGTCAATCCAGCAACATGTGATCTGATCGGCTACACCAAAGAAGAACTCATTGGTATGAATATTACAGACCTGGTGGCAGACACTGGCGAAAACACCCTGGATAAATTCCGAGGCCTTCTAGAATGGGACGGTGCCGCCTGGGAAGTTTTGAGACACAAAGATGGCCACCCGCTGACTGTGGAATTAACCCTCTCACCGCTGTTAGGACAGGGTAAACAAAAAAAGGTGATGGGGATCGCCCGCGATATTTCCAAACGTAAACACACCGAAAAATTAATCCAAATCCGGCTGGGGATCATTGAGATCGCAAACGCTGGTTCATTTGCTGATGTACTGCAGAAAACGATTGACGAAGCCTGCAACCTGACTGACAGCCCGATTGGCTTTTTACACCTGCTCAGCAGCAACGAAAACACCATCACGCAGCAAGCATGGTCTACACGCACCACCTCTGAATACTGCTCCGCAGAAGATATAGACTTTCATTTCCCCATTGACCAGGCCGGCGTGTGGGCTGAATGCATGCAAACCCGGGCAGCAGTCATTCATAATGATTACAAGAGCCTGCCGAATAAAAAAGGGCTGCCGGAAGGCCATGCCCCACTCACCCGGGAACTGGTCGTCCCGGTGATTAAAAACAAAATAATCGTTGCTGTCATCGGCGTCGGCAATAAAACGCTCAAATATACCGCTGAAGATACAAAATCGATCGATTATCTGGCTGATGTGTGCTGGGAGGTCATTGAAAGAAAACGCATTGAAATCGATAAAGTCCGCCAACAGGCTTTATTAACTGCAATCTACGACCATACACCGCTGATCATGTACCTGGTGGATGATCAACATCGCATCCAGCAGGTCTCTGGCTACACGGCCAAATATCTTGAAACAACACCTGAAAAACTGATCGATATGCCCGGGGGCGAAGCACTGCGCTGCCTGAATGCACTCAATTCCGCCAGCGGCTGCGGGTTTGGTGACCATTGCCATCAATGCACCTTGCGCAACACCGTACAAGCCACGCTGGAGATGAACACAGCTTTCCAGCAGGTAGAAGTTAACTTGCCAACATCTGTGTCAGGGCAAGAAAGGATTTCTCATTTTTTGCTTTCATCAGCGCCGTTATGGGTTGATGATCATCCGATGGCGATGGTGACCTTGTTGGATATCACCGAACGCGCCCAATCTGAACAGCATACACAGAATTTATTAAATCGGCAAAAACTGATCAACCAGCTAACGATGATCATCGGTAAAAGCTTAAAAGTAGATGCCATTTACCAGGTGTTGGCGCAGCACCTGCAAAAGATCATGCCGATAGATGCCTTTATGATCTATACATTTGATCCACATCAAAATGTACTATTTCCAGAATTCATTCTTCGGGATTCAACGATCATCCCACCGGGTGATTCATCGAGTGTTTCATTGAAAACAAATCCACAGCCATGTTTTGAAAAAGTTATTCACACAGGGCAGCCACATTATCAGCCAAATCTATCTACCGCTTCAGTTCCTAATAAAAAGAATTCTCAACATCAACACAATTCAAGAACTTGTTTTTGCACCCCTTTGCAGGTGTTGGGCGATGTGATCGGTCTGATCCAAATTGAAAGCAAATATAAAAACGCCTTCAACCAGGCAGACCGGGACCTGGTCACAGTGATCGCCAGCGTAGCAGCTACCGCAATCCAGAATATCCGCCTGATCGATTCACTGGAAGTGATGATCGACCAGCGCACAAAAGAACTACAAGAAAAAATTCATAAGCTGGATCGCAGCCAGAAAGCGATGCTCTTTATGGTTGAAGACCTCAACCAGACCACCGCTTCACTTAAGCAGGAACGGATGCTGTTAAACCAGGCCAACCAGGAACTGGAAGCCTTCAGTTATTCGGTCTCACACGACCTGCGCGCGCCTTTACGCCATATCAACGGGTATATTGAACTATTAACCAACCGCTATACCGATACCCTGCCAGAGAAAGCACGGCATTACTTTGACAGTATCGTCGAATCTGCCGCCGAAATGGGTGAGCTGATCGACAGCCTGCTGCAATTTTCCAAAACCAGCCGCCAGGAGATGCATTTCACACAGGTGGATATGAATGACATGATCCAGGAAGTGTTGATCAACCTCAAGCCTGATTATGAAGGGCGAGAAATTCAGTGGGTGATAGCATCGCTGCCTGTCGTCAGGGGCGATCGATATCTGCTGAAACTGGTCTGGGCAAACCTGATCAGCAATGCGCTCAAGTACACTCAAAAAGGTGAACAGCCCAGGATCAAAATTGGATATTATGAGGATCGCCAATATTATGTGTTTTATATCCAGGATAACGGGATCGGGTTTGATATGAAATACGCCTATAAATTATTCTCTGTGTTCCAACGCCTGCATGCCCCGGATGAGTATGAGGGCATCGGGATCGGCCTGGCGAACCTGCGACGGATCGTGCAGCGCCATGGCGGCCGCACCTGGGCTGAGGGCGAACCTGACCAAAGTGCGACGTTTTATTTTTCATTACCAAAATAACGAGGACACAATGAGAAAATATCGAGAAATTTTACTGGCCGAGGATAACCCCAAAGATATTGAATTAACCCTGGAGGCATTGGGAGAACATCACCTCGCCAATAATATCGTGGTGGCCAAAGACGGCGTCGAGGTACTGGAGTACCTGCACTGCCAGGGGAAGTTTGCTGAACGTAAACCAGAAAAACCGATCGTGATCCTGATGGATATCAAGATGCCGCGGATGGACGGGATCGAAACCTTACGAGCGATCAAACAAGACCCTAAATTTAGAACGGTCCCGGTGGTCATGCTGACCGCCTCTCGTGAAACGCCGGAAATCCAAACCTGTTATGATCTGGGTGCCAATGCCTTTGTGGTTAAACCCGTGGACTTTATGCAGTTTGTAGATGTCGTCAGGAAAATTAGCGTGTTTTGGGCACTGTTAAACCAGCCGCCCGTCGATTGAAGGAGCCGATAATGGCTAAAAGACCTGTTGAGAAGAAGCCAATTCGGGTTTTATCTCTGGAAGACTCAATCCGTGATTTTGAGCTGATCCATGAACTTCTCATCGATGCTGACTACCAGCCAGAGATGATCCGGGTAGAAACCGGTCCTGGTTTCATCAAAGCTCTGATTGAAAAAGAATTTGATATTATCCTGGTAGATTTCAACCTGCCAGAATACGACGCCTATTCCGCGCTTGAGCAAACCCTGGCGATCAGCCCTGAGACCCCTTTTTTGGTCGTCTCAGGTGCAGTGGGCGAAGAAACCGCCATCGAGCTGATCAAATCAGGTGCCGTGGATTATGTGCTCAAAGACAGGCCCAAACGGCTGATCACATCGATTAAGCGGGCATTGGATGACGCCAAAGAGAAAATGGCTAGAAAACAAGCTGAGGAGGCCTTGCGCAAAAGCGAAGCCATGTTTGCCAACTCATTCCAATATACCGCCATCGGGATGGCGCTGGTCAGCCAGCAGGGGCAGTGGCTGAAGGTCAACAAAGCCTTCAGCGACTTGCTCGGTTACAGTGAAAGTGAAATGCTTTCGATGTCCTTTCAGGACGTGACGCATCCAGATGATCTTGAAACGGATCTCGAATACCTGCGCCAATTGAATGCAAAAGAGATCAATACCTTCCAGTCAGAAAAACGCTATCTTAAGAAGGACGGGGGCACCGTATGGGCATTGATCAGCGTCTCGGCTATCTATGACAGCAGCGGCGAACCGGAATTTTTTATCACCCAGGTGTATGACTTTACTGACCGTAAAAAAGCTGAGGACGCCCTGCGTACCAGCGAAGCGCTGTTCTTCAGCGCATTCGAAGAGGCTGGTGTTGGGATGTCACTTACCTCCCCGGATGGCAGGTATCTGCGGGTCAACCCGGCTTTATGCAAGATGATGGAATACAGTGAAGCTGAGCTGCTCCAAATGCATTACCAGGACGTTACCCACCCGGAAGATTTAGAAAGTGACGATGGACAGGTAGAAAAAATCCGTCAGGGATTAATAAACACCTACCAGATGGAAAAACGACAGATCACCAAGTCTGGTAAAATCGTCTGGGTTTTGATCAGCGTCTCGATGGTGCGGGATGAAAACGAAAAGCCACAATATTTCACCGCCCAGGTGACCAATATCACCGATCGAAAAAATGCAGAAGAAGCCCTGCGCAACAGCGAAGCCCTCTTTTCCAGTGCATTTGAAAACGCAGCCATCGGGATGAACCTCGTCTCACCTGAAGGCCGATATCTAAAAGTCAATCAAGCCTACAGTGATATGATGGGATACAGTATTGAAGAACTGGAGGGGAGAACTTTTCATGAGTTTACCCATCCGGATGACCTGGAGAAAGATCAGGCTCTTGTTAACCAATTAAATGCTGGTGAAATCGATTCCTACCAGATGGAAAAACGCTATTTTGCAAAATCTGGAAGAACTCTTTGGACGATCATCAGTGTGGCCTTGGTTCGTGACGGGGATGGGAAGCCCATGTACGGCATCACCCAGGTCAATGACATAACGGACCGCAAACAGGCTGAGGAAGCCTTGCATAACAGCCAGGCTTTGTTCTTCAGTGCCTTTGATCAAGCCGCCATCGGTATGAACATGGTCACACCGGATAATCGCTTTATCAAAGTCAACCAGGCCTTTTGTGAACTGCTGGGATACTCAGAATCTGAGATTCTGGCGATGACCTATCATGACATCACCCACCCGGAAGATCGGGATCTGGATCAACCCTTTGTGAAAAAAATGTACGCCGGTGAGATCAGCAATTACCAGCTTGAAAAACGCTATCTCACCAAGGCTGGGGATGTCATCTGGGCGAATATCAGCGTGGCACTGGTGCGTGACAGCAGCGGCACCCCCCAGTATGAAATCACCCAGGTGGACGATATCACCGAGCTGAAACAGGCTGAGGGCTTGCTCAGGGAGAGTGAACAGCGCTATCGCGAGCTGATCACCAGCCTGCCCGGTGTGGTCTACCTGTGTAAAAATGACGAACATTACACGATGACCTTTATGACAGAAGGGATCAAAGCATTGACCGGACTGCCGCCTGAGGACTTCACCAGCCAGAAGATCAGCATCGTTGAGCTTTATCATCCGGAAGATGTAGGTAAAATTTTCAGTGATGTTGATCATGCAGTTGCCAACCATGAACCCTTCCACCTGGAATACCGCATCCAACATACCGACGGGGGCTATCGCTGGGCTGAGGAATGGGGCACCGGGATCTATGCGGATGACCAATTGCTGTACCTCGAAGGGTTTATCACTGATATCACAGAACAAAGGATGATTGAAGAGGAACTGGCGGAAAACCAGCGTATCTTCGAAGTTGCCCTGAAAAATTCGCCGGTGACTGTCTTTCAGCAGGATAAAGACCTGCGCTATACCTGGATTAAAAAACCTCATTACAGGTTTACCGACAGCAACCAGATCGGCAAGACAGATGCGGAGTTCTTTTCACCCGAAGATGCTGCCAAATTGATCGAGGTCAAACAGCGTGTACTTGAATCCGGCGTTGGGGAACGACAGGTCATCCATACCTCCGGTGAGAAAACCCCGCCTTATACCGACCTGACTGTTGAACCCATCACTGATGAGCACGGCGAGGTCATCGGCATCACCTGCTCAAGCGTGGATATCAGCAAACTGATCCAGGCCGATGAAGAACGCCTGCACAGGCTGGCAGAGCTGGAAGCGCTGATCAACATCACCAGCCTGCTCCGGAGTGCAAAAGATGTTAAACAGGCCGCGCCGATCCTGCTCAGGGAAACATTAAATGCACTCGATTTGCAGGCCGGCGCGATCCATTTATACAACTCAAACACTGATGTATTGGAAGTCGTTGCAGCTGAAAACTGGTTTAAGGATTTGGCAACGAAGCCGCTCAATCCGGGGCAGGGAATTGTCGGACAGGTCTTTAAATCCGGCAAAATGTATCAATCCTCTGAGTATGTCAGAGACCCTCAAACCAGCAAAGCAGCCATCAAACAAATTCCGTCGGGATGGGGCGGCGTGGCTGTGCCCATCCAGGCACTGGATGAAACCATCGGCGTGTTCATCGCTGCCAATCAACATCCGCAAGAGATAGATCCCTTCAACCTCCAACTTTTAGAGACGATCGCCAAGATGGCCGGCATCACGCTGCATCGGATGCGCCTTGTGGAGGAGACGCTGCTGCGGCTGGAAAAATTAAACGCCCAGCGCACGATCGATAAAGCCGTCACCAGCCTGACCGACCTTTCCATGACGCTGGATATCATCTGTTCACAATCCCTTGAGCGTCTGCCTGCTGATGCTGTTGGTGTCCTGCTCTTCTCACCCCACAGCCAGGAACTGACTTTCGGCGCCTGCGCCGGCTTCGCAACGGATGCCTACAGCCAATCCAAAACCAAATTAGGGGAGGGTTATACCGGGCAGGCTGCCCTCGATCATCAGACGATTCACCTGGATAACATCGCTGAATGTGACCCACCCTTTAGGCGACATCACCTGCTGGCCGGTGAAAATTTTACCTGCTATACCGGCATTCCGCTGGTTTCAAAAGGAGAAATCAAGGGTATGCTGGAAACCTTCCACGTCAATCATTTCTATCCTTCCCAGGAATGGCAAAACGATATTCAATCACTGGCAACTCAAACAGCCATCGCTATCGACACGCTTCAGCTTTATGACCGCCTGAAGCGCAATAATCTGCAGCTCACCCGGGCATATGATGCCACCATCGAGGGCTGGTCCATGGCATTAGATTTGCGTGATCGTGAAACGGAAGGGCATACGCTGCGTGTCACCGACCTGACGGTGAAATTAGCGCATGCCATGGGTGTTAGCGAAGAAGAACTGGTCCATATCCGCCGCGGTGCATTGCTGCATGACATGGGTAAATTAGGTGTGCCGGATTCAATCCTGCTAAAACCCGGCTCGTTGACAGAAGAAGAATGGGCGATGATGAGAGAGCACCCGCGCATGGCCTATAATATGCTCGTCCCCATTGCCTACCTGCGGCCGGCACTGGATATCCCTTATTCCCACCACGAAAAATGGGACGGCACCGGCTATCCCAACGGGTTGAAGGGGACCCAAATCCCCCTGGCTGCCCGCATCTTTGCCGTTGTTGATGTGTTTGATGCGCTCACCTCTGACCGCCCCTACCGGGACGCATGGCCCAGGGTAAAAACCCTGGCACACATCCGGGAACAAGCCGGGACCCACTTCGACCCGCAGGTGGTGGAAGCTTTCTTTAGCATGATTGATGAGTCTTGATGCGTGTCTGATTAATTGGCATTCAAGCCCTAGAATAAAAACCCGTCAATCGCTCCGCCAAACCGGCCAACACCCCAACCAAAATACAGAATCAGAACCAAAATCAATATCATTGATGAAATCACCACCACCCCGTAATCCAGCGGGGTGAATTGTGATTCATGCAAATAGGTACGGTCTGGGTCGCCTGAAAAGGCTTTCGACTGCAGGATCACATCCAGTTCCTGTGAGCGCACCATCGCAGAGAGGATCAACGGCACAGCCACCGTGGCATACACCCTGATCCGCTGAATGAAATTCATCTTTTCGATCGCCAACCCCCGCAGCCGCTGGGCTTCAATGATTTGCCCCAATTCACCAAACAGCAGCGGAAAAAACCGCATCGTGGAAGAGAAAATAAACGCCAGCTTATACGGCACCTTTGCCCGCACCAGCCCAACGATCATATTATCCATATCGGTGGTGAAGATCAGCAGCGGCATCAACAGCACGATGGACAGCGTCTTAAGAACGACACTGATGCCGTACCACAACCCCTCCAATGTCATCGTCAGACCGCCCACCAGCCAGAGGTTATCGGGCAGCACAAGGATTGGGGTCAAAATATCCCTGCCTGTCAGCCGCATCACCTGCGCCTGGTTGAAAAAACCATGGGTGGCCAACAGGAGCATGTAGAAGGGCAGCATGATCGCCAGTACCAGACGGATGAATTTAAACTCAACACCAGCAGCCAAGCTGGCAGCCAGCACTACGAACCCCAAACCCAGCAGCAGTACCGGGCTGCCCCACAGCAAAGCAATCACCGTGATGACCAGGATCATCAAAAACTTGGGGCGAAAGTCCATTTTTGTGAACAGGGAGTCCCTTTTGACGGTGGTGAATTTCAGCCCCATACCGTCCTCTCCGAACCTGCCAGATTAATACAATCTGCCAGTTCAGCCGGTGTCAGCAGCGGACAGGATTCACCCTGCAGCCTGCCTAAAGTTTGCGCAAGGAGGACTGACTGCGGCGGGGTTAGATAAGTCTGTGCCAGCGTATCATTGGCATGGAATGCCTGGCGGATGGGGGCATCCAGCAATATCGTGCCTTTGCCCATCACAATCATCCGTTCTGCGTAGCCCGGCATCAGGTACAGGTGATGGGTGACCACCAGCACGGTTTTCCCCTGGTGATGCAATGACCTGGAGATATCTAAGATCGCTTTGGCACCAAGGTAATCCTGCCCGGTTGTGGGCTCATCAAAGATGACCATCTCAGGTTTCATCGCCAGGATGGCTGCCATCACAATCCGTGCCCGATCGCCCTTCGGCAGTGCCAGCGGATGCAACTCTCGCTTTTCATCCAAACCCATTGCGGCAAGCTGCGTATCAACCCGGTGATTAATTTCATCATCCGGGTAATTCAAATGCTTTAAGGCAAACGCAACCTCTTCCCAGACCGTCTGATTAAAAATCTGAGCATCAGGGTTCTGAGCGACATACCCGATCCTGACTGCCAGGTCGCTGATTGAAAACTGACCGGCATCAACGCCAGCAATTTGAACCCTGCCTGCAGTTGGCTGTAATAAATTAAGGAACTGCTTCACCAGGGTTGTTTTGCCTGCACCGTTCTGCCCGGCGATCAAAACATACTCACCGTGGTGGATATCCAGTGAAACACCTTTGAGCGCTTCAGTCCCATCCGGGTAGCTGTAGGTCAAGTCGCGAATGCTGATCAATGGCGCCCCGGTTGATCTGATCGGCTGGCTGCATACATCAGGCGGTGAAATATTCACCGAAGCGTTTTTTACCAGGTTGGTCAATGCGTCTGTTCCATCATCCATCTGTACCGGGATGTGTTTAATGGGCAAACCCTTAGCACACAGATGATAAAAAGTTTCGGCCACTTGCGGCGGCCGCAAACCGTGTCGATGCAGAAGTTCAACCTGGGTATAGATTTCACCTGGTGATCCAATTTTAAGCAGTTTCCCTTCTACAATCAACCCGATTCGGTCGGCATACTGCGCCAGTTCTTCAGCAGATTGGCTGGCCATCAAGATTGTCATCCCCTGTTCTTTGTTCAACCGATGAACCGTTGAAAAGACTTCTTCTGCCCCGACCGGGTCGAGTTGTGAGGTCGGTTCGTCCAGCACCAGCATATCTGGCTTTGCAGCCAGGACTGTGGCAATGGCCAGCCGTTGTTTTTGCCCCCCTGAGAGCTCAGCAGGATGTTTCTTCTCCATCCCCTGCAGGCGAACCAGCGCCAACACACGGGGAATGATTTGCAGAATTTGAGCCCTGGGCATCTTCAGGTTTTCAAGCATGAAGGCAATTTCATTCTCAACGGATGTTGTGATCAGCTGGATTTCAGGGTCTTCAAAGACCTGCCCGACATGCCTGGCCATTGTACTGATCGGATATTCAAGCGTATCCATCCCGGCCACCACCAGCCTGCCAAAAAATCGTCCACCATAATACTGCGGCACGATCCCGTTCATTGCCTTGCAAAGTGTGGATTTCCCACCACCGGTTGGGCCAATTAAACCAAAAAACTCACCTTGTTTGATCTCCAGGTTGATTTCAGATAGGGAAAAACCTTCAGCTTTGGGATATTGGTAGGAAAGGTCTTCAATTATAGCAATGATTTCAGCCATGTTAATGGATTTGGATACTTAAAAATGATGAGAAATGTTGATTATTCACTAAGCGTACCATAGGTCAGACAATTAAGAGGGATTATAATTTATCATCATCGTTACTTTGGTCTTGCAGGATAAGGTAGAAAAACCATGGGTTTATTAATCATCAAATTCGGGGGGACGTCAATGGGTACAGCCGATGCCATGCAGCAGGCTGCAGCCATTGTTCACAAGCAGACACAGCACTGGGACCATGTTGTGGTGATTGTCTCAGCCATGGCAGGCACAACCAATGCGCTGCTCTCGGCGGTTAAAGCTGCATCCGATGGAGAGGAAAGTGATTTTCACACGATCATCGATCGTATCCACCAACGGCACCTGGAAACCATCCATTCGCTGTTCCCAAATGATCAATCAACAGGTGAGTTAATCGGGCACATCAATCAGATTATGCAAGACCTGGTTACTTTTTGCCAGAGCATCCACGTGCTGGGTGAGGTGACGCCGCGTGGAACAGATTTAATTGCCTCGATGGGTGAAAAGTTATGTGTGCCTATTTTTTCCCGTCTGCTTGAATCATTGAATGTTGCCAGCACCCCAATCGATTCAACCTGGTTGATTGTGACAGACGACCATTTTATGAACGCGCTGCCCCTTTTGCCTGCCACGCAAGAAAAAGTGACCAAAATCTTGCTGCCGTTATTAAACAACGGCCTGACACCTGTTGTAACCGGGTTCATCGGTGCTGCCGAATCCGGTGCGACCACCACCTTGGGGCGCGGCGGGAGCGACTTCACTGCGGCCATCCTTGCAGCCTGCTTAGATACCACTGAGGTGTGGACTTTTACAGATGTCGACGGCGTAATGACGGCAGACCCCCGTATTGTCCCGGGTGCACAGGTCATCCCCCAGCTTTCTTATAAAGAGATCGGTGAAATGGCATATTTTGGTGCCAAAGTCTTGCATCCCCGTACGATTCAACCAATCATTGAGCGTGGGATACCCTTATGGGTCAAAAACACCTTTAACCCTGAAACTCCGGGAACGCTGATCAGCAATGATAAAGAAAACCAGCCAGGGAAAATCACAGCCATTGCAGCCATCCAGGATATCAGCCTGGTCAACGTGGTCGGCCTCGGCATGATGGGCGTTCCCGGCATCGCAGCACGAACCTTTACCGCAGTCGCCCGTGAAGGCGCCAGTGTCTTGATGATTTCCCAATCATCCTCCGAGCAATCCATTTGCTTTGCGATCCCATCCAGCCATGCAGATATTGTAAGAAGCTCAATTGAAGCTGAAATGTCTCTGGAGCTTCTCCGAAGGGATATTGACCGAATTACTTTAATGGAAAATGTGGTGATTTTGACGGTTATCGGTGCAAATTTACGGGATAAACCCGGCCTTTCCGCGAAAATTTTCGGTGCCCTCGGCAAAGCAAATATCAATGTGATTGCGATTGCCCAGGGGTCTTCCGAACTGAGCGTTTCGCTGGTAGTGAATGCCACAGAATCCATCCAGGCTGTCAGGGCAATCCATGCCGAAGTGATAGAAAATAATCAATGATTATCGAAGTTTATTACAGGTGAATGATGAATAAAATACCCGTGATCATTTTAGGTGCCACTGGCATTGTCGGCCAGCGGTTCATCCAGATGCTGGCTGACCACCCCTGGTTTGAGATCGTTGGATTAGTTGGGTCAGAGCGCAGCAGCGGCAGTCATTACGGCGAGGCCGTCAACTGGGTCATCACTGGTGACCCGCCTGGTGACATTTGCGATATGCAGGTGCTGCCCCTCGACGCTGAATTACCTGGCCGGCTAGCCTTTTCAGCACTGCCAGCCAAAATTGCCAAAACCTATGAGCCGATGCTGGCAGAAAAGGGTTTTATCGTTTGTTCGAATGCCTCTGCCTTCAGGCTGGCCCCTGACGTGCCGATGATCATCCCAGAGGTCAATCATCAGCATCTCAGCATTCTCGATCAACAGAAGAAAACACGCGGCTGGAAGGGGCTGCTGGTGACCAGCCCAAACTGCACCACCACGGGTATGGTCATGCCGCTCAAACCCCTCCATGATACATGGCAGGTGGACCGCATCAGTGTGGTCTCATTTCAAGCCATCTCAGGAGCTGGCTACCCGGGTGCATCATACCTGGATACGTCTGATAATATGATCCCCTACATCCCGGGAGAAGAAGAAAAATTAGGCGCAGAAACTCGAGCATTATTGGGTTCAGTCTCCAAGGGCAGCCGCATGGATGCAGAAATTATTGTTTCAGCACAGGCCAACCGTGCGCCGATATTGCACGGCCACACGGTTTGCTTATCCGTGGGTTTCAAACAAAAACCTTCATCACAGCAAGCCATCGATTTGCTGAAAAATTATCAACCCTCGGAGATTGTGCGCAGGCTGCCTAGCGCACCAGCCCACCCTCTTATTCTCACCGAAGATCCATCCCGACCCCAGCCGCGACGTGATCGGGATACCGAAAAGGGTATGAGCGTGACGGTTGGCAGGCTGCGGGGATGCCCCCTGCTGGATTTACGTCTTGTCAGTGTGGTGCACAATGCCATTCGCGGCGCTGCTGGCGGATCGATCTTGAATGCTGAACTGCTGGTTGAAATGGGTTATTTACAATGATCTATTTTGGTCGTGATAACCTTAATACCCTTTTTGAAAACCGGGTGATTTACCGAAACCTGATTCCCGGTGATCCTGCCCTGCCCAACTTGAAAGAGCTTCGCCAGCAATTGCACATCCCGGCAAATACCATCCCGCGAAAAGCAACCTGGGATTATGCACGGGTGGTGCATACGATCATACAAATCGCACAGAAAAATCGGGGTCTGCCACCATTGGAGCGTGTGATCATGATCGGCGATACGCGCATGAACGACGGCACAGCCATGACCAACATCGCAGAGCTGGCCGGCTGGCCTGGTATAGCCTTCATTGGGTCAGATCAGGACAGCCCAGCAGTAATTCACCAGGAAACGGTCAATCACTGCCATTTATTTACAGCCAATCGATGGAAGACATTAAAATCCTTTGATCAGATCTTGCAAGCACAAATTTTCCCGGTAGACGATCGCACCGTGGTGATTGTCGACATCGACAAGACCGCCCTGGCTGCTCGGGGACGCAATCATAGGACCATTGACGCCGCCCGCCTGGAGGCTGCCAAAACAACTGCAGAAACGGCCCTGCAGGATGCCATTAATCTGCACCAATTTGAGTCAGATTACCGCCAACTCAACCAGCCGGAGTTCCATCCGTTGACAATGGATAACCAGGATGTGCTGGTTTACCTTTGCCTGGTCCTCAACACTGGCTGGACTGAAATTATAAGTTTACAAGAGGCATTCCAAAACAAACAAACCGTTGGTTTTGATGGTTTGCTCGAAAATGTTGAGGAATCCAAACACAGGCTGCCGGCTGGTGCGAGAGGGATGCACGAGCGTTTTCGCGATGTATATCTTTCAGGCGACCCAACCCCCTTCAAAGCATTTCGCTATGCAGAATACCTGGCCACATCCCGGCGGATGGGGTCACACCCCGACAATACGCCGATTGAAACGCTGCTTCATGAAGAGATATTGCTGACGGCAGAAGTTTTTCACGCTGCCCAAACCTGGGCAGGCAACGGTGCGATGATCTTTGGCTTATCCGACAAGCCAGATGAAGCCACCAACCCCCAGCCGGACCTGGCCGCCAAAGGCATGAAACCCATCCACCAGATAGAAACCCACCTGATCGGAGAGTAACCCATGACCTATCATTGCTGGTACGAATGCATCCGCTGCCAAAGACGCTACCTTATTGATGAGGTGATCTATCGCTGTGAAGACTGTGGTGGATTATTGGAGGTCGAACATGATATTGAGGCGTTAAGACAGGTCAGCGCCGAAGAATGGAAAGCTCTGTTTGACCAGCGCATTCGCTCAAGGCCACATCCCTACGGCAGCGGCGTGTGGGGTAAAAAAGAATGGGTGCTCCCCCAGCTTGAAGATGAAAATATCATCACCATGGCTGAAGGCCACAGTAATCTTTTCGATGCCGGGCTCTTTGGACGGCAGATCGGGGTGCCGAATTTGTGGGTTAAGCTGTGCGGCAACAGCCACACCGGCTCGTTTAAAGACCTGGGCATGACGGTGCTGGTCTCCACTGTCAAACAAATGCGGGCAGAGGGTAAGCAGATCAAAGCCGTGGCTTGCGCCTCTACCGGGGACACCTCGGCCGCGTTGGCGGCTTATGCTGCTGCTGCTCAAATCCCTGCCGTGATCCTGCTGCCCAAGGATAAGGTCACCACTGCACAGCTGATCCAGCCAATCGCCAACGGCGCGCTGGTGCTTTCATTGGATACAGATTTTGACGGCTGCATGGCGATCGTTCAGGAACTGACGGCAAACCCCCACATCTACCTGGCTAACTCAATGAACTCACTGCGCATTGAAGGGCAGAAAACAGTGGGGATCGAGATCGTTCAGCAGATGGGTTGGGAGGTGCCGGATTGGATCATCCTGCCAGCCGGCAACCTGGGCAATGTTTCAGCCCTGGGCAAAGGAATATTGATGATGAAAGGCCTCGGTCTGATTGACCGGCTGCCGCGCATCGCCTGCGCACAAGCCCAGAATGCCAACCCGCTCTACCGCAGCTACCAAACGGCTTTCAAAGACTTCACACCGGTGCAGGCGCAAAAGACATTGGCCAGTGCCATCCAGATCGGCAACCCCGTCAGCTATGAGCGGGCGGTGCGAGTACTCAACGCGCTGGCCGGCGTGGTGGAGCAGGTCAGCGAAGCAGAATTGGCCGATGCTGCCGCACAGGCGGACCGCACCGGATTGTATTGCTGCCCACACACCGGCGTGGCGCTGGGCGCGCTGATCAAACTGGTGGACCAGGGGATGATCCGCTCAGATGAACGCGTCGTGGTCATTTCCACTGCACACGGGCTGAAGTTCTCTGGCTTCAAAGTGGGCTACCACCGGGGTGATATCCCCGACGTTTCCAGCCGCTTTGCCAACCCACCCCTGGAACTGGAAGCCAATCTAGAGGCGGTGATCAAAGCGATTGAGGAACATCAGTTGGTTTGAGGTGACCAGCTAATCGTTATAAGTTATTGAAAGATTAATTGGGAAGAATCAGGTTCTTACCGAGCTCAAGTAGTTCTGTCATAAAGGCGTCAGGGTCGGGTGGAGAGATCCACTGCACCAGTTCCCAATCGGTGTATTCCACAGAACAAAGAACACGGGCCAGGTCCACTGGGAAAACACCTGCTGCCTTACCCTGTGCACCAGCGATGGCATCAGAAAGATTTAAATTTAAAAGACAACAAAGCGCCCAAATGTCTGCCAAATCTTTAGGTTCATCCCGTGATAATACCGCTGTGATCTTATTGGAGAGGATATTCTCAGGAGTGTCAAGCCATCCCAGGCTTTCATGTTGAATGGGTGTTCCTACCCTGGAAGGGACATCATTGACCAGTTCAATTTTTAAATTGATCTCTTCGCTTATCAGGTTAATGTGCACATAGCGTTCATCACGCTGGGTGAGTTGAAATTGCCAGAGGACATTCTCTGAAAGGCTTTTGATCACCCTATCAGCCCATAAAACAAAATCGTGTGAATCATTCGTAAAAAAATCAAGGTCATCTGAAAAGCGATGTTGAAGATAACCTCTTGAAAGTGCGGTACCACCTGTCAGGTAGAATCCTGTATCACAGGTTTTCATCACCTGAATCACCTGATCCTGGAGGGGATAAAGCTGCTGAAAGTAAAAGGATTGTTCCATTATGACTCCCAGTCCTTTTCATGATCAGGCAGCCAAGCAACAAGGAAATCAAAGCCCCTGCGCCGGCTGGGTGAGCGCACTTGATCTCGCCATTTTGGCCATCCTGCGATCAAATCTTTGAAACCTAACAGGCGGATGATCTCAGAATAAGGTGCATAATTAAGTAAACGGATGGCTGCCCAGTCTCTATCCAACCGGCCGTATCTTCTTTTACCACCCAACAAGTCGGTGAAGTCCTCTTCATCTATGTCATAATCCCAAACAAAAGGCAATCCCATCGCAACATCCTTTTTCTTCAATGATTATACTGTTAATTTATAGGCAATCATCACCAGGGGAACTTCTATGCGAAGATCTCTGGCTCCATGCGTGAAAAGCCAACCTTGAGGCTGTGATCAAAGCGACTGATGAACATCAGTTGCAGTAGGAAGGCTCTACAAAAATAACCTATAATTTGACTCGTTGTTTTTTTCAAGAGACACAGTGCATAAAGAGATCCCCAGGATTTTGCTCATTGATTTTTCATTAGCTATGGATAATTAAAAAATCTCGGGAATCTAATATCCTCAAAGTGTATGTTTAAACTGCGAAGGATAATATCTATGGTCAGACCTCGTAAATTGACAAATTTTTTAGATTGATATATTATATAGATCATATGATACAAATAATATATCAATTAATCTAAATCTAATTGAGGCTGTAGAAATGTTATTGGAACCGTTGTTGGTCTCAAAAAACCGTGAAAGGATCCTGATCTTCCTTCAAGCAAGGGGGAAAGGCTACGCCCGGGAAATCGCCCGGTTTTATGACACAGACTATTACCCGATCTATGACCAGCTTGGCAAGCTCGAATTAGGTGGCATAATCGTTGGGGAAAAAGTAGGCCGCACAATCGTCTTTCAATTCAACCCGAGATATGCCCTGCTGGCAGAACTACGCATGCTGCTGGAAAAAACCCTGTCCTACTACCCGGAAGATCTTCAGGAACAACTTCTGCGGAACCGCCGAAGGCCGCGGCGGCGGGGGAAACCAGGATGAAACCAATAAAAGAAATGACCCAGGATGAATTAGCTGCCTTTGTGCAGGACCCTCTTTGGCAAATGGCATTGAAGTGGTTTTGTCTGGTGGTGCTGTCGCTGGATTTTACAGTCGTGACAGGTACGTATCAAAAGACATTGACCTGATTAATATCAAATTTACTGAACGGCGAGAAATTGAAGACGTTATGAATGAAATTAATTTTAAACCGGTCGGCCGGCACTTTGAACATCCTGACACCGATCAAGTGATTGAATTTCCTCCTGGTCCACTTTCAGTAGGTAGTGAAAAGATCAACAATTATCAAGAGATTTCTTTAACAACAGGTAAATTAAGGGTTCTATCGCCAACAGATTGTGTCAAAGATCGCCTCTCACATTATTTCCACCGGGGAGACCTCCAATGCCTGGAGCAGGCAAAATGGGTGGCAGCTAATCACGCCATTGAGTTGGAAGAAATTCGTGAATGGACTGTAAGTGAGGGAAAAGAAGAAGAATTCAATAACATTCAAGATCTACTTGAATAAGTGTATATTCAAAACGCTTCACAGATCCATTAACCAAATTTATAGGCTATCACAGTATGAAATTCAGGAACCCTTTGCTTCCTGCTTCTTCAACCACTTCAATGCTTCCCTTGCGCTGAGTGGTTTGAGCGGCGTTTCGGCCACAAATTTGCGGACACGCACCGGGTCAACCCGGGTGTATTCCCTGAGCGACCAGCCGATCGCCTTATTGATGAAGAATTCGTCAGACCCAAGGTTCTCCCTGATAATTGCTTTTAATAGATCGAAATCGGTTTCATCTTTATACCGGTTCTGAAACAAGATGCAGGTGCGCCTGATCCACAGGTGTTCTGATTTACGCCAAAGCGGAAGCGTTTGATCACGCACTTTAGGAAAGCGCAAAAAGTGGCCCCCGACGGTTTGAACCGCAAGGGGGTCTACCGTATCCCACCACGATTTGGTGGTAATCAGCCACTCAATTGTTTCAACAAAATCAGCTGGAAGGTCTTTATCAAATTTACCCAGGATGTGTTGAGCGGCATATTGAAACTCTCGCTCAGGCAGCTGCCACAATGTAGTTAATATTGTTGAAAGGTTTTCCAACGACGGAAGCCCGTATTCAGCAATAAACTTACCCAGCAGTTCTCGCTGCAGTGGCATCTTGATTCCCAGGTAATCAAACTGGTTGCGCATATACGCCTTCATCGGTACAGCTGCTTCAGCATCGGCATGTGTTTGGTATAGATTGATCAGCGCATCAACATAATTGGTCATAAGGTCCCTCGATTCTGGGAAGATATATTCCTGATTATAAATCTATTGCAACAGTCGGTGAATTAATAAATCCACAATAACCTAACTTGTCAACCTAATTCAGGACGGGTCACTATGCACCATTCACCATTCACAATTCACAATCCCAATAAAAAAGACACCGCGTGTTATAACGATGTCTTATTCAGAGCGGGCGACCGGAGTGCGCAGCCTACCTTGAAGCACAGCGAAACCCCCGAAGCATAGCGCAGCCTACCTTTAGGTATTCGAACCGGCCCCCAAAAAAAGACACTGCGAATTAATGCAATGTCTTAGGAAAAGCGGGCGACCGGAGTGCGCAGCCTACCTTTAGGTATTCGAACCGGCCCCCAAAAAAAGACACTGCGAATT
>CAZCBW010000048.1:0-259 GCA_964497065.1 uncultured Candidatus Brevefilum sp. | reverse complement strand
AATGCAATGTCTTAGGAAAAGCGGGCGACCGGATTCGAACCGGCGAATGTCAGCTTGGAAGGCTGATGCCTTACCACTTGGCGACGCCCGCAGAACTTCTATATTCTACGCGACTAGGCCCATCTGGTCAATACAAACCAGGCTTGGATTTATTACTGTTTACATTCAATTTTTTAGAGGGTGTCGGATAAATTGTGTAAATGAGTTATCCTAAAAGACTAAAAAGAAAGGAAAAACCCATGAATAAAAAGAACCAAAA
>CAZCBW010000047.1:0-22843 GCA_964497065.1 uncultured Candidatus Brevefilum sp. | reverse complement strand
GTGGCGGCAAAGCCGCCACACCACACCCCCGACCTTTCATTTGCAAGGCAGCCTGGGCAGTTACCAAAGACCGGTTTATGTCTGAAACCTCTACTCAAGCCGGTTAATTATTTCCATGATAAACTAACATTCGCATGAATGAAAAAGCCTTAACCACGCTCGAATATCCTAAAATCATCGATCTGCTGGCGGCGTATGCCGGGTTCAGCGCTTCCGCTGACCTGGCGCGAGACCTGCGCCCAGTTTCAGCCTTTGAAGAGGTCTACAGGCGTCAGGCAGCAACTCGTGAAGCCCGTTATATCTTGAGTCTCGATGCAGATCTGTCATTTCATAACGCCCAGGATATTCGGCCGCAGGTCGGTCTGGCAAAACGCGAGGGCGTTCTTGAGACTGAAAGTCTTTTGGCCGTCAAGAACACATTGATTGTGGCACGTTCAACCAGGCGGATTTTAGAAGGTTTGGCAGCAGAGACCCCTGAATTGTCCTCAAGGGTGGATGAATTGCCCATCGGCATCGGTTTGGTAGACCTGATCAGCAAGACGATTTCAGATCGCGGCGAGGTCGTTGATTCAGCTTCGGAGAAACTAGCTGAGATACGCCGCGAAATGAAGATCACCTATCAGCGGATGATGACACGCATGCAGAAGTTTATTTCTGATGCCAATACCGCCCGCATGCTGCAAGAGCCGATCATCACCCAAAGAAATGGACGGCATGTCATTCCGCTGCGGGCAGAATTCAAAGGCCGGATCAAAGCAGTCATCCATGACCAATCTGCTTCTGGTGCGACATTATTTATCGAGCCGCTGGCGGTTGTCGAATGGAATAATCGCTATCGGGAGTTAGAACTGTCCGAGCGGGATGAGGTGCGCCGGATCCTGGCGGAGTTGAGCCGCCAGATCGCAGTCCATGCGCCGGTGTTGATCTCGATGGTTGCAGCCATGGCAGATATTGATCTGGCAATCATGCGCGCGAAATATGCTGAAGACCTGGATGCTGTCGAGCCAATATTAGTCCCATTTCGGGCGGTAAGCGAAGAAAACCACCCGGGCAGCACCATTCGGCTTTATAAAGCTCGGCATCCACTGCTTGATCCGAAATCGGTTGTTGCTATTGATATCGACCTGGATCAAACCACTTATGCTTTGGTGATCACCGGACCAAACACTGGCGGCAAAACGGTGACGTTGAAGACAGTAGGGCTGCTGGTATTAATGGCACAATCCGGCATGCACATACCGGCCCAGTCCGGTTCAAGCCTGTCAGTCTTTGATAATGTCTTTGCAGATATCGGTGATGAGCAGTCCATTGAGCAATCTCTCTCGACCTTCTCAAGTCATGTGACCAACATTGTTCAAATACTTAATAAAATTAATGACCGTTCACTGGTCTTGTTAGATGAGCTTGGTGCTGGAACCGATCCCCAGGAAGGTTCTGCATTGGCTCGCGCAGTTCTGACGCATCTATTGGATCAGAGGATAACCTGCTTGATCGCCACCCATTACCCTGAGTTAAAGGCTTACGCCCATACGACCCCTGGTGTGGTGAACGCAAGCGTTGAATTTGATTTAAGGACTCTGCAGCCAACCTATCACCTGACGATTGGTTTGCCAGGCCGGTCGAATGCCCTCTCAATCGCTGAACGGCTGGGTCTGCCAGCAACGATCATTGACGCCGCGAAGGCAGAAATCAACCCCGCAGATTTGCGGGCTGAGGATCTGCTGGATGAAATTCACCGGCAGCGAGATTTAGCACTGCAGGCACGCGATTCTGCTGAACAGGCACAGCAAGAGGCTGAATCATACCGGCAAGCGCTTGCAGACCGCCTTGATCAAATTGAAGATGAACGTTTGGCTCTTTTGGAAGGCGCTCGCCAGACAGCAGAACGACAATTGGATGAAATTCGTGAGGAATTGGAGAATTTAAGACGACAGTTGGCAAAAGCTCATCAGCCGCTCGAAATAGTTGAACAGGTTGAAGAGGCTGTTGAAATTTTGGAAGAAGATGTAACTGTACCTGTGGTACGGAAAGTACCCAAAGATCCAGTTCGTAAGCCAAAGGGTCCGTTGCGATTAGGAGAAAAAGTCCATTTACGATCCATTGATCAGGATGGGGTTGTCACAGCCATTACTGAAGATGAGGTTGAAGTGCAAATCGGGATGCTGCGAATTCGAGCCCGGATGGCCGATGTGATGCGAAAAGGGGTGAGTGAGCCGGAGGCAGAAAAAAAGGAACCTCGGCAGAAAGCGGGGAAGATTACGCTGCCCCCAACACAAAATTCCCCAGGTATGGAACTGGATATCCGCGGCCAGCGCACCGATGAAGGGCTTGAAATCTTAGAGCGTTATATTGAAAGAGCCTATTTAGCCGGGCTGCCCTTTGTGCGCATCATCCATGGCAAAGGTACCGGGCGTTTGCGAGCATCAGTCAGGCAAGCATTAAGGAACAGCCCCCATGTGGATAGGTTTGAGGATGGGGAGCAGGCAGAAGGCGGGGAGGGCGTCACTGTAGCATTTCTAAAGGCCAGTTAAAAAGAAAAGAACCGACACTGCTGACTCATCTCCCTATGCATTGTCGATTCTTTTGTACATGGGCCCCTCGACCATGTACCCCAACTCAATTGTTTGGTTACAATGAATATATCATGCAACCGTTACCAAAACGTGTCCACGCTTTCAGGGATATAATTTCCGCTCTACCCAGTTAGCACGTGCGTTGCGATAATCCTCAATCAACGCCTCAGATTGAACATTCTGATCCAATTTTTCAATCAGATTATCAAGTGCCTTTTGGATATCGGGTGAGATCGCCTCAATGTGGTTGGTTTTATTGAGCTGGATATACAGGTTATAGCAATAAAACAGAAGCCAGGTCATTTGAAGTTCCTGCGCTGCCTGAAAAACCTCATCGATCATGTTTCTTGCAGTTTTATAATCCTGCTGAATTAATTTCAGTTTTGCGAGGCGAATTTGGCTCCACTGTAGCCCAAAGGAAATTCCTTTTTCCTTTGACATGGCAATTGCTTCTTTAAATTTTTCCTCAGCTTTAATATAATTTTCTTCAATCAGGTCGCATATCCCATCAACCAATATGCCTGTGACGTACTGCGACCCCAGTCCTGCTTCCTGACAATGGGTTAGAGTATTGGTAATTAAAGTTCTTGCTTCTTTAGGTTCTCCTGTCCAGGTCAGCATGCGTGCTAAACGGATATTATTTTCTAAAGTTGCAAGTGAATTGGGGATTGCGTTGCCGCGCAGCTGGGCATGCCGATAATGGCTGTTTGCTTTTGCATAATTATGTAAAATAATGAAGATATCCCCCAAAATGGTGTGAGCTGTAACAATAGCCTCAATTTTTTGATGTTCTTCACCCAGAGCCAATGCCTGTGTTGCGTGTTTGTAGGCCTGATCGAGGTGCCCCATGACCACCTCAGCGCTACCAAGCGATAAAAGCTGCAGTTCGATGATAAAATCGTTTTCCATGGCGTGAGATAGATGGATTGCTTCAAGACTGTAAGTTCGAGTTGATTTAACATCACCGATTAAGTAAGCAGCCTGAGCCAAAGCACTCAATGAGCGAACCTGGTTCAAGGGATTCATTTGGTGATAATACTCACGATGTGTTGCCTGAGCGCAATCCCATGCTTTCGTTGCTTCACCCTGACCATAATAAGATATGCTCTCGAGTAACCTGGCTTGAAATACGAATTCTTTGGTTTGTGATTCGTCCGGAAAATGAGCCTTGCAAAATTGTTTAATTATTTGAGCAGTTTGTAGTGACGCTTGGTAATCTGGCCTCCACCAATAATAGTGCCCTTTAATCACCTTTGCCTGGATCATATCCAAAAAACAGTTACTTGTTTTAAAATTCAAGATTGCATCCTCAATCAGGGCAATTGCATCTTCTGATTGGTTGCGAATCATGCAGGCATTTGAGAGTGATACTTGAGCCCAACCAGATAACACGGGGTCTTTTGTTCGTTCGGCAAAACCAGATAATTTGAGACCAATTTCCTCCAACAGATCTGTCTGGTATGCTTGGTATCCAAATTCACGCCATTTTTGATAGAGTTTTAATATATCCTCTTTGTCAAAAAATTCCAGGCCTGAATCCAAGAGCAATTTTTCAGCCTGTCGAAAGGCTTGTTTTGTGTTGTCTTTTGCGCCTAACGACCATGCATAATCTGCTGCCGACAGATACCATTGAAAAGCCTTTTTATAATCATTTGCAGCCAGAAAATGGTCGGCAATGACTGCTGCCCTTGATTTTGCATGAATCCCTGCACTTAGATGTTCAGCAACAAGGCGATGCAGCATAATTAGCTGAACAGAGGTTGCCTCTTTAAGAACCACTTCTCTCATTTTTTCATGTGGGAAATGTAAATTGGTCACTGGGTATTTCGCTTGATTAGCACATTGCAGGTACCCTGATAAAAGCAAAGGTTCTAAGACCTCTCGTTCGGAGTACCCGGACGCATGGATTAAAGATTGGAAAAGTTTCAGCGGAAATGTACTGCCGATCACCGCCGCCATTAATAAAACATAGCGTGCACCTTCATTAAGTTGATTCAGCCTTCTCCTTATCAAAGCCTGAACATTAGAGGGAAGCGGCAGTGCTGAAAATTCCGGACCATTCTCATAGTTAATCGATGAATCCAATACGCTTTCAATGATCTCTAAGGCAATCAGCGGGTTTCCGTTGGTTTCATAAAACAGCCTGTCAACAAATTGATCAGTTGGCGTTCGTCCCATTATTTGGCTGCATAACTGCTGCAGTTCCTCAATGGTTAAATTTGATATATTTATTTCGGTAATTATTTGTGACCTATAAAACTGGTTGATCATCGCATCCAAAATCTCGTTAGGTTCTTCAAGCCTGCTGGCGACAATAAGCAACCCATGTTGATCAAAAAATCCTTGCATGACCAGGTAGGAAACAGCTTCTAAGGTTTGCTGGTCAGCCCAATGAGCGTCATCCAGGAAAATAAGGAGCTTACCAGTTTGATTTGCATAATCTAAAAGAACATGGTGCATCGAATCAAAAAGATGCTGCTTGGCCGCATGTCTTTCTGAACCTGGCGCGCTTATGCAATCGTTCCTAAATTCTGCAAGCTCTGGCAGAATGACGCAAAGCTGTTTTGCCCAAACTGGATCAAGAGATACCCAAATATCTTTCGGGATATCCCGTCGTAAGCTGTGGATCAACGGCGAAAGGGGAAGTGATTGTTCCATTTCCCTGGCTGTGGCCAGGATCAGGGCAGGCTGGGGCGAAAGAAGATGAAATAATTCTCGCACCAATCGGGTTTTGCCGGTACCGGCCTCACCTTTGATGCTGCCAATTTCTCCCTGGTAAAAAGCCTGCATGAGTTGATTTAATTCAGCCTGCCTGCCAATCAATGTCAGTTCTCGGTTAAGCGGGATTGGCCAACGATTGCGTGTTTGGGTTTGGCTAAGATCGATTTGGATGCGAGAATGCTGGCATCTTTCGAGAATCGCCTCTGGTAAAGGCGCATTGAATTGATGCTCGTAAATATCTTCAAGATCATCGCAATACCGGAGTGATTCCTGAAACCGCCCTAATCTGGATAAGCAATCTAAAACCTCAAGATGGATGGGTACATCAAGCGGATCAATCCTGCTCAGTTCCATAAAGTAATCCAAAGCTTGAATCAATAGACCAGTTTGTTTATGATGGTAGGCCAGCCTTGCTAAGAGATTTTTTCGTTGATGAACCAGCTTGTTGTTCACCAGCCGACACCAATTTACCAGTTCAGGATAAGGATCAAAATTTTCACCCTGTAGAAAACTATTGCCATGCCAGAAGGCCAGAGCTGCCTGTAATTTCTGTATGACTTGTGATGGCAAGACATGATTGGTTTTATATACAGTTAAAGTTTTTTGGACATTCTGATATAGATTTTCGAAGCGTAATAGATCAATGCGGCTGCGGTTGAGGTCTAAACTTATCTGGTCGCGGTCTGTGATAAGAATGTCTGGATCAGGCAGTTCTCGGCGCAACCGTGATAAAGCAGTGCGTAAGGCCGCACGAGTATCAAGCTCATCTGAATCTGGCCAGAGAAGATCAATCAATTCTGCCCGGCTGGCAGAACGATGTTCCCCTGCCAGGTAATAAATGACAGCACGCTCTATCCGCCGGCTGATTTTTATAGGCTTTTCATCCAATAAAATTTCTGCTGGCCCAAGTAATTTAAATTCCAGTAAAGATGGCTGTTTCATAGCTTTATCCTAACTGATTCAAACATACACCCCCCCATTTCTTCATAAGCTGAGTAGTTATCACTTTTCAAGTATTATCCCACAGCTTAGGTGCAAAAAGAAAAAAGCTCACTAAATAAAAGTGAGCTTAGCAAAGTGCCGAAGGTGGGAATCGAACCCACATGCCCGAAGGCACACGAGTTTGAGTCGTGCGCGTCTGCCAGTTCCGCCACTTCGGCAATAGAAATGTATTTTAACCCCTACACTGGTGCTGGTCAAGGTACAGCACGAACGGAACAATTAAAATACCGGTATAAAAAATTAAATTCTCGGGTATGATTGGTAGGTTCATCAATCATCATCGACTGTTATTTTTATTCATAGGTATGCAATTCAGGAGTTTGCCATGCAATTAGGCATCATCGGGTTACCCCAATCTGGAAAGACAACACTATTCAATGCTTTGACTGGCGGCCACATTCCCACGGAGATCAGCGGCGGGAAAATGGAAGTACACACTGCAGTTGTGGATGTGCCGGATGATCGGGTGGATCAGCTTAATGAATTATTCAGCCCCAAAAAAGTTGTCCATGCTAAAGTAACTTATGCAGATATTGCTGGTTTAGAGGGAAAAGGTGCAGCCTCCGGGATTTCAGGGCAGCTGCTTAATACGCTTTCACAAATGGATGGCTATATTCATGTTGTGCGGCACTTCACCAATGACAGCGTTCCGCATTTTGCTGGGCGTGTTGATCCCTTGAGAGATCTGGCAAACATGGAATCGGAACTGATTCTCAACGATCTAATCCAGGTGGAACGAAAATTGGAGCGTTTGGAAAATGAACGCCAAAGGGGCGGCGTTGGGAAGGATAAACTTCAAATAGAACATGAACACAGTTTATTTCAGAAGCTGCATGATTTATTATCTCAAGAGATTCCCTTAAGAAATGAGATATTTACGCCTGAAGAAGAAAATATATTGTCAAGTTACGGGTT
Organism: uncultured Candidatus Brevefilum sp.; assembly: GCA_964497065.1. Classification (GTDB taxonomy): domain Bacteria; phylum Chloroflexota; class Anaerolineae; order Anaerolineales; family Anaerolineaceae; genus Brevifilum. The sequence goes on along the minus strand of CAZCBW010000047.1, from coordinate 15,632 downwards.
CCTCAGTCTTAAACCGCAGTTGATCGTAGTCAACCAGTCTGAAGACCAGGAGCCATTCACGATTGAAATGCCTTTTGTTAAAACAATAGGTGTATGCCTGCCCGCCAGGCTTGAAATGGATATTGCCCAGCTTCCAGAACAGGAAGTAAAAGAATTTCTGGCAGAATATGACATTGAAGAACCCAGCCTGAACCGGTTTATCAGGTTGTCCTATGACCTTTTAGGTTTAATCAGCTTTTTCACTGCAGCCGAAAAAGAAGTTCATGCATGGACCATTCAGCATGGCACAAATGCCAGGCAGGCGGCCGGGGTGATCCATTCGGAAATGGAAAAGGGATTTATCCGGGCTGAAGTCGTTCCTGTTGAGACGCTGGTTGAATTAGGTGGCTACAGCCAAGCACGCAGCCAGGGAAAGTTAAGGCTTGAAGGCAAGCAGTATATTGTTCAGGATGGCGATGTTCTCACAATTCGTTTTAACTTATAAACCATGACAAAAGATAATCAAATTATTATCATAAGTATCTCAGACACTGTTTTCGTTGACGCTCAAATTGTGCAGCGGTAGAATCCTTGAAGCCATGGTTGATATCTTAAAAGAACTTAACGAACAACAAATTATAGCTGTAACAGCAAAAAAACCCGTCTTAGTCTTGGGACAGGTTTTAGCTGGCCCTGGCTCAGGAAAAACCCGGGTGTTAGCCTACCGAATTGCTTACCTGATTGCGGTCATGGGCGTACAACCCTACCAGATCATGGCAGTGACCTTCACTAATAAAGCTGCCCGGGAAATGGAAAATCGCATCTCAGGGTTATTGGGTGATAAAGCAGAAGGCCTCTGGTTGGGTACCTTTCATGCTATCTGCGGCCGGATCCTACGGCGTGAAGCAGACCATCTGCCAATTGACCGTAACTATGTGATATTTGATTCGGATGACCAGATTTCCCTGGTTAAACGGGTGGTCAAAGAAAAAGGCTTGAACGAGAAAGATTATAACCCTCGCCAGGTATTAAGTAAGATCAGCAGCGCTAAAAATGAACTTTTTAATCCAGAAGACTTTCCGATTGAGACTTATCGTGATGAAACAATCCAGGCTGTTTATGAAGCCTATCAGCAATATCTGGTGAGCAGTAATGCGGTCGATTTTGACGATATGTTGTTGTATACAGCCAGATTACTTGAGACCAACCAGGGCATTCGCGAATCTTATGGCAGGCGATTTCAACATATCCTGGTTGATGAGTTCCAGGATACAAATATTGCTCAATATCGCATTGTCGCTCAATTAGCATCCTTTCATAAAAATTTATTTGTCGTGGGTGACGAAGATCAATCAATTTACCGGTGGCGTGGGGCTGATGTTCGCAATATTCAACGTTTTAAAGAAGATTTCCCAGAGTCTGGGATTATCCTCTTAGAGAAAAATTACCGCTCAACGCAAACCATCCTGGATGCAGCGACGGCAGTCATTGATGCTAATCCAGATCGTACGAAGAAAAATCTTGAGTCGAATCGTGGGACAGGCACGCTGATTGTAGCTTATGAGGCCATCGATGATCAGGATGAAGCGGCTTATGTTGTGGATACGATCCTGCAGCAGGTAGGGCAGAACAAAGCCAAAGAATCTGACTTTGCAATCATGTACCGTACCAATGCCCAGTCGCGTCAGCTGGAAGAAGCATTCAGGCGGGCAAATATGAATTACCGATTGGTTGGCGCACAGCGGTTCTATGGCAGGCGTGAGGTAAAAGATTTAATTGCTTATCTGAGACTGATCTTTAACCCCAAAGATGAGGTTAGCCTGGCCAGGGTGATCAACCTGCCCTCACGCGGCATTGGTGACGTCACCCTGGAAGCACTGCAATCTGCTGCCCAAAATTCAGGGATGAGCAGCGGTGAGGTTTTGCTTGCATTGTCTGATGAACAATCCTCATATGTTTTTTCAAACCTTGGCAGTGCTGAGGTACGGCTGCGTCCCTTCAGTGATTTATTGGCCGGTTGGCGTGAATGCATGTCTGAATTTTCTTTGACAGAACTTTTTGACCAGATCATCCAGGATATCGGATACGAAGAATTCATCAATAGTGAAAGTGACGAAATGCAAGACCGCTGGGCAAATGTTCTTGAATTGCGGCAGGTGCTGTTTGAATATGAAGATAAGGGTCTGGCTGAATTTCTTGAATCCATGGCACTGGTGGCAGACCAGGATACGCTGCCAGATATTATTGATGCTCCGACTTTATTGACCCTGCACGCAGCCAAGGGATTGGAATTTCCGCAGGTTTTCATTATTGGGTTGGATGAAAATATCCTCCCGCACAGCCGCTCGATGGATGATCCAGAGGAATTGGCAGAGGAACGCCGCCTGTTATATGTCGGCATGACCCGGGCTATGGACAGGCTGTTTCTCACACGGGCATTACGCCGGCGAAGCCCTTATGGCAGTTATGAAACGATGCAGCCCTCCCGTTTTTTACAAGACATCCCAGCAAATTTGATCCGTGGAAAGTTCAGCTTGCCAATAGAACAACAGGATCAATATGATTTAAATATTTACCGATGGGACCGTCCCTATGGCGCACAAGAACGCAGACAATCTGTCAAAAATACTCAGCCGCCTGCGCAGCGGTTTTTACCAGAAATGCGTGTGGAACATCCGGTGTATGGTGAAGGGATTGTCCGCAACAGCCGCTTGGAATACGGTGATGAGACCGTTGAGGTTTATTTTGAGGGACTTGGTTTAAAAGCATTGGTGGCTTCAATGTCGAGCCTGGTCGTCCTGGATGAGTGAAATTATCAGCTAATAATGCGTAAACGTTCATTGTTTATTGCGCTTTGTGTTCTATTATTTGGGGCAGCATGCCAGCTGACATCGCCCAGGCCATCTTCACTTTCTAATACCAATGCATCACAAAATATCCAAGAAACCAATGCAGCAGCATTCCTGTCACCAACAGCAGATGCCATAGAAGCCCAGCAGTACCCAACCGAAACACCAACGGCATTAGCCACTTTGACAAAAACACTCCAGCCTGGTGCAGACAGCCCGGGCCCATGGCTGGTTTATCCTTCACCCGCACTAGATGGCCTTCATGCGTATGACCTTACCAGTAAAAAGATCATTGAAATACCATTGCCTGTGCCAATTTACTTTGGTGATCTTTCCAGCGGACGGTCACCGGATGGCCAGACCCTGATGATACGAGCCGGCTCTCCATCAAATACAGATGAACTGGCACTATACCGGGTCGAAATCCCTGCTGGGAAAGCTGAAAAGATTACCCCCCTCTTATCTATCATTTTGCACCGACAATTTGTTAATCAGGAAGGCACCAGGGCTGCGGCTGCCTTTCAAAGCGTCATTCGTGAAGACGCACTCGCCTGGTCATCCGATAGCCGGTTTTTGGCTTTTTCAGCTGCAATTAACACCCAGACCAGTGATCTTTATGTGGTCGACACGGTCAACGATAGGATAGTTCGGGTTAATGGTCATTTCAGCCAGAGTGCTTCCCCATTTTGGTCACCTGGAGGAAATTGGCTGATCTCACAAGAATTGAGTGAATTTGATGCCCAGACAGGCTGGCGTGCTGATTTTGTCACGGCTGTACTCGCGCCAACTTTTGCACAGCAAAAAACGCTCTATCTTGCACCTGCAAACAGCCATGAGGAAATCTTCATCGGGTGGATTAATGCCCAAAATTTCATCAGCATTTCAAACACTGATCAAGGCCCGCAAATTATCCGGCAGATCAATGTTGAAAATAACAGGGTGGTGGTCTTGTTTTCAGGCCAGTTCAGGCAGGCTGCCGTCGATCCGGTTAACAGGGCGCTGGCGTTTGTATTGACGTATGACCAGGGGATTTCGCAAAATATGGATGGGGGAATTTATTTACTACCATCGGATGCCTCAAATTTCCAATTAGTACGGGCAGGTGCATGGCATGACTTATGGTTCGACCCAGCTGGCATGTTTGCTGCGGTCGGAACCTCAGGTGTATTTAAATTTACACCTGGTGAAGGAGGGGTGTTCATTCCAGATAAGAATGGATTAACGCTATCTCCACAGGGGAACTGGATGATTGGCTGGCGGGGTGGTCAAGCATCTGATGCAGGCGCATGGTTGTATCAGCCCAACAGCGATCATCCTTTGCAGCGCCTGCTTGAGGCAGGGGTTAAGCATGTGTTTTGGCAGCCAGATTCCATGGGTTTTTTCATTTATACAATTGAAGGTTTGTATCACTTTGAATTCCCAAGGTTAAGACCGATCGAAATTGAGATCGGCTTCCCGGATCCTTTTCCGATGGAATTTGCATTATTGGAGGCAGACCCATCGGCTGACAGAATTGATTGAGAGGTCGGTTAAAACCAGCTATAATAAAACCCGTATGACAGAATTAGTGAAACCTCCCCAATCAGTTGTCGTGATGGCCCATCCTGGTATTACAGATGCGTTTGATGTATCTCGTGATGTGGCAAGCTTTCTCAATAAAGAGGGAATCAAAACACAAGCCGGGTCTTTATATGACGAGGAATTGCGTTACGCTGTTAAGGCAGGATCTTTTGATCTCCTGATTGCGCTGGGCGGTGACGGCACAATGCTGCGGGCAGGTCACCTGTGTGCACCGGTGGATATTCCACTGCTGGGTATAAATGTCGGCCATTTTGGTTTCCTGGTTGAACTTAAGCATGATGATTGGCGCGAAGTATTGCCTAAACTATTACAAGGTGATTATCGCTACGAAGAGCGGATGATGATGACTGCCCGCTGTGAGCGAAACGGGCATGAAGATATTAATTTCGATGTGATCAATGATGTTGTTGTTGCCAGGGGACAATACGTTCGCCCAATTGAGGTGGAAGCTTGTCTCAATGGTGCGCATATTGCCAGTTATGTTGCAGACGGCTTGATCGCATCCACAGCAACAGGGTCAACGGCTTATGCGCTGGCAGTTGGCGGCCCAATTTTGCCGCCTGAACTCAGGAACATTCTCCTGATACCGGTTGCACCTCATTTATCGGTTGACAGGGCCATTGTATTATCTGAAGGATCTTCTGTATGCATCAGGGTGCAAACAAACCATGAAGCTGTGGTCAGTATTGATGGACAGGAACCTGTTCATCTCGAAAGCGGGGATGCTGTTCATGTCAATGCCCACGATAAATCCCTCCATATGGTCCGATTTCAGGACCCATACTATTTTTATCGCAATCTAACGGCTTATATGGAACACAATCCAATTATTCGAATTAAATCTGATGAATGACCAAAACCAAACACATGATGAACAGATGATCACACTGCGATGCAGCAAGTGCAACCGCCCAATTACACCACAGGAGGCTGTTCAAACGCCAACCGGTTATCGCTGCCCTGATTGTGTCCGAAAACAGCAAAAGATTTTTGACACCAGCCAACCAACAGATTATATTTTAGGCTTTATTTTAGCCGGTGTACTTTCTTTTATCGGCAGCCTGATCACTTCCTTGATCGGGTTTTTTACATTGCTGTTAGCCCCAGCAGCCGGCGTGGCAATTGCGGAAGTTATCCGTGCCGTGATCAAGAAACGGCGCAGCCAGCGATTATTCAGGCTGGTGTCAGCCGGGATCATCCTGGGGGGGTTGCCCTTGATCGGAATCAACTTAATAAGGGTTTTAGCCTGGTTAAATACTGGTTCGATCAACTTGTTTAGTTTACTGCCACTAGGTTACCAGGTGGTTTACCTGGTCATGGCTGTTTCTTCAGCTTATTACCGATTGTCAGGAAAACGAAAAATTTAATGCTCAAAAAGATACTAAAAAAATGATAACTGAGCTCAACATCAAAAACTTCGCCATTATTCATGAACTGCATCTGTCGTTTGATCAGGCATTGGTGATTTTTACAGGTGAGACTGGTGCGGGGAAATCCATTATCTTGGATGCTCTCGAAGCAGTTTTAGGCGGTCGGGCAGAGACAAACTCAATCCGGACAGGTTGTGAACGTGCAGAGATAGAGGCGACCTTTCGATTAGACCCTGCCATCAGAGAACCGGTGCATAAATTATTAGCAGCGGAAGAATTATTGGATGATCCTGATTTCATTATCCTTTCCCGTGAAATCCGTCAGGAAAGCCGCAATACTGCCCGCATTAATGGCCGGGTTGTGACTGCATCCTTGCAAAGGGAAATTGGCGCTTACCTGGTAGACATTCATGGCCAATCTGAACATTTATCTTTACTCCATGTCAGAAACCATTTGCACCTGCTGGATAGTTTTGCATCGATGGATAGCCTTTTAGTTGATTATCAACATGTCTTTCTGAAACTGACTCAGGTTAGAAAGGAATTATCTATCTTGAAGCAAGCTGAGCAAGATGCGGCTCGCCGGGTGGACATGCTCAATTATCAAATCCAGGAGATTGAAGCGGCCAACTTGCAGCCAGGGGACGAAGAGCCATTAAAACAAGATCGAACAAGATTGGCAAATTCGGAGAGTCTGGCCAAGCATTCACAGCAAGCCCTGGCAATCCTAGATGCAGGTACCCCTGAAGTCCCTGGTGTTAGCGATCAGCTCGGAGAAGCTGTTTCAGCATTGCAGAACCTTGCGCGCATAGACCCAACGGCTCATGTTTTCATGGACCGAATCGAAAGCAGCCTGACATCTCTCCAGGAACTTGCTTTCGACCTCCAAAGTTATGCGGAAGGGATTGAATATAATCCCAGCTTGCTGGATAAAATTGAAGCCCGGATAGATTTGATCAATAATTTGAAGCGGAAATATGGCCATACGATTGAGGAAATAATTACTTTTGGTGAGCAGGCCAAAGCAGAACGCCATTCAATCACACATGCTGAAGAACGCTTAGAAGAGCTGGGGGTGTTGGAGAGTCAGTTGATCGATCAACTTTCAGAAATTGCCCGGGAGCTAAGCCAGCAGCGAAAGAATGCAGCAGTTACGCTCAGCCAGTTTATGGAATCAGAGCTCGATGATCTTAAGATGGCCAATGCTCGATTTTCTGTGTCTATCCAAACCCGTCCAGATGAAAACGGCTTGATTCTTCCTGAAGGGACGCGGGCAGCTTTTGACTCCACAGGCTATGATCAGGTGGCTTTCCTGGTGGAGACAAACCCTGGAGAAGGCTATAAGTCATTGGTGAAAGTGGCCTCAGGCGGCGAGACATCCCGATTAATGCTGGCATTGAAAAATGTATTGGCCAATGCAGACCAGGTCCCAACTTTGATATTCGATGAGATTGATCAGGGCATCGGTGGCAGGGTCGGGATGGTGGTTGGTGAAAAGCTTTGGAGTCTGGCACGCCAGCACCAGGTGATGTGCATTACACACCTGCCTCAGCTGGCTGCTTTTGGAAGTCAGCACTATAAAGTCACCAAAGATCAGCTGGATGGGCGTACTATCACCGAGGTCATTCTCCTGCAGGATGAAAAACGCCGGGATGAACTGGCACAAATGCTTGGGCCGGTCAGCAACGGAACTTTACAATCAGCAGATGAGATTCTGGAATCTGTTCGGTTGCGAACGCTGCAGTAGCATTTATGATTGTTCACTTTACGCATCTCCCCTTAGATAATATTTTCGGCTAAAATTGTTTTAATTTTAAGAATAGATACTCACAAATAATTAACCGGTCCAGAAAGGGGTTGTTATGCCCAGCATGAGTGATATTTTGGCTGTGATTATGGGAGGGGGGCAGGGTAAGCGTCTCTACCCGCTGACCATGATGCGTTCCAAACCGGCTGTACCAATTGCCGGGAAATATCGTTTAATTGATATTCCCATCAGTAATTGCATCAATTCGGATATCTATCAAATTGCTGTGCTGACACAATTTAACTCCGTTTCCTTGCACCGGCATATCACCGGTACTTATAATTTTGATTCATTTCATACAGGCTGGGTGCAGATTTGGGCCGCCGAACAAACGATGGAAATGATGGAATGGTACCAGGGGACAGCTGATGCAGTGCGTAAACAGCTTTTTGAAATCCAATCATCCCGGTCAAAATACATTCTAATCCTTGCAGGCGATCACCTCTACCAGATGGATTATGAAAAAATGGCACGTTATCACTGGGAAAATGACGCAGATATTACTGTGGCTGTTCAACCTGTGATGCGTTCAGAGGCTTCTCGCTATGGGTTGCTCAAACAAGATCAAACAGGTGAGATCATTAATTTTGCAGAAAAGCCGACGGATGCGAAAATCCTCAATGATTTTGTCACCCGTGATGACCCAGAAAAACCTTATCTTGCGTCCATGGGCATCTATTTGTTCAATTTAGATGTCCTGGTCAACGTCCTAACGCTCAACATGGGCAGCCAGGATTTTGATGATTTTGGTTATGATATCATCCCCCATTGTGTAAAAAATTCTCCAAAGGTATTTGGCTATGAATTTAATGGCTATTGGCGGGATATTGGGACCATCCGGTCATTTTATGAAACCAACCTTGAATTGACCATGTCAAAGCCAAGCTTCAATATATATGACCCTGATCATCAAATTTATACCCATTCAAGGTTTTTGCCAGGTTCTCGAATGTCTGACTGCCATCTGCATAATGTGCTTATCGCTGAAGGATGCCGGATCAACAGTGCTGATATCAATCATTCTGTGATTGGATTGCGCAGTATTATCCAGAGCGGCGTGAAGATTAAAGATTCGGTGATTATGGGAGCTGATTATTTCAGTGATACTGGCAGCGTCCCGTTGGGGATTGGGGAAAATTGCGACATCGAAGGTGCAATCATTGACAAGAATGTGCGTATGGGACAGGACGTGACGATTAAGCCTTTCCCAGTTGGCACTGAGTTAGAAAATGAAACCTATTCAGTTAAAGATGGGATTATTGTGATCCCCAAGCGGACGGTGCTTCCTTCTGGAACCAGAATAGGTCCAAATAACTAAAGATAAAACCACACTATAGCTATCAGGATTTAACTGATTATTTTAATTTAAGTTTTGATTTTCTCATTCAATACTCTTGTTTTGCTGCCAGCATAATTTCACCATACGACTTGGGGTAACCGTGAAAGTCAATTATGTCTTTGACCATTATGAGTGATCTGTACTGGTGAAAGGCGTCCAAAATTTCTTTTAAGAAATTCCGATATAATTAGCAAGAATCCTTTGAATTTGATGATAATCCGTAGATAATCTATGGGTAACAATTTCTTTAACCGGTATGATTACATGTCGAAAATTTATCCAGGAGTTAAGTGAATGGCTGAAAATAAAATTAACAACATTGACAAGACAGATGAGGGCCGCGATAACAAGATTGCGTGGCATGCTTTAGAAAAACCGACCGTGCTGCAAAAGCTTGACAGCTCTGAAGAAACCGGTCTTTCAAGTGAGCAAATAAAAGCCAAGCGGGAAAAATATGGTTTTAATGAGTTGACTGAAGCACCGCCGACCTCTTTTTGGGAATTGCTTTGGGGGCAGATCAATAACTTCGTGATTTATATGTTATTTGGTGCGGCGATCATCTCTGCCTTATTAGGCGATTACATAGAGGCAATAGCCATCATGGCTATTGTGGTGTTAAATGCAATTTTAGGCATCATCCAGGAAAACCGGGCAGAGGCGGCTTTGGCTGCCTTAAAAAAATTAGCTGCACCAGAAGCTTCAGTGCTTCGAGATGGAAAACGCATTAGTGTGCCAGCGCCAGAATTAGTTCCGGGTGATATCATCTTTTTGGAAGCAGGTAATTACATTCCTGCGGATATTCGTTTGTTGGAAGCGGTAAACCTGCGCATTGATGAGGCTTCATTGACGGGTGAATCTGTAGCCGTTGAGAAAAGTGCGCAAAGTAAGCTGGAGGAAGACATTCCGCTGGGTGACCGAAATAATACTGCCTTTATGGGAACGCTGGTGACCTATGGCCGGGGTAAAGCTGTGGTCATCAGCACCGGCATGAATACACAGCTTGGAATGATCGCCACCATGCTCCAGCGGGTTGAAACAGAAGAAACACCGCTGCAGAAGCGGCTCGACCAGCTCGGCAAAATTTTAGGCTGGGGTGCAATGGCTGTCTCCGGTCTCGTTTTTGTTATTGGGGTTGTCCGTTTTATTCTTCAACCTGGTGCAGCGGATTTCTTCAGCTATGAAGCACTTGAGTTTTTCACCGAGAGGTTCATTATCGCTGTTTCTCTGGCCATCGCAGCAGTACCTGAAGGGCTCCCTGCTGTGGTTACCATCAGCCTGGCATTAGGCATGCGAGAGATGGTGCGCCGGAATGCATTGATCCGCAAGCTTTCATCGGTCGAGACTCTGGGTTCAGTTACTGTCATATGTTCAGATAAAACCGGTACCCTCACACAAAATGAAATGACCGTCACCCGCCTATGGGCGGATGGGACATCTATCCAAGTTTCTGGAAGCGGCTATTCACCTCAAGGTGATTTTTATTTTGAAAATGAGAAAGTGTCCTTAAAGAAATTTCCTGCTGTCAAAACAACACTATGGCTGGGAACAATGAATAATGATTCCCAGCTTGAACACTTAAGCGAACAAGGTGGACAGCAAACTTATCGGATGATTGGCGACCCAACAGAAGGCGCAATCCTGGTGGCAGCATTAAAAGCCGGAGCATCTGCGAAAAGTTTGAACGAGGCTTATCCCCGAAAGCAAGAAGTACCCTTTGATTCTGTCAGAAAACGAATGCTCACGATCCATAGCATTGAAGCACCTATAGAAGACGATCTCTCTCCATTTACTGATAATGATGAAAAGAAAGACTGGTATATCATTGATGTTAAAGGCGCACCGGATGTTGTCTTGAGCCTTTGTTCGAGGATGCAGACATCGGATAATGGTATTAAGCCGTTAACCGATATCCAAAGGGAAGAAATATTTGCAGCAAATGAGTCCATGACCAACGATGCCTTGCGTGTCTTGGGCGTTGCCTACAAATTAGTTGAAACATTGCCAGAAAACACCAGTAAAGATAATTTAGAAGAAGACCTTATCTTTGCAGGTCTAATAGGCATGATCGACCCAGCCAGGTCTGAGGTAAGCGAAGCCCTGGATATCGCGCGAATAGCGGGTATCCGTACGATCATGATCACAGGAGATTATCCCAATACAGCCAAAGCTATTGCTGAGGAAATTGGTTTATTGCAGCCTGGGCGTAATGTCATGACAGGCAGTGACCTTAATAAGCTCTCAGATGATGAGATGGTTGAAAATGTAAAAATCACAGATGTGTATGCCCGGGTCAGCCCTGAACATAAGATGCGCATTGTTGATGCTCTGCGGGCTAATAATGAAGTTGTTGCCATGACGGGCGATGGTGTTAATGATGCCCCGGCGATTAAACGGGCAGATATCGGCATCGCCATGGGGATCACCGGCACGGATGTCGCAAAAGGTGCAGCCGACATGGTGTTGACGGATGATAATTATGCCAGTATCGTCTCTGCTGTTGAACAGGGACGGGTGATCTACAGTAATATCCGCAAATTTGTTTTCTACCTGCTTTCATGTAATGCGGCAGAGATCATGATCATCTTCCTGGCGACATTATTTGGCTGGCCCATCCCGTTGACAGCCATCCAGTTGCTGTGGATTAACATCGTCACAGATGGTGCGCCGGCACTTGCATTAGGAACCGAACCCGGTGACCCGGACATCATGGACCGTCCGCCAAGGTCTTCCCAAGAGTCGATCATCAATAAATACATGCAGATTGGCATCCTGGTTCAAACGATTGCCATCACCGCAGCGACACTGGGTGCTTATGCGATTGGGCTGTTTGTCGAGCCTGAACTTGCAGAATATGCCCAGACGATGGCCTTTGTGACGCTAAGTATTTCTGAATTATTTCGTGCTTACACATCACGGTCTGAGTTCTATCCTTTGCTCAAGATGGGTGTTTTTAAGAACAAATTGATGAATTGGGCTGTACTCGGTTCATTTGTATTAATCCTGATTATAATGTATGTACCCTTCTTCCAGCCTATCTTCAATACGGTCCCATTGGGGCTTGAACCATGGTTAGAAATTTTGCCGCTTGTATTAATCCCATCAATTGCAGCAGAAGTCACTAAAGTCTTCTTACGTAAGAAGGCCCTCAAAGAGCAGAAGTTGGCTGGATAACTAATTTAAATGGAGGCTGTCAAAAAAGACAGCCTCTCTTTTTTAAATGTGCCTATCAGTGAAAATAAAATATCGTGGTAACTATTCAACTGATGAGGAAATTGTAGGTATACCCCCGACCTTTGACATGCAGGGCAGACTGAGCTGCTGCTTATCGTGAGAGAACCTTATCCAGAGAGTTATAGAATATTCCAAATATTAAAGCACAAAAGAAAAGAGGGAGAAATCTATCAATAAGGTAAAAAAATGGCGTAAAATGAATTTAAGAAACCACAAAAGATTTTCCAAAAACCACCGGCTTGAAAGGAGTAAAAATATAAATGGAGAAATTTATCGCTGTTGCAGGAAATATTGGTGTTGGAAAATCAACCCTGGTTGAACAGCTGAGTACAGAATTAGGCTGGAAGTCTTTTTTTGAACCGGTGACAGAAAACCCATATCTATCTGATTTTTATAACGATATGCAGGCATGGGCTTTTCACTCACAGGTTTATTTTCTGACACGCCGCCTTCGTGTTCATCGAAGCCTAATGAATATTAATGGGTCGGTGATCATGGACCGCAGTGTGTATGAAGATGCTGAAGTTTTTGCTTATAACCTGTTTTTGCAAGATGCAATCTCTGAGAGGGATTATGATACTTACCGCGAGCTTTACCAGGTTTTGGTTGAATTTCTGCCGCCGCCTGACCTGGTGATCTATTTGCGGGCATCTGTTTCAACTTTGTTGAATCGGATCAGTAAACGTGGCAGGGACTATGAGCGAACGATCAGCGCAGATTACCTTGCTGATCTCAACGAACTTTATCATGGGTGGGTTGACAGCTTTGACCTTTGCCCGGTATTAACGGTGCCCTGCGACGATCTGGATTATGTCGCTAAACCACAGCACCTGACCCTGATTATTGAAAAGGTCAACGAGATATTAACCGGCAAAGAAGAGGTTGTTTTTGATCTTTGAGGAGGAATTTATATATTAAGTTGGATCGCGCCAATACATCTATGGTTACGCCATAAATCACAGAACTTCGCAGTTGGGATGATCTATTCTTCTGGTTCTGCTTCTACTTCTGGTATTGTCTCTGGCATAACTTCCGGGGAGGCTGTGTCGTTTTTGTGATCGAAAACGACCATCTTTATTGCGGTGCGAACCTTTCCTTCAATTTCCACATCCACAAATTCTGGTACGCAAACGATATCGATACCGTCGTTTTCCAGGTAGCCTTTTGCCAGGATGATGGCTTTAATGGACTGGTTGACTGCACCTGCCCCTATCGATTGGACTTCTGCAAGATGGTGTTCTCGCATGACACCTGCGATCGCCCCTGCTACAGCAGCAGTGCGAGAGTTTGCTGAGACCTTGATAATGTTCATAAACTTCTCCCTTTTTTGAAACTTTCGGGTTCATTGCTAAGAAAGAATTGATATATTGGGGCCTATTAATTTATTGATTAAATGTAACTGCACATGCTGCCCTGCAAACGAAAGGTCGGGGGTGTGATGTGGCGGCGAAGCCGCCACATCACACCCCCTATTTCCTCACAAGCTGTGTAATCACGATTAAATTTTACAAGATTTTCATTCATATAGCAAGAGATTTTTAATCAAGGTCATTTTATTAAACCTCTGATGTAAAATCAAGTGATGCTTGGGTCGATAAAATTTTGTAACTGCTCAGACAGTCCTGTGACTAAAATGTCAGAGTTGTGATAAATAAAGAAAAAACCTCCCCAAACCTGGATTTCTGTATCTGGGGAGGTTGCTTGTGGCATAAAAGGGGGTGTTCTCTACTCAACAATTTCAGGGTCTGCCAATGCCCGCCTGATGCGAAGTTCCTCAACAATGGTATTATGCTGCTTGCGGCTGAGCGGATAAAATACAGCCATGATAAGGCCGCCAAAGAGCAGCAACGCGGGGATTGGACCAATCACCAGGCGTATGCCTAATAACGCGCTGGGGGGTTGAATAGCACCCTGACCTTCCTGGAAATTAGAAAATTGGAGTACCAATAAAGACAGGGGTTGTGCAATCGCCATGCCTGCTTTGCCCATCAGTGTAACCAGGCTGTAAAACATACCTTCATTTCTTTCACCTGTGGTGTATTCTTCCCATTCAATTGCATCAGGGAGGATTGCCCAGGGTAATACCTGAGCAGCACTGACACCGATCCCGGCCATGATGCACAGCATAAGGATCAGCCAGAAAGGTGTTTCTGGTGTCATCAAGATCAGTACCATCATCACAACACCCCAAAAAGCAACCCCGATGATGTATGCCAGGCGTTTGTTCCAGTTTTTGGAGATCCAGTTCCAGATTGGCAAAGCAAAAATTGCCGTGACAAAAATGCTGATCATGATGATGATGTTCTGTGACTGCCGCTGTAAAATATATAAGATATAAAATTGAAGGTTTGATTCAACCACCACGATGGTCATCCAGGTTGCAAGGTACATCAAAGCACTGAACACAAACGGACGGTTCTTGAAAGCAGCTTTTAGGGATGGCCAAAATTTTGGCAGAGTTTCCTTTTGATATTCTTCCTTTTCTCGCGTACCCAGAAATACGCCAAAAATTGGGGTCGCAGCCATCGCACCTGCCACAACAGCCATGATCATCACACTGCGTGAAGAAGCCAGTTCCCAATTATTGCCGATGATCAAAAGGGGTAGGATGTAGGCTGTCAGACTGCCCATGATGTTGAACATCATGCGATAACTTGTCAGTTTTGTGCGCTCATCATAATCAGAGGTTAGCTCCGGGGTGAGGGCAAAATAGGGCATATAGACCAAAGTTGCCAGGGCTTCATAAACAATATAAGCCAGCGAATAATAGACGATTAAACCGGTTTGGCTGAAGTTAGGGCTGAGCCACAATAAAACGAACGACAGCCCAAAGGGGATTGCTCCGAATAATAAAAAGGGCCGCCGCCGTCCCCATTTTGTGCGGGTGCGATCTGAAAGGTAGCCAATCAGCAAGTCATTGACGAAGTCCCAACTGCGGCCAACAAATAGGATGATAGCAACCAACCCGGGGGCCAAACCCACCACTGTGACCATAAAAATTGCAAAAAAAGCAGTGATGATTGAATTGTTCATGCTGAAACCAAAATCACCTGTTCCATAGATGATATTGGTCCAAAATGGTAATTTCTTCGGTTTTTCCATTAAATTATTCCTCTCGTATAAAAATAATCATCTCAAATACAACACTTTCTTAGCGATTAAGTTATGAAAAGTAAGTCCTTGGCGAGGCGGCGGAATGCCACTAGATCCGAAAATTACGTCATTCTCGATCTACTTTAAAAAGCCGGGTATTGTTTACCTCGACTGACATCATTATCCAGCAAAAAACACCATGATTGTATCATCAATCAAGAATTATTTATGTTTTGCATTTTTGTGCTTATTGTAACAACTCAGCATTTGAGGAATTAGGGGGTGTGGTGTGCACACCACACCCCCAACCTTTCAGTTGCAAAGCAGCGGATATCTACCCCAAAAGTTGGACTCGATATAATGTGAAAAATTGACCTCCTTGA
>CAZCBW010000046.1:0-23625 GCA_964497065.1 uncultured Candidatus Brevefilum sp. | reverse complement strand
AGGCTTTGCCCGAGCTAAAAGAGCGAACAGACCTGGACACACTTTACACAGATGGAGGGTATGGCAGTCCGGAGATGGACAAAGCGCTTGCCGAGGAGCAAATTGAGGAAGGCAAGCCCACGCAAATCACCTGTCCCCAGGGACAAAAAGAGCATGTTCAATCCAGCAGTCAGAGAAAAAGTTTTGTGGCCCATTTTGCTCTAGAACAGTGTCAGGCTTGCCCATATAAAGAGGCCTGTCCGGCAAAACCGGGTAAGCGTGATCCTCGCTGGCACTTGAGGTTTACTCAAGCCCAAGCTAATGTCTCTCAGCGACGCAGGCGATGTCAGACCCATTTACAAGATGGCAGAAACCTACGGGCTGGTGTCGAGGCCACTGTCAGGCAGATCAAACATCCTTTTCCGGCTGGAAAGTTGCCTGTCAGGGGTCAGTTCAGAGTCACTTGTTTGGTGATTGGATCGGCTATTATGAGTAATATTCACCGCATTCAGCGGTATACAGAGCTGAAAACAAGGCCATCCTACGATCTATCCACGGAAGTAAAGGCAAAAAGCACTCAATCAAGTAATTTTTGCTTTACTTTTATGCATTATTTTCATACTTTTATGGACAATTTATTGCCCAGGAATTGTGAGTTAAGTTGTTAATGTTCAAGTTATTTCAGTAGAGTCAATCATTTGTCATAAATAATTAAGTAAATATGACTCCATCTGCCTGATTAGTAACATTTTTCCAATATAAAAGCTGTATAATGAAATCAAGTAATACAACAGGCTGGCCGGATGGTCGCGGGTACAATGTGCCCGAGGAAAGTCCGCACACAACAGGGCAGCATGCCGGGTAACGCCCGGAAGCGTGAAAGCGTTTGGACAAGGGCCGCAGAAAGTATACCGCTCTTCTTTTTTGAAGAGTAAGGGTGAAATGGTGGTGTAAGAGACCACCGTCGGGTGCAGTAATGCATTCGCCAGGCAACCCCCATGTTGTGCAAGGTCAAGCAGGAGAGAAGTCTCAATGAGACGGGAAGTGCCCGATTCCCAATCATCTCCGGGTAGACCGCTAGAGCTGTTGGGCAACCAGCAGCCCAGATAGATGACCATTCAGGCAGGTTTCCTGCCGGACAGAATGCGGCTTACAGGCCAGCCTGGTATTTCTCATTCTTTTAATTTTTCCTTCACAACCACAAATTACGAAAGCGAATAAAATGCAAGATTGATGCCCTCGCTGCTTTGATGAAATTTAGTAACTGCTCAGGCTGCCATGCAAATGAAAGGTCGGGGGTGTGGTGTGGCGGCTTTGCCGCCACACCACACCCCCTATTTCTTCATAAGCTGAGTAGTAACGAAATTTATTACTCATCATTACAAACATGAAGAGCAATTTTTTTATATTGCGATTTAGTTGCTTTTAACCCCTAAAGTTTTATATAATTAAGTATGTCTCAAACAATTTTTACGATTGGGCACAGCAATCTAAGCTTTATTGATTTCATTACACTGATCCAGGCTAACAACATCAACCACATCATTGACATTCGCAGTATCCCTTACAGCCGGTACGCGCCTTGGAGTAATAAATCGCGGCTTTCTGAATTATTAAGACCTTTTAAGATTCGATACACATATCTGGGACATAAATTAGGCGGAAAACAACAAACCGCACAAGATATAAAAATACAGCAAGGTGTTACTCCAAAAGATGTCTATGATCACTCCATTCAAAAGCTGCAGCAGCTTTCACTTCGCAATACGATCACATTGCTTTGTGCAGAAGCCAAGCCAGAAAACTGTCACCGTCAACATGATATCGCCCAAACTTTAATTGAAGCTGATATAAAGGTGGTGCATATTCTTAAAAACGGTGAGTTGATGGATGCATGGAAAGAACAGCATCCTTCAAACCAGCCATCATTATTTTAAAAACATTGCTTAATCTGGTATATTTACGCAAAATAAAAAGAATTTCATGAATTAATAATGACAACTCGATGAGGCAAAATGCATAAACATAAAACGTTCATTCTATTGCTAATCAGCTTTACTTTAATTTTTGCGATTTTGGCATGTCATCTTCCCCTACGGCCAAACTTGTCAGCAGAATTCATCAGCCATGAAGACGGCCAACTCGTTTTATTGGATGAAGAAACAATGATTATTGCTGAAGTTTTAGCTTCACGCGGGGTTTTATCGGTTGATCTCTTCTTGAATGGCGAGCTTTATCATTCTGTATTACCGGAGGAAGAGACCACACCGCTGGAATTTATTTCTGAACATCCTTGGACACCTGTAGAAGAAGGCGACGTTGAGTTATCAATCATCGTCACTGACTTACAAGGTCTAGCTTCAGAACCAACCTTCATCACACTTTCAGTTGTTCTAGCCCTTGACGAAAACGGTGCTACACCCACACCCACTGAAACGCCTGAAGGTTTAGAATTAACCCAAACAGCCCAGGCAGGCTGCATAAATTCAGCCAGCTTTGTTGATCATGTGACTATACCGATCAATGCTCAACTCCCCGCCGGTGCAAATTTCACCAAAATTTGGCGGGTGAACAATAATGGATCCTGTGATTGGATCGCCTATCAGCTGGTTCACGCCAGTGGTGAAAGATTAGGTGCATCATCACCAATTGCCCTGCCAACGGTCAGTGCTGGCAGTAACGCAGATCTGATTGTAGATATGGCTGCACCAAATAGCCCTGGCTCCTATTCTTCAATTTGGCGCATCCGGTCTGAAGATGGCACAATATTTGGCCCCGAGCTAAGCCTGACCATCATTGTGCCCCAACCGCCTACAGATACACCGGTGCCAACACCAACCTTTACAGTAACTCCTTCACCGACATTATCACCAACGCCTACCACACCACCGCTTTCTGTAGATCAGTTTATGGAGCAGATCACAATACCGGCAAACAGCAGCAATAACACCACGGTCCCATGCCCATCTGGATCTGTTCTGGTATCAGGAGGATTTGCCGGTGGTGATGGCGTGCGAGTTTGGCATACAATGAAAGACGGCAATGGCTGGAGGGTTCACGGCTTTAATATGACCGGTTCTTCCAAACTCTTGAATGTATATGCCATCTGTTTATTTAATTCCGGAGGATCAAGCAGCCAGGTCTTCAAACAAGAAAATATCAATGCGAACGACACGACTCAGCTTGAGGTCAGCTGCCCTGCAGGATCGATGGTCACAGGTGGCGGTTGGGTTATTGGTTCAACCGATCCCACAGAAATTTACAACTCAACAAGGTCAGGGAATGGCTGGCAAATTTACATCAATAATACAGGCGGCGGGACTCCTTTGAGCAATGTATATGCCGTGTGCCTATCCGGAGTCAGCGGTACAACATCTCAGGTCAGCGATACCACAGGTCAGATTTCGCCAAATGATACCCTGCAGCTGGTGAAAGCCTGCCCTTCCGGAACCCTGGTCACCGGTGGTGGGTTTGCAGTCAATATCGGCGCGACAATTTATAATTCCTCCAAGACTGGCAATGGATGGCAAAATTTTGCCCGAAACAATACTGGCACACAAAAACTCCTCCACACCTATGCCATATGTTATTCACCGTGAGAAAAGAGGATGTTTAAGTTACCCCAACCAGGCATCTGAGAAATGCCTGGTTTTTTTATTTACCAAATATAATCAAGGTATAATTAGAATAATTGTAACTACTCAGCATATGAGAAAATGGGGGGTGTGGTGTGCACACCACACCCCCCACCTTTGAGTGGCAAGACAGCCTGAGCAGTGACAAAAATTTCAACCCAATTGAGGAGACTATGGCCCAAAACGAATTATTCAATCACGAAATTATTTCTACATTTAAATCAGCACAGGATGCCCAGATCATTCAATCAGTTGAAGTCGGCCAAACGGACTGTTTAAATGAGCTGGTTTTCTTTTTTAAGCCAGAGGTGCTGGCTGTTGAAGATGACCAAAAAATAGCAAACAGTTTAAATTTGGTGCAGGAAAAATTCAACCAATTCGATGTGAAGGTCTGCGGTGCGGCTATAATACCTGGAAAATCACTTGAAAAATATGAAATTATGAACCGACATTATGGCTTTATTAATCAGCTCTCAAGGATGGCTTCAAAGATGGTTGACGATGAAACCCGGGCTGAGATATTTGAAATATTGGGCAAAATAGACACAGGCAATTATCGAATCATGGGAGGCCATGAATTCTTAAACCATTTTAAGGTCGAAATCAGCAGCCTTGCGGAAATCTGGTCTGGAGACGATTCAATTAAATTACGAAGCGGCTTTTATCTTTTAGATGTCATTTTTCACGATGAACCATTGATCATTATCAATGGATTTCATCCGAAACAGCTCATTCATTTCACAAAAGAAGATCACAGGATCTATTTAATGCTCCTGCATACGGACACCGATTGGCATGCGATGAAATTTGATCTGGTTGGAGATACATTCCCAGAAAAAGCAGCTGAAGGTTCAATCCGCAATATAATGTACAACAGTCCTGAGACCTTTGGTTTAAGAGAAGTCAATATTGGTGCCAATTGCGTACATCTCTCTGCGGGCCCTTTTGAAGCAGCTTTTGAAGTTAATAATTTTTTTGGGTCACTGCTTGATCTAGACGCCACAAAAACACCGCCATTGGCCGTAAAAAATGCACATAAAAGCAGTCTATCACTGGAGAAAGCTCTTGGGTTGATGGAGAACCCCACCCATAACGATCAAGACCTTTTCACTGAATCAGAAAACCTCAACACTGATTCAGCTGTAAAATTAGCACATGATTGGTTCAGCTAACTCAATGCCGGAAAAAACCCTAGTAAAGAAAGCCTCACAATGAACCGAAATATTCAAACAACCCATCTGTATCGTGAAATTCATCAACAATTCGATGTCATTCACAACCTGGTCAGCAACCCACAAGCACCAATAAAAAAGCTGGCGGAGAGGATCAATCAACAAAATATCAAGCATGTGTTCATTGCCGCTCGAGGCACCAGTGATAATGCCGGCAGGTATGCCCAATATCTATTGGGTGCACATAACCAGATGGTCGTCACACTTGCAACCCCGAGCCTTTTCACCATTTATCAGCAGCCGCCTGATCTTGCCAACACGCTCGTCTTGGGGATTAGTCAGAGCGGTAAAAGCCCGGATATCGTTTCAGTGTTGTTAGAAGCCAAGCATCAGGGTGCATTGACAGCAGCCATCACCAATACACCGGGATCTGACCTTGGCGAAGCAGCTGATATTATTTTAGATTTGCAGGCTGGTGATGAGCTTTCATTGGCAGCAACCAAAACCTATACCTCTCAGCTCACAAATCTGGCCATTCTTTCGGCGGAACTTTCTAATTCTGATCAGCATAAAAAAGACCTTCAAGCCTTACCGGGCATGATTGAAAATATTTTTACCCATGAGACGATGGTAGACAGCCTTGTGGAAAGGTACCGGTATATGACCCATAATGTTGTCATCAGCCGTGGGTTCAATTATGCATCAGCGTTTGAATTTTCTTTGAAGATGAAAGAGCTGACCTACACCAACGCCGAACCCTATTCCAGTGCAGATTTTCTGCATGGTCCAGTCGCACTGGTGGACAAGGGATTTCCAGTTTTTGTAATTGCCCCCAGCGGCAAAATGATCGCAGAGATGCAAGCGCTGGTTGAAAAAGTTAAGGATAGGCAAGCAGAAGTGATCATGCTAAGCGACAATCACGAATTGACATCCCTGGCTGACCGGTCATTATCGCTCCCATCAGGGATCCCTGAATGGCTCTCACCTATTCCGGTGATCATTCCTGCCCAATTATTTGCCATGTACCTCTCGTTTACGCGCGGTTATGATGTGGATAACCCCCGCGGTCTTAAAAAAGTCACAGAGACCTGGTAGAGATAAACAAGCCGCAGTCTTAACCATGTCTGCGGCTTTTCTGTTTATGTCGACTTGTTCAGGATAAGTTCTTCAAGACTGCGTTTGGGCACATGATGGACATCATCTTCATCACGGTAGTAATTTGTTGACCCACTCCCACTGACAGGCTCTGTCACCACGATCTCAGCCGGCTTTCCTATTGCTAAGGCCAGTAGAATCTGGTATCGGTCAGGGATACCCAAGGCCTGGCTTAATACATCCCTCTGAATGGATGCAATCATGCAGGTGCCCAGGCCCAACGCTGCAGCACCTAACTTCATACTTTGTGCTGCAATCCCATGGTCAACGCCATAATTCACACTGATCTCAGTATCACCCAAAATAAGGATATATGCGCTGGGTCGCTCGCCTTTTTCGGGGCCGTGCCAGTCTTTCAAGCCGCCTGCCCATCCCAGTTGTGAAAACACCACCTGGTTCATTTCAGGCGTATGGCTGATCCAATATTTTAACGGTTGGACATTATTGCCTGAAGGGGAAAATTGTGCCAGTTTTATCAGTTCATATAAAGTGTCAACTTCTACCTGATAGGTTTCATCAAAACGACGATAGCTCCGGCTCTTGAGGCATAATGACAACAAATCCATATTTTTCCTCCTAGAATTACCTAAATTGAAAGTTTATAAATCGCAAAAGACATGTCAGGAATTTTTTTTATTCTGCTTGGAAAATTCTAGACTGGGTTCTAAAAAATTACACACCAAATCGCCTAACTTTAACTTGATCGGATGTCTAACTCCTCATAACCTGTTTTTGGGTCATAGGAGCGCAAAAATTGCTGACCGGTGATGACACCCAGGATGATTTCAGCTGTTGTGTACACCAGGCACCCGGGTAAAAGGTGCCCGCCAAGCGTTTTGCCCTGCTGGTCAGAAATTGATATATGGCAGTGTGAACCATGGGAAGACAATGTTCCCGTCAAAGAGACGATCTCAAACGGCCCTGACAGTTTTGCTAGTTCTTCCTGATCGGCGAACCGCAAAACTGCCTCGATCAGACTGCCCACGCAGGTCAGCACACAGGCAGCCCCAAGTTGATTACGCTCTGCAATTTCATCTAAAGCTGCAAGCAGATCCTGGCCAGGAGACAGCCGCAAGGCAATTGCATTCATACTCGAACCTGGATTCATCAAAGTGTTTTTAACCTCTTAGTGCTATCTTAAAAAGATAAATCCATTATACCTTCAAGCAAAATGAGTCAAAAAAAATATTATGAAGATTGGTTGAGAACATTTTTAACAATTAATACAACCAGACTATGATTTTTTAAAAAAACTTTACAATATCAAATTCCCGCAGTAACATAAAATTAACTCGGCACAAAAAAACTGCTAATCAAGCATTAAGTGTTGACCAATGACGAAAATAAAATATATGGAGCGTATTTTGAAAAATAAAAAAACAGCCATATTCATTTGTACAGTGTTAATCAGTATCTTAATTAGTGGTTGTAATACCACCCCAACACAATCAGATAATGATAACCAATTGATCAACATCGTCACAACCACAGGCATGATCGCTGATGCGGTAAAAAATATTGGCGGTGAGTTGGTCGAAGTTTCTAACCTGATGGGGCCGGGCATTGATCCGCATCTTTATAAAGCCAGCGAAGGTGATGTAGGAAGGTTGTCGAACGCTGAGATCATATTTTACAATGGTCTTAACCTCGAAGCACAAATGGCAGATGTATTCCAGCAAATGCGTGGGCAAATCATTACAGTTGCTGTCGCTGAAACTGTCGATGCTTCGAGGTTATTGGAAGATGAGGAATATGAAGGCGCGGCAGACCCCCACATTTGGATGGATGTCAGCCTGTGGATTCAAGCGCTTGAAAGTATTCGGGACACCTTAATCGAGTTTGACCCGGACAACAGAACAACTTATGAAACAAATGCTGCCAGCTATTTTTCCCAGTTAGAAGATCTTCATGCATACATATTGATGCAATCAGCCAGGGTACCAGAAGAACAACGTGTATTGATCACTGCCCATGATGCATTTCAATATTTTGGTGCAACCTATGGTTTTGATGTTCGAGGTTTGCAGGGCATCAGTACAGAAACAGAAGCCGGCACAGCCGATATTCGAGATCTAGCAGAGTTTATTGTTGAACGAAATATCAAAGCCATCTTCATCGAAACCTCTGTGCCTGACCGCAGTATCCAGGCAGTTCAGGCAGCGGTCGCAGCGCGTGATCACCAGGTTATAATTGGCGGTGAGCTGTATTCTGACGCATTAGGAAGCCCTGATACTGATGCTGGCACTTATATCGGCATGCTTGAACATAATATTGATACGATTACAAATGCATTATTAGGTGAGTAATTATTATGAATAACAGCAGTTTTGATCTAGAACGAAGCTATTGTTAGATTATTTAATTCGCTAATACATTATTATTTGTTTATCATGGAGTATCTTTGTCAAAAATTGAAAATGCCATAACCATTAATGATTTAACTGTTGCATACGATAATGAACCGGTCTTATGGGACATTGATCTCTCTGTTCCCCCTGGTGTTATTATGGCAATTGTTGGACCAAATGGCGCAGGTAAGACAACACTGGTCAAGGCGATTTTGGAATTAATAAAAACTGCGGCTGGCCAGATCTTGATATTTGACAAACCATATCATCAACAAAGACACCTGGTTGGATATGTCCCACAACGCAGAAGTGTAGATTGGGATTTCCCAACAACTGTTTCAGATGTCGTGATGATGGGTTTGTATGGCAAACTAGGATGGATCAAACGGCCAGGCAAGGAACACCGCAGAGCCACCAATGAAGCACTGAAAAAGGTGGGTATTCTTCATCTGGCAGATCGCCAAATTAATCAGCTTTCAGGGGGGCAGCAGCAGCGTGTTTTTCTCGCCAGAGCATTAGTTCAAGATGCCCAAATTTATTTCATGGATGAGCCGTTTCAAGGTGTAGATGCAACAACAGAACGAGCGATCGTGTCTCTTCTGCATGAGCTGCGAACGCAAGGGAAGACGATCATCGTTGTCCACCATGACCTTCAAACTGTCACTGA
Organism: uncultured Candidatus Brevefilum sp.; assembly: GCA_964497065.1. Classification (GTDB taxonomy): domain Bacteria; phylum Chloroflexota; class Anaerolineae; order Anaerolineales; family Anaerolineaceae; genus Brevifilum. The sequence goes on along the minus strand of CAZCBW010000046.1, from coordinate 14,669 downwards.
ATTTTTTGATTGGATTACACTCTTAAATGTTCGCAAGATCGCCAGTGGCCCAATTGATGATGTTTTTACACCGGAGAATTTAAGAAAGACCTACGGCGGCAGAGTATCCTTTCTCTATAATTCTGTTGAATAATTAGGGTAATTTTTTATAATGATGACCCCAATTTTTGAATTTATTTATGATTTGTTATTTGATTACACATTACGAACTGTAGCACTTGGTTCTGCAATTTTAGGCATGGTCAGCGGCGCTTTAGGAACTTATGCTGTACTGCGCAAACAAAGCTTGCTCGGGGATGCAATTTCGCATGCTGCATTGCCGGGCGTGGTGGTGGCATTCTTGTTATTCCGCAGCAAAGCACCGCTTATTCTAATGCTTGGTGCACTCCTTTCAGGGTGGTTGGGCACCTTATTCATCATGTATATCATCCGCTTTACAAAGATTAAAGAAGATAGCGCAATGGGATTGGTTTTATCTGTCTTTTTTGGTTTTGGACTAATGCTGCTAACGTATACACAACGCATCCCGGATGCAAGGCAAGCAGGGCTTGACCGATTCTTATTTGGTCAGGCTGCTGCCTTATTGCAAAACGATATTATCACAATGGCAGTCATTGGAGCAATTTCTTTAACCATCATGATATTGTTTTGGAAAGAATTTAAATTACTTAGCTTTGACCCAGAGTTTGGCTCCAGTCTTGGATTTCCAATCCGTTTATTAGACCTGATATTAACCTCCTTGATTGTGGTTGCTATTGTGATTGGCTTGCAGACCGTAGGTGTGGTTCTTATGAGTGCGATGATCGTTGCACCTGCTGCAGCAGCCAGACAATGGACAAATCGGATGCATATCATGGTGATCGTATCTGCATTTTTTGGTGCGGTGGCAGGCATCTCAGGAACAATCATCAGCAGCCTGGCGGCCCGCATCGCAACAGGCCCAATAATTGTACTGTCGATGACTGTCATCGTTGTGCTTTCACTTCTTTTTGCACCAAATAGAGGAATCACCTGGCGATGGGTCAAACGGTATAAAAACCGCCGCGAACTTAAGCTTGATTCTGTGCTTCTAGATCTTTATATTCTTGCAGAGCAACATGGTGATCACACACATAGTCACTCACAAAAAGTCATCCGGTCAATGCATCCTGATGATAGGGGCACCATTCGAAGTTTACAAGAATTACAAAAGGAAGGTTTAGCTGTCAAAAAAGGGAAGGATCACTGGTCATTAAGTGAATCTGGCTGGGAGAGAGCACAGAAAATTGCACATGACCGAGGTGTATTGCTATGACAATTCAACAAATAGAAATTCAATTAATCACGTCAGTTGCAGCCTTGGCCTGTTCATTGATCGGTGTATTTTTAGTTCTGAGAAAACTTGCTATGGCAAGTGATGCGATCAGCCACACCGTGTTATTAGGCATTGTGCTGGCATTTTTTGTAGTACGAGACCTTAACTCGCCCCTGCTAATTCTGGGGGCCACAGCCACCGGGGTTTTAACGTTCGTCATTGTAGAACTGCTGATCCACACAAAACTCATTAAAGAGGATGCAGCCATCGGCCTTGTTTTCCCGGCATTATTCAGTATTGCCATCATTTTAATTTCACGGTATGCAACCGGTGTTCATCTCGATATCGATTCAGTTCTGCTTGGAGAATTAGCATTTGCACCATTTTCTCGAATGATAATTCTAGGTAGAGATATCGGACCGAAATCGCTGATCATCATGGGAATCATCCTGACAGCAATCTTGATATTTATTGCCTTATTTTTCAAAGAGTTGAAATTAACCACTTTTGATGCTGGTTTGGCGGCAACGTTAGGTTTTATGCCAGGCATTATTCACTATCTTCTGATTACTTTGGTGTCTGTGACTGCAGTTGGTGCCTTTGATGCTGTAGGTTCAATATTGGTAATTGCATTAATGATTGGCCCAGCAGCGACAGCATATTTATTGACCAATAAACTTGAAATTATGTTGGGGTTGAGCGCGTTTTTTGGTGTCCTCAGTGCGGTGAGCGGTTATTGGGTTGCCAGGGTGTTCGACTCTTCGATAGCCGGTAGTATGGCAACCATGGTTGGAGTCATCTTCATTGCATCATTAATTTTTGCTCCTGAACAAGGTTTGATTGCAAAATTCCAAAGAGAAAAATCCCAAAAATGGAGATTCGCAAAGCAAATGTTAATCATTCACTTGCTCAACCATGAAAACGCTTCTGACTATTTGGCTGAGAGCAAAATAACACACATGTATAAAGAAATGAACTGGACACCTGAATTTACTGCCCATGTCATCAACCGTGCCAAACAATCTAACTGGATTGTGCAAGTTGATGACCGTGTTGACCTAACAGAACAAGGCCGTCAAATTGCCCATCAGACAATGGAACGCTAATCCGATTGGGTTTAGCTTACTTATTAATTTCAATTTAGTCGGTTATAATCTTCAAGATCGTTAAATAATTTTTCAACATTACTGTGAGCATTAAAACCAAATTATTTTCCTCGTTTTAGTATAATACTCATTTATCAGAAGGGATAATCTGCCTTCTTAAGACATTATTTTTAATGGCATTATCTTATGAAAAATAATCAATCACCTATAATCAGTGTAATCACCTGTACCTTTAACAGTGAAAAATACCTGTTAAGAGCACTCGAAAGTGTTGAGAACCAGACCTATCAAAACATTGAGCACATCATCAATGATTCATATTCCAACGATAAAACGCTTGAAATAATTCAGGCTTATCAAGAACGGGTTCAAAACAAATACCCCATAAAAATAATTAAATCTAATCCTAAAGGCGTTGGAAATGCATTAAATTTTGCTACCCAACATGCTTCAGGGGATATCATCCATTATTTACATTCTGATGATTACTATTTGAACCCGCAATCATTAGAAAAAGTTGCCCAAAAATTCATCGAGAACCCTGAACTAGTCTGGCTCACAGGAAATTTCTTGATCGAACTCAAAGGTAGAACTATTGTCCTCCGCCAGACTTACCTGTTAAAATTAAATATCAATACAGCACTCTCTATGATGAACTTTATTTCCCATGAAAACACTTTTATGAGGCGTGAGTTTGTTGAAAAATATGGGGGCTTTACCGAAAGTAAGGAAGAAGTCGTTGAATACAGGCTGTGGTTAAAACTGATCAAAGACCATCGACCTCTGGTGGTAAATGATGAGTTTACTGTTTTCATTGTACACAAAGGGAGCACGTCAACTGGCAGTCCCATCAAATTCTCTAAAGCACTGCTCCGAGCATTCAAAACCCAAAGAAAAGAAAAAATATTCCCACTGATCGGTTATTATGCGGATAACTACTTGTATCAACAAATTAAATCATTAATTAGATTATGATGCACAGCCTGGTTGATTTCTTATGCTGTTACCATACCCTTGGCTACCTGCCAGACTGAATGAGTTTTAACAAACCCTTCTTCAAACATAGCAAGATCCGTCGAAGTTAAAACAGCCTGGTCACAGGTTGACAAAGCTGATAAGAGGTCTCCACGCCGCTGGGTATCAAGTTCTGACATGATCTCATCCAGTAATAAAACCGGCCAATCACCCGTGCGTTCATAAAGCCAATTGACTTCGGCAAGTTTCATTGCCATAAGGGCGGTTCTGCCCTGCCCGCGTGAACCATAAATTCCCAGATCCATCTGGTTGTTGAGGAAGCGCAGTTCATCACGGTGCGGCCCAATCGTTGTCACACCACGACCAATTTCTTCACGACGCAATTTTGTTAAAGCCTCGAGCATTCCGGTTTCAATTTCTTTTTGAGCTAGGCTCGAACGATCAATAACCGCTGAAACCGGCAAAGACATTTGTCCCGCTGGGGATGTGATTGGATCATAAGACGGTTGATAATCTAACCGTAAAACTTCGTTACCATGGGTAAGGTCATAATGGATGCGTTTAGCCTCATCTTCAATTTCACGAAGAGATTTGATTCTTTCAAACATGATCAAAGCACCGAACCGCGCCAGCATACCGTCCCAAACAGCCAGCTGTTCAGGGTCCCCTCCCCGCTCTGCCAGCTGCTTAAGCAGTGCATTTCTCTGAGCAAGTGTCTGGTTGTAATCTAACAAATATTGAATGTATCTTGGTGAAACCTGCGCGATTAACATGTCCAAATATCGGCGCCGGTCAGCTGGACTTTCCTCAATGATTCTTGCCATTTGCGGCATAAAATTGACCACATTAAACCACCCAATTATTTCTCCCATTTTTCTTTTAACGCCATCCAGGAGAATCTCTTTACGAAATCGTGGACTGCCGATGTCACCATTTGGTTCGCGAATTAATCGGATCTCAATTTGATGGTCGCCATCCCGGCGATTAAATTCACCCACGACCCTGCTGACTGCAATTTCAGTCTCTGGCAGAGTGAAATTGATCAGTTCTCGATCAGAACCTGCATGAAAAGAAGTCAATGATGATAGTAAATAAATCGCTTCAAGTAAAGTTGTTTTTCCCTGGGCGTTAGCACCGACTAACAACAAGATTTCCCGGGGAAAATCAAGATCCAACCGGGAAAATCCTCTAAAATTTGATAAAGAGAGATGCTTTAAATACATAAATTCATTATACGTTATCTACTTCATCAAATTCAGGCTGCCAGATTTTTTCAGACCGATCTGTGTACAAAACACCATTGACATGATCGATTTCATGTTGAAATATTCTAGCCAGCCACCCCTGGGCACGGATTTTTACATCCTCACCTTGCTCGTTTTGACCTTTCACTGTAACGACTGTAGACCTTTCAACTTCACCAAACAGACCTGGCACTGAAAGGCAGCCTTCAATTCCTGGAACTTTTTCATCCGATTCAGTGACTATTTCAGGATTGATCATGATGTATAATTGTTTAGGGATCGATTCATCTTCTTCGTCGCCAAATTCAACCACGATCACCTGTTTAGAAATGCCAATTTGCGGTGCTGCCAACCCAACACCTGGGGCATCCCTCATTGTTTCAATCATATCGTCAATTAATTGGTGAAGTTCATCATCAAAATTCACTACTTTTTTGGTTTTCTGTCGCAAAACTTCATCAGGAAATGATTTGATTTCTCTAATTGTCATAAATTTTCTCCAAATTCATCACAAAGATTCAAGATTTTATATTTTTATTTTTATTTACCACATACTTTCTTGAAAAATTTGCTTTATTAGTATAAAACATCTGGTCAAATTAATAAACTGGTTGCCAGAAAATGGATGAAATAATAAATAAACATTAAAATATTAGTTACTACTCAGCTTATGAAGAAATAGGGGGTGTGGTGTGGCGGCTTTGCCGCCACACCACACCCCGACCTTTCATTTGCATGGCAGCCTGAGCAGTTACATATATTATAACATTTCCATATAAATATGATAAAATTAGTACGGTTCGATAATTAAATAATCAAGGAAAACGATGATATGCAATATCTGCAAATCAGAAATTGTTGACCAAAGCCGGCTTTGTAACATTTGCGGCCATCCAACATCAGTAAATCCAACGATTGAAGATCTCAATTTTTTACAACTATCTGCAAATGCACCTGAGGCATTAGTTCAAAAAGTAAGATCGCTGCCCTATCTGGCAAAAGAAAAACGCAATGTCTCTGCTTTAATGCTTGTCGTTTCGAATAATGAGCAGCTCAAGCAGCATATCCCTGATGAAGAATCCAACAAATTAATTAATGAGACATTGAACCGGGTTGCCAGCCGCATCTATGAATTTGAAGGCACAATAGCTAAGCTTTGGGAAAACACTATCCTGGCCTTTTTTGGTGCCCCGCTTGCCCACGAAGATGACCCACTTCGTGCAGTGCATGCGGCTGATGCCATCCTTAAGGAAGTTAACTCAATCAATAATTACGGTTCACATTCATCAGCAGGTGTGCCGCTGCACTTAAAAGTTGTTTTGAATACTGGCCCAGTCTTAATTGGGGAATTAAAAACTAACCTGCGTTTTGAGTTTCAGTCTCTCAACAGCACACTTGAATGTCTTGATCGTGCTGCTAAATTAGCCATTCCTGATGACAAAATCATTCTCTTTGAAGATACCTATCGTTTCATTCAACGCAACATAGAATGCTCACCAATCGAGGGTATTTATTGTGAAGAGACCAAGAACAACTTGCCGCTTTGGCAAATTGACTTAATTAATAAACCCTCTGATCATATCCAAAAATTACCAATGATTCGCAGTGCTGCGCTGGTTGGCAGACAGAAAGAATTAGATCAACTGCTAGAGCTCAGTGAAACAGTCATGGCTGGCCTGGGGAGAATAGGCCTCATCATCGGCGAACCGGGGATTGGTAAATCCAGGTTGATCTTCAATTGGAAACATCAGCTAAAAACCATGCAAGAATCTACGCCAATCCGCTGGATTCAAGCCCATGGTCTGGCCTTCGGACAGGAACTTGCATTCCACCTTTTAAAGGAATTACTGCGAGAAACATTAAACATTTCGGGAAACACACCTGAGTTTAAAATTACCGAGATTATCAAAAATACGATCAATAAATTCCCTGACAATGATAAAGAAAGCCTGGTCATATTCCTGGCCCACTTGCTAGAATTACCACTTCCCGACCAAGACGAAGAACTGATCCACAGTTTGAGTGCATTTGATTTACGGACAAAATACCTGCATGCAATATCAACTTTGTTTATTAATTTATCACGGGAACAACCCCTGTTAATTATCCTGGAAGATGTTCATTGGGCTGATGCCTCTTCAGTTGAATTATTAATTGAACTGCTTTCACTGACGATCACATCACCTATCTTGTTTTGCCTGGCCACACGTAAAGATAGAGAATCAAACGGTTGGGAATTGATCACAGCCGCTCGGAATAAATTTGGTTCCCGATTAACTCGTATTGAATTGGAAAACCTCAATGAGCATGAAAGTGAGATGTTGGTAAAAAACCTGATTGAATTGGATGAAGTTCCAGAGACGATCCGCAGGATGGTATTGACAAAATCCGAAGGAAACCCACACTTCATTGAAGAATTGATCCGCATGTTGATCAATGAAGAAATCCTCACAAAAAGAGATGACCAATGGGTTGTCACGAAAAATATTGATCCAAATAAAATTCCTGATAACCTCCAAAGTTTGTTTGTCGCACGAATTGACCGCCTGCCGCCAGAAGCACGTTTGACCATAAGGATCGCCAGTGTCATTGGGCGTTCTTTTACTGAAAAAGTTATTGAATCCGTGATGAGCAATCATGCCCCTGAGATTAACTTGATGGAGCAATTGAGTGAACTCGAAGCACTCGGGATGATCAAAGTCATTGCTGTCAAGCCAGAACTGACATATAAATTTCAACATTTTCTCATGCAAGACGCTGCTTATCATTCCATCATCGACGCTGACCTGGTTGAACTGCACCAGAGTGTCGGCAATACTCTTGAAAGCTATTATCCTGACCAGAAGGAACGCTTGGCCTCACAACTGGCACATCATTTTCACATTGCCAATAACAAGGAAAAAGCCTATTTCTATCTTGACCTGGCCGGTCATGTCGCTATGAATTCCTTTGCCGCAACTGAAGCACAAGTTTTCTATTCCCAGGCAGTTCAACACACCGAAGATTCAACCCAACTGGCGCACCTTTACACCGATTTAGGTGAAACCTATGCGCAGCAAGGTGATCACCGCCAGGCCATCCAAACCTGGAAAAAAGCTATACATCATTTACATCAAACCAGTGATGCAGACCAGTTAGCCCGAGTTTATGCCTGGTCTGCCCGCTCTGCATGGCGAGGTTATGATCCTAAACGAAGTTTAGAAATCTGTTTGGATGGACTCGAAGATATCAAAGGTGCTGATGAAAGCCCCAATATCGCTTATTTAATCCATGAAACCGGACGATCTTTTCTTTTTAATGATCAACCTGATCAAGCAAAAGTCTATGCTGAACAGGCACTTGAAATGGCCAAATGGCTGGATGCCTTTGACGTTCAAGCTGAAACATTAGCAACCATCGGAATCCTTCCCTCTACAAAACCTGAGCAGGCAATTGCAGCTTTAGAATTAGCAGTTCAGATCAGTGAAGCCCATAATCTCAATAAGCCGGGTTCCCGAGCATATATTAATCTTGCAGCAGTGATTGATCACCTGGGTGAGATCAGGCTGGCAAAGGATTATCGCATCCGAGCTGTTCGATTAGGAAATAAGGCAGGTGGTGTTACAAATAAGCTGCTTTTAAACCAGGCTATCGTTGAAGCCTCACTTTGGCTGGCTGAGTTCAATGATGCTGAATCCCGCATTAAAAGAATGAAATTGGATTCCTACCAAACAGGATCATATCTTCACGAAAACACATTAACACAACTTTATCTTAAAGGCCGCTTATTCCATTTTCGAGGCATGCTCACCCAGGCAATTGAGACTTTTAATGATTTAATCGACCGGGGTAAACAAATCAATGATTTAGATCAAGTATTACATGCAAACCTTGCATTAGCCAATGTCTTACTTGAACCTCATCTTGTTGAAGATAAACAGGAAGCTCGTACAGATGTTAATATTGCTCAAAGCCTGCTTCTTGACATGTTTAAGAATAAAAATGAAGGGCCAGAGGAAACAAATGTTCCCATTCTCTGCCTTCTTACTGATATATACACTTTAAAAGGAAACCTGCAAAAAGCAGAAGGTACACTAAATCAAGCTAATGATATTTATAAAGCCCAACCATCCATGCAAGACCGTTTCCGAATTTTGTTATCTCAAGCCAGGTGTGAGGCTGCCAGAAATAATCATAACCGGGCATTGGATATTTTTAACCAGGCGATAGAAATCGCTGACACTATGGAAGGTCGATGGTGGAAGGCTCATATCTGGTTGGAGATGGGCAATTTACACCTCAAACAAAATGAACCAGAGGATATCGACAAAGCTCATAATTTTTACCGGGAATCTTTAGCTGAATTCAATAGTATAAAAGTTAATTATTTCCCAGATATTATTCTTGACAAGCTGAGATATGTCAAACATGTTTCACGCTCTCAGGCGATTGCCCATCACAAACTGAACCAGGAACTGGCTGAAGCCGGTCGAATTCAGCATACTTTCTTGCCGACGAATGCACCAGTGATCAAAGGCTATGATATCTCTTGCATCCTGCTGTCTGCCCACGAAACTTCAGGCGACTTTTATGATTTTATTGACCTTGAGGACGACAAAGTCGGATTCGTCATTGCGGACGTCGGTGACAAAGGTGCTGGTGCAGCATTGTATATGGCCATGAGCCGTACGCTGATCCGAACTTATGCCAGTGAAGGAAGCCTGGAACCTCGTGAAGTGCTGAACGCTGTTAACCGTCGGATCCTGGCAGACACTCGCCAGGGAATCTATCTGACACTTTTCTACGGCATTCTGGACTCTAAAGACAATACATTTACTTACATTAATGCCGGGCATAATCCCCCCTATCATATTAAACCTGACGGACAATCATTATCCCTGACCAGACTAGAAAAAACCGGTGCCCTCGTTGGTATTTTCTCTGAACAAACCTGGGACGTCAAGACAATACAATTATCAATAAATGATGTTCTGGTTTTATATACAGACGGGATCACCGAAGCACAAAATGAACAGGGCGAATTTTATGGAGAAGATAAATTAATCAACGCCCTTGAAAATGATTTTAATACAAATAGTGAAATTTATCGAAACAATCTTTTGGAAGATGTTCATGAATTCACCGGGAACGCACAACGCCTGGATGATATCACCATGATCGTGATCTCCTGTACCGAAGACCCACAAAAAAAAACCTGAATTTTTCAGGCTTTTCTTATTTCAAAATTTAATTGGAGACTTCTGCTTGATCCTTTTTCTTTAGCTTTACTTCTTCTTTTTTAGCAAATTTGATTTTATCATCCTCAACATCAACCAAGACTGTATCACCAGGTTTGAAATCACCAGAAAGTAAACTGACTGACAGCGGACTCTCTACATGTTTTTGCAAAGCTCTTTTGAGTGGGCGAGCACCAAAGGCGGGATCATACCCTTCACTTGCCAGCCACCGTCTGGCTTCATCCGTTAGTTCAACTGACAAACCCGTTTCTTCTAACCGTTCCTGGATATCATTCATCTGCAATAATACAATCTCCAACATATGTTCTTTGGAAAGCGGCCCAAAAACAATGATCTCATCAATTCGATTGAGAAATTCAGGTCTGAATGCACCTTTTAATGCCTTTTCGATTTTTTCACGATTGGCCTGGTCTCCATCTTCCATCGAACCTAAAAATCCTAAGGTGCCGCTTTTATTAACATACTCCGTCCCAAGGTTGCTGGTCATCACCAAAACTGTATTCCTGAAATCAACCACTCGTCCCTGACCATCCGTCAGGCGTCCATCATCCAGAATTTGCAGCAATGCATTCCATACCTCGGGATGGGCTTTTTCTACTTCATCAAACAGAACCACCCGGTAGGGACGTCGGCGCACTGCCTCAGTTAACTGACCGCCTTCTTCATACCCCACATACCCGGGAGGGGCACCAAACAACCGTGAAACTGCATGCTGCTCGCGGTATTCACTCATATCAATTCGTACCAGTGCATCTTCATCATCGAACATGAATTCAGCCAGGGCTTTAGCCAACTCAGTTTTACCAACACCCGAAGGGCCAATAAATATAAAGGAACCTATCGGCCGCCGGGGATCTTTTAACCCACTTCTGGCTCGCCGGATAGCATCTGAAACAGCAGAAACTGCCTCATTCTGGCCGATCAGACGGCTGTGCAGACATTCTTCCATTCGAAGCAGTTTATCCTTCTCATCTTCCATCATCTGTGAAACCGGGATGCCTGTCCACTGGTTGATGACCTCGGCAATATCATTTACATCGACGATCTCATCCAGTTTGTGGTCCTGTTCCCATTGATCACGTTGATGGTTAAATTCTTCCTCGATTTGAAGCCGCTCAGATTTCATCCTGGCGGCACGTTCATAATCACGTTCGACACCGGCTTGTTCTTCCTCTTTTAGAAAGTGATCAATTTTCGATTTCAATTCTTTTAATTCTTCCGGCAATGAGTACAATGCTACCCGCAGTTTTGCGGCAGCTTCATCAACGAGATCGATCGCCTTGTCTGGCAAATGGCGATCCGTCACATACCGAGCAGAGAGTTTTGCAGCCTGAACCAAAGCTTCATCAGAAAAAGTTACCTTGTGATGGGCTTCATAACGATCACGTAAACCGCGCAGCATATCAATTGTGTCATCAACTGTCGGCTCTTCTACATACACCGGCGCAAACCGCCGCTCAAGGGCTGCATCCTTTTCTATGTGTTTATGGTATTCATCTAGCGTGGTGGCACCAACACATTGCAATTCTCCACGGGCCAGTGCTGGCTTGAGCATGCTGGATGCATCCATGGCACCTTGGGCAGCGCCAGCCCCTACTACTGTGTGCAGCTCATCAATAAACAGGATAATTTCACCTTCAGACCGTTGAATTTCCTCAATCGCTGCTTTTAGGCGTTCTTCAAATTCGCCCCTGAAGCGAGATCCCGCAATCATCGCGCCCAGATCCAGTGAAATCACTTTCTTTCCCATCAAGATTTCAGGCACATCATTATCGGCTATCTTCTGGCTCAGCCCTTCCACAATCGCTGTCTTCCCAACACCTGCTTCCCCAATCAAAACTGGATTATTCTTTGTTCGCCGACATAAGATCTGGATCAAGCGCAAAATCTCTGCATCACGGCCAATAACTGGATCCAGCTTGCCTTCACGTGCCATCGTGGTTAGATCACGGGAATATTTCTCCAAAGTGCGGTAGCGAGATTCAGCTTTAGGATCGGTCACGGTCTGCCCGCCGCGTAATTCATCCACAGCCTCCATCATTCGCTGCCGGGTGATACCTAAATCTTCCAGCAGCCGAGCGGCAGGGGTGTTGCGTTCACTCAAGATCGCTAAAAATATGTGCTCGGTCGAAATATACTCATCCTTTAAACGGTTAGCTTCCTGGTTGGCCTGGTCAATGATCCGTTTGACTCTGGGTGTGATAAAAACCTGGCCTGCACCGCCCCCAAAAATGCTGGCTTTCGGGCTTGTGCGGAGGATATAATCCAGGCGTTCTTTAAAATTCTCAGCATCAATTTTCGCAATGCCCAGCAATTGTGAAATCACACCCTGCGGCTGTTCGATCAAAGCCAGCAAAATATGTTCTGTATCTATCTGGTTATGTCCATACCGCTGGATTATTTCAGCAGCCCGTTGAGCTGCTTCCTGAGCTCTTTCTGTAAACCGGTCAAAGCGCATCATAATATTATTCGTCCTTGTTATACAAAGGCTGTATGTTCTGATTGGAACATTTGAATTATAGCATTTTATCGTTCGGTAATAAACTATTTTTTATAAGAAATCTATAAAAAATTATTCTTTTCATTGAAAATGGAAGCAAATTTCACGCCACTCAGGTTCAGATGATCAACATGGCATCACCAAACGAGAAAAACCGGTAATCTTGATCGATCGCCTGTTGATAAGCATTCAAGATTAAATCTCTTCCAGCAAAGGCACTCACCAGCATGAGCAAAGTGGATTTTGGCAGGTGGAAATTCGTCACCATTGCATCGACAACCTTGAAAGAATAACCCGGAAGGATATAAAGGCTTGTAGCACCATGAAACGGTGCCACAACCTGGCCTGCTTTTGCCGTGAGCGCAGCTGTTTCCAATGTGCGCACGCTTGTTGTCCCCACAGCAATGATCTTGCCGCCTGCAGATTTAGTTTGATTTATTTTATCAGCAGCTTCGTGAGAGAGTGAACACCATTCACTATGGATTCGGTGTTCACCTGGATCAGTTTCTGTGACAGGGGCAAACGTATCCAGGCCAACATGCAGGGTTAATCTTGTGAATTGAGCACCAAAGGACTCTAACTTTTGCATTAATTCCTTAGTGAAATGTAATCCTGCGGTTGGTGCAGCAGCGGAACCAGGTTCACGGGCATATACCGTCTGGTAGCGTTCAGGGTCATTCAAATGGGTATGAATGTATGGCGGCAGTGGAACATGTCCAACACGGTTTAGATATTTTTCAATTGGTTCTTCAAACTGCACCAACCGTTCAGGACCTTCAAGCACTTTTAGAATTTTTACGTCGGGGCCGTTTTCAATACTTAAATCCCGACCGGCAATAATGCCTTTGCCCCCCACCAATGCCGTCCAGATGCAACCATCTTTTTTTTCGAGCAATAATAGTTCTGCTTTACCACCGCCAGGTTTTTTCTTTGCATATATCCGGGCAGGAATAACCCTCGTCTCATTGATCACCAAGAGATCTTCCTTTCGGATAAACCTGTCAATCTCCCAAAATTTAGAATGTGTTATTGATTCGTCAGACCGGTCAATGACCATCAACCTGGAATCGTGTCGCGGTGAAACAGGCACCTGGGCAATTCGCTCTTGGGGAAGTTCGTAATCAAAATCTGCTGTTCGCATGGGAGGTCAAATAATGTCTCAAAATAATGATCTCTGAGAATTGGATTCACTGAGTTCTATCCCAAGATGCGCATATGCCTGGCGCGTCGCCAGCCGCCCCTGGGAAGTACGCTCGAGAAAACCTAATTGTAAAAGATAAGGTTCAACGACATCCATGATGGTATCGGCTTCTTCACTTACAGAAGCGGCAATTGTATTTAAGCCAACCGGGCCGCCATTGTATTTTTCAATCACACACAATAGAACACGACGATCAAGATCATCTAACCCCATACCATCAATATTAAGTAAATCCAGGGCATTAACCGAGACCGCACCCGTTATCTTCCCGTCTGCTCTGACCTGGGCGAAATCACGCACACGGCGGAGCATGCGCAAGGCCACTCTGGGTGTACCTCTGGATCGTCTGGCGATCTCATGCACACCATCCTGACTGAACTCAACCCTTAACAACCTCGCGCCTCGTTCTACAATTTCAATCAGTGACTCAATTGTGTAATAATCCAAACGGTAGGTGGCACCAAAACGCGCCCTTAAGGGTGAAGTGACCAAAGCCAGTCTGGTGGTCGCACCAACAACGGTGATTTGGGGGAGCTTTAACCTGATGGAACGCGCTGCAGGACCCTTTCCGATCACAATATCAAGTGAAAAATCTTCCATCGCAGGGTACAGTACTTCTTCGACGACCCTGCCCAGGCGGTGGATTTCATCGATAAATAAAATATCCCCGGCATGAAGATTTGTCAGGATAGCCGCCAGATCACCCGCCCTTTCAATAGCTGGTCCTGATGTCACCTTGATGCTGACATTCATTTCAATGGCAAGGATGTGAGCTAAAGTTGTTTTTCCTAAACCTGGGGGGCCATAAAAAAGGACATGATCCAAAGATTCTGAGCGAATTTTTGCGGCTTCAATGAGGATGTTAAGGTTTTCTTTGATTTGTTCCTGGCCGATCAGCTCAGAAAGATTGGAAGGCCTTAACGCCCTGTCAAATTGATCTTCAGGACGTTCGTCTGCATCATGAATTCTATCGGGGGTGTCAGCCATCATAGCCTCGATTATACCCGAACACGTGTCTGAAACCGATCACGAAGACAAATTGCATTCAGGTTTTTAATTACTAATCTAGGGTACGATCCTTAAGTAAAAACTTACATCATCACAGTCAAAAG
>CAZCBW010000045.1:0-23843 GCA_964497065.1 uncultured Candidatus Brevefilum sp. | reverse complement strand
CAGTTCCTTTTTTGCTATTTTTATTGGATGCTGTCCGGGATTTTTTGACCACTTTCGCTGTTGATAACCGTGTGTTTAGTTTTTAAAGTGCTGGTTTTTACAGTAGAGTCATTAATTAAATGATTTTTTTACACATCATAATGCATCGACAGGCTAAGGTATACTTGATTTTTCCTGGTTACACTCATTATAAGCAGCAGCTTCCAAGAAAAATAAATGACTGAATCCGCAAATGGACAAAACCAAAACATAGATTTGATGATCGCCGTTGTTCAAGGTCAGGATGCTGAAATGGCGGTTAAATCTTTAACAGACGCAGGGGTGTTTGTTACCCGGCTGCCAAGCATTGGCGGATTTATGGGTCGAAAAAGTGCAACTTTGATCATTGGTATCGAAGATCAATCGAAAGCTAAAGTTATTGACTTGCTGAGTAAAAATTGTCGTAAAAGGGTGGCATTCATCGCGGTGCCAATGGAGAATTCTCCCCTGCCAATGCCTGCGCCTACACCTGTTACAATTGGTGGAGCAAGTGTCTTTCAAATTGTAGTCGATCATTACGAGGAGTTCTAAGACATGAAATTGATCATTGCCATTTTAAAGGATGAAGATAATGACACTGTCTCAAAAGCACTGACCGAAAAATCTTTTCGGGTGACTTTTATCGCTTCCACGGGAGGTTTTTTAAGGAGCGGACGCAGCACCTTGTTGATCGGCCTTGAAGATGAAGAGGTTGAGACTGCTTTGGAGATCATTCGAAATAATTGTAAGAGCCCAGAAAAATCTGATCAAAAACGTGCCACCATCTTTGTTCTCAAGATTGACCAATTTAAACAGCTTTAAATTATTATCATTAATGGTTACACACAATATCAAGACTGATAAATTTAGATGGTTTGAATTAGGTCAGAAGGTATTGTATAGTATTACTAAATAAAACAATTTATTAAATAGAAATAGGAGATCATTATGAACTTTGGGTTATCATTCAGTTACGTCTTCAAAGATAAGGATTGGTTCAAGAAGGTTGCCATCCCGGCGTTATGCAGCCTGATACCAATAGTCGGTCAGTTTATCGTTGTGGGTTGGGGCTTAAAAGCTGCAAAAAATGTGATCGAAGGAAAGGATGAAGATGCTCTTCCCAACTTGGACTTTGGCGGAGATCTGGGCCGGGGATTTATGGCATTCTTGATCAGCATGATCTATGGACTACCGGTTGGTATTTTGGCAGCTATCTCTGGTGCTTTGTTCAGCGCAGGCGGTGGTGCCAGGGAAGATTTTGTTGCAATCATTCTGATGATTGTTGGTGGTTGTTTTGGGCTTCTTGGCTTGCTCTTGATCTTGGTGATCGTCTTCATGGGTACAGCTGGGGTGGCAAATTATCTAGCCAAAGGCTCGTTTGGTGCAGCCTTTAAATTCAAAGAGGTCTTTGGGTTGGTTAAGAAATCATTTGTGTCCTGGCTGCTGGTTATCGCCGGGCAGATACTGGTGATGGCTTTCATTGCGCCATTAGGTGGTGTTGTCTGTGGTATCGGTGCCCTGCTGACGACTGCATATGCACTGGCAGTTTATTCACATTTGCTAGGACAGGCCTATAATAAATCAGTCGAGGCTGAGGTGGTGAGCGTTGAAACACTGTAAATAATATCGAATAATTCCTTAAATTACAAATCCGGAGGCAAATATCAAGATGTCCTCCGGATTTTTATTTTTGGTTACCTTATTCGTAAATGTTCAGTCTGTCATGCAACTGAAAGGTCGGGGATGCACCCCTGTTTTCTCATCAGCTGAGTAGTTATAATTATTCAATTACTCGTGAAATTCCTGAACCTGGTAAACAGCAATTTGGATCTTTTTATGGCGCCAAAGGTCAGCCGGTACGCCCATTTTTAAGCATAATTGGGAAAGGAAATGGGAAGGCTCCGGGATTTTTTGCCAGACTTGGGGCAGGAAAGTCGCTTTTCTTCTTCCGTCTTGCAAAATAACACCGTCGATACCGGGCCGGATTTTGTTAACCAGTTCTTCTGGATGGTCATAGTCTAGATGCCTTTTGGGTGTGAGAATAGAAATTTCAATGTGGATCTTCTGCAGTTCTTCTGGTGTGACAACAGGAAAGCGATAATCCTGTAGAGCTGCAGCAATCGCATGTTCCTGAACGTCAATTGCCAGCGGTTGGCAGGCTTCTAGTACGCCAATACAACCCCGTAATTTATCATCAATTGTCAGGGTAACAAACGAAGCCCGGCCATGCTGTAAAACTTCTGGTAGCTGGTTCAATGTTAAGATCGGTGCCTGTTCACCGCAAACACTTGTTTCAATAGCTTCTCTAGCTATCTTAAGTAATTGTTTCTGTTCATTGGTCCCTAATTCATAGCTCATTTTATATCCAGCCACTCCCTATTTTTAGAGAAAACAATTGATCAATATTTTCTCTCCTCATGATTTCTTTTTACTGTGTAAACCCCCTGGCGTCAAGACATTTACTCAGCTTAATTAACACGCTTGCTCCTTCCCCTGTCAAGTTTCGGAGAATTAAGGTAATATTTTAATTAATGAACGCGATAATGCCAGATGACCCGATCGAAATAGAAGAGGAATATTCGCAACCTGCCGTTGATGATGAACCCCTGGCCAAACCTCCATCAGATATTAAACGAGGTTTCAGTTTTTGGCAGGGTATCCAGACTGTTTTAGGTGCAGCCTTCATCGTTGCTACTTTGTTCACCTTGTGGACGCCTGGCAGCCTGGTAGAAAGTCAGCTGGAGACAGGATTTGGATTGGCAGCATTTGACAATCTGACCCCTGATGATCAGGATGAAGAAATTGCTGTGGATCAATGGGGTCCTGAGATCATGAATCGCATCGGAATCGTCGCCGGGCATTATGGGAATGATCCCGGGGCCGTCTGTCCGAATGGGGTAACAGAAGCTGAACTGAATTTGAAAATTGCAACTTTAGTTCAGAAGTCCCTCATAGACCTCGGTTACCAGGTTGATCTCTTAGAGGAGTTTGACCAACGATTATGGGGATACCAGGCGGCAGTAGTTGTTTCTATTCACCTTGATTCTTGTCAATACATCAATGACCAGGCTACAGGGTATAAGGTAGCTGCTGCCCTGGCTTCTCGCGATGCAAATGCCGGTCAAAGACTTACTGCCTGCCTTTCAAATCGCTACGGCGAAGTTACCGGGCTTTCATATCATGCTGGATCAGTCACAGATGATATGACTTATTACCATGCTTTTAATGAAATTGACCCGGGCACAATGGCAGCGATCATCGAAGCTGGTTTCATGAATATGGATTATCAATTCATCACTGAAGAAACAGACCTTGTGGCTGAAGGCATTGTTGCCGGCATCTTATGTTATTTAAATAACGAACCTATCCAATCTTCTGAAAATCCATAAAGACCATGAATAGTCAGCAGCATCATCAGCTTAATGTCATTAAAACAACTTTACGCAATGGTGATCATGTCACTGCCAGAAAACTCGCTCAAACGTTTGTAGCCAACTATCCTGATGTGGCAGAAGGGTGGCTGTTGTTAGGCGGTCTGAGCACGCCCAAAGCCAGCCTGATTTACCTTAACACTGCCAAAGAGCTTGCGCCAGATGACCCGCGTGTCGATAAGGCGCTGAGATGGGCAGCTGATCGTACAGGAAGGGCAGAATCTTACCTGGATGGTGAACAAACTCGTCGAATAAAAACTCACCGCCCTCCCCAATCAACGACAATAGAAACATTACCGGCATCACGATCGTTGTCACGGCCTGCATGGATCACCGCTTTTTTGGTGGTTGGTTTACTGATCATTGTCTTTTATGGTGTCAGTTTATTTCCTTCAGAATTTGTTCAGGCGATTGATCGTTCAGGGCCTATCAATGAAGAAAACTTTCCTAAACCCAGCCTGACCTTTACGCCAACCAACACCCCCACCAACACACCTACACCGACCAATACACCTACTGCGACACCTACGAATACGCCAACCCCGACGGCAACCAGCACACCGACTGCAACATCAACCCCAACTCGTAATATCCGCGGTGTAATACCGGAAAACGTTAACCATGAAGACCGCTGGATCAATATTGATCTATCTGCACAGCGGCTTTACGCGTATGAAGGTTCAGAAATGGTGCGTTCCTTCGTTGTCTCTACCGGCAGGCCAGGCACACCGACACTGGTTGGCCAGTTCAGGGTGTGGATAAAATTACGGTCGACGACGATGAGGGGGCCGGGATACCACCTGACCAACGTTCCTTATGTGATGTATTATGATGGAAGTTATGGCATTCACGGCACTTACTGGCATAATAATTTTGGCACGCCGATGAGTGCTGGTTGTGTGAATATGATCACTGAAGAAGCAGCCTGGCTGTATGATTGGTCGCATGTGGGCATTTTAGTTAATATCCATGATTGAAAAAAAAGAATTAATCGGGCTTTCTGCTCAAATCAACCGAAGAGAATTTTTACGTTTTTTAGGGGTAGGTGCAGTGAGTTTGGTGCTGCCTTTTAAATCGCTGGATCGGTTTAATAATTTTCCGACTGATCGAACCCCCAGCCGGGTTCTGGGCAGGGTCACAAAGGACCTTTTTCCTTTACACAAAGAACCAGATCATCAATCTGATGTGCTCCATGAGATGGTGATAGATAGCGTTTATGAGATCACCGGGTCACGTATTAACCGGGAAACACAGGCACGTAACCGGGTCTGGTATCAACTGGAAGGCAAAGGCTTTGCCCATTCAAGTTATATTCAACCGGTCAGAGAGCGGGTAAATCCAGCAGATACCTTTATCCCGGACGGAGGCGCACTTGGAGAGATCACCATTCCCTTTGTGGATGCTTTTAAAGATCTCGAAAAAAAGCAATCGCCAATTTATCGTTTCTATTATGCCTCAACAATTTGGATCGTCGACCGAATTATAGGGGGTGATTCACAGTTCTGGTATAAAGTGATGGATGACCTTTACTATAATTATTATTTTGTGCCTGCCGAAGCTGTCAGGCTGGTTCCGCCATCGGAATTGACCCCAATTGCATCAAGTATTCCACCTGAAGAGAAAAAATTGATTGTGGACCTCACCACCCAATGGCTGACGGCTTATGAGTTCGACAAGGCTGTGTATCAAACCCGCATTTCAAGCGGGGTCCGGATGGAAGAAGGCGGATTCGCCACTCCTTTGGGGCACTACCGCACTACCCATAAACGCCCCTGCCGGCATATGTTTACCCCGCCCAGTGAATTTGGCACCGGGTTTGACCTGCCTGGCGTGCCCTGGGTCAGTTATTTCACCCGGGATGGGGTGGCATTTCACGGTACCTACTGGCATAATGATTTTGGTGTGCCGCACAGTCATGGATGCATTAATTTACGGCCTCAGGATGCCAAGTGGGTCTATCGTTGGACAAACCCCAATGTGCCGCCAGACCGATATCATTATTCAGAAATTCATGGGACCCGGGTCATTATCCAATAAATTTTTAATTCGTAAATACTCTGGCTTCCTTGCAGCTACAAGGTCAGGGTACACCCCCGACCTTGTAGTTGTAGTGCAACCCGGGCAGTTACGAAGTTATAATAATTCAAAGTAAACGTGAAAAGAATTAACCAGATTCTAATAACCCGGGGATATACTGATAGGCAAAATTTTAACCAGGTGAGTGATTTGTGGAGGTCACGTGCCCAAAAAAGCGGTTTTTGAGGGCTTGATATTTGATGAATATGATAACCCCGTTCAGACCGGGATGATTGGGAGTGAACCCTGTTATATCGTTGACGATCAGGGCTTTATGCGGCATATCCCGGCAGATGAGGTGGATCAGCAAGTTTGGCAGGTGATGCAAAGCCATGTTGAAGGCAATGAAGACCTCTTGTCAGAAAAAGCTGCAGAAATGCTGGGGCAGGATGATATATTCACCCTGGCTGCTATTCAAAATCAGCTCAAGAACATGGATGCCCAACTTGATCAGCTTACAGAAATTGGACTGCCTGAAGAAACCCGCCTGTATCTTGGTATGATGGGGTTCAGGATCATCATCTCTATCCATGGTGAGGTGCTGGAAGTTGTCCAACCCGGTGTAGTGGATGATTACGGTGAAGAATGATGTTCAGCAAATGTGCAATGTGCAGTAAAATTAAGTTTGAGGAGAACTTGCATGGTTTCGGATTTCATCGTAAACGTTGACGAATCAGATTTTGAATACGAGGTGCTGCAGTATTCCACCCGTGTGCCGGTGGTGGTGGATTTTTGGGCAACCTGGTGTGTACCCTGCCGTGTCTTGGGTCCAAAGCTTGAAGCATTGGCCCTTCAAGGTGAGGGTAGTTTCAGGCTGGCAAAAGTCAATGTGGATGAAAACACCCGGCTTGCCAAACAGTTGAAGATCCGTAATATCCCTGCTGTCAAGGCATTTGTAGACGGCCGCATGGTGGCAGAATTCTCTGGCGTGTTAGGTGATGACGGCCTAAGGGATTTTGTCCGCCGGCTTGCACCTCCACCGGAAGACTTGCTGTTCAATAAAGGCAAAAACTTGATGACTCTGGGGGAATATTCGGAAGCTGAAGAAGCTTTTCGCGATTTCCTTGGTTCAAGACCTGACCATCCCGGTGCTTTATTAGGTTTGGTTCGCAGCCTGCTGTTTCAGGGTGAGGGGCATGAGGTTGAAGTCTTGTTGAAAAATTTCCCGGCCAGCCCGGAATACAGTACTGCGAAGAGTTTGCGGCCGGTTGCACAGGCCTTCCAAGAAGTAAAAAAAGAGGCTGATCTCAGTGACAACCCGCTGGATGCAGCTTATCACAACGCCATTCGGCTGGCAAAACGCGGTAATCTCCTGGCAGCTATGGATGGCTTTTTAGATATCCTGCGTAAAGACCGGCGCTTCAGAGATGGGGAAGTCAAGGATGTGTTCGTGGGTTTGCTGGCCGTGATCGGTGATGAGCACCCCGAAGCACGGGACTATCGTAAGGACCTTTCAACAGTATTGTTTTAGGTTTCGTGGATGGTGGGTATTTAATTATTGGTTCCAGACACCTGCATACACAAGGCAGGTTAATTATTAATTTAGAACAGGTAATTTTGAATAAGGCGATTAGGATTCTCTTTAGCATGTTGTATAACTGCTGAAGCTCAGTAATATTAATACCCAATAACTAATTCCTAATCACGATGGATATTGTCCAAATGTTATTTATTGATTTTGAGCCATAATTCAGGCAGCATGCGGAGTTTCTTCTCTTTGCTGACAGATGCCCGTTTTGCAAATATATCAAAATCATTCTTTTCAATCTCATCCAGAATACCCCGATAAAGTTCTGCTGCGGCGGCAATTGCGAACCGGCCATCCTTATTGAGCAGGGCGATCCCGGGTGTGGCTTCAGCATAGAGGCGGTGATTGCGGGCAATTTGAAACCGCATGAAGTTCCGCCATTTTGGGGTGACACCGCCGCGAGCGATATCATTATAAGACAGGTCAAACGCGGTCAGTTCTGCTTCAGGCAAATAGACTCGGCCGTTACGCCAATCTTCACCCACATCACGGAGGATGTTGGTCAGCTGCAGTGCCACCCCCAGACGGATGGCGTAGGGGTATGCATGATCATCTTTAAAACCGATAATGTGCATGGACATCAACTCCACTGTGCTTGCCACACCGTAGCTGTAGTGGGCAAGCTCGTCAAAATGTGCATATCTTGTCTTGGTGAGGTCCTGCGTTACACCATCAATCAGTTGTTCACTGTAAATCCAGGGAATGTTATACGTGCGCCGGGCATCAGCCCAGGCCAGGGCGATCAGTTCCTGTTCTGTCATGTCTTTTTTGACAACCGGATTGATCCAATTTTCTAAAAAATTTCTAGGGTCTTTGTTTTTGATATCCACAAGGTCATCACTGATACGGCAAAAGGCATACAGGGCGCGGATGGCTTTGCGCTTTTCATTTGGAAGAAGAGAGGAAGCTAAAAAAAATGTCTTAGAATGATTTTTAGTAATTTCTTTTGAAAGCTGGTAAGCCTGGTCCAGCACCTGCTGTTCAACTGTTAAATTATTGAATTTGCCTTCAATTTTATGAAAGCTGTTAAGGGCCAACTGGTGGAGGGGTTTTTCCCACTCGTAAATAAATTGGGTCAACTTTTTTTCTATAATTATTAATTTTTGTTATCATATATCGTGGGATTAATAAAATAAATTGTATAAAGTATATCATAATAAAGCGGATTATTCGCGAAAACTAAACAGGAGAACGAAAAACTTAAATCAAATTTCCAGAGTGATCAAGCGTGAGAGATTTCCAATTGGCATGATTTGAATGAAAAAAAGTTACTACTCAGCTTATGGAGAAACAGGGGGTGTTGTGTGGCGGCGGAGCCGCCACACAACACCCCCGACCTTTCAGTTGTAGTGCAACCTGAGTAGTTACCTATACGCAATGCAATCTAGCTGTTAAACCAGACCGCCAATCTCGTTTATAAATACATCCACCACCTGGGGATCGAAATGGTTGCCGGACTGTTCCTGTAAATATGCTAAAACCTTTTCCTTTGTCCAGGCCTTGCGGTATGGACGGTCGCTAGTTAGTGCGTCGAAAACATCCACCACGGCAAAGATGCGGGCTGTCAGGGGAATTTGTTCTCCTTTAATTCCGCGAGGATAGCCGCTGCCATCCCATTTTTCGTGGTGGCAGTAAGGTATATCCAGTGCCTGTTGTAAGTAACCGATGGGTGAGAGCATCTCAAAGGCAAACACCGGGTGTTTACGAATCATCTCCCATTCTTCTTCGGTCAGTTTTCCAGGTTTGAGCAAAATGTTATCAGGGATACCCATTTTGCCGATATCGTGTAGAAGTGCCCCACGGCGTACGTGGGCCATCTTTTCTTCCTTAATACCCATCTTCTCTGCGATCCGCAGGGTTAATTCGGTAACCCGCTGGCTATGAGCCACGGTTCCGCCATCTTTAAGGTCGAGGGCGCGAGCCCAGCCTTCAATAGTCGCATCGTAGGCCCGGAGTAAGTCAACGTTGGAGCGTTCCAGTTCGGTAAAAAGTCCCGCGTTTTCAATAGCAATGGCCGCCTGGCCGGCGAGAGTCTCCAAAAATGCAAGCCATTCACCATTTGAAGTTAACCGCTCTCGATGAAAGACCTCAAGTACGCCCAGGACATTTCCCTTGGCGATAAGGGGTACGGCATAATAGGCAACAAATCCCTCATCGATTATGAATGGGGCATGAATCACATCCTGTTGGCTGTCGCGCAGATCGTGAATATGAACAGATTTACGATTTAAAACCAAATTGTCATAGTACCCTTCGCCTAAAGGGATGCTGATCTGGTCAATGTCTTTACTTTGAAAACCGCGCCAGTGCTCATACTTCAGGGTGCCGGTATGTGGATCGAGCCTCAATAAAACTGCTGCGTCAGACCCGAGCATTTTTGTGACTTCATCCAGAACGATATGAAAGGTGACCCGCAAATCGAGGCTGCCGGTGATAGCCAAGTCGATATTGCGCAAGGCCTGTACCTGGTTCAAGCGGTTTTTTGCTTCACTAAACAGCCTGGCGTTGGTAATAGCTGAAGCGGCCTGGTTAACAATACCCGACAGGAGGGTGAGGGAGTCATCCGATAAATCTGCCTCATTCTCATCCCCGACTATCAGGATGCCTAAAGGCAAACCATCTCGTTCGACGAGCGAGAATGCGCTGGCACGAATGCCATGGCTCAGCATTGTTTGAGCAAAGGAAAGGTCGGACACAACCGTTAGATCGGGTATTACATTTGATTTACCCAACTTGTTGAATAAAATATCAATATCATCCTGGCTCAGGGGCTCGAACGCCTGTGCCACTTCATCTGGAAGGCCTGAGGAAGCCGAAAAATGAAAGAACCGGGTATTACTGTCGTACCTTAGGTACACAGACATCTGCATGTGAAGGGCACTGCAGGCTTCTTCACAGATTATGCTTTTCAACTTATCTAGTTCTAGTTCAGCATTCAAGTGGGAGGCCACCCGCAACAAGGCATTGGCTCGTTGAGCCTGACGGCGTGCTTCATCCTCGGCTTGTTTGCGTTCGGTGATGTCGTGCCCCGTCCCCTGGATCTCTTTGACCTCTCCTGATTCATTAAATATTGCAACATCTGTCCATTCTTGCCAGCGGGTGTTGCCGTCAGGACCTATCACTTCGATCTCCCTTGTATCACTCGGTTGTGCAGGATTTAAGCGTTTTAGTGATGCCAGTTCATCCTCATGAAGTTCAGGTGGAATTGACATTAAATACTTTTTGCCTAATAATTCTGAACGTTTCTTCCCGAAAGCTCTGCAGTAAGCAATATTAACAAAAGTTAAGGTGGTATCAGTTAAATAGCGGCAGATCATCTCATGCTGAGTGTCGACAACGGATTCATACATTTGTTTGGCTTCAATGATCTTTTGCTCCATCTGCTTGTGCTCGGTGATGTCTCTTGTGCTTCCCTGAACGCCGATGGGGGTACCCTGCCCATCCTTAATCAACGAAGCATTGAGTTCAACATATACAAGGCGGTTATCCTTTGTTTTATATTGAGCCTGCAAAGTTACTGTCTGGATTCGCTCTCCCGGTGGATTAGCCAATTCTTCCATCAACTTCGTCATCTTAGCATCGTAATCTTCCTGGACGATATATTCATTCATAGGCATGGCCATTATCTCTTCGGGTGTATAACCCAGCATGTGTTCGATGGAAGGGCTGATATAGGTAAGGCGACCTTCCATATCAACTGTCCAGATGATATCCTTGATATTCTCTGTCAGGAAACGATATTTCTCTTCGCTTTCTCGTAAAGAGGTGGTCATCTTTCCGGCCAGCGAGTGAGCCCGATCGTTGGTAGCCCCCAACATCCTAAGATAGAAAAAGACCAGAAAACTGATCACCAGACCTGCGGCAAAGACGGTTTTAGGTGTGTAACGATCTACGGCCGCCTCGAAAACCGACGTGGTTTCAAAGACCATCGTCCATTGTTGCCCGTAAATGTCTAGGGTTTTTTTACTGAAAAACAGCGGACTGCGTTCGTTACCCGGTGCATCGAGGGAGACATGTCTGCTATACATCATGGCTTCCGAAGAGACCTCAGAACCATCGTAGATGTAAAAGTCAATTGTATGCATGGTGTCGGGGAAGATACCCTGCATTAATTCGGCCATGGAGTATGTACCAAATACATAGCCCTTGTTAGCCTCCCTTCGTTCTTCTGGTGAGTTGAGGGGCATGCCCTGCTCATATACGGGGGTAAACAACAAGTGAACGTGTTGGGTACCCTCGTCTGTCTCCCACATTAGATAAAACTTGTCCGACATCGTGACTTCACCGGTATCCTTCGCCTGATCCATGACAGACCGTAGCGCCGCTGAAGAAATCAAATCATAGCCCAAATAGTGCTGGTTCTGCTCGTCAAAAGGCTCCATAAAAACAATGGGCGCATACAAATCGCGTTCTCCCTCAGGCCAGACCGTGTAATCTGGAAAACCTTCGGCCCTGATCTCTTCAATATGCTGCTCCAGTTCCTGGGGCTGGACTATCCTGGAAAACGCCATACCTCGGATTCCTGGATAATGAGTACTAACTTGCTGGTATTGATAATAGGCCAGCCATTCTTCCCTGGTCATCTCTTCAGAAGCGTGGAAGACACCTGCGCCTCCCCGTAGGATCGTTTTATGCTTGTCAAGTCGTTCTATAACCTCATTTACAATGCTATTAGTATATTCGTTGAAGCGGCGCTCTTCTCGTTCCATCGCGGACTTTTCAAAATACTGCCATGTCAACACGGAGAGGGTAAGCAAGACCGCAAGTATAGTATAGGTAATGAGATTTCTATATTTATAAGTAGACATAAGCAATCACCTCTCTTCTTCTGGAACTATTATAAGTTGTAGAAGGTTCCACTCCATGCTTCTTTGATGCCTTTTTGTTTTGTACTGCGGTTGTTTTATTGGACAGTTTTAAGGGTTGAATAAGGGAGGGTCCAGGCCTCAATTCGTCACCTGGATTGCCTCAAACTCGGCTGGAGTCAAATAAGACAGTGATGAATGAATTCGGTCTGTCATATAATCAACCTCCAACCAAAACCTGACTTGTTCTATAGCGTCATCATAATTTGCATACTCAGTATAATCGAAATGCTCCTCCTTGAATGTTCTGAAAAATCTTTCAACAATTCCATTTTCAGTTGGGCAACCTTTTTTGGACATACTGATCTTTGTTGTTTCTGGAAACAGAATTGTGTATTTTGGCGTCGCATATTGTCCACCCTGATCCGAATGGTGAATATCCGGCGGTGGATAAACCGCTAATGCTTTCTTCAAAGCTTGAATGGTTAAATCTTTCTCCAAGCTGCGCCCCAGGTCCCAACCTCGCACACCACGGGAATAAACATCCAGGATCACTGCCAGATAGATGAATTGGCGGCCAAGCCGGATGTAGGTAATATCCGAAACCCAAACCTGATTGAGATGGGTGATATCCAGATCCTTGATCAAATTTGGATATCGCGGCAGGCTGTGATCACTGTCTGTTGTTGAAACAGACACTTTACCCATGCTGCAGCTATGCTCCAGCTCATTGAGCAGGCGTCTGACCCGTGTTTCGCCAATAACATAGCCCTTTCGTTTCATCTCGTGTAGAATCCGCCGGTAGCCATAATACGGCCGCTTCATGATGGTCTTTTCCATGGCTTCCTTCAGCTCAACGTCACCCACCTTGATTTTTGGGTCTTCGTAATAGGTGCTTCGAGCCAGGTCCAGCACATCACAGACCACAGCCACTGGATAATCCCGACTGATAACTTTGATCATCCTACGTTTCTCCTGGCGGCTGTGTTCAGCCAGCTCTTGGCTTTTTTTAAAATATCATTCTCCATCGTCAATCGGCCCACCATGTTCTCTAGCTCCGCAATCCGGTCTTCATTTTCTTCTTTCTGGTTCTCACGACGATCTTCAAATATTTCTTCTTCATTTTCAATGAAGATATCTCGCCATTTGTAATATAAAGAATCGGTTATGTCACGCTCTCGACATATCTGAGCGATGCTTTTCTCGCCGCGTATGCCTTCCATGACCGTATCTAATTTGAAGTCTTTACTGAATTTTCGCCGTTTTTTCCTGCTCATGGTCAAACCTCCATAGCTGTATCATACTCCCTTATTGCTATGTCCAGTTTTTCGACCGCACTACACCCAGCACCATTAATCAATATGATAGCCGGGCTTCTAGTACCCATAACTGCATATTCAAAATCATTTCCATTTACAAATATTGTTTTCTTCTCTATTTGTATTATTCCCTTCTTACAAAATCATTTGATTCTACCTGAAAAAACCAACTGTATGATTTTAATGAGCAATTTGAAACTCAACACCATATCCTTCGTATTCCCCACGTTCAGGACAAATGTCGACTTGGTCGCTGAATCGTACCATGCGTGAACGCCGATAACACCGATATGGCCTTGTAACCGCGGCAGGTTTCTCAACAGGAAGAAAAATCCCTCAAAGCGAACTTGCATCATGCCAAGACCATAATATAGACCCTGTCGATAACGATGGTCGAAACGAGCCATCTGGTCTAAAGATTGCTTGCTGATCAAACTCTGACTCTGAAAGTGATCTAGAAATTTCAAAAGATCATTGGCCGTGGTTGACAAACCGCCACCTGAGAAATCGCAGCTCAGACTGGTATACCGGTGCACATCGACGCCGTTAATGTATAATGGAGCCAATGCCTTAGGATCGAATCCTTCACTGTAAAAACATAAATCTGTCTCCTGCATCTCACAGGGTGAAAAGATATGGGTTTCAAGTGCTTGATGAAACGGCACTGCAAATACAGTTTCAACTATCAGTCCAAGCAGGACATATCCGGTATCTGAATAAAAGAACTTTTCTTCTGGTCTAGCAATGGCCTTTTGCCGGTCACGAGTATAATCCAGCAGGTCTGTAGGTTTCCAAAAGGTGTCTGGATTTCTAATTAGGTCATCGGTGAATACGGATCCATCAAAAGTCTTGCTTTCAAAATAGTCGTTAATCCCTGACATGTGCCCGAGCAGATGCACGATCGTGATCTCTTCCTGAAAGTCATGACCATCATACACAAAAAGCTTATCCAACATCTCCGGTGTTAAGATATCTTTAAGGCGAGTTTCTAAAGTGAGCTTCCCTTGTTCTATGGCTATAAAAATCAATGTCGCAGTCATCAGCTTGCCAACACTCGCACTATGAAACCGTTGATTCGCCGTCGTGCTCGAATAAGAATAACGGAGATCAAGTGCCGGTAGGTTCATTGCAAACTGCAATGTCTTTGTCTTTTTAGCTGTTTTGATCAGTATTTTTTCAATTTGTTCCTTCAATCCGCGAACATCTTTATTTACTTGTTGTGTCACCATTACATCCTCCATCCTGCTTGTGTTTTATTAATTGAAAGCCGATTTCCTCAACCTCCGGAAAACCAAAAGTTATCCAATCTGACCACACAACCTCGGCAAATTCAAAAAACATCTAAATCGACCACTCACAAACCTCTGACATCTAACCTGACCACTCGTCAAGAACCGACATCTAAATCGCTCTGTCACGTCAAAAATCATGCCTTTGGACATATTCCCAAGAAGCGATATTTTTACGATTTTAGCACATCAGGTTTTTGCTATCAAATCTCGAAAAGCCCTTATATACTGGACTTTCTACATCCTCACTCTTTTACCCTTGACATCAATACTACCGTTTCCACATGTGATAGGGGGGCTAAAGGCGAGGAGCCGGAATTGATGTCACATCCAAATTAATAGTGTATTACCTTTGGACGGGTTTTCCAATCACTAAGATCAATAGTCCAATACTTTGCCCATTCCTTCATTTCCCCATATTCCGGGTGCTTAGGGTTCTGTATGATTTCACGGAAGTTCACAAATCCTCTGACACCGCCCACATCCTCAGGTGGTGTTTGACCACTTGCTTCCAACAAGTAGGGTGATTCCTTGTCGTACCCCTCTATCACACGTACCAGCTGAATCTCGTGCTCCCAATTATCCCCCATGTCATAAGTATAGAGCATATGCTTATGCTCGGGGAAAAACTCTGACAAGATATGTCCTTCCATTAATATAGCGCCTTCATCGTACTCCAGGTCCTCTTCAAATGGAACAAGCCTGGTAACTGGTATATGGTTGTTGCCGTCAAAGATGGCAAAGTCATATAAGTGGTAGTTCTTCCAGTCAAAGACCGACTGCAATACCTTGTGTAAACGTACAAATTCTATATCAGCAGGGACAATTATTCTCCGCACCGCTTTGTATACATCCAAATCAAGGATGACCATCAATTCAAAAGCACGGTATTTATAAGCTTGCTTTCCTGTAAGTTCAGAAAGTGCACTAATCATTGCTTTGTAAGGGTAGAACCCCTCGCTTGTATTGCCGGAATAATTGACAATACGGTAATTTGCGGGAACACCAACCGTATCACTGAACATTTTTGCAATACTGTTATATTCTCTTCCAACATAAAAAGCACAGTCCAGTCCTGCTTTTGTTACCCACGCCGCTGTCTGTCTGTTACGATTTTGGGTAAACTCCACCTCGCCTGCCAGACGCAAATATTCCCCCACCAGCTCGGGGTTTAAATTCATGGTCAGCAGTGTGTTTGAAATGGCGGTTCTCATCATCTCCGCTACATTTTTCAGGTCCTTCCGCTTAACTTGGTAAATCGCAACGGTAAAACGTGTGGCGTTGTTCACTAAGACAAGCATATCCTCTGCTCTACGATTGTCCCATACTTTAGTCCAATTTGCTGTCCAAGAAAACAGAGGGTCTACGACTTTGTGTACGGATGGACAATCAGCTCCCATGGCATCCGCTAATTTTTTCGTCAGTACAATTTGCATTTTCTCACTTCCTTTTTCTACCATTAAGTTATCATCGTATCGTAGATACGGGTCAAAGTTTTCATTTTTTATAGAAACGACAATTCAGTTCGTGCAACGCAAGAAGCGGACCCTGATCATAAGTTTCACCTGGATACAGCTTTTTCATTTCTAAGAATCTGTCCAGCATCCAAGGAATGGTGTCTTCTTGCCCTCTGAAGCCAAGAATCAGACAAACTAAGGACTGCACATAAGGGCTTCGGATATCAGCATACTGTTCCTTCAGCACCGGAGAATAGTCTTTTTTACTTCTAGAAGCTCAGACGAAAACCGGCTTTTCTGAACACGAAATTCTATGAAATAGCCTCAAGGAAGCGAGATATTCAGAAAAGCAGTGTATTTGACGCCTAAGAAAAATGAAAAAAGAATCCTCTCTCTTGGATTTCAGCTTCATTTGCCCGGTTTTTGTGGCTGTCAGGGTCAAATTTGCCACTGTTGCCGACATCAGCACCTGAAATAATGTCTTGTTCTGCCCAAAATAACGCGCCTGCCGAATCCCTAACTGCATCAGGCGGGCTAGGCGATGCTCGACGTCCTGTCTCATTTGACGATAAGGTTGAAACTCCGGACTGTTCTGAAAAGCCCTCGCCTCTTGCAGTAACTGTTCCTGAGGATGGACTTGTATCGTACGTCCTCGCTTGGTTTTAGCCCGAACACACTTCGGTCGTAGCGGGCATGCGATACATACCTCAGATGGAAAGACAAAGGATTTTATGTGCTGCCGTTGCCCGTTCTTGTCCGGCCTGTATCCGGATGGGACCAGAGTATCTGTCGTATGCCCGGCGGGACAGGTGCAGGTCATAGCTGCCAGATCTAGTTTGAACTGGCTCTTGGGTATCTGATCTTGACGTCCATGGTTCGCCACTTTGGCGACCAGTTTGCGATTGGCATCCGCAAATTCCTGGCGGGTATTGCCGCTTCCATAAGCACAGTCGCCTACTGTTTCTTCTGCTTCCAGTCCAGTATTCTGTTCGCTGGCTTCGGTCAATGTCATGGCTGGCAAAGCATCCGGAGCATTTCCCGCTATAACGTCCACCGCTGTGATCAATTGGCTGTCCGCATCCACCGCTATCGCAACTTTGTGTCCATCAAACCGTTTGGCGCTGCTTTTGCGTCCATGGCGCATTTCGGGGTCGTGCACCGATATGATCCGATCCCGGCTAACACCATCTTTCTGCAAAGCGCTCTTCGAGTAGTCTGGTCTCTTCTTCATGTCTGTTCTACGTCCTGAATGATCAATTGCTCGAGCAAATGGCTTGCAGCTGCAATTTGCTGGCTTGTGTTTTCTGTGTCTTGATGCCTCTCTGCTATCTCCCGTGCAATCTGCATCAATCGGCCAGCGTCGCTAACAACCTTTTGTAAAAAGTTATTACGCGCTTCCTCGTCGTCCCAATCGATTTCTGCCTCCCCCTTGAGGCTTGACCCAAAGTAACCCTCGAAATGATAAGCCTTCACCCACCTGGTAATCTCTTGTCCCTCTACTTCTGCCAGCGCCCGACATAACTGCTGGATGCCGTCTCCCAAAAGGTTGTAGGTATCCTTCACAGCTCCCCGTCCCAGTATATAGCTGGTATCCAGAACCACCTTCATCCGCCGATTTTTCAGGTATCCCGATTGTTTCGCCACCTCCAGACTCCGGATAAACACGGCCCGCATCCTCTCTTTCAAGATTAGCTGAGCACGGAACTTTTACAGCGTGCTTTTGGCAAATGGACGCTCCTCTACTTCGATCCCTAAGGCCACTTTCCATCGTAGATCATAATCTGCTCGAGATTTTGCTTCTTCGTCTGAGACTTTATCGTATGTTTGCAATAGTAACGCATTGGCCAGCAGGCTGGGAGGGACGCTTGGCCGTCCATTATCCGGGCAGTAAATCTCAATAAAATCTTCATCCCTGAACATTTTTCCTCGTTGCTTGGTCAGGAAACCATAGAAACTGCCTTCTCCTACAAAGTTCAGATACTGATTGTCTGCCTCGAATAGACCCAGTTGATCAGACCGTTTTCCAAGCATACTTCACTCCTTGTGCAATGTTATGTGCTAAGTTTACTTTGTCTTTATGAATTTCGCGAACTTTTCGGCCAGACTTCTAGGAATATTTAATCCCTTATGATTTGTATGCTTTTAACAGATTTTCCACCTCATCACGTGTGGGCAAAGAAGGCTGTGCACCAGGTTTGGTGGCAGCCAATGCACCAGCAGCCATTCCATAACCAACAGCCTCTATTAATGGCTTGCCTTCAGCCAATGCCACTGCCAGTGCGCCATTAAAAGCATCTCCAGCAGCCGTCGTATCAACTGCCGTGATTTCATGAGCAGGCAAATGCTTGTCCATTTCTTCACTGATCACCCGGGCACCGTTTGCCCCGAGGGTGATCACCAGGTTTTGAACACCTGATTTTCGAATTTTCTGAATGCTTTTCTCAACATCCTCCTCATCGGCCAGCATCATCAGCTCGGTTTCATTCGGTGTTAGATAATCAATCTTTTCAAGCATAACCTGAGATAAATGTTGAGCTGGCGCGGGGTTCAACACAACAGGCACATTGTAAGCCTTTGCCAGATCAATTGCAGCGGAGACAACTTCAATCGGGCACTCCAACTGCAGTAAAAGTAAGTCCATTTCTCGCATTAGGTCGCGAGTTTTGAGAACATCTTCGACAGTAACTTGCATGTTTGCACCGGATGCAACAACGATTAAGTTCTCTCCATCTGCCGCAACAGCAATCATCGCAATTCCTGTAGCTGCCTTGGCATCCTTGATCACATGGGTTGTTTTAACCTTGTCATCAACCAGGCTCTGGATCAACGAATCTCCAAAATCATCTGAGCCAACCCGACCGACCATTGTAACTTCGCCGTCCATTCTGACTGCTGCAACAGCCTGGTTTGCCCCTTTGCCTCCGGGAAAAGTCTCGAAATTTCCCCCAAGAACCGTTTCACCTGGTTTTGGGGAGTGCGGCACACGAACAACCAGATCCATATTAATACTGCCAACAACCAGTATTTTCGCCATGTATACTCAATCTCCTTGTTTGCAAATGATCGAATATTTGATACACCAATCTGAACCCATGTTACCCAGAATATTATTGCTAAAGTGTATCCATTACCTTTATTATAATTACTGTGTAACACATAAAAATTCAAATTAACTTATACTATCTTATCACCAGATTAGTGACATCCCGATCTTATTTCTTATTATTGTAACCTGCCTGAAGCTTTAAAAAACAAATTTCTATCCTCTCGCAAAAGGATTCTTATGTGTCAATTACATAACCATGATGTCAACAGTTGTTTACAACCCGCTTATAGCGTTCAATCTGATTTGAACGCAGTCCAACTGCACAATTATTACAAAGGGAAAATTACCTCCATGCCAAAAGTACCAGTGCGGCACCTGGAGGATTTTTCTACCTGGTATACACCCGGTGTTGCGGCCGTCTGCCAGGCTATCTCAAAAGATCCAGACTCGGTTTATGAACTAACCAACAAAGCCAATACCATTGCTGTGATCACCGATGGAACGCGAGTGCTTGGCCTGGGTGATATTGGCCCTGAAGCCAGCCTGCCCGTGATGGAAGGAAAATGCCTTATATTCAAATACCTGGGAGGTGTAGATGCCGTCCCAATTGCATTGAATACAAAGGATCCTGATACATTTATTGATACTGTATTAAACCTGCAACCGGCTTTTGGGGGGATAAATTTAGAGGATATTGCCCAGCCTAAGTGTTATACCATCCTTTCGGAACTGGTCAACAAAGCAGACATCCCGGTCTGGCATGATGACCAACAAGGGACGGCCACAGTCACTCTGGCGGGGTTGATCAATGCATTGAAAGTCGTCGGAAAGAAGAAAGAAGAAATCCGGCTCACATTCATTGGTGCTGGTGCGGCTGGAATCGCCTGTGCCCGCCTGATCTTGGCTTGGGGAGTCTCACCTGAACAGGTCCTCATGGTTGATAAAGATGGCCTTTTGGGAAAACATCGTGGAGATTATGCAAAAAATACTCCAGGTTGGGAAATTTGCCAAAAAACAAATCCCAAAGATATACAAGGGGGCATCCCTGAAGCAATGTCAGGTTCAGATGTAGTGATTGCATTTTCCACACCCGGGCCAGGCATTATCCGTCCGGAATGGATCAAAACAATGGCAAAAGATCCTGTTGTATTCGCCTGTGCCAACCCAACACCAGAAATTTGGCCAGGTGAAGCCAGAGAAGCTGGTGCAGCTATCATTGCAACTGGAAGGTCTGATTTCCCAAACCAGGTCAATAATGCACTGTGCTTCCCGGGTATCTTTCGCGGCGTTCTGGATGTGAGAGCCAAAAGGATCACGGACGAAATGTGTTTTGCTGCCGCATATGCATTGGCGGATTATGCCAGCAATAATCTTGATGAGAACCACATTTTGCCGCCAATGACCGAGATGGAGATATACCCACTTCAAGCAGCGGCTGTTGGATTAATGGCCCAAAAACAAAATCTGGCAGCACTATCCTTGAGTGAAAATGAGCTGCTCAACAAAGCCGAATGGATGATTGGGGTCGCCCAGGCTGCCCATGATGTGTTAATGCAATCCAATTGTATTCCGCCAATGCCCGAGTTATAAACCCTGAACAGGCATATCCCCTACGGTATAATCAATCCCATGAACATTGCTATACTCGGTGCCGGTGCGTCAGGAATTTTTGCCGCACTTCACGCTGCACAATCAGATGTAACTGTTACACTATTTGAGCAGAATGACACAATTGGGAAAAAATTGCTTGTTACAGGGAGCGGCCGATGCAACCTGACCAATGATCATGTTTCTGCACAAGCTTATACATGTAATAACCCCCAATGGCTGGAAATCCTGTTAAACAATTACAATACATCCGACCTGATTAATAAATTAAATACATTGGGGATACCAACGTATAAGACAGATGACGGCTGGTATTATCCGCTTTCGAACTCTGCACATTCCGTCGTCAACACATTATCCCAGGCAGTGCATGATAAAAATATACAGCTTTTCACTTCCAGCCGGGTAATCTATATTGTCAAACAAAATCAAGGTTTCAATGTCAGTTATCAAAAGGATGATCAATCCAACCACGAAGGATATTTTGACAGGGTGGTTGTTTCGTCAGGCGGCAAATCTTACCCAACACTTGGGTCAAACGGAGAAATCTACCCTGTTCTCAAAAACCTTGGCCACACGATTATCTCTGTCAAACCTGCCCTGGCACCAATCATCGCGGATTTAGGTTCACTGAAACCGATGAAAGGTATCAGGTTGGATGCAGGTACAAAGCTGATAAAAAACAAATCAATTCTCGCTTCAGCAGCAGGCAACTTAATTTTTACAGATTGGGGACTGAATGGGCCAGCGGTCATGGATATTTCACATCATATACCTTATCCAGTAGACGCGCCAATCCAACTGTCATTGAACTTGCTTTTTTATAATTTTGAAGCATTCACCGACCTCTTGGATAAAAAACGCCAAACAGATTTTGGTTTAATAAACCTTTTAGAGGCTTTCTTTCCACCAAAGGCAGCGCATTGCCTGGTGGCTTATCTCGGATATCTAAAATCTTCCAAACTGTGTGACCTTGACCAAAACGAAATCAATAGCATAGTCAACACACTAAAAGATATCAGGCTCAGCGTCTCGGGCGTGAGAGGGTATCGTCATTGTCAGTCTTCATCCGGCGGGGTTCCAATTGATGAGGTGAACCCACGAACACTGGAATCTAATATCAATCCAGGCTTGTATCTCACCGGGGAGACATTGGATGTCGTCGG
Source organism: uncultured Candidatus Brevefilum sp. (assembly GCA_964497065.1). Taxonomy (GTDB): domain Bacteria; phylum Chloroflexota; class Anaerolineae; order Anaerolineales; family Anaerolineaceae; genus Brevifilum. The sequence goes on along the minus strand of CAZCBW010000045.1, from coordinate 2,100 downwards.
TCCCTGCGGTGGTTATAACCTGCATTTTGCATTTGCAAGCGGATCACTCGCTGGCCAGGCAGCAGGTAAAACTATTTAAATTAGTAACCGCTCAGGTTGCACTGCAACTGAAAGGTCGGGGGTGTTGTGTGGCAGCGGAGCCGCCACACAACACCCCCTCTTTCTCCATAAGCTGAGTAGTAACATAAATTATTACGATAAGAATATTTTTAAGAAAGGTGCAGTAAATGGTACAAAAGAATAAAAAACAATTCAACCCATCGTTGATCGTTCCCATCGGTCTTTTATCATTAATCGTCCTTGTCATGATTGTTTTTTTAATCATTGGTTATGAAATCACCACATCAATCGTTTTCTTTTTCTTGCTTTTAAGCGCGTTTCTTGTCATGCAAATCATTAAGCAGGTTAAAACCAGATATCAGGTGAGAAAAGCTGTCGAAGAAATTCAAAAAGCGGACGATTTAGCATTGGAAGGTGAAACCATATCAGCCATAAAGATATGGAAAAATCTATTGCTGACGCTGCCAAAAGAGCAGTATCTTTCAGTAATTTCAAAGTTAGAGGCTGCTTATCAAAAAGAAAACATGGATATTGCTGTTGAGCAGACCCGGGCAATTAAATCAAAGTCTTTGAAATTTTTTAATGCCGTCCAAAACAATAAGAAAATCAGTCCAAAAGACCGCCAGGACTGGCAGACTCAGGTGAAGGAAATTCGAACGATGATCACAGCCTTACCTGAAGAACCAGAACAAAGCCTTGAAGATGCCATCCAGGACGAATGATCAGGGAATAATCAATGCCAAAACCTGCCTTAACTTTTTTTTGTGAATTGAGTTCGGAAAAACTCACGAGGTTATTTGACGGTCGGTTTGTCATAGACGATCTAAAAGGTCTTGATGCTCGACTAAGCATGGGTATTCTTGATTTAACTGAAGAACGCGCTGCCGTTGTAAAGCGTTTGAATACTGCTGGCGTGCCTGTCGTAGCCTGGCTGCTGTTACCTGAAGAAGAGGGGTATTGGTTCAACATCGACAATGCACCACAGGCTTTAGATTTTTATACAGGGTTTAAATCTTGGACCAAAGAACATGGCTTGGATTGGCATGGGGTGGGGTTGGATATCGAGATGGATATTTCGGACCTTCGCCAGGTGATGAATAAGCAGCTAATTAAGAAGTTGTTGCCTGAATTATTGAAACGATACAAAAACAGGCAGCGGATTTTACAAGCCCAAGACATTTACCAATCTTTAATTTAAAATATTCGAAACGATGGTTATAAGGTTGAAAACTATCATATCCCACTGATCATTGAGGAACGGCGGGCAAAGTCTACGGTACTCCAAAGAATCGCCGGCCTGGTTGACCTGCAAACTGACCAAGAGGTATTGATGCTTTACTCCAGTTTCTTTCGTCCACATGGCGACGCGATGTTATGGAGCTATGCATCTGATGCGAATTCCGTTGGCATCGGGGTTACAGGCGGGGGTGTTGATGTCGACGGTCTCATTGACCGTGACCCACTAACATGGCAAGAGTTTTCTCGAGATTTGCGGCTGTGTGTAAAGCAAGAAAAACCAATTCACATCTTCAGCCTGGAAGGCTGCGTCCACCAAGATTACCTGACAAAACTGAATACATTTGATTGGGAAAAACCAATCAAAAAACCAATAGGTGTTGGCAAAATCACTGCACTTCGTTTTGGCTTGAGGACCTTGTTGTGGTTGCTCGAACGTCCCTGGATTTTTTTAATTGGATTGATCACTCTTTTAGGTCTACGTCTAATTAAAAAGGACAAACAATCTGACTGAGTTGTGTTGGAAGCCACTTTCGATCATTGAAACACATATTTACCTGGATTTAGAGATGCCTTTTGTTTTTCGAAAATTTACAAACGACGATGATTTCTATAAAATGCGAGTATTTTTATAAAGACTTATCAGTTAGTTTCCATAAAACCTGCCGGTATACAGTATAAAATTTGCAAAATGGTACTGGAACTTGAGAAAGTCTTTGAAGACATCGGACGGATAAAGCAAAAGAGAGCAATAATAATTTTAAGTCGCTTCAAAACAAGAATTTTATCAAAAATGAGTTTCAA
>CAZCBW010000044.1:0-24670 GCA_964497065.1 uncultured Candidatus Brevefilum sp. | reverse complement strand
CAAGGAGGTCAATTTTTCACATTATATCGAGTCCAACTTTTGGGGTAGATATCCCCAGTTGGCGCTGGTCACTTTGTTAAGATGGTGCATAACGGTATTGAATATGGCTTAATGCAAGCTTATGCTGAAGGTTTTGAGCTGATGGACCATAAAAAAGAGATGAATTTAGATTTACAGCAGATCGCAGAAATTTGGCGATATGGTAGTGTGGTGCGTTCCTGGTTATTGGATTTGACGGCTGCCGCACTGAAGGAAAACCCGCATCTGGATGAAATTGCTGCTTACATCCCTGATTCTGGCGAGGGACGCTGGACGGTCGCAGAAGCAATTGACCTGAATTGTTCGATTCCAGTGATTTCCATGGCGCTGCAACGTCGTTTCCGTTCACGGGAAGAGTCACCTTTTGGCGATAAACTGCTCTCTGCAATGCGCAATCAGTTTGGCGGACATGCGATCAAAAAGGAGTAAAAATGAACACAACATGCGAGTCAACCAGCCTGATTATCTTCGGCGCTTCGGGCGACCTGACCTGGCGCAAGCTAATCCCTGCGCTATATAACAACTTCAAAAAAGGGCGCCTGTCCGACTGTGCAAATATCGTTGGGGTTGCCCGGCGGGAATTTAGCGATGATATTTTCCGTCAGCGACTTTTATCGGGTGTAAAACAATTTTCCAGTGAGACATTTGAGCAAAGCGTGTGGGAGCAGTTCGCTGAAAAAATACATTATTTTCAAGGATCTTTCGATGATGTGAACATCTATCCTGCTTTGGATGTGTATTTACAGAGGTTTGAGAAAGGCGATGCCAACCGAATGTATTATCTGGCCACCAGCCCTAATTACTACGAGATCATTACAGGCGCTTTAGCGGATGCGGGCATGTCACAGGAAAATGAGACCGGAGGTGTATGGCGGCGAATCATCATCGAAAAGCCCTTTGGGCACGATTTAGAATCTGCTCAGGCACTCAATCGGGCACTTCATCGCGGTTTTAATGAGCGTCAGGTTTACCGTATTGATCATTACCTGGGTAAAGAAACCTCGCAAAACATCCTCTTCTTTCGTTTTGCTAATGCGATCTTTGAGCCGGTATGGAACCGCCGGTACGTCAGTAATGTGCAGATCACAGTCGCTGAAAGCGTGGATGTCGGTGAGCGCGCGGGTTATTATGATCACGCAGGTGTACTGCGGGATATGTTCCAGAATCATTTATTTCAACTCCTTGCACTGGTCGCCATGGAACCACCTGCCGCATTCGACGCGACTGCAATTCGAAATGAAAAGGTAAAGGTGTTTCAAAGTCTCCGCCCTGTTTCACTGGAAGACACTGTCAGAGCACAATATGAGGGTTACCGTCATGCTGATGGGGTTACGCCAGACTCCCGCACGCCAACCTATGCAGCATTAAAGGTTTTTATCGACAACTGGCGCTGGAAAGGTGTCCCTTTTTACCTCAGATCCGGCAAGGCGCTTAACCGAAAAACCTCAGAGATCATAATCGAATTTCAGCGACCGCCCCACCTGATGTTCAACCTCGATGCGGCTGACGAAATTTCTCCTAACTTCATTTCACTCTGTATTCAACCGGACGAGGGTATCCACTTGCATTTTGAAGCTAAAGTTCCTGATTCTGATCAGGAGATGCGCCCGGTGGATATGGATTTTCATTACCGATCTTCATTTCAAGAATCTGTTCTTCCTGAAGCTTATGAACGTTTGTTATTGGAAGCTTTACGTGGAAATGCCTCATTATTTACCCGGTCTGATGGGATAGAAGCTGCCTGGCGAGTGATTGACCCCATAATTCAAGGTTGGGTAGACACACAGGTTTCGCCGATGGTCTCCTATCCAAAAGGATCATGGGGACCCGTTGACGCGGATCAGCTCTTGGCACGGCAGGGGCATATTTGGAGATTGGGATGCATTGATTAAAGCGTACTAATCAAATCTTTAATGTAAGAAGTGACTTCAATTACTCGTCATATTAAAGGAATAGGCAATTGCTCAGTCTGCACGGCAACTGAAAGGTCGGGAGTGTTGTGTGGCAGCGAAGCCGCTACACAACACTCCCGATTTCTCCAAAAGCTGAGTAGTTATAAAATCAGATAAATCAGGAGTGATTATTGAACCACCTCAATACGACCTACGACATTGCTATCATCGGCTCGGGGGTTGGTGGATCAACACTTGCGGCAATCCTGGCACGCCATGGATTGTCGGTGTTGGTTTTCGAAGCGGGGACACACCCAAAGTTCACAATCGGTGAATCCACGATTCTTGAGACTTCTGAGATGATGCGTGCATTGGCTAAATTCTATGATGTACCAGAATTAGCCTATTTCAGCTCAGAAAACTTCTTTGATTTTGCAGGTTCATCCCATGGCGTTAAACGACATTTTGGTTTCGTCCACCATGTGCCTGGTGAATCGCCAAATCCCGCCGATTCATTGCAAGCAATCATCCCCAAACAACCCTATGGCCATGAACTGCATCTTTACCGACAGGACACAGATTATTATTTAACCACCATTGCTATTTCTTATGGTGCGACCATCCTTCAGGGAACGCCTGTATCAGATGTTGAGATTGATCATTCTGGCGTAAAAATTACAACAGGTAAAGGTGAAACCTACAGTGCAAATTATGTGGTGGATGCAGGTGGATTTCGCTCCTTATTGGCTGATCAATATAATTTACGTAAGTTTGATCTTCAAACACATACCAGGGGCATGTTTACACACATGATCGATGTGCCCTGCTTCAGTGAAATTCACCTTTCTCAACAAGGTTATGGTATCCCTTTCCGCTGGTCGGAAGGAACATTACATCATATCTTTAATGGCGGCTGGTTATGGGTGATACCCTTCAACAACCATCGTGAGGCAACCAACCCATTAACCAGTGTGGGTTTATTGCTCGATCCTCGAGTTTATCCTGTCCGGGCAGATGTTTCGCCCGAAGAAGAATTTTATGAGTTTGTCGATCAATTCCCGGCACTTAAAAAACAATTCTCAAACGCCCACGCGGTCAGGGGATGGGTGCGGGCAAACCGATTGCAATATGCTTCTCGGCAAGTCGTCGGAGATCGATTTGCACTTTTAGGGCATTCCGTGGGGTTTATTGATCCCCTGTATTCCAAAGGTTTATATATCACCCTTATGGCCATTATGGTATTGGCAGATTTATTACTAAAAGCAAAAGAATCTGGGGATTATTCTGCCCAGGCATTTGCTTCTTTAGAAAAAATTACCCTCAACTACATCAATATGAATGACCATCTTGCAGCTAATTCAATCAAATCTTGGTCTCATCCAAAGCTGTGGCGAGTGTACTCTATACAATGGCTTTTAGGAGCATACCTGGAATATTTGATGTTAAGCATCACACGGATGCGCGCGAAGGATCGCCATGAATACATCCAATTACTTTCCAATAATCGCCTGGCTGGTGGCGGGTTTGAAGAATTTTTTAATCTACAACAGCAAGTCGACACCTTATTTGATGGCGTTGATCCAGAGGATCCAAATGAAGTTGATCAAACAGCAGCACAAACAGAAGCCCTGTTCAAAGATTTCACATGGCTTCCTTCTCCTTTTAAATCTGTGTTGGACGGAAAAAACCATCTGCCAAAGCATAAATTCCGAATAACACTTTTTAACAAAACCGATGGTTTCATGGGCAGCGGCACCTTTCGACAGCATTTTTTTGGAAAATTATCATTGATGGCTTTAGCTAAAAAAAGCCTGTCTGATTTGATTTATTATTCTCGTATCTATCAGCGCTTTAAAAAAAGGATCAACCAGGAACGCTTATCATGGAGGGTGAAAACATATGTTTGATGATTATCTTCGAAAACTCAAAGACAGGTTAATCGAACCAATAGCCCAGAGGATGTCCAATATCGCCCCAACGACCCTAACTTTTATTGGACTAATCGTTGGGATAGCGAGTGCCGTATCAGCCTATTTTGGGCTGTATTTTTGGTCATTGGTTTTTTGGTTAATCAATCGCAGTTTGGACGGCCTGGATGGGTTGGTGGCCCGTGTCCATAATAAGCAAAATGATTTTGGCGGATACATCGATACACTGAGTGATTTCGTTGTTTATGCAGCCCTGCCCATTGGCATTGTCATGGGCCGCCCGACTCCAAACCGCTATATCGCACTGATTGCAGCATTCGCATTCTTTTACATCAATACTGCTTCATGGATGTACCTGGCTGCCATCTTAGAGAAAATTGCTACTCGAGATCCAGAGACAAAAACGACGATTGTGATGCCTTCCGGATTAATAGGAGGCTTCGAAACCATCGTATTTTTTAGTGTCTTTATCATCTACCCTGCCCAGATCGCTCTTTTATTACATATATATACAGCCCTGGTTGTTTTTACCATTCTCCAAAGGGTCGTTTGGGCAAACCACTTCTTAAACATCTCATTAAAAAAAGGAAACCAAATTGAAGAAATATTCACTCGCCCCAGATTTTTCATTAAAAAACACGCAAAACAACCCAATTTCTCTCAGCAAGATCTTGAATGAGGGCAATAATGTGCTGCTGGTGTTCCTCAGGCATTTAGGTTGAATACCCTGCCGTGAACATGCCGCACAGTTGTGCGCACATCAAAATGAATTCACAAAAGCTAACACCAGGGTTTTAATTATCTCTTTTGCCACATTGCCTGCAATCCAACAATGGATGAAAGAGACTTGCAGTTCTTTTGAAGTATTAATAGATCAAGACCGAACAGTTTACCGGGCTTATCAACTTGAACGCTCCTGGTTACGAGCCTGGCATCCCCGTGCGATTTGGGTTTACATCAAACGCTGGTTCCAAAGAGGTGAATTTTACGACGGTCACGGCGATGACACTTCACAACTCGGCGGTGATTTCATTATCGATAAAACAGGAAGATTTCAGTTAGTCTATCCCAGCCATGATCCGACTGATCGTCCTGATGTGGATTTGCTGCTTACTATTCTTAAAGGATTGTCTTGAACACGATCTCCCATCTTATCATCAATGCCGCTGTCGTTAAAAAATTTGGCCATCAAGCAGTTATCGTCAAACCAGCATTTCTTTTAGGTGCAATCATGCCGGATATTCCTTTGGGCCTGCTTAATTTAGGTGCCTATTTTTATTATGGTGTTATCCTTCAGCAAGATACATCAAATCTCATGGAGAGTATTATTCACCCTGCATTTTTTAACAATCCATGGTGGATTATCGCACATAATACACTGCAGGCTCCGCTATTGCTGGTTGGTGCCGTCGTAATCTTTTGGAAATTCCATCATAAAAATGGAACGCATGGTCATTGGTGGCTGTGGTTTTTCCTGGGCAGCCTTTTGCATTCACTGTTTGATATCGTTACTCATGCAACGGATGGTCCGCTGTTGTTATTTCCATTTGAATGGCAAACACGGTTCAGAAGCCCAATCAGCTATTGGGATCCGGTGTATTTCGGCAGGGAGTTTATGATCTTTGAGATTGTATTCGGGTTGATCTTGCTGGGGTATTTATTCTTGCCAGCGATAATTAAAAAGCTTAAGACATGATTGAACCTGAATCAAAAAAAGAGGTTTTGTGATGAACAGCGGTTCGATTGGTCATTTCTATGTGAACGAATCTGAAACATCTTTTGAAAATTCAGATGTTTTGGTCAAATTATTAGAAAGAAAGGTTATTGCTCAAGCTGGACTGTATATGAAAAGTCGGGTGGGTGTATGGCGGCGTAGACACCACACAGCACTCCCAATTTCCTCATAAGTTGAGTAGTTACGAAGAAAGGAAGTTAAAATGAACGTTATAAAGAAATTGGATTTTGAAATTCAAGGCATGACCTGCGATTCTTGCGCTCAACATGTAGAAAATGCACTAAGGAGTGTTTCTGGCGTGAAATCAGCCAGTGTTCCAGACTGGAAATCGGAAAAAGCAATTGTAGAGGCGCATGAATCGGTGAATGTTGACAAACTGGAAAAGGCTGTTGCTGATGCGGGTTATCAAGCCAAGCTTAAAAAGAGCAAAAGCCAAACAGAAAACAGCACAAACTTCGATCTAATGATATTAGGTGGTGGATCTGCCGGTTTTGCGGCCGCCATCAAAGCCACTGACCTAGGTTTTAATGCTGCAATTGTCAATGATGGAAAACTGGGAGGAACCTGTGTCAACATCGGTTGTGTCCCCTCTAAGACACTGATTCGTGCCATGGAATCATTTTATCAGGCCGGGCAGCATCACTTTGAAGGCATCCAGACAATGGCTGGTCATATCAACTGGTCCAAAGTTGTTGCCCACAAAGATGAATTAATTGATGACATGCGTCAAACTAAATATGCAGATGTATTGAAATCATATCCAAACATCACGTTACTTGAAGGCCGCGCTACCCTCGATGGCGATCACAGCTTGAGCGTGAATGGTAAAACATACCGCTATCACAAACTAATTCTTGCAACTGGGGCATCCCCCAAGATCCCGAATATCCCCGGACTATCTGAGACCCCTTTTCTGACCAGTACGACGGCTCTTTCTCTGACCGAATTACCGCGCTCGCTGATTGTATTGGGCGCTAATGCGGTCGGGTTAGAGCTGGCACAGATGTACGCTCGTGCCGGCACCCATGTTTCAGTTATAGAAATAATGCCGCGCATTGCACCATTTGAAGATGCAGCTATCAGCGAAGCGTTGCATAAGGCATTAGTCGCCGAAAGATTACGCATATTTGTGAATTTTAAAAGCACAAATGTATCGTTCCGCAATGGCCGCTTTTACCTCTCAGCAGAAGATGGAACTCAACTCACAGCAGATAATTTGCTTGTCGCTACGGGTCGTCGGCCAAACACCACTGATATGGGTTTGGAAGAGGCTGGAGTCAATCTGGGAAAGCAAGGAGAAGTATTGGTTGACGAGAAACTCCAAACCAGTCTGCCGGATGTTTATGCTGCTGGAGACATTACTGGGCGTGACATGTTCGTTTATGTGGCTGCTTATGCTGCGGGGGTGGCAGCTGAAAACGCCCTTGTTGGCGCAGAGAGAACCTATGATTCTCAATACATCCCACGCATCATCTTTACAGATCCACAGCTTGCTTCGGTCGGATTGACAGAAGCCCAGGCACAGGAACAGGGTTTCCAGATCAGGGTTAGCACTCTGCCCATGGAGCATGTGCCTGCTGCACAGGTTACCCATGATCATCGTGGCTTAATTAAGTTGGTGGTTAACAGAGAAAATGATCAAATCCTCGGTGGCCATATTTTTTCACCAAATGCGGGAGATATGATTCAGGTTTTAGTCCTGGCCATGCGATTTGGTATCAGTGCTCAGCAGCTTAGAGAAACAATGTTTCCCTACCTGACTCATGTCGAGGGTATCAAACTTGCAGTTCTCGGTTTGGAAAAAGATATCAGTAAATTGAGTTGCTGTGCTGGATAAGCCTTTCTCATATTAAAGGATTAATAATTATTGAGCTTATTGGTAACTGCTCAGGCTGCCCTGCAACTGAGAGGTCCGGGATGTTGTGTGACTGGCAGGCTGCCACACAACATCCCCTATTTCACCATGAACTAAGTAATTAGGCTGATTGCATCAATGAAAGTGCCTTATAGAGAATTTCTCGTCAGGTCTCAAACAAGTAAACCTGCCTTGCATTTATATTAAACTCTTTACCCACATTCATTGGGGATTTTAGGATGCGTATTCATCCAATCTTACTGGTGCCAGGGGAGCATCTTCTGCGAGCAATGCCAGCGTAGCATTTAATACACGTTTCTGCTGTGAGCTGGCACATGGTTCTCCTAATGTGGCACCTCGGGCCAGGTGCGTATATGTCGCTCTCGGAGGTAATGTTGATTGGGTTAACCCAAAACTCCAGGAAGTCAGGGTAGTGGCTACGCCGCTCAATTCAAGACCACGCGCAATCAGTCCCACGGACTGACAACAAATCGGTCAGGCAGGCACGAGCAATGCTGCGTCAATTTTTTCCTTTTCAGCAATTCCTAATATTGCAAGGATGGTTTCATCAATGACTCTTGAAACGTCTGGTTGATACCCCATAAAACTAACAACTTTAGTTAAAGTACCAATTTTTCCATCGATAACCATTTCTCGTAAATGTGCCAACGGCAGTAAGACCTGAGGATCTTTTTTCACCGCTTTCTGGTCATAATGATCGTGGGCATATGCTAAGTTTATAAACGGTGTATCCGGTGAGAAAACACGAATGCCATAATCACCTAATGGATTAGGCGCATCAAAAGGCTGCTGCATTTCCGGTTGATATGCTCCAGCGGATGAGATCAACATAAGTCGACTAGTCGAAAGGTCAATACCTGCTCCGGCGACTGGTGTATGGTTTTGAGGTCTTTGATAGATTTTCCAATTTATGTCACCAAACCTTTCAAAATGCGCTAACCACTCATCAATATATGTCTTTTTCCAATCTTCAAGATTTTCAAAGATTTTGCTCTTAATTTGTTTCCAATTTTCAAACTTTTGACTACCATTAACTTTTCTTATCATAATTTAATAATCAACCTTTCTAATTATTTTGATCCCTCATTTTTAGATTCGCACAGGGAAAATAAGTAATCTTTTGGTAATTGTATAAAAACCGATTCGCCTTCAGGTATCGGACGAACCGGCATGGGAACTCGTGCCCGGACAATCATATGCCCCATGCTTACCTGGTATTCAATATATTCACCCCGAAATACACAATCCTGAATCTTACCATGGAGCGTGTTTTCAGCTGGTTCTTGCAAAATATCAATGTGTTCTGGTCGTATGGCATAAATTGCATGATCCGATTTGTTTTCTTCACATAATACCTGCAGATTTCCAATTGGCATCTTCAATAAGCCATTATCCAAGCTGCCGCTCAAAAAAGTGGTGATCCCAACAAATTCTGCTGCTTCTCTATTAGGTGGTTCATGGAATAATTTTTCTGGATGATCCAGGGCAACAATCTTGCCGTGAGACAACAGTGCCATCCGGTCAGACATGGCCATGGCTTCACCAAGATCATGAGTTACCAATATCGTCGTGACACCCATTTTTTGTTGAATCTTACGAATGGCCTGTTGTAAATTCATCCGTGCTTCGGAGTCCAGACTGCTGAGTGGTTCATCTAATAAGAACAATTTTGGGCGAGTGACCAGTGCCCTCGCCAGTGCGACTCGCTGCTGTTCACCACCTGAAAGCTGTCCAGGCGCACGTTTTTGTATCCCGGGTAATCCAATTAAATCAAGCATAAGGGACACTTCACTTCGAATGGCCTCAGGGGATGAACCTTTGACCTTGAGCCCAAACCCAATATTTTCTTCGACATTTAAAAATGGAAACAGATAAGCCTTTTGAAACATGAATACTGCTTCACGTTTATTGGGTGGAATTTTTAAGACAGATTGACCGTCAAATTGCACATCACCTGAATCAGGCTTTTCGATACCTGTGATTAGTTTAAGCAAGGTGGATTTTCCTGAGCCAGACGGCCCTAACAACGATACCATTTCGCCATCATTCACGGTCAGCGAAAAATCTTTTAACACTGGTCCATTTTGATCAGAAAAACTTTTAGATAATTTAATGATATTAACCTGAGTCAGTGGGAACCCTCCTGTAAGGATTAATACTGCTTTCTTAATTCATCACCACGCAGTTGGCGCGCTGTTATTGCAATGATGACGATGGGAGGCACAAGAAAGATGATTGAAAGTATGGCAATACTGACCGGGTTGCCGCCTGATGCAGCAGAAAAAAGAAGGATTGGCAAAGTGATAATGCGCCCTGAACCAATTAATAATGTTAACAGGTATTGACTCCATGATATTAAGAACGCAAAAAGGACAGCCACAACCAGGCTGGGGGTGATCATTGGCAAAGTTATCTTTAAAAATGTATATACAGGGTTAGCACCCAAAACTAGTGATTGGAACTCATAATTCTCATCATATCGAGCAAATGCACCTGCCAGGGTGAAGATAACATAAGGCAGTGCAGGAATGAGATGGGCTATTACAACGCCAATCAACGTCCCTGCCAGCCCTATCCGTAAAAAGAGAATATTCAACCCCATGCCAATCGCAAGTGGTGGGACGATAGTTGGTAAAAATAAAACCAACCATGCTGCCTGTCTTCCATGAAATTGTCTTAATCCCAAAACTCGCGCTGCTGGGATGCCAAAAATCAAAGAAAGAATACTCACAACAACAGCAATGCCCAGGCTGTCCCACAATCCGCTGCGAACTCGCATATCTGATAAAGCACGAAGAAATGCCCCGCTTGCCCATTCATTTGGGAAAACTTGAGGATAAAACCATCGAGTAGAAAACGCATAAAGAATGAATATCACCAGCGGCAACCCTAAAGCAGTGAACATCAGCAGACGCAGCCCTTTAGTAATTAGTTGTCTCATTGCTGTTCACTTTTCTTCAGACTGACCCCTGCGATGATTATAACAATCATTGTAATGATCAGGCTGATCGCCATTCCATCTGCACGGGAACGCAGGTCAGGATCATTGAAGAATCGCAAGGCAAGTACAGGCAGCATACGCGGATAATTTACACCTAAGAGCGCAGGCACTTCATAATTGCTAAATACAAAGGCAAACACCAATAAAGTACCAGATAGTAGCGTTGGGGCAACCATAGGCAATGTTACAAAACGCAGCCGCTGCCAACTTGATGCGCCTAGATTTTCAGCTATTTGATTATATTCAACGGACTGCCTGCGTAGCACTGCCAGCACCATCAATGCCAAGAAAGGGATTTCCTTACTGACATAGTGAATGATGATACCAATGCCATAACCATCTCGCATAACAACCGGAAATTCTGCAGGGGTTTGGATTAAACCGAGCAAAGCTGCCCAACGAGCCAACCAACCACTTTGAGAGAGAAACAATATCAGCGCCACAGCCCATACCAGGTGTGGAAAAGCCAGATTCCAATTCAAGGCAAGATTTTCTGCGCCACCAGGTCGCTTTAGTTCTGAAAGCCAAACAGCCAAGAGCAACGCCAAGATTGCAGAGATCAAGGTGGATGCAATGCTCACCCATAACGAAAAAGCGAGTGAACCCCAAAATTCACGACCAGCCATGCCCTGCCCGGAAAGCAAGTTGTAGTAAGCGGCAAAGCTAATTGTATCCTGGTCAATAACTGACATCAATCCTAAGCTTTGGGCAATACCATAGAAAAGACTCGCACCCAGCAAGATCATGATCACGATCAATGCCGGGGCGAGTGCTATCCACGGAGAAAATATGAGTTTATCGCGCATATATCAACTAATGTTTTAATAGCCTTTGATGATTAATTTAATCAACCAAAGTTCATTTACTTGTTGGTTCACATCAATAATTTTAGTCTAGTTTTGCAACACATTCTCTACCCAAGCCTGTTCGACTAAAACCTGATATTCTGGAGATGAATCCCCGACCAAAGAAGCTGCTAAGTCTTCCGCTGGTGTAGCGGAATCACCAAGCTTTTCGGCTGCTTCTTGAAGCTTAGACAGCATTTCTGGGTCACTAACTCGATTTACATCAATTGCATACCCCAAGCCAAAACCATTTTCAGGAAGAATTTGTGCAGCCTGAAACTCAGGTTCTAAAATTAAATTTGCCAATACCAATGCAGCTGCCTTATTGGGAGCATTGACGGGGATAGCAACATAATTGAAATCTCCAATCATATAATTATCAAATACAAAGGTTCGTGTTGTTTCAGGTAACAAACCTTGAACAATGGCGCTCCCTGCACCGCTAATGTCTTGCGTCAGGCTAAAATCCACCTCATTATTTGCAAACAAAGTCCGTAATTCCGCCTCGTCACTGGGATAAGTCTCCCCATTACGCCAGAGACATCCTTCCAGCTCATTGAAATAATCCCATAATGCTGGTGACCACTGATTCCATAAATCCTCGTTAAAAGTAGACCATTGTTCAGCACCCCCGCTGATTTCAAATAATGCGCCTTTTATAAAACGAGTTCCAACAAAGCCACCAGGTCCCGGGGCGATGTAAGTAGCGCGGCCAGGATGTTCACAAGCCCAGATTTTAAATTCAGCATAAGATCTTGGCAATTCAACTTCTTCCACCCGGTTTGTGTCGTAAACCAACTGTAATTGTGCAGAAGACCATGGGCTTTCCATTCCGTCTACCGGGACGCCAAAATCACGGTTGATAGCTGGATTTTCCCAATTGACCAGCTGGCTGTTGGGAATTCGTTCTGCCCAATCACGGTAAAGCATATCAGCCTGTTTTAATGTGGTAAAATTTTCCCCATTGATCCAGATTAAATCAACCACTCCAGGGTTAATGCCGGCCTGTTTCTCACTCAGCACCTGGTTAACGGCATCAACTGTATCTGCTACTGGAATTCTATTGAGTGTAATGTTATATCTTTCTTTAAGTGCTGACCCATAAAAATTATCCACAAAGGCATTAATGCTGTCAGAACCGCCCCAAATATACCAGTTCACGGTCTGCCCTTCAGCAGCAGCAAGCACAGACTCCCAATTATCCAGGTCAAACTCGGCGACTTCTTCAGCTTCTGAAAGAGCGGTTTCACGCTCAGCCACCTCAGCGGCGTTAGACACATTAGGTGAACAGGCAGCTACTACAAGTAGAGTGATCACAAAAATAAATAATAGTCGTTTCATTTCCTACTCCTTAATATAATTTGATTTTGGTTTTATAAAGCGATATTTCAGGTAATCTCGCAGTTCATTACCAATATTGGTAAGTGTTTCTTTCAAAAACATATCTGCTGCAGTTAATATTCCACTTGAATAGGTTGGATAAGGATAAACAAGGCGATAAATTCTATACAGCGAAATGTTTTCACTCATAGCCAACGTAAAGAAAGAGATCATTTCCGAAGCGTGAGGGCCGACGATTGTTACATGCAGAATTTTGCCTGTCAAACGCAGCGCATCAACAATAATAAATCCATTTTCGACCGAATCTGTGTAGCCGCGGTCTGTTTGAGAAGGCAGCTCAACCCTGACGCGCTTGATTATTCCAGGATGGAATTTCGCAGCTAACTGGTCCTCGGTCAAACCAACTGCGGCAACTTCTGGATTGCTAAAGGTTGCGTTTGGAAAGAGCGGCTCCTTTTTAGATAGCGGAAGAAGTGGAAAAGCAATCCGCTGAACCACCCGCCTGCCCTGAGCGTTTGCTGAATGCGTAAATGCCGAAGTTGGTGTGACATCGCCAACGGCATAAACTCCTTTAACAGAAGTCTCACCGTAAGAATTGACCATAATACCTTGTTGTGGATCTACCTTGATGCCAGCTTGATCCAAATTCAATGCCTCCAAATTGCGAACTCGCCCAATCGCAATCAGTACCTTATCCACATCAGAAATTTCGAATTCTTCCTCTCCGTTGGTTAAAGTAAGTGTATGACTGGAATCATTGAATTCTTTAGCTGTTGTATTGTAAAAAGTAATGATGCCTGCTTTTTCAAGTTCCGCTTCAATAACCTCTGACGCTTCAGGTATTGCCGTCATCAACGGTCGCTCATCTAATGCAAACATCGTCACACGAATACCAAGCTTACGAAAAGCAAATGCCAGCTCTACAGCAATCACGCCTGCACCAACAATGACCAGGTGATCTGGTAAATGTTCCAGATCAAATAAACTTTCATTGGTCAATGCTCGATCTGCAGGTAAACCGGGGATATTTAACCAGCGGGGGCGTGCACCGGTGGCAATCACAATATGATCTGCCGTCAGTTCACGCTCAATTCCATCTCTTTCTACTGATAGCGTATTTGGCGAGATAAAACTTGCCAAACCGTTTATAAAGGTTAAATTCTCGATATGTTTGACTTCTTCAGTTTCTTCTTCTCTCAACGCATCCCGCTTTTTGATGACCGTCTGCATTATCTCATCTATATTTGTATCCGGAGTAAATTGATCCGCTAAGTGAATGAGCGTTTTTGATGGTACACAGCCCACATTGGTGCAGTCACCACCAACTTGGTTCGCCTCCACAAGCGCAACATTCTTGCCCAGACCAGATAAACCAACTGCAACCGTCATACCACCAGAACCTGCCCCAATAATGACTGTATGAAAATGTTCAGTTTTCATTTTTTATTTTTTTCCCTTTCTTTGAATACACGTGAGAGAATAAGGCTCACGATCAATATCACCAATGACACTCCAAATGTGACCGGATCGAGATTAGGAAGAACGCCAGTGAAACTCTCGATTGACGCGCCAAACCCGATAAAAGCGATTGTTCCTGGTATAGATCCAAGTGCTGTGGCTAAGATAAATGACCAGTAATTGATGTGTAAAAATCCGGCCAGATAGCTGACAGCGTCATATGGCAAGAAAATAAAACGCATAATAATCACAGTTTCAAAGCTGTTCATTCTCATGCGCCTGGCATAACGCTGTATCAAATGGTCTGACCCATCATCTTGGAGTAAATCACTTCCAAAATAACGGCCAACAAAAAATGCCACTGTCGATGATATATTGCTTGCAATGATGGTATAAATAACCCCAAGTACCGGTCCGAAAACAAATCCGCTTGCGATTGTCAATAATGTGGATGGGAACAAAATCAAAGGGCGAATCGCGTAAAGCAGGATGTAGATCGACGGACCCCATATCCTGTGGTTAAGTAGGTCTAAAAAATTTTGCACCAAATCAAGTGGTGAAAGATTGTTTTTGATTGTAAAATACTGATAAGCAGCCAATATCCCCAACCAAAATACCATGGCAATCAATTTCTGTCCGTGTTTTTTAATAAAATTATCTTTCACTTCTTGATCAATTTTCGGTTCAATTTTTTGTGTCATTGAATTGTCTCCATCATTTATTAAGACGTTGATTAAACAAGGAGTCTTACTGAACCAATTCAATTGCGGTAAAATTTCAAATCAGGACAAAAGTGAACCCACTATTAACTGGCAAAGGAAATCAATGGCTAATCAAGAACTGCTTTTACAATACAACTATGACGAATTTGTTCCGGAAAAGTTTACCCGATGGATGAATTTTGAATCAAGCCCAATAATCGGTAAACCAGCACCGGATTTCCCTGTATGGAACCTTGACCAAAGTGAAACAAGGCTTAGTGACATATGGTCTGAACACACATTAACTGTTGTAGAATTTGGAAGCTTCACCTGACCATACTGCGGGATGGCGGCGTCATCCATGAATGAAATAGCAGAACAGTTTTCTAAGCAAGGGGTTGGGTCTTTCTTTCTTTACACCCATGAAGCGCATCCTGGAGAAAATTACCCCCATTTGACTTCGATGGCTCAAAAGTATGAACATGCCATGGATTTGCGTGACAAATTAGGCGTCACACGCCCAATAATTCTGGACGCGCTGGACGGTGCCTGCCACCGTGCTTACGGATCTATGCCGAATATGACGTGGATTTTCAATCGTTCAGGCATTGCGGTTTATAAATCTGACTGGTCGGATGCCAACAGTGTGAAAAATGCTTTAGCCTATTTCACTGAAGTCATCCAACGGCGCAAACTGGGTGAACAACTGGCACCCTTTAATGTGCACAGGCTTGATTACCGTAATCAAGACCGCCAGGCCTTTTACCAGGGTTTGGAGAGAAACGGACCCAAAGCGGTACGGGAGTTTAAAGAATCGTTTTCCTAAATTTCTTATTTTGTTGAGATATCGGTTTTTATATATCTCAAAGCTTCTTTTTCAACTTCAGTTAGAAACGCCACCTCAAGCGCATTCATCTGCGCCTTGCGTGTGTCTTCCGGGGTCAGGCCAGCCTGTGGAGCTGCCAATTCAAACTCTTCACGGAGTGTAACCGGGCTGATTCCCGGGTCATCTGTGTTGAGCGTTGCCAGTAAACCCAAATCCAGCCAGGTTTTGAGGGGATGTTCAGCATACCCAGCCACAGAATTGGTGTGCACATTGCTGGTCAGATTCGCTTCTATCCCAATGCGCTCTGACAGCATCATATCCACCAATGCCGGGTCATCCATCAGGCTGATGGCATGGCCGATGCGGGTCGCGCCCAAATCACGGATCGCCTGCCAGATACTCTCTGCTCCAGCCGATTCACCAGCATGCACGGTAATTCCCCACCCAACATCGCGCGCTTTTTTGAAGTGATCGATAAATAAAGCAGCCGGGAAGTTGACCTCGTCTCCGGCCAGGTCAAGCCCAACAATCTCGTCTTTATAAGCCAGCAGCGCATCCAGCTCTCGCCAGCCTATCTCGACACCATAGGTGCGGCTGACGATGCCGATCAAATTTGCTTTCAGTGGTGCTGTCTCTTTGAGCCCGGCCTTGAACCCGTCAATCACCGCTTCGGAAACCTGAACCGGGTCAAGCTGATGGGGTTCAGCCATGAACCAGGGGCTGAAGCGCAGCTCGATATAATCCAACCCCTCGGCTTTGGCGTCCAGCACGTTCTCATAGGCTACCCGTCGGCAGGCATCATAATCCGCAAACACCGAGACCATCCAGGTGAATTTCTGAAAATACGACATGATATCCGTTTCCGGTTCGCTCACCTGAATATAAGGCCGCAACCCTTCCAGCGTGTCAGACGGCAGTTCTATCCCATGCTGCTGCCCCAGCTCAAGAATCGTTGCAAGCCGCACATTGCCATCCAGGTGGCGGTGAAGGTCAATTAAAGGTAAATCGGAATGGATCATGGCTGCCTCCTTCAAGGTCGCACGTTAGTTTTTCAGAAATTATAGCCTGATTTAAGTTAAAAACACTCGTCTGTTTCCACACAATAAATGATCCTTAAGACGAATTTAGCCAGAAAAACAAGGTTGAAATTCATCGTTATAATTGTTTATAAAACCATGATGAAAACATTGACTGCAGAACCGTTGTTCAATCTCAACCTCACGCTGGGTGAAGGTCCGCTGTGGCATCCCGTTGAGCAAATTCTCTATTGGGTTGATATCGACCACGGGAGGCTGTACCGGTCAAACCACTCACTGGATGATTGGTCCTATGAGCCAATCGACACCACGCTTGGGGCATTTGGCTTTTGCTCTGACGGTGGGTTGATACTAGCCACAGGGAAAGGGTTCGCATTCTGGCTGCAAGAACAGGATCAACCAACCTATACTTGGAACCCCCTCCCACCTCGTAAAGGGGTTCGCCTTAACGACGGCAAGGTCGACCCTGCCGGCAGGTTCTGGGCAGGCAGCATCGATACTGGTTTACAGGAAGGTGCACTCTACCGAGTAGACCCAGACGGTTCGCCTCGTACCATGCTCACCGGCATCGGCATCTCCAACGGGCTTGATTGGAGCCCGCACGGAAAAAGGATGTATTATACCGATTCTGGAAGAAGCACGATTTATTCATTTGACTATACGCAAGAAACAGGAGAGATTTCTAACCAGCATATTTTTGTCCAGCTGCCCAAAGATGCCCGTGAGATTGTCCCGGACGGTTTATGTGTCGATGCTGAGGGTTGTATCTGGAGTGCTCAGTGGAACGGCTGGCAGGTGGTTCGCTACGATCCTTCTGGCAGTCAAATCGGCTTTGTCAAAGTGCCAGCACAGCGGGTGACCTCCTGCTGCTTTGGCGGCTCAAACTTAAATCAGCTCTTCATCACCACAGCTGCCATTGGGTTATCAGAGACAGAATTAGAAAACCAGCCCCATGCAGGGAATCTCTTTTGTGTGCAAACAGATACCCGGGGACTGCCGGCTAATATTTTCTCCAGAGCCCAGCCGAAATCAATATAAACAACTTTTCATGAGGATACTATCCATATAATTTAGCTTGAATATCAAACGGCTGTTTTACCCAAACCGACCCGAGATATAATCTTCGGTCAGTTTCTCCTTCGGCCGGATGAATACCTGTGACGTCTCACCATATTCAACCATGTAACCTGCCCGGTCTTCATCCATCGTTAAAAAGGCCGTGAAATCCGACGCTCGAGCCGCCTGCTGCATATTATGGGTCACAATAAGGATGGTCAGACTCTGCTTGAGCTCCTGGATCAACTCCTCAATTTTCAATGTGGCAATCGGGTCAAGGGCAGAGGCGGGTTCATCCATTAACAGCACTTCTGGTGACACAGCCAGCGCCCGAGCGATACATAAACGCTGCTGCTGACCGCCAGAAAGTGTCAGCGCAGATTGATGCAATTTATCTTTGACTTCATCCCATAAGGCGGCCTGCCGCAAGCTTTTTTCAACCAGCGGTTCCAGCTGGGTGTGTACTTTCATTCCATGAGCTCTCGGGCCATAGGCAACATTATCAAAAATCGACTTCGGGAAGGGATTCGGCCGTTGGAAGATCATCCCGACGGTTTTGCGCAGGTCAACAATATCCATGTCAAGGATGTTGATATGGTCTTTTTCTACTTCACCGTTGATCGTCACACTCGGGATCAGATCATTCATCCTGTTGAAAACCCGCAGCAGAGTCGATTTTCCGCATCCTGACGGGCCGATTATTGCTGTGATAGCGTTAGCCTTTACCAACAGGTTGATATCTTTGACAGCTCGAAACTTACCATAAAACACTTCCAGGCTGCGAACAGTAAATTTATTGGTGATCCCGTGGGATTCTTTCATGATTGTTTCCCCGCAAGCTTTGTAGATAATCGCCGAGAAAGCAAAGTGATTATCAGATTCAATATGATGATCGTGATGATCAAAATAGCCGAGGTTGCCATGGCCTTTTCAAACGCGCGCGTTTCGGATGCCAACATATACACATGTAAGGCCAAAGACCTGCCTGAGTGCATGATCGATTGCGGCAGGTAAAAGCTGCCCCCTAATGTGACCCAGAAAATGGCCGTCTCTGCAATGATCCTGCCTACACTTAACACAATTCCGGTGACAATACCAGGGACTGCCGAGGGCAGGACAACATTCAAAATCGTGTGCCACCGAGTTGACCCCAATGACAGACTGCCTTCACGATAAGATCGGGGGACTGTCAGTAAGGCTTCTTCGCTGGTACGTATGATCGTCGGCAGCACCAATGCCGCCCCGCTCAGAGAGGCAGACAGCAATGAAAAGCCCAAACGCAGATAAATCACAAACAATGAAAATCCGAAAAGGCCAAATACAATCGACGGCACGCCGGCCAGCAGCTCCACCCCGGTACGCGCAGCTCTCACCAAGAACGCCAACAATTTGCTTTCTTTGACCGCGTCACCAGCATATTCCACCAGATAAATTGCAGCACCCACTCCCAATGGTACGGCGATTGCCAGCGTCAGGACCACAAGGTAAACCGTACTGACAATTGTCGTTGAGATTCCCCCTTCACCTGAAACTCCGCCGGCAGGCCGGGTGAACAAAAATTCATAATTGATTTCTCTAAAACCCTGCGCCAGCACATAACCGACAATCCAAAAAACAGCAGCCAGTGCGGCAAACCCGCACGCCCAGACAAGAAAAAAACCAATCCGCTGATTTAACCTGGCTTTTTTCTGATTTCGGTGGTTTTTTGCAAGGCTGATGACCGATTCGTTTTCCATAAAATTAGCCTTCCTGTTTATTTCGCAATAAAAAGCGAGCTGTACTGTTGATAATTAAAATCATCACAAATAACAATACACCGGTGAAAAACAACGCTGAGCGATGTGCCCCAGCCGCATAATTGATTTCGACTGCAATATTTCCGGTTAAGGTCCTGGCTGTATTAAGAAAGAGGGTGAGTGGATTATTCGTCAAAGGTGTGGGTATGGCAATCGAATTACCAATCACCATGATCATTGCCATTGTTTCACCCAGCGCTCTGCCAACACCTAAAATAATCGCTGCCAATATTCCGGAATGGGCGGCAGGTAAAATCGCCCCGGTGATGGTCTGCCAATGCGTCCCACCCAGTGCTAATGAGCCTTCTTTATATTCCTTTGGTACTGCCCGAATTGCATCTTCTGCGATGCTGGCTACTGTGGGGATAATCATGACCGCTAAAACAATTGAAGCATTCAACAAGCCAAAACCTGTATTGCGAGGCACATCAATATTGCGAATCAGGGGTGCCAGCACAACCATGCCAAACAAACCATAAACGACTGAGGGTATTCCGGCCAGCAGTTCCACCGCAGGTCGGAAGATCTCTCGCACAGCCGGCGGTGCCACCTCGGCTAAAAGAATGGCCGTTCCAATCGATAAAGGTACACCGATGATTACTGCGCCAATTGTGCTGAGGATTGTGCCGAGGATCATTGGCACAAGACCATATTGGGCTCCCTCTGCCCCGATGATCGAACCAGGCCGCCAAATGGTTCCCAATAGCATTGTTTCCAACCCAATCGATTGAATCGAGTCCCATGCTTCGGTCAATGTAAACAGGAAGATCAAGATCACCACCACAATTGAACTCAATGCCATTCCCAATAAAACATATCGTACCGTGCGTTCAAAAAAATCACGCTGGCGCGCGCTTTCAATAAAATATTGATCGAGCTTGACAAGGATGAAAACCAGCAAGATTGGTGTGGCAGAGTTGACCAGGAAAAACAATAAACCGCTGCCAATCACTTGAAAGATTGCCCTGACCGGCACAACCGCTACCCCTGCAAAAATTGTTGTGAGGATAGCAAAAATGATCGAAATAAAATTAAACAAAATAAATAGGCTAAGGCTTAATAATAAGACCACCCTGGCCCAATTGCGACAACGCCAAAAACCCCAAGCAATAATACCTGTAAAGATGCCTGCCAATAATGATGTTAAGATAAAATAAGTTACGTTAATAATTGATAAGTTTTCTGGCAAAATTCTGACCAAATCAGGATTTAACAAGAGAAAGACAGCTGTCACCACACCTATTATGGATGCCAGACCAAGCACGGATGAAAACACGACGATGATGATCTTGACAGCCAAAGGTTTTTTAATTATAAATTCTGAATTTTTCATTAGATTGCCATTTCTCAATACTGGAGGCGTACACATGCTCAGCTGTACGCCTCCATATTCAATTGTGTTTTCCCGTCACTTACAACAGGAAAGATTTATTTATCTTTACCGGACAGGGATATAATCCGCTGCCACAATTTCTTGCCCAAAGCTGCTAAGGATAAAGTCGATGAAAGCCTGTGAAAGCTCATCTGGATCGCCAAGGGTGGTCAGGTTCAGCGGTCGGAAGACCGGATAGTTCCCTGCTAGAACATTATTTACAGTCGGTTGAAAACCGTTAATTGCCACCAGGTTGACACTCTCATCCAGAAAACCGAAAGAGAGATAACCAATAGCATTGGGGGTCGTGGCGACTGTGGTACGAACCTGTCCATTCGATTGCTGCAGCAATGCTGTCTCAGCCATGTTCATTTCAGGATCACTGGATTCGAGCACCAGCTCATCAAAGGCTGCCCGAGTGCCGGAACCCTCCTCCCGCGAGACAACGATAATCTCGGCATCAGGCCCGCCAACATCACCATAATTGGTGATCTCACCAGCAAAAATTAATTTTGCTTCTTCCAGTGTGATGGAGGGCAGTTCTAAATCGGGGTGGGTCACGATGGCGATGCCGTCAAAGGCAATTGTGTGCACTTGCAGATCTGGAAACATCTCAAATTCTGAACCTTTGATATCTCTCGAGACCTGACCAATGTTCACAGTTCCTTCACCTGCGGCTGTCACACCGACGCTTGAGCCGCCGCCCTGTACCTCGATCACCAGGTTGGCATTGTAATCCATAAACGCCAGTGCCAGCTTTTCTGAAAGCGGCTGAACCGTGGTTGAGCCTGCCACCTGGATCTGACCAGATAAATCTGTGGGTGGTTCATAGCCAACTGTATCGCTGACAGCAGGAATGTAGTCTTCCGATACAATTGCCTGGCCTGCTTCACCAAGGATAAAGTCGATGAAAGCCTGTGAAAGCTCATCTGGATCGCCAAGGGTGGTCAGGTTCAGCGGTCGGAAGACCGGATAGTTCCCTGCTAGAACATTATTTACAGTCGGTTGAAAACCGTTAATTGCCACCAGGTTGACACTCTCATCCAGAAAACCGAAAGAGAGATAACCAATAGCATTGGGGGTCGTGGCGACTGTGGTACGAACCTGTCCATTCGATTGCTGCAGCAATGCTGTCTCAGCCATGTTCATTTCAGGATCACTGGATTCGAGCACCAGCTCATCAAAGGCTGCCCGAGTGCCGGAACCCTCCTCCCGCGAGACAACGATAATCTCGGCATCAGGCCCGCCAACATCACCATAATTGGTGATCTCACCAGCAAAAATTAATTTTGCTTCTTCCAGTGTGATGGAGGGCAGTTCTAAATCGGGGTGGGTCACGATGGCGATGCCGTCAAAGGCAATTGTGTGCACTTGCAGATCTGGAAACATCTCAAATTCTGAACCTTTGATATCTCTCGAGACCTGACCAATGTTCACAGTTCCTTCACCTGCGGCTGTCACACCGACGCTCGAGCCGCCGCCCTGCACCTCGATCACCAGGTCAGGATTCAAAGCCATAAGAGCTAATGCCAGCTTTTCTGAAAGCGGCTGAACCGTCGTTGAGCCAGCGACCTGGATCTGACCAGACAGAGAACCAGAGCCGCTGGTATCAGCTGCATCCTGTTCTACCTGGTCTCCTTGGTCAACAGATTCAGCAGGGCTTTCTTCCACAACTGCTTCTGGCTCGAGACTGAGGTCTGGCGTACAGGCTGCTGCCAGTACGACCATGACCAAGACCAATATTGTTACATTTAAAAAGTTACGACGCATTTTTCTCCTTTATGAAGATCTAATAAGAATTTGTCCGACAAATTTATAGTAACAAATCTAAATTAACACTTCTGTAACCCATATTTAACAGTTTGTGAATAGGGTGTAAATACTTAACCAGGATTTTTTCAATCTTGTTATAAGACATTAACATTTAATGATTGAAATTTGATTCTATTTCGGTGTATAATTGTCTAATTAGTCATATTTACCATTAAGGTTCAAAAAGGATGTCAGATGAAACAGTATGATGCGGTGATTATTGGTGCCGGCCCTGCCGGGCACAGCTGCGCGATCAGAATTGCAGAACTGGGAGGTAAAGTGGCAATCATCGAGCGCGATTATATCGGCGGCATCTGCACAAACTGGGGCTGCACACCCAGTAAAGCGATGATTGAATCAGCAAAAATTGTAGAAGAAGTAAAAAATTGCGGAAAGTACGGGATCGATGTCAGGGATGTCCATATTGACTTTTCAAAGATTGCTCAACGGCGAAATTCGGTGGTCCTAAAAACACGAGAATACATCACAGACCTGCTCAATCATTTTAAAGTCGATATTTATATCGGTGAAGCAGAAATTCTCAATCCGAAATCTGTTAAGGTGAAAAATGGTCATTTTAACTATGATACAGAACAAATGGTTTACACAGGCGAAGAGGCAACACTGAACATAGAGAATATCGTCCTGGCAACCGGCTCTAAAGCTTTGATCCCGAGCTTTATCGATCCATCAGATACTTCTGTCGTCAGCAGCCACCGGTTAATCACAATTGATTCCTTACCTGAATCCCTCACAATTATCGGCGGCGGCGTGATCGGCCTGGAATTTGCCACAATTTTCTCCAACCTCGGCAGCAAGGTCACCATAGTTGAACTTCTCCCAAGGGTGTTGGGCATGATGGACACCGATATCTCTGCAGAAATTTCCAAAATCATGGAAGCCAATAGCGTCAGAATTCTGACCAATCACAAAGTCACAGAGCTTCACAACGGCATCCTCAAAGCAGTCAACTTAGAAACAAATGATACGGTTGAAATTCAATCTGAGTTAAACCTTGTTGCTATCGGAAGAAAAGCTGTCCTGCAAGAAGAACAGTATCAACGACTGGGTATTACATATCACCAGGCAGGCATCGGTGTGGATGATACGCTCCAGACTTCAGTACCGGGCATCTGGGCGATCGGCGATGCGACCGGAAAGTCGATCCTGGCTCACTGCGGCATCCAACAAGGGATTATTTGTGCTGAGAATATCATGAGGGGTGACAATGATCCTACCATGATGAATTACGATGTGGTACCTGCCGTTGTTTACAGCCTGCCTGAGATCATCAGTGTTGGCTCCGTTCCAAATGACCTGACCGATGTAAAAACGGTAAAAGTCCCCTTTAATTCAAATTTGAGGGCAAATATCGAGGAGCATACCGAAGGATTTATCAAACTTTGGATCAAGAATAACACACTGCTGGCTGCACAGGCAATCGGATATATGGTGTCCGAAATTCAACAGGAACTGACGAATATGATCGCACTCCAGACAGATATCCACGACATTACTAAAATTATTCATGCCCACCCAACCTATAATGAGATCATCCGCTCAGCGCTTGAATATGCCGATGGTAAAGCTGTGGATTTTTACCTTCCTGTCCAATTTAAAAGAATATAAAAATGGAAAATCTAGATTTTCCATTTTTATATAAGAATTGTAACTGCTCAGGCTGCCTTACAAATGAAAGGTCGGGGGTGTGGTGTGGCGGCAAAGCCGCCACACCACACCCCCTATTTTTTCACAAGCTAAGTAGTTACTAAGTATTTCTGATTAATCCTGCCACTCGGTGTGAAAGGTACCTTCCTTATCCAATCTTCTATAAGTATGAGCCCCAAAATAATCACGCTGGGCTTGCGTCAGGTTGGCTGGAAGCCGTTTAGTGCGGTAAGCATCAAAATAGCTGAGGGCTGCGCTCAAGGCATAGACTGGGATTCCCATCCCGA
>CAZCBW010000043.1:0-25150 GCA_964497065.1 uncultured Candidatus Brevefilum sp. | reverse complement strand
CTTATGAAAAAATAGGGGGTGTGGTGTGGCGGCTTTGCCGCCACACCACACCCCCTACCTTTCATTTGCAAGGCAGCCTGAGCAGTTACATGATTTTCATACTAAATATATCTTATTACAGCAAAGTGATGATATTTTAATCACCAATATTGTCCGGTTCTTCTTCAATCGTTGATAAAAACGCACCAGCAGACCACCCATTTCGTGATTCATCATACGGGGCTTCAAGGTGCCACCAAACATATCCATCAAGTTCAGTTGGTCCAGCAATCACCAAAAAAGCTTCACCATCCATTGCCGTGAAATTAATATCACTGCTCAAGCCTGGCTCTGACCGTATACGCAATCCAGCACCGTCTGTTCCGGACACCTGTACATACCTGCCTACCCCGACAACACCTTCAGGTAAAATCGGTATTGAGGTTTGTGTTGGTGTCATAGTGATCGTCGGTTCCACAGGCCTTGGTGTCATTGTCGGAGCCGCAATCATGGTAATCTGCGGCGTAGCCTGATTGGTTAATGCTGGCTGCCTTCCCAAAAATAAAATTATTAACGTCATTAATACCAAGCCAACCGTTAGAATAAACCCGGTAATCAGCGTGATCGGGTTCAGGAAAGATTTAATGTTGATTTTGTATGTTGGTTGAGCCATTGGCACCATCACAATTGACAAAGTACTTCAGAACACTTCGTTATTATAGCGCATCTAGGGTAAAATTTGTCCACTCTGTCACATTTCTTATCCAAACTTATTTTTAGGCTGTAGAACTATGCTGTTTCGTTTTTGCAGTAAACAAATTGCAGAACCATCACCTCCTGATGCCTATGTTATAATTCTTAATATAATATTTAATGATGATTGAAAAAGATAGTTTACTAAATAACCGTTACCAATTGATTGACCCCATCGGAACAGGCGGGATGGCAGTTGTATTCAAAGCCATCGATCAGATGTTGGAACGCACGGTCGCGGTTAAAATATTGCGAGATGATTTCTCTGGTGACAGCGATTTCCGTGAAAAGTTCAAACAAGAGGCCAAAGCTGCTGCCAACTTATCTCATCCCAATATCGTCACCGTGTATGATTTTGGGATTGATGATGATCGTGTTTTTATTGTCATTGAGTTTATTGATGGTACCGACCTCAAATCACTGATCAGAGAAAAAGGACGCTTCAGCATTGAAGACACTGTAGGTCTGATGGCTCAGGCTTGTGCAGGTGTTGGCTATGCACATCGAGCTGGATTGGTTCATTGTGACATTAAACCGCATAACATGCTTGTGTCAAAGGATTTTAGGCTGAAGGTAACCGATTTTGGGATTGCCAGGGCTTTGGCGACCATCCATCCGGAGGAAAAAAGTGAAGTTGTGTGGGGATCACCTCATTATTTTTCGCCAGAGCAAGCAGGCGGCAGCGCACCATCCCCGGCTTCAGATGTTTACTCTTTGGGGGTCATCCTATATGAAATGTTAACCGGGAAACTTCCCTTCGAAGCCAGTGAAGCAGCAGAGCTTTCTCGTTTACATCGTGTTCAAGCCCCAATCCCACCTCGCAGGATTAATCCGAATATTCCAGAAGCGTTAGATGAGATAACATTAAAGGTGCTTTCCAAAGAAGCATCCGCCCGTTACAGGACAGCAGACCAATTAGGACGAGTGCTAATATCATTCAATAATCTCAATGAAGATAAAACTGGTCCCATCGTTCTGCCAAAATTAAATAATTCCAACCAGACTATTTCTCGTACCCCCGAACCAACTGCTAGACGCAGTAGTATTGAATCTCAACATTCCTATTCAAATGAAATCTTGTTATCTGAAGAAACAGACGACGCACCGGTAGATTGGTTAACCTGGATACTAGGTTTGATGGCATTTACATTTGTTTTAGGATTAATCCCTTATTGGCTTTTCATTTATTTTTCCATAAACCCCTAGCTTGAAATTAAAGGTAATATTCAATTATGTCTATTATCATTGCACCCTCAATCCTTTCTGCTGATATGAAATCACTGGGCGACCAAGTCAGGCAAGCCAGTTTAGCTGGTGCTGATTGGATTCATGTCGACATTATGGATGGCAGTTTTGTGCCTAACATCACATTTGGGCCATTGGTGGTCAAAGCAGTACGTGAAGTCACCGACCTGCCAATTGATGTCCACTTAATGATCGTGGAGCCCGAAAAACATCTCAAAACATTTGCGGACGCTGGGACAAACAGTATCACCGTACATTTTGAAACTTGTCCGCATATTCATCGAACATTACAGAGCATTCGTGAACTTGGCATGTCTCCCGGATTAGTGCTAAACCCTGGTACACCGATTAATGCAATCCGTGAACTAACCCACGATTTTGATTTGTTGCTATTGATGACTGTAAACCCTGGTTTTGGCGGCCAGGCATTTATCGAATCAATGCTTGACAAAATCCAACGAGCCAAATCTATTTTGGATGAGACTCAATCATCAGCCCAGATTCAGGTAGATGGGGGTATCAGCAGTGCAACAATCAAGGCTTGCTATCAAGCTGGTGCAAGTAATTTCATTGCTGGTTCTGCAGTGTTTGGGCATCAAGATGGTATTGCAGCAGGTATTCAAGCTTTAAGAAATGCACTTGCTAAATAAGGCCTTTAAGCAAAAATCGCGGTTTATTCACCGCGACTTATGCCATTTCGGCGTGTTAACCCTAATTAGAGGATTTTACCAATGTCCGAATACAACGGGTGCACAACGTTTTACGGGTTGACTTCCCATGCTCGAAAACTGTTACCTTTTGAAGGTTAGGTTTAAATTGTCGCTTGGTCGCTTTCATCGAGTGACTGCGATTATGGCCGAAAGTGGTTTTTTTGCCACATTTTTCACAGATAGCCATGCTGTTGTCCTTTCAAAAATAAGATATAATTAACTGGTTTGGTTATTATCCAACCAAACAGCTTTTTATTCTACCATAGACTAATTAAAGCCACAAGCAAATCAGGTGAAAAAATATGTCAGAAACTGAAAATCTTCACAATGAATTAGGCAGTATCTTGATCCAAAAAGAGGCTATTGCCTCAATAGCCAGACAGTCAACCTTGCAATCGTATGGCGTGGTTGGTTTAGCCCCAAAAAAATTTTTTGATAAAGTCCAAAAGATTTTGTTTAAGAATTTTCAATATGGGGTCGAAGTTGCCTACGAACATGATGGCTTATTAATTGACCTGTATATCATCGTTGAATATGGCACCCGAATCAAAACAATCACCAACAGTATAGCCAGCAGTGTCAAATACAATGTTGAAAAAACTGTCGGATTACCTGTTAGACGCATCAATGTGCATGTGCGCGGGCTGCGTATCAGCAATATGGACTAGTGGAAAATCAGGTTTTATTGGTAAAAATGAAATTATCGCGTGTTTCTTTGGAGAATTATGAGTGCTGCTGAATTAATTAAATTAAGTGAATCAGAACGGCATCAATTAGTGTCTATACCTATAGATGGCTTAGGATTGAAAACATTGGTTGAAGCCGGGATGATATGGTTGAAAACAAACCAACAACTTGTCAACAGCCTTAATGTATTCCCTGTACCGGATGGTGATACCGGTACCAATATGATGCTCACAATGCAGGCTGCATTCGATGAAATTGAAAGTTCAGGAACTAATAATGTGGGAGAGTTAGCACATACATTGGCAAGAGGTGCATTAATGGGGGCTCGGGGTAATTCAGGTGTAATTCTCTCACAGATTTGGCGGGGGTTTGCCAGAGCCCTTGATGAACAACCCACTATGGATGTTGGTCTGCTGGCTAATGCATTAAAAGAAGCAAAAATCACAGCTTATAAGGGTGTCGTCCGGCCTGTAGAAGGTACAATTCTCACGGTCATCAGTGACATCGCAGCTCAAGCTGAGGCTTCAGTTCAGCGAACATCCAGTTTCACAGAAGTTCTCGCGGATATCGTTGAAGCAGCCCATGCGTCGGTGGAAAGAACCCCTGATTTATTACCTATTCTAAAACAAGCTGGGGTTGTTGATTCAGGCGGCAAAGGACTGCTGTGCATTTTTCAAGGCATGTGGCGTTTTATCAATGGGGAACAGCTTGATAAAGCCGATACTGAAGTCGTTCCCCTAGCAGATATGAATCTGGAGGACGCCATGGAGAGTATCGAGCCTGGTCAGGATTACGAGGTTGTGATTGACTTCGCACCGAAACCAACTTTTAATCTGGAGACTTATTACGAAGAGCTTAGTAAAATTGGTTCTTCTATCCAGGTTGGTGAAGGTGATGGGATGTACCGTATGCATATTCATGTCCCGATTGACAACCGCTACCAACCAATCGATCACACCATGGCATTGGGCACTATACAAAAGGTGATGATGGAAAACCTGATGGCCCAGATGGAAGCTCAGGAAAAAAAGAAATCACCAAAGCTCAAGTTAGCCAACGTGGAGCCAGGTGAAACGGCAGTTGTTGCCGTATCCCCCGGACCAGGCTTATCGCAAATATTTGCCAGCCTTGGTGTGGCAGCTGTGATTCCCGGTGGGCAAACCATGAACCCAAGCATCAAGGAAGTTCTTGCGTCATTTGAAAATCTTCCGACAGATAAAATAATCATTTTACCAAACAATAAAAACATCATCATGGCAGCAAAAGAAGCAGCAGAAATCACCGTGAAGAAAGTGGCGGTGATTCCGACCATCAGTGTTCCTCAAGGTTTTTCTGCAATGTTCAGGTTGATACCCGATGCGAATTTTGAAGAAAATGTAGCTGGCATGAATGAAGCTATGCAAGATGTTGAAACGGGTGAGATCACAACTGCTACCCGCACTGTCGAAGTAGATAATGTCAATGTTGAAAAAGGCCAGGTGATTGCGCTTCATAATGGCAAATTGGTCACAGCTGTAAACACAATCGATGAAGCCTGTGAAGCATTTTTAAATTCGGCTGAAACTGAAGACTACGAAAGCATCACCCTTTTTTATGGTGAAGATATCAATCAGTCGCAGGTTAATTTGATTGCTGATAAAATTCGCAATCTGTACCCTGATCACGAATTAGAAGTGCATGATGGTGGGCAGCCCCATTACCAATTAATTATCGCTTTGGAATAATCTCCAAGAACACATCATTGAGAATCAACAAACCTCCAATAGATTCGAGGTTTGTTTTTTTAACCATTAATTCAGTTAAATATCAATCGCAAGGCAACCTTTTTGGTACCAATGTTACAATCTATAACAAGGTTTTTGACCTATAGGTTATGATTAAATCATGAAATAAAAAGTAAAACCTGAAAATTTTATCAAGGTGAAACACATCAATTATGCAACAATCTACCGAAAAATTATATAAAATCTTCAAGCTGGAAGCTGAGCTTGGGTTCACAAATAAAGCTGTTGTTGGCGGTTTGGAAAAATTAACTGAAAGCTGGATTGGGGAAGCTCGTGCAGAGAGTGTTGAAGAAGAAATCATTCAAAAGGTAAGCAATATACTCTCCCAATATCCCGATCAACCTGCTGTTATAAGAGAAAAGTCAATTAAAACAATTGGTGAAATTCTTGATAACCCGGGCATCAAGAGTCTCAAAGCAATAAATAAGCCTTCCCCAAGTGCTGATAATATCGTTAGTGAAGTTAATTCTGATGATCAAGAAAAATCACATACAACAATCCAGAAACGGAACACACCAGACAATTTTTCCAGTGACTTAACCGAAAATGGGTTGAGATCTCCATTAACATCGGTTCGTGGTATTGGCCAAAGGCAAGCTCAGTTGCTTGAAAAACTTGGGCTGTTTACAATAGAAGATATCATCTATTACTTTCCTCGTCGTTATGATGATTATTCTGAACTGAAATTGATCAAAGACCTGAAATTCGGTGAAGAAGTCACAATTGTTGGTTGGGTGAAAAGCATTAACGCATTCACAACACGCAATAAGAACAAAAAAATAATTCAGGCTGTTCTTTCCGATGACACTGGCAGTATTCAATTATTATGGTTCAATCAGGAATTCCAGTTAAG
Source organism: uncultured Candidatus Brevefilum sp. (assembly GCA_964497065.1). Lineage (GTDB taxonomy): Bacteria > Chloroflexota > Anaerolineae > Anaerolineales > Anaerolineaceae > Brevifilum. The sequence continues at coordinate 19,139 of CAZCBW010000043.1, read as the reverse complement.
ATATTTGCGCAAAAATATGTTTCTTTCTGTCTCTGGAAAGATTGAACAATACATGGGCAGGTTGGTTATATATCATCCGGATTATGAAGAGCTCGATAAACAATCCCTGAATACCCAACGAATTGTTCCAATTTATTCACTAACTGCACGCTTGAGTCAACGATGGCTCCGACGAGCAATTTTCAATGTTGTCAATCTATGGGCGCCAAAAATCCCGGAATATATGACAGAATATATTCTGGCGGATGCAAATTTAATGGACCTACCATCCGCATTAACAGAGATCCATTTTCCAGATGATATCAGCAGCTTGAAAAAAGCCCGGTACAGATTGGCCTTTGATGAAATATTTCTGCTTCAGTTAGGCGTTCTACGCCAGAAATACGATTGGGCACTGCAAAAAGCTGAACGCTATCCTGTTGATGACCAATGGTTATTAGATAACATTAAGCATCTTCCATTTGATTTAACCAATGCTCAAATGAGAGTTCTCACCCATATAAGGGAAGACCTTGAATCTGGCAGGCCAATGAACAGGCTCTTGCAGGGTGATGTTGGCTCTGGAAAAACGGTTGTCGGTGCGCTTGCAATTGCTATGGTGATTAAACAAGATGCCCAGGCTGCTTTCATGGCCCCCACCAGTATTCTTGCAGAACAGCACTTTCGCAGTTTAACAAAATTACTGGCCGACCCAGAGCTGAAACAAAGTGCAATGAAAGAATCTCAAATACATCTATTAATCGGAGATACACCAGCAAAAGAGAGAGAGGAAATTCTTGCAGGACTATCTGATGGTTCGGTCAAGTTAGTCATAGGCACCCATGCGCTTATTGAAGATCCCGTCAAATTTAAGAACTTACAAATCGCGATAGTTGATGAGCAGCACCGGTTTGGTGTTACACAACGTGCTGCACTTCGCGAAAAAGGCAAGAACCCTCACTTGCTGATCATGACTGCCACCCCTATTCCCCGCTCATTGGCTTTGACAATTTATGGTGACCTTGATGTCAGCGTAATGGACGAAATGCCCGCAAACCGTCAGCCCGTTAGCACGCATATTCTTTATCCTACCGAGAGAGAGCGAGCATATTCATTGATCCGGTCTCATGTTGAAAGCGGTCATCAGGCGTTTATCATTTATCCATTAGTTGAACAGGGCGAGAGGGAAGACACATTGGCTGCTGTTGAAGAACACAACCGTCTTCAGACGAAAGTTTTCAAAGACTTAAAGCTCGGGCTCGTCCACGGAAGATTGAAACCCGATGAAAAAGAAACCGTGATGCGTAAATTTCGTGACAAAGAATTTGATATTCTTGTGTCTACTTCAGTCATTGAGGTTGGCGTTGACTTTCCTAATGCCACTGTCATGGTGATTGAAGGGGCTAATCGTTTTGGTTTGGCTCAATTGCACCAATTTCGTGGACGGGTTGGCAGAGGTGCAGACAAAGCTTTCTGCTTACTTATCCCTGAAACGAACGATGCAGCAGAAAACGAAAGACTTCTTGCAATGGAAAGAACAAATGATGGTTTCGTCCTTGCCGAATATGATTTGAACCAACGTGGGCCAGGAGAATTTTTAGGAACTCGCCAATCTGGTTATACAAACTTGCGGCTTGCAAATTTAACGGATATTCATTTAATTGAAAAAGCCAGAAAATATGCCAAACAAGTTTTTGAAAATGATCCAAATCTATCTGCGCCAGAGCATCAATTAATGTTGGATGCAATGAAGCATTTCTGGCCATCTGCAGAAGAAGGAGAAAGAAGCTGATATGTCAACCGTATTATTTCCAGGTACCTTTGACCCTATACATTATGGCCACGTTAATATTGCTCGACGTGCAGCAGAACTGTTTGACAAGGTTATTGTAGCTGTGTATGCCAGAGAACAGGATAACATTCTCTTTTCACCAGAAGACCGTCTTAATTTGGCAAAAGAAGCTTTTAATAACATTCAAAATATTTCTATCACTGCTTATACAGGATTAACTGTCAAATTTGCCCAGAAAGTCGGCGCACAGGCAATCGTGCGCGGCTTACGTGTTTTTTCTGATTTTGAATATGAATTCAGAATGGCTTTAGCAAATAACCGTCTTGATCCTGCAATTGATGTCATTGCATTGATCACCAGTGAAGAACATACCTTCCTTTCTTCAACCACAGTGAGAGAAATTGCAGCCTTAGGCGGCGATGTATCCAGCATGGTGCCTGAACATGTTCAAAAAGCATTGGAACAACGTTTCTTAGCCTTAGGGAATGATCAGGGGATTGTTCGCTTGACCTCATTGCGAGATTAATGAAATAATTGATTAAATATGCTAAGATTGGTACAACGCTTGCAACCTAAATAATAGCCGTTTTGCTTATGCGGAGGTGATTATGGATATTTTACATCTCGTTGATCGTTTAGAAGAGTTATTCAATGAGAGTCGCCCAATTTGGTTGACTCATAGTGTCATTGTGGATGAGGACCGGATGTTAGATATCATTGACCAAATGCGTGTGGCGATTCCTGAAGAAATCAAACAAGCCCAACAGATAATCACACAACGTGACCGCATTATGGCACAAGCCAAAGAAGAAGCTAATAGAACAATTGCCTTGGCTCGGGAAAAAGCTGAAAAACAACTAGAAGGTGACGAAATGGTTCAATCGGCAAAATTGCGTGCTGAAGAAATCATCAACCAGGCTCATAAAGAGGCTGCTGTCACACAACGAGAAGCTGATAAATATATCCTTGAAACTTTAACCAACCTAGAAATTCATATGGACCGATTAATAAGCCAGGTTCGTAATGGGATCAAGACACTTCAAACTGATATCTACCCGCCAGAAACTGAACAGGTGCTGGATACACAGTCTAAAAAGAACGAAAACCTCTTATAATATCCACACTTTTTCATTATTCATCCTCATCCGTACCCCCATCTAAAGGTACGGATTTTTTATTCTCACGGCTTTTCTTTGGTTTTTTAGGAGAGTCCGGATCATGCAGTGCAACAGGCAGAACATCATCCATATGCTTTACCAATACCAATTTAATCGCGTCAAGGACAGATTTAGGCACATCTTCAAGGTCTTTTTCATTCCGCTCAGGAATGATGACTTTATTCAGACCAACTCGATATGCGGCAAGAACTTTCTCACGAATCCCGCCAACAGGCAAGATGCGCCCCCTGAGAGTGATCTCACCGGTCATCCCAACCAGGTGATAACTTGGCCGGCCGGTTAAAGCAGATATCATAGAGGTTGTTATCGTGATTCCAGCACTCGGGCCATCTTTAGGAATTGCCCCTTCTGGCACATGTAAATGAACATCAATGTTTTCAAACAAGTCGCTGTCTATTTGAAGCAGTTCAGCCCGTGATTTTATATAAGACAGTGCAGCCTGTGCAGATTCTTGCATCACATCACCAATCTGCCCTGTAATCTGGAGATTTCCTTTTCCTTCCAGAATTAATACCTCCACTGGCATGATTTCACCCCCATTTTCAGTCCAAGCTAAAGCTGTAGCTACGCCAACCTCATCCTCACCTTCAGCTTCTGTATCAAACATTTGCTGAGGTCCCAAAAATTTTCTAATCGATTCAGGTGTGATCCGTTTCGGATAATCTGTTTTTTCAGTTTTCAACCGGGCTATCTTTCTTAACACACTGCCAATTTCTCGTTCTAAATTTCGCACGCCAGCTTCGTAGGTATATTCTCTGATGATCTTTATCAAAGCTTTATCATAGAAGGCAATATTATCCGAATCCAACCCCGTTTCTTCAAGCTGACGGGGAATCAAGAATTTTCGTGCGATTTCAATCTTTTCTTCTTCGATATATCCAGAAAATTCAATCACTTCCATCCGATCAAGCAATGCTGAGGGTATATTATTGAGAGAATTTGCTGTGGTGATAAAAATCACATCCGAAAGATCATAATCAATTTCAAGGTAATGGTCAGAGAAGGCATTATTTTGTTCTGGATCTAAGACTTCTAGCAACGCCGATGATGGGTCACCGCGAAAATCACTACCTAATTTATCAATTTCGTCTAACATAAACAATGGATTTTTAGTGCCTGCTCGACGCATCGTTTGAATGATTCGACCGGGCATCGCTCCAATATAAGTCCGACGGTGGCCCCTGATCTCTGCTTCGTCTCGAACCCCACCCAATGATACCCTGACAAATTCTCTGCCTAATGCAGAAGCAATGGATTTCCCCAGGGACGTTTTTCCAGTCCCGGGCGGTCCAACAAAACAGAGGATGGGCTGGCGCATTCGCTTTGGTTTTAAACATCGAATGGCAATATATTCTAGAATTCGATCTTTCGCTTTTTTCAGACCAAAGTGATTTCTATCCAATACCCGTTTTGCATGAGCCACGTCTAGATTATCTTTACTGGTTTCCAGCCAGGGTAATTCCAGCAGCCAATCTAAGTAGGTATGAATGATCCCCACCTCAGGGGCCATCTGCGGCATTTGATTTAAACGGTTTAATTCTCGTGTTGCCTGTAATTTGACTGCTTCAGGAAATGTGTGACTTTCAACCTTATCATGGAGGGTCATGATTTCCTGTGTCCACAGGTCACCCTCACCCAGTTCGGATTGGATGGCTTTCATTTGCTCACGGAGATAAAACTCACGATGAGACCTATCTACTTCCGTTTGAACTTGAGCCTGGATTTCATCCTCAAGTTCAAGTACATCTAACTCTTCAGCCAATAATTGATTGACTTTTTCTAAACGCTCAATTGGATGTCCGGTCATCATCAAATCTTTTCGCGTATCATTGGGCAGTGCAAGTGACGTAGCAATCATGTCAGCAAGCCAACCAGGTTCGTCAATATTCATTGAAAACAGGTGTGCTTCTTCTGGAATGCTTTCATTATATTCAACACATTGTTCAAACAACGATCTGGATGAACGCATTAGAGCTTTTAATCGACGGTTCATTTGGTAATCATCTACTACCAATTTAACCTCGACCATCAAGTGATTTTCATCAGGTACGATATTGAGAATTTCCACCCTTCTTCGACCTTGCACAAGTGCGGAGTGATTTCCATTTTGCATGGAAATTATCCTGCCGACTGCGAGTTCTATCCCAACTGGTAAAAACTCCTTTAATAAATTATCAGGATGTTCTTCGTCTGATACAAACAAAGCAATCAAGGTTTTGTTCTGACTTTGTGCTGTTTCTATTGATTGAATAGCTGTTTTTTGATTCAAAAAGATAGGTGAAATCATTTTTGGAAAAATAACCACGTCTTTAAGAATAAATGCAGGGCTGGTAATAACATTATCCTGGTCAACTTCACGGTTAGTGATTCGATACAACTCTTCGGTTCGCTGATGGATATTTCCGATTAAGACATCATCCTCAGATGATGTCGACCATTGTTCATCGTTCATTATTACTCCAAAATCTTCATTTTTTATGATGATTTTTCTCTGATTTCTTCATCGAGCTGTTTTATACCATTATTCAAAAATATTTCTCTGGCTGCTGCGGCGATAAAAATACTCCCGGTCACCAATATTACTGTTTCGTTGCCCGCCTCTTCCAATGCTTTGGTTAACGCTTTTTCTACAGGAGAGATAGCTGCTGCCGATTTTCCAAACCTATGCGCAAGTTCAACCAATTCTCCTGGTTCAATTGCCCTGGGATGTGTTGATTTGGTTAAGATCACCCTTCTAACCCTCGGCATCAACTCTTGGAACATCCCTTCGATATCTTTATCCTCAGAAGCACCAAACACCAATAGAACCGGTAACCCAGGGAAGTAATCATCCATTGCCTGCCTCAACCTGAGTGCTGAATACCGATTATGGGCAGAATCAATAATGATTGGCGGTTCCTTTCGAATGATTTCCATTCTTCCCGGCCATTGAACCTCCGAAAACCCTTGGTGATATGCTTTCTGGGATAATTTAATGCCATATTTTTCAGCAGTTTTTAAGGCGGCATAAGCTGTGGCAGCATTTTCGATTTGGTGAAATCCAAGTAAGGGTATTTGTAACCGCTGTGGGCTCCAGATATCCCTACCAGCAGATTCAACAAACATATCCACTAAAGGCTGCTCCTCAGAAGTCCAAACAAGGAATTTCTGCCCATCCATATTGTGAGATTCTTCTGCATACAAGTAATCCCTTCCAACCTGAATATAAGGGGCATTTTGTTTCTGTGAAATTTCCTCAAGTATTGCACGTGCTTCTTCTTTTTGAGGTGCAACAATAACTGGTGTGTCTGGCTTGATAATGCCCCCCTTTTCTGCAGCAATTTCGCTGAGCGTGTTGCCCAAAATTTGCATATGATCATAAGATATGGATGTGATCACTGCAACAATGGGTTCGACAATATTCGTTGCGTCAAGCCTTCCGCCCAAGCCAACTTCAACCACAGCATAATCAACTTTTTGCTGAGAAAAATAATAAAATGCTAAAACTGTGACCAATTCAAACGTTGTTATCTCGGGCACTTTATCAGTGATTGGTTTCAGGACTTCTACCAGCCGAACCAATTCCTCTTTAGAGATTAATTTCCCATTGATTTGGATGCGTTCATTAAACTCGATCATATGCGGGGAGGTGTAAAGCCCTGTTTTATAACCCTGTGCAGCCAACACATTCGCACAAATTGCTGAGACCGAGCCTTTGCCTTTCGTTCCAGCTACATGGATGACTCCAAAATCATTTTGTGGATCATCCAAGTAGTGTAGAAAATCAAACATCCTATCGAGGTTAAAATTTTCAGCAGCATACCTGAAATTTCTTTTTAAACTATAGTCAATGAAGCTGTATAGAAAATCCAATGCTTCCTGGTATTTTTGCTCTACTTCCATCTAATATTATCCTTTGTTATCTATTTCTTTTTACCTTTGACTCAACGATGGTGACTTATTTATTGTAATTGCTCAGTCTGCCGCACAACTGAAAGGTCGGGGATGTTGTGGGGCCGCGAAGGTGCCCCACAACATCCCCTATTTCCACATAAACTAAGCAGTACCTATTGATTTAATAAACAAATGATTCAAACCTTATCCAAAACATGACTGCTTTATTATATCCTGTGAACATCGCTAACAGTTATTTTAGATTTATAAGGGATCACCTTTTGGAAAATATTAAAACCCACCTTCTGAAACAAATCAGAAGGCAGTCATATTAAAGAGCATGGTATAAAAACAATTAAAAATTCTGCCGTGCCTCCTGTAAAACATCTTCAAGATTTAGTATGTATTCCTGATAGGGAACAATTTTCTCTAATAAATCAAAACCAATTCGCCAATAACTAGATTTTCTCCTGGTAAATTGCTCGTCAAGAAAAGCAACCGTTGCTACAGTCTCCTGCAAACTTCTTCGAAATTCTGCAATTAACTCATCCAAAGTCGGATAAATCATGACCAATGCCCGCAGCCGAATCAAACAATGATCAGGAAGCCGATAACAACAGGGCTCCAGGTCAAACACCAAATCATTAATCCAGGCTTGGAGATCACGTTCATGCAAAATCAAGTGGGCTATTGTTTCTTTTACAGACAATTTATCTGACCCGGATGAAAAAGATGCTTCAGCTTCTGTCACACCAACTAAGGTTTTTTCAAGCAATAATAATAAATTTGAACTATCCTTCTCAATTTCCTTGGCCAATTCTTCTGGTGATTCTGGTGGGACTAACGCCATTTGTGGCGTGGTATCAATGACAAATGATCGTTTCTCTTGCCCACGATAGACATCAATTTCAAGTTTTTCTCCTGGTGAATAGTTATCAATAATAGATGCCATAGTTGTCATTCGTTGAACTTTTTCACCACCCATTGCAACAATCACATCACCAGCCCGTATTCCTGCGCGATCTGAGCCAAAGTCAGGGACAACATTTGAAACGATGACACCATAATCTACTGGTAGTGCCAATTTTGATGAATCTCAGATAGAGAGTTTTGGCAAATCCATAGGAAAAATCCCGATCATAGGTCAATTGGTGATCCTCAAATCTACCCCTTCTTCTAAAGTCATTTTTAGATTTTCTAAGCTCTTTTCCCAACCTTTGCCAATTTCTTGGCGCAACTCTTCTGAAAAATTATTTTCATCTAGACCAGAGTGCCGCAGAATGACTTCACACATTTTGTCAGAATCAGTTTTGTCAATGGTGACTTCAACATGAGACCTTGCCGGTTCGTCTTTTCCAAGCCAGGTGAAAGAAACAGCTTTATCAGGAATTAATTTGGTAAAATTACCATTTGCAAAATAGCCCTTATTCCAAGCAAGATAAATCCATCCCCCTTCGGTTGGATTTGTTATACTGACATCGCATAACCATTCCCGTAACGCAGCAGCAGATGTAAAAGCACGATAAATCAAATCAGCATCAACATCAATCAATTTTTTATATGTGAATTCTGAATCCACGGGCGAACTCTCTCCTCTTTAACAAAAGCATCAATTTTCTTTGTAAGTATACCTTGTGCAAGGTAGCCAGACAATTTCAAGCTTTAAGTTGTATAATCCTCAAATTTAATCCAACCCAAATCAGATTTTTTGTAACTGCTCAAGCTGCCCTGCAACTGAAAGGTCAGGGGTATGGCTGGATGCAAAGCCCTCATCCACACCCCTATTTCTACTTAAGCTGAGTGTTTGCGATTTTTGGAGTTAAAGATATTCTCCCCTTACATAGATGATAAAATTGGGTAATAATTGATAGCTGATTTCGATCAAACACTGATTGTCAGAAGATTCCTCTAAACAATCCGTCAGGCTAATTTATTCAGACAACCAAGGAAAACACAATGGCAGGACTTTCACATGAGTTAGGTATTGACTTAGGGACGATAAATCTAAGAATTGCCGAAGGGAAAAATATTCTCATTCAAGAACCTACGATTGTTGCAATCCTTTTAGATGAATTAAAACTTGTAGAAATCGGCCAATCTGCTTTGGATATGTTGGGCAGAGTGCCTGACAATATTGAAGTAAATCGGCCAATGCGATTTGGTGTAATTGCTGAATATGAGATCACTGAGAACCTTTTGAAAGAAATGGTTCGTCAGGTCACTGGTCGTTTACTCTTATTCCGTCCAAAATTAATGATCACCGTACCTTATGGGGTTACCAGTGTAGAAAGACGCGCCGTCTTCGAAGCCGGGCTTGGTGCAGGCAGCAGAGAGGTTAATCTGATTCAACAGCCTCTTGCAGCCGCTATCGGAGTTGACCTACCAATTGGTACGCCAACTGGCAACATGATCATATGTCTTGGTGGCGGGACAACACAATCTGCTGTCCTTTCAATGAACGGAATTGTGTCTGCAGAGACGACCCGAACAGCTGGCCTAAAAATGGATGATGCTATTATTGATTATGTACGCAGCAAATATGGGTTAATGATCGGACAGCCAACAGCCGAAAAATTAAAAATCCAGATTGGTGCGGCTATCCCGCAGGACGACCAAAAGACAATGGAAATTCAAGGTCAGGACCAAGTAACCGGGCTGCCAAAACCTGTCACATTAACGACTGATGAAATCGTTGAGGCACTGCAAAAGCCATTAGAAGAAATCACTGGTACGATTCGACATACGCTTGAGAGAACACCACCTGAATTGATCTCGGATATTATTGATAGAGGTGTGGCATTGTGTGGCGGCTCTTCACTGATGCGAGGCATAGACCGCTATTTAACTAAGGCACTTGGCATCCCCGCATACATGGTTGATAATCCAACCACTTGTATCGTTGAAGGAGCTGCCAGGTCATTTGGAATGATGGATGTTCTCTCACGAAACCTCCCCCCAAAGTTCTAGCCGTAAAGAAACGGTACTTAATCAGTTCATTGGAAACCTTAATAATATGCATTCCAATAAACAAAATAGCTGCCAAAAGGACCATTTTCCAAAACATAAAGCCCAAGTTAAGTATTGGGCTTTTCTTATTTTCGGCTGTCTGCTAATACTTTTTGGATTTCTATATTCAGGATATACAATTTTTCACAGCTGGAGTTTAATATCCATTCACGGGCGAGCAATTCTACTTAATAGCTTGCCTTTACCGAAATTTATAATCTTGACCTCCTTTGCAATTGGAATAGCAATAATTATTTATCAGGCGAACCACCACAATGACTCCATTCTTATTTCCAAAGAATGTCTAATTATTCATGATGGCAAAAAAATCATTACCATTCGATGGCAAGAAATCACCCGCATGGATACCCGATTGATTGATTATAAATTTGGGAGGACAATTATTTACTCGAATAGAGAAATTGTTCTTAAAAACACTGAACACAAACAAGTCTTCATTCGTGACCGTTATGTTGAAATGCAGGAATTGATTAATAATATTCGCGCTCGGGCCATTTCTCATCTGTATATGGATGCAGTAAAAAAAATGAATGGATCCACACCAATACCATTTCACAAGCACTTACTGGCAGATAATCAAGGTCTCAAATTTGAACAGCAAAGTATTCCATGGCACTCGTTACAAACACCTGAAATCCATCGTAATCAGTTAATAATCAGAGATCATGATCCTGAAAAACAAATCCACATCAATATTAAGCTCTCAAAAATTAAAAACTTAGATTTACTGCTGCTCTTATGCGAAAAACTGTCCGATGAAGCTCAGTTATCACCGAGATAAAACATCATCCGCTGTAAATGCAGAACCGGATCAATTTGTTGAACCCGAATATGCTCAGGCAATATCAATAAAGCCGGCGTATAATTCAGTATTGCCCGCACATCAGCCTTTACCAATCTTTCAGCAATCATTTGGGCAGCGCTGCCTGGGACAGTTAAAATTGCAATTTCTATATTGTTTTTTTGTATTGCATCTTCCAATTCCGCAACATCCTGGACGATGATTTGGCCTATTTTTTTATCTATTATTTTAGGGTCATTATCAAAAATAAGCATAATTTCAATGCCACGACTTGCAAACCCCTGGTAATATGCCAATGCACGCCCAAGAGATCCAGCACCTATTACCGCAACTTGCCAGATACGATCCAAATTTAGAATGGTCTGTAATTTTTCAATTAATAAATAAATAGAATAACCGGTTCCCTGTTTTCCAAAACCGCCAAAAAAGGATAGATCCTTCCTGATTTGGGCTGCTGTTGTTCCCAGCCGTGCCGCAAGGGCTTTCGATGAAATGGTGTGCAAACCTTCTTTTGCCATTTGATTTAATGTTTGCAAATACCATGGCAAACGGCCAACAACTACATCAGGCACTTGACTTTCATTCATGTATTTACCACCTCTTAATGACTATGAAATAACTTCATGAATTTTTATTATAAGCCATGTCTAACCGACTTACACAATAAATTCTAATTAAGCCAATAGGTTTGAAAATTTAAGCTAAAATATATAAGGAACTTGTTTTATAAAATTGGAGGCCTCATGCGAGCAGGAAAAATCATTGCGTTTGTCACAGCAGCAATTTTTATAATCTTTGCCTTTCTTTTTATACTTGGTGCATTCAGCCCGGATGGATCACCCAGCTGGTTGATTATTGGCATCATCGGCTTAGGGATTGGATTTTTGTTAATTTTTGTTGGCACAAAACTCAGTCCCCCACAAAAAGCTGGAGACCAGGTTGTGAATTTGAATCTTGATCTTCCTGGGCAAGTCGGGATGGACACCATCAAATGCAAAGCCTGCGGTGGACCAATTACATCGAAAGATGTCAAAATGATCGCTGGTGCACCTGTCGTTGAATGCCCGCATTGCTCAACAACCTACCAACTGACCGAAGAACCAAAATGGTGAAAAAAATGAATAAAATAAAATATTTAATTCTAAGCATCGTTGTCATAGGATTATTTGCCCTGCCTGCTGTTGGCTTTGGACAAAACTATCAGTTTGAAGTAACAGCGATGGAAGTGGAAGCCTATCTTGAAGAAGACGGCTCTTTATCGCTTTGGTACTATATCGCCTTTCAAAATCGTCCCGGTGTTTCTGCCATTGATTTTGTTGATATTGGGATGCCCTCTGCTGCATACAGTATGAATAATATCGATGCTGAAATTAATGGTACAGCTATCCAAGACATTGAGAGTTCTCCCTACGTTCCAAATGGATTTGCACTAGATTTGGGCAATAATGCCATTCAACCTGGTGAGTCTGGTGTTGTTACGGTATGGATACCGGGTATACAAAATATCCTGTTCGATTTTGATTTTGAAGAGGAGCTGGATTACGCCAGTTTCCAGTTTAGCCCAACCTGGTTTGATTCACAATTTGAGGTTAGCACCGGAACAGAATACCGGGTGACGATCATTCTTCCACCTGGAGCTGGCAATGAAGAAGGTATCTATTATCAACCCAGTAATTGGCCAGGATCATCTGACCCTGATGACATTGGTCGAACCGAGGCTGAAGACCGTATTTTTTATTCATGGTTCACCAATAATGCAAATGCTAGAACCCAGTATATTTTTGGTGCTGCATTCCCTAAAACTTATGTTCCTGAAGACACGATCAGGGCTGAGCCATCAGAAACCGTCTCTACACCCAGTGAACGCCCATTCTTTCTCTCTGTGATTGGTGCAATCTCTCAAAATATATGCTGCTTTGGAACGGGGCTATTCTTCGTCGCAATTTTTGGGTTTACTATTTATCAGGGCACGGTTGGTGCCAATAAGCGTAAAATGGAATATCTTCCGCCTAAAATGAAAATTGAGGGCAATGGAATCAAACGGGGGTTGACGGCCGTCGAGGCTGCTATCTTAATGGAAGAACCTGTAGACAAGGTGATGAGCATGGTCTTGTTTGGTGTGCTTAAAAAAGAGGCGGCAACCGTGCTTGAACAAGATCCATTAAAGCTTGAAGTATCAGATCCTTTGCCAGAAGGACTTCATCCATATGAAAATGATTTTCTGAATGCCTTCAAACTGCCAGCTAATCAACAGCGCACTCGCCTTCAAAAAATGATGGTTGATTTAATCAAGACAGTTTCAGAAAAAATAAAAGGTTTCAGCCGCAAAGAGAGCATCGCCTATTATCAAGATATCATGCGGCGTGCCTGGAAGATGGTTGAAGATGCTGATACACCAGAGGTCAAAAGCGAAAATTATGATCAAACTCTTGAGTGGACGATGTTGGACAAGGATTATGAAGAGCGTACACGACGCACATTTGCAGGCGGACCGGTATTTGTCCCGATGTGGTGGCCGCGTTATTCACCCTCTTACCGTCAAAGTACCGGGACAAGTGTCGGTAGAAGTGCACCAAGTGCCGGACGAGTATCTGGTGGTGCAAAACCCTCATTGCCCAATATCCCTGGTTCCGATTTTGCAGCCAATGTGATCAATGGTACAACAGGCATGGCTGCCGGTGTTGTGGGCAATCTGACTACCTTTACAAGTGGTGTCACAAATCGCACCAATCCAATCCCACAAACAAGCAGAAGCGGCAGCGGCGGTTTTCGTGGCGGCGGCGGTAGTTCCTGTGCCTGTGCCTGTGCTTGTGCAGGTTGTGCCTGTGCCTGCGCCGGTGGCGGTAGATAATTAATAGTGTGATTTTCTTTCAAGGATATATCATTTTCATAATGCATACTTAATATGCCTTCAGTAAAAGCAATAATAGATCAAATCAAATATCGTTTTTCTCTTAAGGTTGTGCCCGAACCAGGCCTTTACCACTTTCAAAGAGAATCTGGCCTCGAAAAATCTCGCTTACACCTCAGGATAGACCCGGATGGCAGCGGCATGCTGATCATCAATGCAAACCGGATGGTGCAATTGAATGCAACTGCCGCTGCTATGGCTTATTTACATCTCGAATGTATTGATCATACTGATGCAAAGAGAATCATTCAAAAGCAATTTCGCGTGCCCGCAGATCAAGCACTTAGAGATTACCTCGATTTTGAGCTTCAATTGGAAAAATTTATTGAACCCAATGGTTCGTGTTTGATTTGCGATTTATCACTTGAAACAACCCAACCGTTCACTGCCAAACCCAGTGCACCATATCGCATGGACCTAGCTGTCACCTACCGTTGCAATAATGACTGCCAGCATTGCTATAACGCACGATCACGCAAATTCCCCGAATTATCCACTCAAGATTGGTTTAAAATCATTGATAAGGTTTGGGATCTTCGCATTCCGCACATTGTCTTTACCGGGGGTGAACCAACGCTCCGAAATGACCTCCCTCAACTGGTTAGATATGCAGAAGATAAGGGTTTGATTACTGGCATCAATACCAACGGACGTAACCTTGCAGACAAAGAATATCTTGACACCCTCATTCAAGCCGGCCTGGACCATGTGCAGATCACGGTTGAATCGCACGATGCAGTCATCCATGATCAAATGGTGGCAGCGCAAGGTGCCTGGGTAGAGACAATCAACGGCCTAAAAAACAGCATTCAATCACCGCTTTATTTAATGACTAACACCACAATGTTGACCCTCAACAAACATTCGATTGAAGAAACCTTACATTTCCTGGCTCAGCTTGGTGTTCCGACGGTAGGATTAAATGCTTTAATTTATGCCGGAAAAGGTGAGGATGTTGGCACTGGCCTAAAAGAATCAGAACTGCCAGCTTTACTGGAAAATGCAAACCAGATCACACAATCCTACGGACAAAGGTTGATCTGGTACACACCGACCCAATACTGTCACTTTAACCCGCTGCAACTCAATTTAGGGATTAAAGGCTGTACAGCTGCACTTTATAATATGTGCATCGAGCCCAATGGAGATGTTATTCCATGTCAATCTTATTACCAATCACTTGGCAACCTTTTAAGTGACCCCTGGAATAAGATATGGGAACACCCATTGTCTGTTCAGCTGCGTAATCGAACAGATATCCCGGTTGGATGTCAGACCTGTGAGGTTTTACCGGAGTGCGGTGGTGGATGCCCTTTAGCGAGAAAACACCAGACTGTGAAACCAATCAAGAACCCGATCCTAACTTTCTGAATGGAGAGAAGATGCCAAATCTAGTTAACACAATCAAAGACTTTTTTACTCAAAAAGAACCTCTCACGCCTGGCATGTATGAATACCACACACCTCAAGATGCGGATATCCCATATAGGTTGCATCTACGAATTGAGAAGGACGGTTCGGGGTTGTTGGTGATCAATGCATCAACCATCTTGCATTTGAACCAAACCGCTGTCGAATATGCTTATCACATCATTCAAGAGACAGAGGTTGACACAGCAATAAATGAAATTTCCCATCGCTATAAAACCGATAAAGCCTATGTTCGAGAAGATTATGAGGACTTCTATAACCGGGTAATGACTTTAATCCATATGCCGAACCTTGACCCGGTAACCTATCTTGATATTGAAAGGCAAGAGCCATATACCGGGGAAAATTCTGCACCCTATCGATTGGATTGTGCCATAACATACCAGGTTTCAGAAAAAAGCCATCGAGAGCACGGCCCGTTAGAACGAGTTGAAAGAGAATTAACCACCGATGAGTGGGGTAAAGTTTTCGCAAAAGTATTCAACAAAGGTATCCCCCATTTGATTTTTACAGGGGGAGAACCAACCATGCGAGAGGATCTGCCTGAACTGCTTTTAAAGGCAGAGGAACTAGGATTAGTTACTGGCTTGATCACAGACGGCTTAAAATTAATGGATGAAAAATATCGCCAACAATTATTGTTGAATGGTCTGGATCATTTATTAATCGTGTTTGATCCAGAAAACCCAATAGAATGGCTGGTTTTGGAAAAAGTACTAACCGAAGGGGTTTTTACAACGGTACATCTCACTTTGAGAAAAGGTGAAGATCTCCACACCCATATTAAACGGTTGGCAGAAATGGGAGTAAACGCACTATCTCTTTCTGAAACAGATTTAGACTTAACCCATGAACTGCAAAAATTGCGTGATTTTGCTGCTGTTCAACAAATAGAACTGGTCTGGGATATGCCAGTCCCCTATTCCAAGTATAATCCTATCGCTTTAGAGCTCGAGGTTACAGCCGGTCAGAAACCTCCTGATGGTGCAGGGAGTGCGTGGCTTTATGTCGAACCAGATGGTGATGTGTTACCTACTCAGGGTATGTATGATAAGGTGCTCGGCAATATTCTCAATGACCCTTGGGAAAAGATCTGGGAATCTCGCTGAACGTGAATGGCAGCCAAAAAATAAATCTTGAGCAGTGGCATCAGCGTTATACTGACCAGGCACGCTGGACCAGGGATTTAAGAGGATATTTATTTAAACATTTGGAGCTTTCGTCTGGAGATAAAGTCTTAGAAGTTGGCTCAGGAACTGGTGCAATCATAGAACAATTGATGACCGAAATGGATGCCAGGTTTTTTGGCATGGATATTGATTTTTCTGTATTAAAATTCTCAAAAGAAATCCTTAATCAAATAGATTGCACACAAGCAGATGGGCATACTCTGCCTTTTAAAGATCAGAATTTCTCAATCAGCTTGTGCCATTACCTCTTATTATGGGTCAAGAGTCCCATCAAAGTGCTCACCGAAATGGTGCGGGTGACCAAACCAGGCGGCTGTGTTATGGCAATGGCTGAACCAGACCACCAATCTAGGATTGATTATCCTCCACCACTTGATAAACTTGGCGAACTGCAAACATCAGCGCTGCAAACGCAAGGGGCAGATATTGCGATGGGCCGGCAGCTTCGTCAATTTTTTTATTTATGTGGATTGAAGAATATTGAGGTGGGAATTATCGGCGCTCAATGGACAAAATCGCAAAAGAGCGATGTAGATGAAACGGAATGGATGATCCTTCGATCAGATCTGGCTGGAAAGCAAAATGAGAAAGAATTAAACCAATATTTTCATTCAGACAAGACGGCAAGAAGTGATGGATCAAGAGTTCTTTATATCCCTACCTTCTACGCCATTGGTTTTATTCCGAAAAATTTGCAATAATTTTTTAAGCTTGCAAAATCACATGATCACAGCTATAATACTTTCAATCTTCGGGGCGTGGCGCAGTCCGGCTAGCGCGCTTGCATGGGGTGTAAGAGGCCCTGGGTTCGAATCCCAGCGCCCCGACTTTAAGACCGCTTACCTAGGTTGAATGATAGTGATAGCGGTCTTTTATTTTTTGTCTTGAGTTAAGGGAATTTTCTAAAAAAAGCTAGATCCAAGTACGAAGTGCAACAGTGAGCTTTAGGAAAGCCATAGGAGAATTAAGCACTAAAACATCATTATTAATAATTAGCTTGGAGTGACACATTGACTGATCAATTAAACATTGGATTTCTGGGAGCAGGGGGTATTGCCAAGTCTCACGTATTCGCATTGGACGCCTTAAGATATTATTATCAAGATTCACCCCAAATCCATAAACAAGTCGTAGCCACACCTAATCTCAAGAGCCGCACAACTTTTGCTGAAAATTTTAATTTTCAAGAAGCTATTACACCTGATGAAGTTTTTTCTCGTGATGATATAGACACCCTGTTCATCCTTGGCCCTAACGATACTCACACACCACAACTTTTAAAAGCAATAGATATTGCCAGTATTCAAAGGATCTATGTTGAAAAACCAATCGGGATAACGATTAAAGATATTGAAGCTCTTGAATTGATTAATTTATCTCCACACAACAAATTGATTATGGTGGGATATCAATATCTGCAAAAATCTGCTCTCAGAAAAGCATTGGAACTCTATCAGACTGGCGACTTTGGCAATCCCATCCATTTTCGGGTGGAATATCTTCACAGCAGTTATTTAGATCCTCAATATCGCAAAGCGCATCCTGACCGGCTGAAAAGCATTCCTCTTAATGGAGCCATAGCAGACTTGGGTTCACATGCGCTCAGCTTATTAGTCGCCTTTTTCGGTCACAAATTAAAAATTTGCCATGCATTGACCAGCGGGAGCTTTGAGGACGTCCCTAGTAATTCTGATCTGTGTACCACAGTCTTGCTTGAAGACACTAGTACAGGTGCCGCAGGTACCCTGACTGCAAGTCGTGTGTCAGCTGGTACAGGCGACCATCTCTATTTAGAAATCCGGGGCAAATCTGGCGTATTGATTTTTGATTCAAGCCAACCCGATACACTAAATAGCTACCAATCAGGCAAAGGCTGGCAGCAGATAAATGTGATGAGTGATTACCAGCCGCACTCGAAATTCCCCTCTGATTACGTGCCTTCGGGATGGCTTAGGGCATTGATCCACAATCATTATCTGTTTTTGGATGGAAATCCCAAGGGAAGTTTTATACCAGATCTAAACCATGGTATAGAAGTGCAAAAATTAATCCAGAAAATTGCTGACCATATTATAAATCACTAATAATTAAATACTGGTGTAGTTTAATTGGTTTTTTTCCGAATATTTCTTATCAATTCAATCAACCTTTCTCCATCATAAAGGATGATTGGTTTATCTTCTGCCCATTTGAGTGCTTTTTGAGTAAAACTACCAGAAGTTGCTAAAAAGGCTTTGGACGCTTTTTCATGCTGCATAGCTCCAAAGAGATCTCGGATGATTGGTTCTCCAACTGAACCACGGTAACGTTTACATTGGACAATCCAAATCTCATTTTCGTCGGTTGTGACTACAATATCAATCCCATGGTCAAAAGACTTTTCTGAAAGTCGTGTTTGATACCCATAAGCAAGAAAAATTTTTTCAACCAATTTTTCAAAAGATCTGGGAGAAAGTTCTTGTAGTGCTTCAACTTCCCGAATCTTTGATAAATAAACTCGCTGTTTAAGCCAACCATCAATCCACCAACTGATTGAGAGAAAGCCAAATAAACCACCGATAATTAAAAATATTTTTTCGTTATATCCAGGATAAATAAATATTATTGGACGCCTTCCTTGCCAAAATAAAAGACCTATGATACCTGCCCAAATAACCCAACCGAGTAAAACTCGAAACGAACCAACCTTTAACTTTTCTGTCAATGTTTTTTCATGGCTAAAAATATTCCAAAATCCAAAAACAAGGATTAAGGGCCAAAAAAGAAACAGGATAGATGATATTGCCACCAATGCTTCCATGCTCTTAAACTCTCCAAATTAAAGCAAAAACCGGCATCTCCAAATAAAAGAACCGGACCCGATTAGATTGTACCATGGAGGCCCAGCCCAACTGATATTATATGAGGGTGTTGAATAATTCTAAAGAACAAGAATGTTGAACTAAACCAGCCAAAA